>UQHB01000074.1 GCA_900540735.1 uncultured Megasphaera sp. | reverse complement strand
GCAAATGAAGCTCTTTGGCTGTTAGATGTCATGCGTACGTATTTGAGCGGCGTAGAACTCAAAGCAGGTATCTGGCTCGATATAGAAGAAGAAAGTCAAAAAGCCTTAGGTAGTGATAAGTTAGCCAGCGTCATTATGTCGTGGATTAATACGATGAATGCCGCTAACATATATGCCGGTGTGTATGCGTCGTATGACACGTTCACGAATTACGTCAATACAAATATGATTCCCTTGTATGTACCGTTTTTTGTAGCGAATTACGATAAGACGAACTGGTATAAACTGGAACACCCGGAACGCAATGTGCCTATCTGGCAGTACAGCGATACTGGGAACATTGGCGGCATTGCTGTGGATTTAGATGTGATGTATTAGCATGATGGTGTAAAGGTATTTCATTAATAGGTTTATTATGGCCTCAATTTTGATGATATGTTAGGAGGAATCTATTATGAATTTTGGTAAAGCATTAGAAGCACTAAAACAAGGGAAAAAAGTTACTCGTAAAGGTTGGAATGGAAAAGGCATGTTCCTGTATTATGTTCCTGTAGGACGGTATCCAGCTAGAACAGATATTGCAAAAAGTATTGCAGCTGAAGATGGTAAAGTGGATTATGGCGCATATATTGCAATGAAAACAGCTCAAGGATATGTCGTGCCCTGGTTAGCTAGCCAGACAGATTTGTTAGGCGATGATTGGAAAACCGCAGAGGAGCAATGATGAATGAAAGAAGCAAAAAGAATCTGTTGCTTGCTGGTATTGTTTGTGTTCTTGTCCTTGCCGGTTGCTGGCTATACGGCAGATACATCGATAGCCGCGCCAGAGCAGACAGTCACAATGCAACTCAGTCAGTACAACAGGCTCAAAGAGATAATCAATCGGCAAGACATGACATTGGAGACGCTACAAACCAAATTGACGCTGCTCGGTCAAGACTCGACAGCGGACAAGCAAACCTTGATGCAGCTACAGGACGACTTGATGAAATGCAAGGCCGAGCTGACACAGACTCAAGAATTATTGACGACAACAAGCAGCTCGTTAAACAAGGCCGAAGTGACATTGCAGAAGCAAAACGAATCCTTGATGAGATTGACCAACGAAATAAAGGCAATGGAACATAAGCAAGCCGTCTTGCGTCGGCAGCGTGATATGTGGGCGGTCGTCGCTGGTAGCGCATTATTGTATAGTGTGCTAAAATAAATATGCGTCACGCAAAATAGCGAAAAAAGGCTGCACCATTTGGGATTTTCCCAAATGGTGCAGCCTTTTTTTGTGTTCCGGTGTACATTGATTACTGTTTTTTTGTCTTTTCATACTCCTCACGTGATATAGGAGTAAGTCCCTTCTTTTTACGCCTATAGTTATACGTATAAAAAGCCTCTTTGCCGCGCCGCCTATTGTTTCGCTCTTTGCGATAAGCTGGATTGGCAAGCTTTTTTCTTGACCATTCGCGGCCCTGCCGACGGTCGACTTCCTTAACCGCTTCGGCTGCGCATCGTTTGCAGTATTTTTGAGTGGCTGCCATTATGACAATCGGCTCGCCACAAACGGCACATTTACGGACCGTTTGACCGATACGGACAGACTTGCCAGCTCTTTTATTCTGTTTTGCCCGTTTATCGGCTTCGCGGCGGCGTTCTGCACGACACGTAGAGCAATACCAGGCTCGTGGGCCGCCTTCAAATTCTTTTCCGCATTGGCGGCAAATGCGTGAACGCATAACATTTGTATCTCGTAATGGCTTTTTTTGCTCTGCTGATTTTCTGGCGAGGATACTGGCTTTTTTTTTTCATAGGTATCCCACCAGTTCAATCAGCTTTAATCGCTGAGCTGGTGATAACGCTTCAATTTTTTTTGCCAGTTCTGGCTGGCCAAGGTCGGCGGCGTCGAAATGTAAGCCCAACACCTTCGAGGCCGTGATTTCGGCGCCGCTGACAATTTCGCCAATATAAAATAATATACTAAAATTATATAGAGACACTCATATAGGGAGACAACAAATATTAAATTTAAAAAAGCATCCTCTTTTTTTAAATTTAATAATATAGTTTTAGCCCTAAAACGTAATATACATGTAATATACAAATTAGCCGAGAAACCGCATAAAAACTAGAAATTAAGTTCTCGAAACGTTAATATCCGTTTTATATATTTCAAAACCTATGCA
>UQHB01000073.1 GCA_900540735.1 uncultured Megasphaera sp. | reverse complement strand
TTTGAGGTACTTGTACATGAATTACGAGTGTCGCACTAAAAGTTGCAATTCATCAAATATAAAAAGAAGGTAATATACATGAAGGTACTCATAATTAATGGCTCGCCTCACGTACATGACAATACGGCTTTGGCCCTAGAAGAAATGCAACATATTTTTACGGCTGAAGGAATAGAAACAGAAACGATTCAACTTGGTATGAAACCTATTTGCGGCTGTATTGCCTGTCGTCAGTGTGCTAAGACTGGCAAATGTGTCTTTCCTGATATAGTCAATGAAACGGCACCAAAATTTGCTGCTTGTGATGGATTGATCATTGCTAGTCCCGTCTATTTTGCATCGGCTAATGCAACGTTAGTAGCCTTTTTGACACGATTATTCTTTAGTACGCCTTTTGATAAGACCATGAAAGTCGGTGTGTCTGTCGTCGTTGCCCGTCGCGGTGGGTTGTCGGCGACGTTTGATGAACTGAATAAATTCTTTACTATTAGCGGCATGCCCATTGCATCCGGTCAGTACTGGAACAGCGTCCATGGACGGGAACCGGGCGAAGCTGCTGGTGATGCCGAAAGGCTGCAAAGCATGCGGACCTTAGCGCGGAATATGACGTTCCTCATGAAGAGTATTGCTCTTGGGAAGAAGCGGTATGGATTACCCCCGCAAGAAGACCATTCTTTGACCAATTTTATTCGCCATTAGTCTTGATGAGATTACTTTGATATGGGATTTTCCCGGCAAGGATATCGTTATAGAAATTCTCTTTCCAATCAATATAGGCGATGCTGTCTTCTAATTTTTTCTTCTTCGCTTCCAGTTCTTGCCGTTTCACGGCGAGCATAGCTTGTCGTTCTTCAATGGAACATTTCCCTTCGAGACAGAGGGCTAAATATTTCTTCAAAGTGCTTGACCGGTAGCAACAACCGTCTTGTATACTTACATTGTACAGAAGAAATAAGGAAATAACAAGAAATTCTCGATATAGTTATAAATTTTTAAGGAGGAGACGGAATATGTTAAAGAGACGTAGCTGTAGTTATGGGAGTAGGCATGATGGTGAGTCTTACGGCCTGCAATGGCTTATTGGGTAATGCTTCATCTGCTGATAGTAGTACAGGTGCGACGAAACAGCAAACGACACAGACTGCTAGTGTCGATGCCAATGCCGGGGCTTCCATTAAAGGGGCAGCAGTCCAGCCGCAGCCCAATACGGGCAAGAGCAAGATGGCTATCGTCTATTTTTCGCAGCCTGAAACGGATGCCATGACATCAGTCCAAGGGTCGACGTAGTTTATTGCCCAGACTATTCAAAATAAAACGGGAGCTGACATATTCCGTATTACACCGCAAGACGCGTATCCTACAGCCCATGCCACTCTCGTAGCCAAAGGAAAAGTCGAAGCGTCCATAGAAGCTCGTCCACCTATTCAAGACATCAATGCAGACTGGAGTAAGTATGATACGATTTTCATTGGCTATCCTATTTGGTGGGGAACTATGCCCATGCCGGTCTATACGTTCTTAGAAAGCCATGATTTTGCTGGGAAGAATATCGTCCTCTTCTCTACGCACGGCGGCAGCGGCCTTACCGGGACAGTCGATACGATTACGAGCATAGAAAGTAATGCCACGGTCAATCCTAAGGCTTTTACAGTCTCTCGTGATGATGTAACTAGTGCCGCGAGCGATGTCAATGCATGGCTTCAGTCGCTTGGCTATTAAGAGGTATGACAGATGATGTTTCACGTGAAACAATACGCAGCGGTGTTATCGGCTATAGCTATTCTCGTTGGCGTGTCCATGCAAAGTAAAGCGGCTGGCACTACTACTAGACAAACACAGATCATCCCTATGGAGGCGCAACAGGTTACGCAGGCTGATACGGCTCATTTTACAGGCACAAGGCACTGTGAATGATGCTAACCGTCTGCAAAAAGGCTTGGATGTGCAAGTTGGTATTTATGGCGACCGCATCACCCAGCGTCGTGCCACTGCGCCAGCTGATGAAAAGGTTATCCAAGATGCACTTACTGCCTATTGCTTTGGCGATACCTATACGCGTGGGTCTCTTGATTTAAAAATGCGCGAGCTTTTGACGATGACGGCGATTGCCACGCTTGGTGGTGCTGCCCCACAGTTCAAAGGACATATTCAAGGGAATCTTACAGTCGGCAATACGCGGGCAACCTTACACTATGCACAACGACACGGCGTACTCCAGGCAGCTATCAAATACCATCGGA
>UQHB01000072.1 GCA_900540735.1 uncultured Megasphaera sp. | reverse complement strand
AGGCGGCTGCATTTCATGTCCTGACCGCCAATATCGAGGATGAAGTCTACGTCCGGGCAAAAATGAGCGGCTGCCTGGTAATGGGCAATCGTTTCGACTTCGCCTAAATCGAGGTGCAGTGCTTCTTTTAACAGGGCTTCGCCGTAGCCTGTAATACCTGTTTTCGCAATGAACGCACCAGGCGACAAAAGCTTATAAATTTCTTCAATAATCGTCTGCGCTGCCTTTAAGGGGCTGCCTTCGTTATTCTGGTAGTGCGAGTAGAGAATCTTGCAGTCTTCGCTGAGGAGGACTGCCTTAATCGTTGTCGAGCCTGCATCGAGGCCTAAGTAGCACGGCCCTTGGTACATGGCCAAAACGCCGTACGGCACGGAATGCTGGCTGTGCCGTTTGCGGAACGCATCCAGTTCAGCTTCGTCTTTAAAGAGCGGCGGCAAGCGGTCTGACTGGGTTAAGGACGAATCGTCGACGTTCTTTAATTTACCCATGAGGTTCATAAAGGACATAGGACGGTCGTTAAAGCTGCCCAGGGCTGCACCAATAGCGACGTAAACTTGGGCGTTTTCCGGCGCAATGACGTGGTCCGGTGTGAGATGCAAGGTCTTGGCAAACTGTTCCCGTAACTGCGAAAGATACGTGAGGGGCCCACCGAGGAAGCACACAGTCCCTTTGATTGGGCGGCCGCACGCCAGGCCTGTAATCGTCTGGAAGACAATAGCCTGGAAAACAGAAGCGGCTACGTTTTCTTTGCTAGCCCCTTCATTTAACAAGGCCTGAATATCTGTCTTTGCAAAGACGCCGCAACGGGCTGCAATGGGGTAGAGGGAGTCTGCCTTTTTGGCCATGTCGTTGAGGCCGCTTGCATCCGTGTGGAGGAGCGTCGCCATTTGGTCAATAAAGGAGCCTGTACCACCGGCGCAGTTGCCGTTCATGCGGTGTTCGTTACCGCCCGTGAGATACGTAATTTTCGCATCTTCACCGCCTAATTCAATAATCACATCGGCATTGGGATAGTACGTCCGTACGGCTTTCGTCCCGGCAATAACTTCCTGGACGAAGCGAATGCCTAAGAAATCGGCTAAGGCAATACCGCCAGAGCCCGTAATGGATATGGTAATCTGTTGGTCTCCAAAGACTTCATACGCGTTTTGCAGGAGGTCCCATACTTTTTGGCGGATGTCCGTGTAATGGCGGACATAGCAAGCATGAAGGCACTGTTTGGCTTCGTTGAGCACGGCGATTTTGACAGTCGTAGAACCAATATCAATACCTATATGTAATGTTTCAGTCATATGTGTCACCTTACTCGGTTTTGTAACCGATTCTTTCTAAAAATTCTATAGACTAGCCTTACCTATAGTTAGGAAGGCTATATTATCTTATACTATATTGTATCATATTGACGCAAACATGTAAGGTAGGGAGATGAGATATTTTCTAAAAATATATTTCATTATATACGATTGATTATTGGTTATCTATTTAGAAATGCCCTGATTTATGATACAATAAAACATAATCTATAAAATACTTGGGAGGCTCATATGAAAGAATTCATTACGGAACATCAATCGCCACATTTAGATTTAAACGCAGAAGTAACGAAAGTTTTGTATAAAGGTAAATCGAAATTTCAAGATATTATTGTTGCCGACTCGATTGAATACGGACGCATGCTCGTCTTAGACGGCGTTTTCCAAACATCGGATAGAGATGAATTTACATATCATGAAAACATTGTCCACATTCCTATGTTTTTACATCCCAATCCGAAGAACGTCCTCATCATCGGCGGCGGCGACGGCGGCGCAGCGAGAGAAGTTATACGTCATCCCGAAGTAGAACATGTCACGATGGTCGATATTGACGGCGACGTCATTGAATTGTCTAAGAAATATTTCCCGAACATTGCCAGTGCTATGCTCGAAAATAATCCGAAGTTGACCGTCAAAGTAGGCGACGGCATTGCCTATATGAAGGAACATGAAAACTTCTTCGATGTTATCATTGTCGATTGTTCCGACCCTGTAGGCCCGGGCAAAGGCTTATTCTCGTACGATTTCTACAAGGATACGTACAAAGCTCTCAAAAAAGATGGTCTCTTTGTGCAGCAGACAGAATCGCCGTTCATGCATCACAAGTTGTTAAAGGAAATTTTTGACTGTGTGTCTGATATTTTCCCGATTACGCGTGTCTACACAGCGTTCATTCCGCTCTATCCGACAGGGATGCATTGCTTTACGATTGGTTCGAAGCAGTATGACCCGCTCACGTGGGCACCGAACCGGAAGCGGACGTTCTCGACGAAGTATTATAATGAAGGGATTCAGCGCAGTGCCTTTGTTTTGCCGAACTTCGTAAAAGAGAATTTGTACGGCAAAAAAGAATGGTAAAAGATTCGTAAAAATATTTAAAAAAGTCCTTGACAATCTGGGGACTGGTTGCTATAATAGTCTACGTTACAGCGGTGCTACGAAAGAGCGACGCAGTAACGTAGATACCTATGGCGGGTATGGTGAAGCGGTTAACACAGCGGATTGTGGCTCCGTCACGCAAGGGTTCGAATCCCTTTACTCGCCCCATAGGGGTATAGCCAAGTGGTAAGGCACCGGACTTTGACTCCGCTATGCGCTGGTTCGAATCCAGCTACCCCTGCCAGCCTTGATTCATTAGCTCAGCTGGTAGAGCACCTGACTTTTAATCAGGGTGTCCCGAGTTCGAATCTCGGATGGATCACCACATAGAAGCTGTCCTGCAAAGGGCAGCTTTTTTATTGCCCCAAATTATATAGCTGCTTTGGAGCGAGGAAAGATAGGTACTTTTACGGCTTAGGACGTTCCGTATGCGCCTTAAAAAGTACCTATTTTCCCTTACATATACAAAAGGACTCCTTTGTAATGCGTACCCCCTTTACTGGACAACCCAGTGAAGGGGGTATTTTCATGAAATATAGCTATGAATACAAAAGACAGTGCAT
>UQHB01000071.1 GCA_900540735.1 uncultured Megasphaera sp. | reverse complement strand
GTGTTAAGCACGCCGCCAGCGTTCGTCCTGAGCCAGGATCAAACTCTCCATGATATGTGAAGAGCTGTTTGGCTCAATCTAACTTATTGTTTGTTAGTTCATACTTACTCATTGTTTGACGTCTTATAAATAAGACCTCGCACTCTGGCGTTCATTCGTATGGTACATTGTTCAGTTTTCAAAGGTCATCGCCGTTCGTGACGGCTTGCTTAGTTTACCAAACTCAGAAGAGTTTGTCAAGCACTTTTTTGAAGAAGTTTTGGAAGACTTTCTTCATGGCTTGTCGCGAATGTCTTTCGCAACAGCTCGTTTATTGTATCAAAGCTTTGTGAGCTTGTCAACAACTTTTTTTGAAGTTTTTTTCATGCTGCCTCACGGCGCAAGCGAAACATACCTCATATGCCTTAGGAACATGTCCCGTTCCCGACGGCTTGATTAGTATATCGTAAAAAGCACGTAATGTCAAGTAAGGAATTCGAAAAATCTCAAACTTTTTTTCAGACAACAAAAAGGAGCCCTTCCGGGCTCCCCTTTATATATAACATATACTATAATTATTTTTTAAATAACGTCGTCGGTTCACTTTCTTCGTCGTCGCCTTCAATAGAAATCGTGTCGAGTGCTGCGACTTTGTCGTCACCTTCGAGTTTTTGAATCTTCACACCAGACGTGTTGCGGCCTTTCTTGATGCCAATGCTTTCAATATCCGTGCGAATGACGATACCGTTCGTCGTAATCAGCATGAGTTCCTGATTTTCATGGACGACTTCGACACCGACAATGTCGCCCGTCTTCGGCGTAATCTTGAAGTTCTTCACGCCTTTACCGCCACGGAGCTGGATTTTATACGCATCCATGTTGTTCCGTTTGCCAAAGCCTTCTTCACTGACCGTGAGGACTTGGCAATCTGGCGCAAGGACATCAGCACCGATGACCATATCCCCTTCAGCTAAGGAAATGCCACGGACACCGCGCGTATTCCGACCCATCGGACGGACTTCGTCTTCGTTAAAGCAAATAGCCATGCCTAATTTCGTTGCCAAAATGATAGTCTGATTGCCTTTGGTCAAGCGGACTTTTGCCAAATGATCGCCTTCGACGAGGGAAATGGCAATGAGGCCGTTGCGGCGGACATTTTTAAATTCAGACAATTCCGTCTTCTTGACGAGGCCTTTTTCAGTCACCATAAAGAGGTTCATCGTCGGGTCTACTTGGTCAAGGTCGATGAGGGCATTGACTTTTTCACCAGAAGCCAGCGGCAAGATGTTAATAGCTGCAATGCCTTTTGAGTTACGGCTGTTTGCTTCAGGAATTTCGTAGGCCTTCAAGCGATAGACGCGGCCAAAGTTCGTAAAGAAGAGGACCGTATTCCACGCCGACGTAAAGAGCAAGTGATTTACAGCATCTTCGTCTTTCGTGCCCATGCCTTTAATGCCACGGCCGCCTTTATTCTGCGTGTGGTAGACATTAGCATTAATGCGCTTCATGTAGCCGCGGCGCGTCAACGTAAGAACCATCCGTTCATTCGGAATCATGTCTTCTACGGCAAATTCCGACGAATCCGCTACGATTTGCGTGCGTCGTTCATCAGCAAATTTTTTCTTTGCATCGAGCAATTCCGTTTTGACAATTTCCATGACTTTATGTTCATCTGCAAGGACTTCGCGGAGGTACGCAATCCGTTCTTCCAAGGCTTTGTATTCTTCTTCGATTTTTTCGCGTTCTAAGCCGGTCAAGCGGCGGAGACGCATATCGAGGATAGCAATAGCCTGTTTTTCACTAAGGCCGAATTTACTCATTAAGGAAGACTTAGCAATATCGTCCGTTTCCGATTCACGAATGGTCTTAATGACTTCATCAATGTGGTCGAGGGCAATGAGCAAGCCTTCTAAAATATGCGCCCGAGCAAGAGCCTTGTCGAGTTCAAATTTGCAACGCCGTGTAATGACGTCTTTTTGGTGCCCTAAGTAGTAGTCGAGCACCTGTTTTAACGTCAAAATCCGAGGATGCCCGTCGACGAGAGCTAGCATGATAACGCCGAATGTTTCTTGTAACTGCGTGTGTTTGTACAGTTTATTCAAGACAATATCAGGGTTTGCATCAGCGCGCAGTTCTACGACAATGCGCATGCCTTTACGGTCTGATTCATCGCGGAGAGCTGTAATGCCATCGATTTCTTTGTTGCGCGAAAGGTCAGCAATGGATTCGATGACCCGTGCTTTATTGACCTGATACGGGATTTCCGTGAAAATAATGCGGTGTTTCCCTTTAGACATAGGTTCAATATTGGCACAAGAGCGCATCTTAATGCTACCACGGCCTGTCGAATAGGCACTGACGATACCTTCATGGCCCATGATTTTCGCCCCTGTCGGGAAATCAGGCCCTTTGATTTTCGTCATAATTTCTTCGAGGCTTGCTTCAGGATTGTCGATTAACATGACGCAGCCATCGATGACTTCGCCTAAATTATGGGGCGGAATATTCGTTGCCATGCCGACAGCAATACCGGCAGACCCATTGACGAGAAGATTCGGGATTTTAGACGGCAAGACGACCGGTTCTTGTAACGAACCGTCGTAGTTCGGCATAAAATCAACCGTTTCTTTATCAATATCTTCCAGCATTTCGCCTGTAATTTTTGCCATACGTACTTCCGTGTAACGCATAGCAGCCGCAGAGTCGCCGTCAACAGAGCCAAAGTTGCCGTGGCCGTCGACAAGAGGATACCGCGTGGAGAAATCCTGCGCCAGTCGGACTGTCGCATCGTATACGGAGCTATCGCCATGGGGATGATATTTACCGAGAACTTCCCCAACGATACGCGCTGACTTTTTGTATGGCTTGTTCGGTGTCATGCCTGCTTCGTGCATTGCGTATAAAATACGGCGGTGCACAGGTTTTAAGCCGTCTCGTACATCTGGCAGCGCACGGGTGATGATAACACTCATGGCATAGTCGATGTAGGACGTTTGCATTTCGTTTTCCAGACAAACCGGTAACACTTTATCAGATTGTTGTTCGTCCACAATGTCACCTCATATACATAATATAAACATGAATTCATTGGCCCTTCGTGTATTGCTACAAAAAGGGCATCTGTTTCATTATACCAAAAATTTCACACATTGTGTAGGTAAGGCATGATACCCAATACGTTAAAAACAGTAAGACTGTTAACCACCAATAAAAATTCTTGCATCCCTACCGATAATGACGTATAATATAAATAGAAAGAGACAGCTCGGTAGTTGGACACTGATGTGTACCCAGAATCCTGGACACTGTAATGACAACTAAATAAGATGGTTTAGATGGATGCTAACCGGTATGTTACCGGTGGCATCCATTTTGTTTTCTGTTGAATACGTTCCGTATTGTAATAATGAATATAGTTTTTACAGCAGATGAAAATTGCGCGAAGGAAGTATATATTCCCTCACATCCATA
>UQHB01000070.1 GCA_900540735.1 uncultured Megasphaera sp. | reverse complement strand
CACGGTAAGTTGCACATACTGCTGGCCTTTTGGGCTGGCAGTATTTTTTTGTCATACCGAAGAACTTTCTATTGACTTTCGTCGTATAAGTATTTATAATTAAGACATGAACAGATGAATAGTAGCTCATATATTAAAGGGAGTGTTACATATGAAGAAAACCTATAAAATCGATGTAGATTGCGCTAATTGCGCCAATAAAATGGAAGATGCTACGAAAAAAACACCAGGTGTCAAAGATGCTGTCGTCAATTTCATGACGTTAAAAATGAAAGTAGAATTTGAAGATGGCCAAGACCCGAAAGAAGTTATGCAAAACGTCTTAAAGAATTGCAAAAAGGTCGAAGACGACTGCGAAATCTTTTTATAAGCTTACCGTGCCGTGAGGCATTATCCTTCCGGTGAAGGCAGGCAACAGGGGCTTGCCTTTATCGGACTTACTTTTACGATTATATATGAACATTTACTCATATAAAGGAGAAGAAGGACATGAATAAAAAGCAACGAAAATCGCTTATCCGTATCATCGCTGCAGCGGTCTTGATGATTGCTATTTATGCAGCACCTGTTTCAGGGTGGCTTCAATTTGTCTTATATTTAATTCCCTATTTTATCGTTGGCTACGACGTCTTACACAAGGCTTATAAAGGCATTCGTAACGGCCAAGTCTTTGATGAAAACTTCCTCATGGCTGTGGCGACTATTGGAGCCTTAGCCATTGCAGTCTACAATGATTCCGATTACACCGAAGCCATTGCAGTTATGCTCTTTTACCAGATTGGCGAATTATTCCAAAGTTATGCCGTTGGCAAGAGCCGCCGCAACATTAGCGCTCTCATGGATATTCGTCCTGATTATGCGAATATCGAAAAAGAAGACGGTTCCCTTGAACAAGTCGACCCAGACGATATTGAAGTCGGTACGACCATCGTTGTTACGCCTGGTGAAAAAGTACCAATCGATGGCGTCGTTATTTCCGGTAAATCGACGCTCAATACGAGTGCCCTCACTGGTGAAAGCGTACCGCGCGAAATCAGCACGGGCGAAGACATCATCAGTGGCTGCATCAATATGACGAGTGTCTTGAAAATTAAGACGACGAAACCTTTCGATGAATCGACCGTCTCGAAAATCCTCGATTTAGTAGAAAATGCAAGTTCCTTGAAATCGAAATCAGAACGGTTCATTTCTAAATTTGCCCGCGTGTATACGCCGATTGTTTGCTACGGTGCGTTGGCACTGGCTATTTTGCCGCCAGTCATCCGCATGCTCTTCCTCGATATGGACCCGCTGTGGAGTCAATGGATTTATCGTGCCTTGACGTTCCTCATCATTAGTTGCCCCTGTGCCTTAGTCATCAGTATTCCCCTCAGTTTCTTTGCCGGCATTGGCGGTGCCAGCCGCGCTGGTATCCTCGTCAAAGGGGCAAACTTCCTGGAAACGCTGTCGAAAACGAAATACGTTGTCTTCGATAAAACCGGGACCTTGACGGAAGGGGTCTTCGATGTCAACGCTATCCATCATAGCACCATGGCTGACGATAAACTCCTCGAATACGCTGCCCTTGCCGAAAGCAGTTCGTCTCATCCTATTAGTAAGAGCCTCCAGAAAGCATATGGTAAAAAGATTGACCGCAACCGCGTGACAAATGTCGAAGAAATCAGCGGCAACGGCATTACAGCCGATGTCGACGGCGTACCTGTCGCCGTTGGCAATGCGAAATTGATGCAGCATTTACATATTCCCTATATCGATTGCCACCAGACTGGAACTATCGTCCACATGGCCGTTAATGGCAAGTATGCCGGTCATATCGTCATTGCCGATATTGTCAAACCGACGGCACGCCAAGCCATTGCGGCACTGAAATCGCACGGCGTGAAGAAGACCGTCATGCTCACAGGCGACGTTGCCAGCGTAGCCAATGATGTCGCCCAAAACCTTGGCATGGATGTAGTCTATAGCGAACTCCTCCCAGCTGATAAGGTGGCGAAAGTCGAACATTTATTAGCCTCGAAGAAGAAAAACGAAACGTTGGCCTTCGTCGGTGATGGCATTAATGACGCGCCTGTTTTATCCCGTGCCGATATTGGCATTGCTATGGGCACTATGGGGTCTGATGCGGCGATTGAAGCAGCCGATGTCGTCCTCATGGACGATGACCCCTTGAAGGTCGCCTCTGCTGTGGAAATTGCGAAGAAATGCTTAGGTATTGTCAAAGAAAACATTTGGTTTGCCATTGGCATTAAAATCCTTTGCCTCGTCTTAGGTGCCGTTGGGATTGCTAACATGTGGCTCGCTATTTTCGCCGACGTTGGTGTCATGGTCCTCGCTATCCTCAACGCTATTCGCGCCCTCTTTGTTAAAAAATATATTCCTAAAGAAAATGCGTACACTGCCGAAAAAGTCGTTGTCCGCGATATGTAACTTCATTTCCTTTACATAGAGTAGAAGCCGCTGAGAGATACACGCCCTCTCCCAGCGGCTTCGTTTTATATCAACTGTACTAGAGTCAAGACTGCAGATGTAGGGGAAGAAGGTATACTTTTTAAGACGCATATCGAAGATCCTAAGTCGTAAAAGTATCCCCCCCCTTCCTCACACGTATTCTCGTATGTATGAAGTTGTATAAAATGTGCATAAAAACTTGAATATTTGTGAGCTTTGTGGTATGATATATACATAATCGTTTTGTGCATATAGTTTGGAGGATTGTTAGAACATGAAGCATACGAATAGTTTTGCTGATTACACGAAAGAAGAATTACAAGGAATTTTATTATTAGCCGAAAAGATTAAGAAGAACCAAAAAGAATTTAGCCACATCTTAGAAGGCAAAAAATTATACACCTTATTTGAAAAAACTTCGAACCGTACATATTTATCCTTTACCATTGGCATGGAAGAGTTAGGCGGCCGTTCGTATAATCAGAAATGGGCAGACAGCAACTTCACGATTGGTGATTTGGGCAGTGAAGTCAAATACGTTTGCCGTAACGTAGACTGCATTATGGGGCGTTTCAAAAAATCGGAAACGACCTTGAGCTTTATGAAAAACGCTACGGTTCCGGTCATTAACGGCTGCGATAATACCTTCCATCCGAGCCAGGCTTTAGCCGATATGTTGACGCTCTACGAAAAGACAGGCCACTTTGAAGCGAAAGTGTTGTACATTGGTGCAAAAAATAATACATATAATTCCCTCGCTGAAATTGTCACGAAAATGGGCGGCGAAATGTATGGCCTCACGCCGTTTAGCCAGGTCATGGCAGTTGGGCAGGACTTTTATGACGGCTTAAAAGCGACGGGTCATTACACGGAATTAGCTCCGGATATTTCCCAAGAAGAGTTGAAAAAAGTCGTAGCTGATGTTGATTGCGTCTACACGGATACGTGGGTCGATATGGAATTCTTCACCAACCCGGCATATGTAGAAAAGAAAAATTCCATTATTAACATGATGATGCCGTACCAAATCAATGCAAAACTTTTAGCTGGCACGGACACGATGGTCTTCCACGATATGCCGATTCATCCGGGATTTGAAATCACGAAAGATGTGATGGAACAGCACCTTGAAACGATTCTCGACGAAGCCGAAAACCGTCGTCACGCTGAAAAAGGCCTCCTCGTTTACCTTATGACTGGTAAATATGATTGGTAATAGCATATAATATATACATAAAAAGGGGCTGTCGCACAAAGCATTTATTTGCTTTTGCGACAGCCCTTTCGCTAT
>UQHB01000069.1 GCA_900540735.1 uncultured Megasphaera sp. | reverse complement strand
TTTATGTATACACAAAAAGGCTGCCGCACAAATTACGTGCGACAGCCCCTTTTTTGCGCTACAAGAGAAGAATTTAACTACCTTTACAGGCCTTTTTCATTTTGTTTAAAAATCGTTTAAACATCTTTCTTATACTATGGCCTGTACTTACGAAATGAAAGAAAAGAGGGAAATGATATTCGGATATTAGTTACTGGCGGTGCCGGATTTATAGGAAGTCATGTTGTCCAGACTTTATTACAGCGCGGTGATGACGTGACTGTTCTCGATGATTTGCGTCATGGCCTGCGGGACAATGTGCCATCGCAAGCTACTTTTATTCGTCTCGATATGACGTGCCCGTCCTTAGGCGAAATTGTAGGGCGCAATCACTTTGATGCTATCGTCCACTTAGCTGCCCAAACGCGGGTCGATACGTCTATGGAACATCCGAAATACGATACTCACGAAAATGTAATGGGCACTGTGGATATCTTAGAATTTGCTTGTACACACCATGTAGGCCGCGTGATTTTTGCTTCTAGTGCAGCGGTTTATGGCAATCCCGGTGAAGACGCGTTGCCTATTCACGAAACGCAGCCTCTGCAGCCCTTGTCCTTTTATGGCTACAGCAAAATGACGGCAGAAGGGTATTTAAAACTTTATCATGACTGTTATGGCCTCGATTACGTAGTCTTGCGTTTTGCCAACGTATATGGCGAACGGAAAGAAATTGACGATGAAGGCGGCGTCATCGATGTCTTTGCCAAACGGGCTGCTAAAGGCTTGCCCATTACCATCTATGGTGACGGCAAGCAGTCTCGCGATTACATTTATGTTGGCGATATTGCCAGCGGCATCGTCGCCGCTTTAGAAACGACACACGTCAATGAAGCATACAACCTCAGTACAGAACGAGAAGTAACGCTCTTGGATGTAATCGATATGTTGCGTCGCGGCTGCGGCTTATCGTTGCAACCAGCTTTTGCAGCGACCCGGAGTGGTGATATTTACCGTTCCGTCTTGTCTCATGAAAAAGCAAAATCCCTACTCTTATGGGAACTGCACATGACCATCGAAAATGGCTTAGTCAAGACGTATCAATATTTTCGTGACCATACGTAAGAAAGGAGGTCACCAGCATGCCCGGTTGGAATAAACATTCCTATGTGTATATACTCGTTATTTTAACGGCCTTTTTGTGCCTTAATGGCAATAACTTCATTGCCATTACAGACCCGGTAGAATCGAATTATGCCGAAACGGCGAGCGAAATGATTCGCGCTCATGATTACCTTTCGCCCCGGATTTTTGGTAATTACTGGTACGATAAACCCATTTTCTTTTACTGGGAATTAATTGCAGCCTTTCAGTTCTTTGGGATGAGTGAATTTGCAGCGCGCTTTTTCCCGGCTATGTTTGGCATTGTAGGCATTCTCTTGGCCTATGCCTTTGCGAGCCGCTTGTATGATAAGAAAACGGGCTTTGTCACAGGCCTCGTCTTACTGACGACAGTTGAGTATTTCTACTTATCGAAGGCCGTCATTACAGATATGACGCTCTTCGTCTTTTATGCAGCCACGCTCATGTCCTTCTTTATTGGCTATACTGAAGGGAAGGCGAAGTGGTATTATGTAGCTTACGCCTTTGCCAGTCTGTCCGTGTTGACGAAAGGGCCTATTGGTCTCTTGCAGCCTGGCCTGATTATTCTCGTCTTCTTAGGCTGGCGCAGAGATTGGCGGGCCTTGCTGCACATGAAACTAGTTTCTGGGTTGCTCTTCTTCTTTGCTATTACAGCTCTTTGGTATGGCCCTATGTATATCTTGCATGATGGCGATTTCCTCAGTCAGTTCATCGGTGTCCATAACATCTTGCGCGCTACTGTCTCGGAACATCCTAAGTTCAACGTCTGGTATTACTATACGGTCATTTTCCTCTTAGGCTTTATGCCGTGGACGTTTACGTTGCCCTTAGCATATAAGAAATACGACTGGCGTCATGCTGTGCCAGCAGCAGTGCGCAATCTCGTGCAGCACCGCACGTTACCTAAGTTTTCGGTAAAACAGCAATTCCTCATGACGTGGGCCTTGGTTATCTTCGTGACCTATCAATGTATGGCAACGAAATACATGACCTATACGTTCCCGTACATGATTCCTATTGCCATCGGCTTTGCAGCCTTTTTAAAAGACCGGGAAAAACTGGTCAAATACATGACGGCTGGCTGTTTCATTGTTTATACAGTCTTGACCTTTGCTGTGGCCATTCCACTGTGCCGCGATGCATCTGCTGAAGAAGCGGCTGAAACGGTCAATGCCATTGCGGACGCGCAGACCCAAGTCGTCACGTATGGCGGTAAATATCCTGTGTCCTTTGCGTGGTATTCCAATTATGAAGCGCAGCGGCTGGCACCGAAAGATAAGATTGCATCCATGCTGCCTGGCAGCATTAGCTGGAATGCGAAAAACGTTATGCCTTTCTTAGCCATTGAAGACTTACCGACTAACGTCCCGGTCATTGCAGTCATTCACGAAAACGAAGCCGACCAATTTGCCGAACACGTTCCCAGTGATTGGTCGTACATCAGCCAAGAAGGAAAGTGGATTGTCTACCGTCGTAGTCCCCAGTAGGTATATGGATTTCGTATATATAGAAGAGTAAATATATAGTTCACTTATGATTCGCTCTATGATATAATTGTCGACGTATTCTAAAAAATTGTGAACACGCCGCTATGGCAAAAAGGAGTTGTACATTCGATTATGGAAGATAATTTAATTGCTGTTATCTTAGGGATTGTCGAAGGCTTGACCGAATATATTCCTGTATCGTCTACAGGCCATATGATTTTAGTCGGCCACATGCTTGGTTTTGATGGGCCCCGGGCCAGCGTCTTTGAAGTCTTCATTCAGTTAGGTGCCATTTTGTCGGTCCTCTTGATTTACAAAGAAAAATTCTTGCGCATGGCAAAACAATACGACTGTCTGTACTTACTGAAAAAAGAAAACTGGAATCGCCATGACACAGGCTTAACACTGGCACACATTGCCGTCGGCATCGTTCCGGTCATGCTCATTGGTTTCTTTGCCCATCACTTTATTAAAGCCTATTTGTTCTCTACCGAAACCGTTATTATTGGCCTCTTCGTCGGCGGCTTGTACATGCTCATTGCCGAAAAGAAACGGGTGCCTATCGTCTGCGACGATGTAGAAACCATGTCTATTAAGCAAGCTTTCTGCGTCGGTTTCTTCCAAATCTGTGCACTCTGGCCTGGGTTCTCTCGTTCTGGCTCGACCATTGGCGGTGCCTTATTCCTCGGTATTAGCCGTAAAGCCGCTGCTGACTATTCCTTCATCATTGCTGTGCCGGTCATGTTCATTGCCTGCATTTATGACCTCTTAAAGAGCCTGAATGACCTCAATAGTAACGACCTCGTCATGATTGTTATTGGCTTTGTCGTAGCTTTTGTGGTAGCGTATATTTCCGTCCTTTGGTTCTTAAAATTCTTAAATAAATCGACACTCGCATCCTTTGCATATTATCGTTTCCTCGTCGCTATCTTTGCTATTTTATACTTTTATGTGTTATAAATCTGAGATATACGGACGAACCGCCACTAACTTGTGTGGCCAATGGTAATGTCTTGTAACTGCGTTGTAACAGCGTCCGAGTATACTATGAGTATCAACAAAAGGAGTGATACTTATGATGAATCGGATACAGAAATTAGCAAAAATAATCTTAGTGATGGTAGTAATGGTAACGTCTTTTAGCAGTACCGCAATGGTTGCCCAAGCAGCTGGTCCGCGCCATGATAATCAGCGTTGGGAAGACCGGTGGAATCGCAACGACCGTCGTGACGATTGGAATCATCGCGATGACCGCAACTGGAACAAAGACGACCATAAGACACAGGCTCAAAAAGATGCTGATGAAGCTAATAAAAAAGCTAATTGGGCCTTAGGTATTGCTGTTGTCGCAGGTATCATTGCAGCCACAAAATAGGGAAGTATTTTAAAAGGGGCTGTCGCACAAAGCATTTATTTGCTTTTGCGACAGCCCTTTCGCTA
>UQHB01000068.1 GCA_900540735.1 uncultured Megasphaera sp. | reverse complement strand
ATGCACTGTCTTTTGTATTCATAGCTATATTTCATGAAAATACCCCCTTCACTGGTTTGTCCAGTAAAGGGGGTACGCATCAGAAGTGACTGCCTTTTTATGAAATAATGAATGAGGGAGAACGAATTAATGTGTGTCGACTGTTAATTCTTTGAAGCGTTTAGCTTTTGCATCAGTCTTGACGAGTTCTTCTAAGTGTTTCAATTCTTCTGCTTCTACAGTTTCTGTAGTGGAGTAGCTAGCCGGGACAGTTTTAGCGAAGTACAAGCATTTCCGAATAGCACCGATGCAGACGATGATAACGAGGACGGCCATGATGATGGAGACTGTGAACATAACCCATTCACCTTTCGGTAAGTAGATTTCAAAGATGTTCAGGTAATCAGCCCAGAAAATCATGACGACTAAGAAGGCCCAAGGAAGACCTGTTACCCAGAGGTAACGCGCTTTGCCCATGTGGCAAAGAACAACCGACGAAATAGCAAGAGCAATGATGGCGAGCAACTGGTTAGATACACCGAAAATCGGCCAAATCGTAGATAAGTTACCTTGTAATACGAGGTAGCCCCATGCTGCGCAAATCATTGCGGACGCGATGATAGCACCTGGTTTCCAGTTCGGGTCACCGAATTGCGGCCAAACATGACCGATTAATTCTTGGAGCATGTACCGGCCAACACGAGTACCAGCATCGATGATGGTCATGATGAAGAGGGCTTCGAACATGATGCAGAAGTGATACCAGTAGTTCATGAGGTGATCAAGACCTGGGAGTCTGGAGAAGATGTGAGCCATGCCGACTGCTAAGGAAACAGCACCGCCTGGACGATGGGCAACATTTTCACCAACCATTTGGCTTAAGTGCGGTAATTCAACGACTTGAAGACCAAGAGCATTGAAATGTTCAGCCGAGGAGTTAATAGCGAAGTAATCGTTAGGAACGAGTGCGCATGCTGCAATCAATGCCATCATAGCGACGAAAGATTCCGTAAGCATTGCACCGTAACCAACAGGGAGGATGGACCGTTCGTTCATGAGCATTTTCGGTGTTGTACCAGTTGCAATCATGCAATGGAAACCGGAAATAGCACCACAAGCGATAGTAACGAAGATGTACGGAATAACTTGACCTGTAATAACCGGGCCGCCGCCGCTGATGAACTGCGTCGTAGCAGGCATTTGAATCTGCGGGCCAACGATGATAATACCTAATGCCAAGGCACCGATAGTCCCGATTTTCATGTATGTCGAGAGGTAATCACGCGGTGCAAGTAATAACCAAACAGGAAGAGCTGCGGCAACAAAGCCGTAAATAATGAGGGCAATGGAAATGCCTGTAGAACTAATCGTAAAGAGCGGTGCAATAGACGAATCTGCAACCAGCGGGCCAACGACAACGGCGAGCAACGTTAAGACAACGCCGATAATCGTACCTTCCTGGATTTTACCAGGACGGAGGAACTGGAGATAAATCCCAACGAAAATAGCGATAGGAATGGTCATGCCAATGGTGAATGTACCCCATGGGCTATCGTGCAAGGCGTTGGCAATAACGACGGCCATCCCGGCCATACACAGGATGTTTAAGAACAAGACGGCAAAGGATGTAGCAATACCAGTTTTTTCACCAATTTGAGCTTTTGCGATTTCCGCGATGGATTTGCCATCATACCGCATAGAAGCAAAGAGGATAACCATGTCATGGACAGCACCGGCAAGAACACCACCGATAAGAATCCATAACGCACCAGGTAAATACCCGAACTGTGCAGCAATAACCGGGCCAACGAGCGGGCCTGCACCAGCGATAGCTGCGAAGTGGTGACCGAAGACGACGTATTTATTCGTCGGTACATAGTCATGACCATCTTCAAAGCGGAAGGCTGGTGTTACTTTGTACTGGTTGATCGTTAATACTTTAGCCGCAATGAATGCGCCGTAGAAACGGTATGCCAGTACGAACACGAGAGCAGAAATAATAACTAAATACAAACCGTTCATACAAGATGACCTCCTTATGAAATTGTTTGGCATACACAACAGATACATAAATGCATGTTTTATAAGACGTATAATTCGTATGCCCTTTAGGAACACCTATACTATAGTGCAAAGCGTCACAATATACAAGAGGTAAAATCACAACATATATGTAATTGACATGTCACAAAATGATATGAAAAATGAATTTATGTAAAACAAAAGATTTTAATACTACATATAGTATGTAGTATTAAAATAATATACACTATATATCATATATAATGTGTAAAATGCATGTAAAAAAGAAATTCATATCAAATCAATATAAACGAGAATGAAAATGGAACCTGTGAAAATCAAGACATAACTTGCGAATATTGCATAGAAGTATGTTGCTTTATATACATAAAGTATAGGCACATAAATCATTCGCCTTGACAGGAATTTGGACGGCTCGTGTGTAATAGTTATGATATAATAAAAGAAAATCAACAACAGGAGGCATGTATGGATCCAGTATTAGCATCTGTTATTGCACAAATAGAACCGATGGACTATCAGAAAACGGCAGAGTGTTACGAACGGTTAGCCCATTTGACAGTACAGCAAGATAAAAATTTATCCTATTTAGCAGGCCGCATTGCAGGCGTGCAAGGGTTGCTCCATCCAAAGAAGCAAAAGAAAGCAGTCATCTTATTCGCTGCAGACCACGCCGTCGACGGCGGTGAAAATAAGACGAAAGGGAAGAACAGCAAAGCCGATGCCTTAGAAATTGCGACCGGCCGCGGTGCCATTAATAAAGTGGCGCATCGTATCGGTGCCGGTGTGTTGCTCCTCGACATGGGGCTCGAAGAAGATATTCCTGAGTCGCAAGGCGTACAAAATTTAAAAGTCATGCACGGTAGCCATTTCTGGGCCAAAGGTGATGCCATGATGGAAGACGAAATGATGGATGCGCTCTTTAGCGGCCTCCAAATCGGGCAAAACTTGGCCGACGAAGGCTATACAGCTGTCGGTCTGGGCAACGTCGGCGAACGGGCATTGCTCACGGCTTTTATCGTAACGGCCCCGTTCTTCCGCAATTCTCTCCATGAGTTACCGCCTAATTTACGAAATGGCAAGTCCTTAGAAAAACTCGTCGCCCTCATGGATAGACTCGAGTATGATGCGGCTAAGCCTTTGGCCTTATTACAGCGCGCTGGCGCACCGGATATTGCCGCTATGGTTGGCTTTATTCTTTCGGCAGCACAACGGAAATTGCTTATCGTCTTTGACAACGCTGTCACGGGTGCGGCCGTGCTCTTAGCGCGGGCTTTATGTCCAAACGTATCGGACTATATTTGCCAGTCTGCAAAATATTTGGAACCAGTCCATCAAATGCAAATGAAGTTATTGCAGCTGCGGCCTTTTGTCGAAACAGACGGCTTACCGGACCAAGGGATTGGCTCGGCTATGGGCCTGACCATGATTGACGCAGCAGTCCAAATGATGGATGAACATATATAACTATATAAGGTAAGGAGGTTGGACGAAGTACATGAAGACATTGTATTTAGATTGTTTTTCCGGCATTAGCGGCAACATGTTCGTCGGCATGCTCTTAAATGGCGGCGTGCCTTTTGACCAGTATCAAGAAGCGATGGGGAAATTGGGCATTGATGGGTATTCCCTGATTTACGAAGGCGTGCAGAAACGAGGCATTCAGGCGACGTACTATAACGTGGCTCTCGAAGATCATCACCATCACGACTATGATGACCACGAACACGCACATCATCACCATCACGCTCACCGGGGCTTGCCGGAAATTCGCGATATTATTCAAAAAGCTGACATTAGCGACGCTGTAAAAGCAAAAAGCCTGGCCGTCTTTCAAGCCTTAGGCGAAGCCGAAGCGAAAGTACACGGCGTATCTATTGACGAAATCCATTTCCACGAAGTCGGTGCCATCGATTGCATCTTAGATATTGTTGGGACGTTGTGGTGCCTGGACTATCTCGGAATTGAACAAATCGGCGTGTCTGCTCTCCATGTGGGCAGTGGCTTCGTCGAATGTGCGCACGGACGTATGCCCGTTCCTGCTCCGGCCACAGCAGAGCTTCTCGTAGGCTTGCCGTCGTATGCGACAGACGTAAAAGGCGAATTAGTTACGCCTACGGGTGCAGCTCTCGTGAAGACTTTGTCGACCCATGTTGGGCCACGGCCAAAAGATTTTGTCGATAAAAAAATTGCTTATGGCGCAGGGACGAAAGACTTAGTTATTCCGAATGTCTTACGCGGCTATCTTGGCGAAGCACCGGCATGGCAACACTAGTTTTCATAATTATAGTATTATATAAGGGAGCAGGTAAAAGAAGAAAATTACTTTTACCTGCTTTTTTGTAAATTTTTTTGTAAAATTATCTTGACATACTGTGGGGGATTTGTTATTATAATTAAGCGTTCTGACGAACGCGCCACACTTTCAAAAACGCAGGAAGCAACGACAAACGTTGAAAAAAGTTTTTCAAAAGTGTTGACAGGCAAACGGAAATGTGCTAAAATGATTTTCGTCGTCACGGTCATGCGGAAGTAGCTCAGTGGTAGAGCACCACCTTGCCAAGGTGGGGGTCGCGAGTTCGAGCCTCGTTTTCCGCTCCATTCCCTTCGGGGAAGCACATATTCCTCAATAGCTCAGTTGGTAGAGCAATCGGCTGTTAACCGATTTGTCGTAGGTTCGAGTCCTACTTGAGGAGCCATGGCCCCTTGGTCAAGTGGTCTAAGACACCGCCCTTTCACGGCGGGAACATGGGTTCAAATCCCGTAGGGGTCACCAATTATGGGCGATTAGCTCAGCTGGGAGAGCGCTTGCCTTACAAGCAAGATGTCAGCAG
>UQHB01000067.1 GCA_900540735.1 uncultured Megasphaera sp. | reverse complement strand
TACACGAAATCTACTGTGAGTTTTTTAGTTGTCGCACTTTATTTTACAATCTATCATTTACAAGCATTCGCAGAGAATGTCGTAGACGTCATCATGCGTGAGAGGGTGGGGATTGGTCTGGGTCAAATTGGTTGAATCGGCTACGTTCCGCAATAATTCATTCGTTATGGGTATGGTAGAGCGGAGCTGAGAAAGGCGTGTCGGCAAGCCGCAAGCAACGATAAATGCTTCTAGTTCTTGCAAACCTTCTTCAGCACGTTTCACGTGAAACACTTTTTGTGCAAAACGAGTGAATTTTTCTTTCGCATAAGGGAGGATATGGCGATAATAGACGGGCTGGATGACCGCAAGACCTTGTCCATGATTGCAGTCCGTATAGGCCCCTAATTGGTGTTCTATATGATGGGCTTGGAAATCCGTTTTTCTGCCGACTTTTAAAATGCTATTTTCAGCCATAGCCGAGTCCCACATGAGATTGCTCCGCGCTTCCATATCATTCATATCCTGGCAGAGACGGCGCATATTTGTAACTGTATTACGCATAATAGCGAGAGCTACGTCATCAGAAACATTGTCTTTATCAGAATTGCCAAAATATGTTTCCATAGCGTGGCTCAACGTATCAAAAGCTCCAGACATGACTTGCATGTACGGCACAGTCTTCGTATATTCCGGGTTGAGCACAGCAAACTGAGCATACGTGCCGAAGAGACCGCCTTTCCAATGTTTTGCTTCATGCGTAATGACACAGCCATTATTCATTTCTGAGCCCGTCCCAGAAGCGGTAACAATAGCTCCAACCGGAATGCCTGCAGTTGGGAAGGTTAGGATAGGAAAAAATAAATGTATTCATTATATAGGCCTCATTTCATCATATAGGAAGTAGAAAGAGGGACTACTCACGCGAGACAGTCCCTAAATTTATACATTATACAGGTTCGCCATTTTCCGAAAATACAGGTGCTGCAGCATTAGCAAAAAGGGAAGTGCCAAAAATGGTGAGTACAGCTAAAGCAACCATGTTAGTTTTAATCGTTTTCATAATGAATATCTCCTTTATGTCGTCTAAAAATTGTTGATTATAAGTGGTTTGACCGTAATACTGCATGCCTTCGCGGTACAAGTCTGTCGGAATCTTAGCGAGGCTTTCGTCTGTAATCGCGTCAAAATCCAGTTTACCTGACGTTTCTACAACACCTGTAAGGGTTGCTTTTTCTCTAGCATCTGATGCAGCATGGAGTCGTTCTTGAATAGAGTCTTTCTGTGTATTCATGTAGCCGTTACGCCGTACTTCGTCAGTGTTGAACATACTGAGCGTCGCCACTGCTTTGAAGCGTTTATCCGATTTTGCTGCATTCAGCGTATAGCCGCCGCCACCGCAAATCCCCAATACACCAAGGCGATTACTATCAACGCCGGGATAGGTAGAAATAAAATCGGCCATGCCGTGAATATCTTCCGTCCGGAATTGGGGCTTATCTGTGTGCCGTGGTTCACCGCCGCTAGCACCTTGGAAGGCTGCATCTGCGGCAATAGTGACGTAGCCAAGTTCTGCCAACCGCTGTGCATAGAGTCCGGCAACTTGTTCTTTTGTGCCGCCGTTGGGGTGCGCTACAACGATAGCAGCATAACTCTTGCTCGCGTCGTAATCAGCAGGTGTATAGACATTAGCTGCGATGTTAATGCCGTTCAAGTTATATTGAATAGGATGAATCTGAACGTGTCCGGCTACATTTTGCGTAATCGCCCCGCCATAGACCAAGCCAAAGGGATTGGCTGGCGGCGTATCTACAGCAAAGGCACTGCCTGCGCTTAATGACATGAGCATCGTTGAAACAATTAATCCTTTAGTAACATTTTTTTTTACATTCATCGTCTTGTCCTCCTTAAGATACCATCCATTCTCGTGTCCTTAGGTCTATCTCTTAGGTACAACCAGAGTATATCGGACGGTAGCAACTACCGGTCAAGAACTTTTTTTGCAGAAATTTTAAAAATTTTTTTACCTGTAATCCTATATCTTCTCTAGGTCATCATGATATAATAAAGATACGATTATAGGGCTTCACAAAGGAGGCATTTTCATGAAAAAACTAGGCTTAGCACTTGCTCTCTTCGCGACAGTTGCCATGGGCAACGCTGCCTTAGCAGCACAACCGGGTTTATCAGCAACAGCAGACAATGTACAACAAGAAACGGCATCGCGTGACTGCGTATCCGTCAAATATCCATCCTTTATTGATACATCCTTTTTGCGGCAATCGTGGATGAACGCCGCTATTGAAACAGAAGTATCTTCTTTTGAAAGTTACGTACGGAAATTAAATGAAACGGGCTCTTTTAAAGGCTATGTGTCCTATGAAGTAGGGTACGTCGGTGACGATTGGGTCAGCGTCATCCTCTACGAATCTATCATGCCTGAAGGCGCAGCCCATCCGTCGACGACCGTCAAAGGCTTGACTTTCGACCACAACGGCTATCGCTTGACCCGTGCCGATGTCTTGTCGCGCTTACCGGCTCAGTCGAGTGCAGATATTCAAAATCTCATTGAAACACAGACCAAAGCACGTAATTTGCCAATATTCGAACCGAAAGATTGGAGCATTCATACATGGCCGCAAGAGTTTTACATTGGCCAAGATAAACATATCTATTTCATCTTCCAGCAATACGATATTGCGCCATACGCAGCCGGGTGGATTAGCATTGATACAGGCGTAACACCTGATTTAAAATAATATATATCCTATATTTAGAAAGGGGAACACGTTCGTGCCCTCCATTCAAGTTACAATGTATCATTAACAAGATGGTTCATGTCCTGTAATAGAATTCTTAAACTCCCTAGACATTAAAATGAAAGCTAAAGTAATCAGAACCATTCAGTTATTACAAAACAATGGCTATACCTTACGGGAGCCTCATTCCAAGCCTTTAGGAGATGGAATCTTTGATCTACGAGTAAAACAAAGCAGTAATATTAGTCGCGTCTTATACCTTTTTGTGGTTGATAATAAAGCAGTATTAACACATGGCTTTATCAAGAAAACCATGAAAACTCCTAAAAGAGAAATTGAAAAGGCTATATCCTATCGTTCGGATTACTTACAACGTGAACAGGAGGGATAGACATGATACATCCTAAAGTAGAATATGACTTCAACCGCTATGTCCAAGAGCAATTACAAAATTCTGATTTTAAAGAAGAATATGACAAGTTGGAACCAGAATTTGCCTTGATGCAAGCCTTGATTGATGCCAGAAAAAATAGCGGTATGACGCAAAAAGAATTATCTGAAAAAACAGGTATTACATAAGGGGATATTAGTAAAATCGAACACGGAAAAATAAACGTTTCTTTGGCTACCTTAAAACGTCTAGCTGAAGGTATGGGCAAACAATTAAAAATCGAATTTGTATAAAGCAACAGACGAAGTGAACAATTCACTTCGTCTGTTTTTGTATCACGAGGAAATCTATTTATACTAATTAATTATATAGTATAGCATCCTAGAGTTATTTCATGTCAAGCTGGTCTTTGCGTTTACGTTCTTCAACGAGCTGGTGAATAAGGGCAACTGATTCTGGTGTACGATGGTCAAAGAAGAGGCTTTCCTTGTCATCTAAAGAGGCAATCTGCTGCATGTCTTTTTCATTTAAAGAGAAATCAAAAATATCTATATTTTCTTGCATCCGTTCTACGTGCGTAGATTTAGCAAGAGAGACGATGCCGCGCTGCAAGAGCCACCGTAAAATAATTTGGGCAACACTTTTATGATATGCTTCACCTAGTGCCATTAAGACAGGATTGGTAAACATGCCATTGCGGCCTTCGCCAAAAGGTGCCCACGCTTCCATAGCAACCTGATATTGGTCCATCGTCTGTTGTGCATCAACTTGCTGATGAAAGACGTTGACTTCTACTTGATTGACATGAGGCGCAATTTCATTATATAAGGCAATATCGGCAAGTCTATCAGGATAGAAGTTGCTGACCCCGATAGCCCGCGAACTTTCCCTGCTTTATACGCTTCTTCTAAGGCTCTGTAGGCACCATAATAATCGCCATAGGGCTGATGGAGCAAAAATAAATCAACGTAATCTGTCCGCAATTTCCGTAACGATTCATCAATAGAACGTTTTGCACCTTCATAGCCATAATTGCTAATCCAAATCTTTGTCGTTAAAAAGATATCTTCCCGCGGAACTGAGCTTTCTGCAATCCCTTGACCTACAGCTATATATTCCATGTTATCTACCTCCTTATATATCTAATTTCTGTTCATGAAGCCATTGTTCCATGAGATTCGCAATATCTATATTATTTTTATCAGCAAAGGGGAAATGCGTATTCCCATAAATACCTATTTCCGGCAAATGAACGACTTTAGCATTGCCGCCATGGCGATTAATCGTGTCCGCCCAAAGACGAGCCATAGCCAAGCGGGCACGCCACGAATCTTCATTCCAATCTGTTATCGGGGTCGTCGCAATATGGTCACCATAGTAAATGACAATAGGGATTTTCGTCAGTTTCATAAAGTCTTGTAATGGAATGGCTTCGCCAGCTAACGCTCCAAAAGGCGCGCTATTTTCAATAGGAGCCGGGACTTCTCCTTCCGGAAAGACGAAACCGCTCCCTGGTTCAAAAGCCACGATTCCTTTGACCTTATCCGTTTTGATAGCTGTCAACCAACCTGGTCCGCCACCTTGGGAATGAGTGACGAGGATACCAGCTCCAGACGTATCAAAGACCTTAGCAACAGCATCACTAATGACATTTGCATCGTATGCTCCTGTGTTTGGGGTGCCTTGACGATCAAATTCTTCTACACTAGCTGCGCTCGTATCCATTTGCACGTTATCATAGAACTTCCCGTTTTTGCTCATACGGAAATTATCTCGCCAGAACACTTCATCTGGCGTCGCAGAAACAATCCCGGAAACTGTCGTTTTCCCAGCTTTGCCGCGGCGCGGCTAGTCAATCAAGTACGTACTATAGCCACGGCTAAGGAATATATTTTGAAATCCATCCCGTCCATCTGGCGTTGTTTCCCAAGTCTTAGCCGATTGGCCAGCACCATGGAGAAAGACGAGAGGGTATTTCTTTTCCTGGACAGGCTTTTGATAAAATACATAGGCATGGTCGCCATGCAGTGTTTGTCCAGCCGGATTCGTAGGATGGGCAAAATCATACGTGCCTTGCGAGGTAACAGTTGTACCACCAGCTAAAAAGCTTCCTTGGTCCGCAATGGTAACGGGCTTTTCAAAAGCAAAGGTTCCTACAGAAAGAGAAGCGGAGAATAAGATAGTCAAGGCGAGAGATTTATAGTTCATACAAAGAACTCCTTTCATGCCATATCATTTACCAGGCTTACTGCCTAAAAATACATTCGACATCTGCATATTATTTAGTGCTTTATCGATAGCAGCCACTTCTGCTTCCGTGAGCACAACATCGCAAGCACCGGCATTTTCACTAAGACGCGACACCTTCCGCATCCCAACGAGGGGAATAATAGACTGCTTTTTGCACATTATCCAGGCCAGAGAAATCTGCGCCGGCGTAGCACCTTTCGTTTCGCTTAAGACATGTAGTAAGCGGAATAGCTCTTGATTTTCATCCATGGCTTGCGCCGTAAACTGCGGCATATGGTTACGATAATCGCCAGCTGCAAAGGTGGCATGTTTTCCATACGCAGCACTTAACAAGCCATTGGCTAAGGGCGAGAAAGCCACGAAAGTAATACCCAGTTCTTCAAGGACAGGGAAGAGGCATTCATATTGCCGTGCCATCATAGAATAACGATTCTGAATAGCCGTAACCGGGCAAACCGCATGGGCTCGCCGTAGATAGTCTTCATCGACTTGGGAAATCCCCCAAGCACGAATCTTTCCTTCTTTAATAAAATCGGCCATAAGGCTGGCAATTTCTTCTGGCGTAACTTTTGGGTCCACGCGATGTTGGTAATACAAATCGATGCAGTCCACGCCGAGACGTTGGAGCGACCCTTCTAAGGCTTTCCGTACAACAACTGGATTACTGTCTGGAATGGGGGCACCAGTTGTACCTTGCTCGAGACGCACACCAAATTTCGTCGCAATGACGACCTTATCCCGATAAGGCTTCAAGGCTTTACCAACGAGGGTTTCATTGACATATGGGCCGTATACTTCAGCTGTATCAAAAAAGTTGTAGCCCTCTTCTACTGCAGCTTGCATGACCTTAATCGCGACCGCATCATCTGTAGGCGCGCCGTAGGCATGGCTAAATCCCATACAGCCAAAGGCCAAGGCCGAGACGTTCATGTTTTTTCCTAAAGTTACATATTTCATAAAAAAGCTCCTTTCATAAAACCATAGTCATTTCTTGCCTATAGTATACGAAAGGAGCTGCTGAAACAGAAGTCTCTCTTATTTCACGAGTTATAACCTTTTTATTATAGCTTCTAAAAACATTGCTACTTGCGGCGACGGCTCAGGATGATGGAGAATGCCAAAAGGCACAGCAAAATCCCAGGCCACAGGAATAATCTTAATGAGCGGATGAGTCTGTTCCCAGTTTTGAATGCCAATGAGGATACCTTCATCATTAGCGCAACGATTAAAGACATCTAAATTAAAGAATGGGAAATCTACGACCTTAAGTTCTGGATGATGCACGGTCATTTCACGGCGCAACCGATCCATATAGGAATTCCAGCCTGCTTGAATAAGAAAGATAGTTTCGCCGCGTAAATCATTCCACGTGAGAACAGGCTTTGCAGCCAACCGATGATTGACAGATACACCACAACAGAGAGGCACCATGCCGAGAGGAAAGGCGGTACACTGGCGCGATGCCAAAAAAGCTTCGTCATACATACCGGCAACGATGTCGATATGTTCCCCTAAATGAGCTAAAATTTCCCATGCATTTTCCGGCGTATTCGAAAAAGGGATGAGCTGAAATTTCATGTCCCCATAGGAGTCGCGAATATTCTCCCAAATCTTCACAATGAACTGGCCTGGTGTCATAAGCGACGTGCCAATGCGAATGGTCTTGGCCGTCACATCCATTGCTTCTTTGGCTCGAGCGACAGCTTCTTTAGCAAATTGAATCAAGTACTGACTGTCTTTATACAACGATTCGCCGCCTTTCGTGAGCCGCAATCCACGATGGGTCCGCACAAAGAGGGTAACGCCCAATTCTTCTTCGAGGGCATTCATTTGTTTAATTACGGCCGTCGGCGTAATGTGCATAGCTGCACCGGCTTTCGAAAAGCTCCCAGCATCAGCCGTTTGAATAAATGTTTCTAATCGATGATTGTACATGATTTTCACCTCCTAAGACGTTTTACTACATATTTTCTTTATTATAAACGATAGATTGTAAAATAAAGTGCGACAACTAAAAAACTCACAGTAGATTTCGTGTA
>UQHB01000066.1 GCA_900540735.1 uncultured Megasphaera sp. | reverse complement strand
ATATAGCGAAAGGGCTGTCGCAAAAGCAAATAAATGCTTTGTGCGACAGCCCCTTCGTGTGTGTTCTATTTATTTGCTGTGAAAGCGATAGCCTGCGCCCCAGACCGTTTCAATATAGCGAGGCCTTGACGTGTCGTCTTCGATTTTTTCACGAATCCGATTGACGTGGACCGCAACGGTCGCCGTTTCGCCGAATGCATCAGCTCCCCAGACGCGGTCAAATAAGGTATCCTTACTAAAGACAATGCCTGGATTTTTAGCCAAAAAGAGCAACAGTTCAAACTCTTTATTAGGCAAAAGCACTTCTTGGTCATGGACGAAGACGCGATGTGACGCTTCGTCAATGGCTAAGTCACCAAAGCGCAGGATTTGCGTGGCCGTTTCTTTGGCCGTGAGCTGTTCATACCGGGACAGATGCGCTTTGACGCGAGCCACGAGTTCATTAGGACTAAAAGGTTTGACAATATAATCGTCAGCCCCCAGGCCTAAGCCGCGGATTTTGTCAATGTCTTCTTGCCGTGCCGAAACGAGGAGAATAGGAATATTCTTATGCTGGCGAATGTTCCGGCATACTTGAAAGCCATCTTCACCAGGCAGCATAATGTCTAAGACGATAATATCGACAGGCTCAGCAAGGGCTAATTTCTCCCCTTCTAAGCCGTTGCCGCAAAGGGTCGCTGTAAAGCCATTGGCTTCGAGGTAATCACGCTCTAATTCTGCAATATCCTGATCATCTTCAATGATGAGTACTCGTTTCATGTCGTTCTCCTTCCGGTAATGCAATACCAATAGTCAGCCCTTTCGGGACAGTCTGCGCCGCCCAAATGATACCGCCCATGGTCGTAATAATTTGTTTCACTACAGCCAGGCCTAAACCGCTACCGTTTGCCACGTGAGACCGGGCTTTGTCAGTCCGATAAAAGCTGTCGAATAATTTCGGTAAGGCCGTTGCATCGGCAATGCCTGGACCATCATCAGCAAAGAGCAAGCGAATCTGGCCGTCCCGGCTCTTGCCAATGGTAAGCTGCAAGTGGCCTGTTGGAGTATCTTTGTATTTCACACTATTGCCGATAATGTTTTCGACAACGCGCTGAAATTGCAAACGGTCAATCGAGACGTAAGCTTGGGGAATCTTTTCGGTATACTCTATGACTAAGCCTTGTGCCGCAAAATGCTCGCTCTGTTCGGCCACGTATTCCCGAAAGTATGCACAAAGGTCGACCAATTCCCAGTGAAAAGGCACTTGCTTTAAATCGAGCTTAGAAAAGAGGAATAACGTCTTGACCAGCTGCCCCATAGAGCGCGACGCGTCGATAATCAAGGACAAGTAATGAGCCCGTTTTTCCGGTGTATTGGCAATGCCATCACGAATGCCGCACGCATAGCCTTCGATTTTCGTCAATGGTGTCGACAAATCATGAGAAATACCGGCAATTAACTCTTTGCGGTTGTGGTCATACCGTTCACGCAAGGTCTGGGCCGTTTTCAGTTGTTGCCGCATCACTTCAAAGGACTGGCACGTCTGGCCAATTTCATCCGTATTGGCAATGACTACAGGATGGTCTAAATCGCCTTTACTAATAGCATCAGCCGTATTGCGCAACGTCTCTAAAGGCGTAATGATTTGCCGTGCGAGCCACCGCGACAAGAGTATACCGATGGCAATCGTCAAGACGACGCTCAAGAAGAGGAGGACGAAAAAGGCCGTTTTCAAGACATTTTTCGACGAAATATCGATGAACTCGCCGTGTTGCCGAATAGGCACAGCACCGACTACGGCGACGCGTACGCCGCTTTGTGGTGAAATGTAATGAAAGGCCAAGCCCGTATCGGACCATTCAATAGCCGCATCATGGCGGGGACTCTGCTCTATGGCATCTTGCCAAATTTCCGTGCCGTCTTCACTCTTCGTATGATAGAGCAACTCATCATAGCGAAAAATGGCCACATTGAGCCCTAAGGACTCTAAATGATGACTCGCTTGTAGCATAGGCGACAAGTGCTCACCGTTAAAGGCATCGGCACGCACGCGGAGACGGCTCAATTCAAATTGAATGGACAAGGTCGGCCCGCTTTCAGGCCACAAAAAGGAAATAATACTAGCTCTGTTAATATTGCCAAACTGCAAAAAGAGGAAAATCCCCATACTCACTGCCACCATAAAGACGACAGGAATAAAAATCATAATGAAATTAGACAGTAACAGCCGTTTCCGAATAGACGTATCCTGTAATTTCATAGTCTCTCACCTTACTTTAGAAAGGTTCCCTTATTCTGGAATAACAGACGCGTCGAGATGATCAAAATCGTGCAATAATTCTTTGACAGCTTTGGCAATGACTGCACAACCGCCAGCTTCTTTACTTTCAATATTGAGGGGCATGTTGGGGTCATGCAAGGACATGCGGAGCAGTGCCCAGCCATTGGTGAAGACGAGGCGAACCCCTTCGTAAGACGGTTTAGCTACGACAATACCGGCACCGACAGCGCGGTCTTCGTAGACGTTGAGGACGTTGTCGCCATAGGCTTTGGCATCATCCAGTCCCGTAATTTTCAGGCGGTATTCGACGCTTTCAGCAGGATGTTTCAAGGACGCAACTAAATTACCGATTGCTTTCCCTGCTTGTTTTGCCTTCGCTGCAGCAATGATTAATTTAACAGCTAAATAGGCACCATCATCTAAGTAGTAATTTTCTTTTAAGGCACCGTGACCAGACGTTTCAATAGCCAGCGGCGAGACGACACCGGCCTTATTGAGGCGAATACATTCGTCAATGACGTTTTTATAGCCCCGCATGTAGCGATGATGAACGAGATGAAGTTCCGATTCTAAGAATTCCGTCAATTCATCAGACGTAACCGAGTCCGTCACAATCGTACTGCCTGGATAATCTGGTGCTAAAATAGCAGCAATCATAGCGATGAGAGCATTGCGGTTAATTTCACTGCCATCAGGAAGGACGGCACTCATGCGGTCTACGTCTGTATCGAAAATAAGACCTAAGTCAGCGTGGTTTTCGAGAACAGCCCGGCGAATGGCAACCATAGCGTCTTTATTTTCCGGGTTGGGAATATGGTTCGGGAACATGCCGTCTGGTTCGAGGAATTGGCTTCCTGTAATGTCTGCACCTAAAGGCTGCAAGACCTTCGTCGCAAAAAAACCACCACTGCCATTGCCAGCATCGACGACGAGATGCATGCCCGTAAGAGGCTGGCTGTCTGGTGCTGCGCCAAGGCCGGCACGGATTTTTTGGCATAAATCCTTAGCATAGATATCAATAATCGGCAAGGCTTCAGCTGCAGCCGTCCCTTCGCTAGCTGTTTCATCGACAGCATACTGCAATACTTCTTTAATGTCTGCCTTTTCAAGGCCGCCATCTTTCGTAAAGAATTTGAGACCGTTGCGGTTGTACGGCAAATGGCTTGCCGTAATCATGATGGAGCCATCCATGTGCGTTTCTGGGAAGACGATGGACATGAACATAGCCGGTGTCGATGCCAGGCCGCACGCAAAAGCCGTTACGCCGCAACTATCGAGACCTGTCAAAACAGCCGTCTGCAAGGCATCAGCAGAAATACGCGAATCATGACCGACAGCAATGCGCAAGTCTTTCGCATCTTTACCTATCTTTTTCGCTAAGAACTGTACGAATCCTTTGGCAATGCGCTGGGCTCTTTCAGGAAATAAGTTGACCTCTTCTCCCGGTACACCGGCAACAGCTATACCGCGTATGTCACTACCATTTTGCAATTTAAGTATATCAGCATCAGTACTCATAAGATAATCCACTCCTATATAAATAATGTAGTATTTAGTATTAATAATATTAAAGCGTATGAAAGCCAATAAATCAAGACTATTTATTTCTCCACCAATAATATCTATGCCTTTTATTATCTACACATATATTCACATGATATAATATTGACGTTGCTCATCCCCCAGACAGAGCATGAAAGGGGGTGTTGCCCATGTATAAGTATATTATCTCTTTCATAGTATAAGTCACAGCAAAGATAGTATCGTACTATCTTTGTAAATGGCTAGACATGATACTTACGACCTTGAGCAACTAGTCTAGGTGTTGGCGTTTTACCTTAAATAAGCGCAAATGCAAAACGCCCCTATAGAGTTACCGGCTCTATAGGGGTTATTTGCATGTTGCCCATAAAATATATTATCTCTTTTCACCATTAGTATAGCAACAATGACAAATGCCGTCAATACGCTTCTATGCATTTCTCTCTATTTCAATCCGTCATATGGATGCCGTCTGCGCATATGTATTTTTCTCCTTTACGGTCGTATCAATTCATGTTAGACTGCTATTATACGAACAATCTGAAAGGACGGTACCTGCATGACCTCATACAAAATTCTTGCTTGCGATATGGATGAAACCTTACTCAGTACAGATGCAACGATTTGCCAGCGCAACATTGAAGCCATTGCTAAAGCGACGGCTCAAGGCGTAAAATTCGTGCCCTGCACAGGCCGGGGCTTTACGTCTGTTGAAAGGATTTTACGGACTCTTCACCTCTATGACCAACCAAAACAATACGTCATTTCCTTTAACGGTGGAAGCATTACAGAAAATAAAGGGTCTCGCTCGCTCTTTTGGGATGCCATTCCCTTTGATTTAGCCGATGATATTTATCGGCGCAGCGTCACGTACCACATGTGCCTCCATATTTACACGCACGAACACTGCTACGTTTACGGTATTACGCCAGACGAAGAAGCCTTTCTCCACGGCCGCATGGCCTACATTCCTACGACGGAACAGACTTTGGATTTTCTCCGGGGCAAAGAAGAAGTAGGGAAATTAATCATTACCAACACAGACGAAGCTGTACTCGAACGAATCCATCAGGAAATGATGCCTCTCTTAGATGACATTAAAGTCAACTTTTCCAGCAACCGGTACATTGAATTTATGCACAAAAACGTCACGAAAGGCGTAGGTCTTTTAAAACTGGCAGACATGCTCGGTGTAAAACACGAAGAAACCATGGCTATTGGTGATAATATCAATGATATCGAAATGCTCGAAGCGGCCGGTCTTTCCGTTGGGGTCCATAATTTAAATCCCGTCATTCGCAAGTACTGCGACGTCGTGACAGACGCGACGAACAACGAAGGTGCTGTAGCCGAAGCGATTGAACGCTTTATCTTACGCTAAGAGATTTGACAGGCCTTTCCCTTCCCTGTACAATACAACTACGATACGACGAAAGGGGGGCTGACAAATGGCTGACAGACGGACGCGCACGTGGTCGCGGTACGGCGGCACGATTCGCCATCGGGGCAACCGCCGCAAAAAACGCTATTATGTCATTAGCGAAGGCTGGAAAACGGGCATCTTCACGGACTTAACACGCTACAACGCGGCTATTTCCGGATTCCCAGAGCCACGGACGCGGCAGTTTTCTAACTACGAAGATGCCAAATGCTGGCTCCGTATTGAACGCTACACCCAATCCTTGCGCCACCAAGCGACACGCAAACTCTTTGCCCAACCTGCTCCTGCGCCGGTACAAAAGGAAAAGAAAAGTAAACAGAAGAAGAAAAAAGACCCGATGCAGCAACTCCTCAAAGGGTCCAAGAAAATCAAAAAACACCTCTATCAATGTAATGCGCACCACGTCTTTGCCCTCGATATTGAATACACAGGCTTTACACCAGATGCAGAGATTTTGCAAGTCTCTGTCATTAACGGCTTAGGCATGGTCATTTGTAATCAGTATTTTAAACCGGAACGCATTACAGACTGGAGCGAGACCATTCCTATTCATGGCATTACACCGGAAATGGTAGCAGATAAGCCCTATTTTCGTACATATGCACCTCATTTAAGCCAAGTCTTTGCCGATGCAGAAGCCATCGTTGGCTACAGTACGATGCAGGATATTGCCCTTCTCAACAAGGGCGGTGTTATTTTCCCGGAAAAGGCCATCTACTTAGATGCCGGTGAATCATATTCTTTCGTGACAGCCAAAGAAAATGAGCCGCGTACGTACGCCAAACTCCAAGACTGTGCGGCCCACTACGGCTATACAGGAGACGGCTGGCACAACAGCTTAGCCGACACGAAGGCCACTCTCTTTTGCTTTTATGCTCTCTTAGATGATGAGAAAACCCTGTTTCGCTTACATTATTTTCGTAATCGACACTAACAGCCTCTTTTTTAGAGGCTGTTTTTTTGTGTTCTTTATTTCACAATGAATTTTTTTCATTGTGTTATTGACATATGACATGAATCACGATATACTGTAACCAAGCAACAAGCAAGAAGAATTATTACTTAATATTTAATTATTGATAGATATTACCTAAGAAAAGAGGTACTATGATGGAAAACGTATTACGCAGTTCTTATGACTTATATATTAATGGACAATGGGTGCCCGCAAGCGACGGTGCTACCTTCACTTCGTATAACCCGGCTAACAGCGAAGCACTGGCAACATGTGCAGAAGCAACGAAAGAAGACGTTGATGCTGCTGTCAAAGCAGCGCATGAAGCCTTAAAAACATGGAAACATACAGCACCGATTCAGCGGCAAGAATTACTCTTAAAAATTGCTGACGTCATCGATGCAAATGCCGAAAAATTAGCTCTTGTAGAAACCCTCGATAACGGCAAATCTATCCGTGAAACGTCGGCTGTAGATATTCCTTTTGCATCTGATCATTTCCGCTACTTTGCTGGTGTTGTCCGCACCGAAGAAGGTCGAGCAAATATGATTGACCAGAACACGCTGAGCCTCGTCGTCCATGAACCGATTGGCGTCGTCGGCCAGGTCATTCCGTGGAACTTCCCGTTCCTCATGGCTGCGTGGAAACTCGCTCCGGCTCTCGCTGCTGGTTGTACGATTGTCCTCAAACCATCGAGCACTACGTCCCTAAGCGTCCTTGAATTATTGCACTTAATCGACGGCATTCTTCCGAAAGGCGTCGTCAACCTCATTACAGGGAAAGGCTCCAAATCGGGTCAATACATCCTCGACCATCCGGATATTAATAAACTCGCCTTCACAGGATCCACTGAAATTGGCTATGATGTCTACCAAGCAGCGCAGAAAAAACTTATCCCGGCTACGTTGGAATTAGGCGGTAAATCAGCAAATATCTTCTTTGATGATTGCCAGTGGGATTTGGCTATGGACGGTGCCCAATTAGGTATCCTCTTTAACCAAGGCCAAGTATGCTGCGCAGGCTCTCGTATTTTCGTCCAAGAAGGCATTTACGACCGCTTCGTCAACGAATTGGCAGCACGGTTCCAGCGCGTAAAAGTCGGCCTTCCTTGGGAAAAAGACACGCAAATGGGCGCGCAAATCGATGGCCGTCAAGTCCAGAAAATCTTGGATTATGTTGAAATTGGTAAACAAGAAGGGGCTCGCCTCGTTACAGGTGGCTATAAAGTTACCGAAAACGGCCTCGACAAAGGCAACTTCATTGCACCGACTATCTTTGCAGACGTGAAAAATGACATGCGCATTGCCCAAGAAGAAATCTTTGGTCCTGTCGTTTGCATCATGCCCTTTAAAGACGAAGCTGATGTCATTGCCAAAGCAAATGATAGCGAATACGGCTTAGGCGGTGCCGTTTGGACTCGCGATATTAACCGTGCTATCCGCGTCGCTAATTCGGTAGAAACAGGCCGTATGTGGGTCAATACGTACAATGCTATTCCTGCTGGCGCACCGTTTGGTGGTTACAAACAGTCTGGGATTGGCCGTGAAACAGATAAAGAAACGATTCACCATTATCAGCAGACAAAGAATATTTACATCAACCTTTCGGAAACACCGACTGGCTTGTATGAAGCATAATACCAACACTCCTCCCTCTTAGTGTTCACATAGACAAAAGGGGCTGTCGCACAAAGCATTTATTTGCTTTTGCGACAGCCCTTTCGCTAT
>UQHB01000065.1 GCA_900540735.1 uncultured Megasphaera sp. | reverse complement strand
CTTTTTGTGCATCTGTAAAATGCTGATATGATACGCCAACGTTTTTTACATCATAGGATGCTTTATTTTTTATATCTTCTGTCTTGAGCGTCCCTGTCGTGAGATTATTTTTATCGGCGTCGGCATTACTGTCGATAATCGCTCCTTTAAGATGAGTATCGTTTTCTACGTTGATGTTAAAGCCGCCGTCTCCAGAATAGATACCCGCTTGTTTAGTCACGCTGGCGTAGTCGCTATTCATAGAACCTTTACTAGCAGAACCAGAGCTGGTTGAATTACCTAATTTACCATTTGTCACACCGTGGCTGATGCCACCGCCCATAGACGAGCTGTGTTCTTTATACGTTTCTGTATCTTGAAGACTTTCTATATGGAGGTTATGCCCGACATTTACGTTCACCGTGTTGCCAGCAACTTGGGAGCCAATAATATGCGTGTCTTTACCGGATTCGGTCTTCAAGGTATTATTAGCCACAATCGTCGTACCGGTATGGGTCGTGACTTCAGTCGTACCATTATCTTTTGCCTTGGAGAAAGATGCATCGATATTTTGCAAGCCCCCTGCGCCAAAAGTAGCACCCATAGAAGTGCCAGCACTGCTGAGGTTGTCCGTTGTCGTCTGTGTATTTTTCCCTGCATCTAAAGTAATATCTTTTGTATGCCTGCGTATAGACATACTAATGGTCACGTTTACAGCCGGAAAATCATGAAAAACGTTTAGGCGATTTATTTTGCAAATACTGCCGCAATTGTTCTCGTGCATCCTTATGAATCATCCCCACCTTATGGCGATGTATTCCTAAGGCTTCACCAATTTGAATATTCGTCTTTTTCGCATAATACTTGAGGTGCAGCACATCTCTTTCACATTGCGATAACAACGCCATTCCTTCGGCTAATAAGACTCTCTCTTCCGCTAAAATACACGTTTCTTCCGGAGACCGTTGCGCCGTATCCGGCACTTCCAGCAACTCCCGTTCCTCTTCCTGAGCCGTTTCATAAAAATAATGCTGCCGATGCTTGTCATGCTTAATAAGCAGGCACTTTTCCTTGTTAAATCGCCGTACAATCTGAGCCTTAAAATGATATGCCACTAGCGTATCCGTCATCAAATCGCATGAATAAATCCCATCAATAAGGGCGCACGTACTAATAGATTTTGCCTCTTCAAAATCAGGAAAAAACGCTTTAAAACATAATGCCATCGAAACGATGAGTCCGTCAAATCTGTCCACAATCTCCGTTACTGCGTCTGCATCGCCTCGTTGTGCTTGTCTAATTAATTGGCGGTATGTTTGCATATGTATATACCTGCCTTTCCTATAGTTTATGTTTACTGCATGCATGCTGTGCTCTCATTATGGCAGACTTACTGAGAAAAAGATAGGGGGTAATCCATTTCATTTTAGCATAACATCAAAGTTGTCCACTTTCGATTATTTATGCACTATATACGCATGTGAAGATATATGTGTATATAGTGTATTGTATAATAACATGTAGTTATGCAGTATACACTTAATCTTTTAAAGTAAAGCATGCACAGAAAACTCCCTCAGAGAATCGTCCCTGAGAGAGCCTTCCTATTCACTTCTACGCGTCAATAGACTCGACCGTCTTGCTCACGATACGCGCCGCATGGAGTGCCACGAGCTCAGCCTTGTCCGTGTTCATAAACACATTCTGCGCAATCACCGTCTGTGCCGCCGTGTCAACATCAGCCTTTTTCAGGTCTGTCTTAGGGTCCAATAAGGAAAAACTCATTTTCTTCCCATCAGCACACGAAAACTCAAGCTGCAAATTTCTCGTCTCCGAAGTAACCATACCAATCCCTCCTTTCCGCTATATTTACCCCGCCCCGACATCGTAGTCATGTAATTGAAGTGACGATACCGGGAGGGAGAAGGGTTACTCATTGGCCGCTCCGCCAGACGGTTATGGCGTCAAGCAGAACAACACACTACGTCACAGAAGATTCACCACATCGTGAGCCTCCTCTGCGGACGGACAAGAGTAACTCTTCGACCGTCCAAGCATATGTTGCCTACGCAGTCTCGATTAATTCATACTCAGCAATCTCATGAATCGCCTTCACTGCATCCTCTTGAAGCGAACCTAACGCATTCCCTGCAGCCAAAATCTTCGCCACATCCTGGTCGGGCTTCAAATTGTTGAACGTTTTCTTACGTTCCTGCTCGTGGCCTTCTCCATCCATATAAGAATAGACCATTTTCAACTTCGCAAGAACACCAAGCCGTTTTGCCATACCAATCCCTCCTTTCTTCGTAAAATTTTATTGGTAAGGCCAATGAGACCATTACCGTAGCTGTTAAGAAGAAACTATATATTAGGAGATAAACCATTGATTTCTGAAGATGTTAGGTAAAGGGCGTACTTTTTAAGACGCATACGGAACGTCCTAAGTCGTAAAAGTATGCCCTTTACCGCGGCATTCTCTGCCATAGTTTCTTCCTCTCCCTTCACGCAGCCATATCTCCCGACTGACCAATGAATTGCACAATTCCGGTGGCAATCGCCCGCGCAACCTCATCTTTCTTATCAAAATACCGCTTCACATCATAATCATTGTCAAGAAAACACACCTCGACGAGCACCGCCGGCATGGACGTATTCCGAAGCACAAACATGCCGGGCTTCTCCTTAATCCCCCTGTCAGGCAAACATAAGACAGCCTTAAGATTCGCCTGAATCGAATGTCCTAGGAGCAAACTATCGAGGCTCCCACTCACGAGCGTCTCCGTGCCGGTGGCCCTCTTATTAAACGCATTGAAGTGAATCGATATAAAATAATCCGCCACCCATCCATTCGCCTCATCACAAATCAAATACAAATCATCGTTTTGCCCGATAATCACATGCATGCCGTGACGCTCTAAATACGTCTTCACGAGCTGAGCCAACTCATACGCCAAATCGCACTCTCTCAAATTCAAATTACGATTCACAGCCCCACTATCCAGCTGTCGGTCGTGCCCAGGATTTAAATAAATGTTCATACAACCTCCTATAATTTTCCAATACGTACACTTGCACAATCAGTAGCCGACGCAATCCCCGTTACAGACATAACCTTCCCATTCCGTCCATACGGACAAGGACACGCCATTCCCTTTCCACACTTGGCAAACGGCCTTGTAGGAAACACGCCATTTAATAACTTCTGCAAGATAAAAATGAGCCTTCTCTTATCGAGATTCCTCAAAAAAGATAAAATATTCGTCAAATATCTTCACTCCTTTCTTCCGTTAGATTTCATTATGCTTGGACAGTCCGCAGCCTTCCTATGTCGTTCGGCAAGGGAGCCTCACGCTGTGGTAAAATCTCAGTTTCCTTTCACTGCGCCACGCTCGACGTCATAACCCTTGGCCGAGCCGCCATTAGGAAAACTGCTCCCTTCCCAGATTCATCACATCATTCTTCTCTCCTCAGACTGGTAAGTGAATCACAGGCAAATGAAGTTATGCCCGAAGGGAGGGAGAATGGTTCCCCATTGGCCGTACCGACCGACGGTTATGGCGTCAAGATGGGCTACGAAAGCCGCTTCAGAAGCTCTACCACACCGTGAGCCTCCTCGACGGACGGACAAAGGGAACCCTTCGAGCGTCCAAGCATAATGACACCATCCCTTAGTATTACACCTACACTATCTTTCGCATACAACAAGTAATCTCTCCATTGCTATCCATGACAGGCACCGTCCGATAGCGACAATTCTCATCCAACTCTTGTTGCCTCTCCATGAGACAACAAGACAACTCCAATTTATTCCGTGTAATAGTCTCCAAACTAATGCCAGGAAAAAAATTCCGCGCAAACGTAATGAGCGTACTATCCACCTCGACACCCGGTATAGGCTCACCGTTTCGTATAGCTCGCTGTAACGTGCGCCACTCATCCATGATTTCCGCTATGGTCGGCTCAAATTTGCATCGCTTGAGTAAGCGAACGAGGAGCTCCTTCGTGTCGCTGTCCGTCATCTCCGGCAACGTCTGATACATGAGCTTCATCCGTTCCTTCCGCGCCTCCGCTTGTGCTGGCGTGGTCACATTCGTAAAATACTTCATCAAGGATCCGATCAATTTCTTTTTGTTGTCGCTCATACGCCGACTCCTTCCGCTGTGGACGACCGTTGCTGTTCTCTAAGACAGCACGGATATAATTGATATTAGACGCGCCGTTTTCCTTGGCAATCTCAATAGCCGTACAAACAGCATCACAACCCCATTGTTTCGTAAAATCTGTCAACTTTTCCGCAATCATAGAACTCACTTGCCCCCAATACTGCTGATATTTCGCCATAACTTCCTGTGTATTATCAGTAGACACGTTTTTATCCGTTACCCTTTCTTCTACGATAACAACATCATTTCGTTCTTTCCCTTCAACTCGTGCGTCATCGCTAGCTGCTTTTCGCTCGCGGTATTTCGCTTGACGCTCTCTATTTTTTTCTCGCTGTTTTTTGAGCCTGGCATAGTCTTGGATTTTATTCCAAGTCAGGAGTTGCAACCCGCCTTTCTCATCACGCGCCAGTAAATCAATCTCTTCATACACATCGAGCGCTTTTTCAACCTGCTTTTTACTCCGCCGAATGGTCTTCGCCAAAAAATCCACCGTCATAGGCTGACTCGGTGAAACATAGATTTTTCCATCATCGTTAATAGACGCAGCCAAATCCTCAAGCAAAAACCAAATCACGACATATGCATCGCCTTTCGTTAAAAGATACATCATCTGCACATCCGATAAAATTGCCTGCCGTTTCACCCATTGTAACCTCTTCATATCATCAGCCTCATTTCGTAGATTCAGGAAATTTACCTCTCTACTATATAAGGGATATATCCTCCTGAAAATGTCTCCAAAAATTACTAAATCATTCATTCTATTTCAACATAAAAAAATCTAAAACCTATTCCCATTCTTCTGCACACAAAAAAAAGAGACTTGCCGAAGCAAGACTCTAAAGAAAGAACATCACACTGACCGTCCAAGCATATGTAATATTACTTTGATTTATGTTACTTTTGTTTATGTTATTTTTTTATTTACGTTACTTTATTTTCTTTTATTTACACCGTTACGTAACGCGTTATTATACAAGACAACATACGTAGAAATTCTCCAGATAAAAAATATATCCCCTGGGACACATCACTAAGTAAGCGGTGTAGGTATTAATTCTTTTCGCATAACACAAGGCCAGTTAATGTACAAACCGTTCCTATAATCATTAATATGGTAATTTCTTCTTGCAATACCAAAGAGGATGCAATAATAGATATAACCGGCACTAAATAAATGAATATACTTGTTTTTCTTGGCCCTAAAATATTTAAAGCATAATTCCACATCAAAAAACATAGTGCAGAAGCGCCAATACCTAAATACAACAAACAGAACGTACCTGTAAAATCAGGAATAAAAAAATTTAATTCACTAAAAGCACTATTATAACCTAATAAGAACAAGATGCCAAAGAATATACTTCTTCTAGTATATAAAATAATATCATCATATTGTAATGAAATACGACTACTAATAATAGAATAAATGGCCCACATCAAGGCAGCAATAACAGCTAAGATATTACCTGCCCAATGAGCATTGGCAAAACTAGCGTTTTTCATAGACACTAAAATAATCCCCAGTAAAGCTATTGCCAATCCCCATTTAAATAAAGGAGTAAGCTTTTTTTCTTTTAAAATCAAACTAGTAATTAAAGCTGTAAAAATAGGGCCTATGGAAACCAATATTCCCACAATAGAAGCTTCGGTCATAGAAACAGACAAACTTTCACAAATAAAATATAGACACACTCCTGTTAAGCCAGCTAAAACAAAAATTATATTATCTTTTATTGATGATACATGCATTATCTTAGGCCTAATAATCCATAAAAGAATATATGCAATAGTAAAACGATATAAAATTAATTCAGTAGGACTATAATAATGTTGTAATTGCTTTATAGCAACAAAAGTTGTCCCCCAAATAAAAGCTGTTAAAAATGCCAAACAATAAGCTCGTTGTGTTACGTTCATTATGCCCTCCTATTTATATAAACTAAATTTTTTCGTAACACTATTTATATCATCTTCGTTACCGTACAAAACAATTCCTTGAATTTGATAGGGTGTCTTTCCCTGCTCTATATCTGATTTGTATATATCATAACTATTGCTATATGATTGTCCCACATCAGTAAAAACAATATATCGAATATCATGTAGAGACTCTGGCAAATGCTGTACTTTATTGGCAGAGGTTTCTAATACAATGACATTATTCTTTATAGAAGCATGTAGTATTCCCTTATCATCTCTAACAGGTGCTGTATCATATATTTCTGGAACACATACGGCTAATTGCCCCATTAAAATGGCTGTGCAGTTTGCCTTTTCACCATGACTTAAACTTTTATTCAATACAATCGATATTTTCATTATAACGCTGACTCCTTTCAAAAATAAAAAATGGCATATGAATACTATTTCGTACTACTTGAAGAACTGGTATATCATATAACATTGCACATACTCTATCAGTAATAGCACAAACATCTTGATGTTTTTTAGCTAAATAACATGCTACAGAGTTACTAGTTACAAACTGAGTATTTTCATAAGATGCCATAATCTTAGGCAATAAACTCACTGTAGCAGGATGTAAGAAGACCTTTTCATAATGTTTGCGTTCAATCTGCGCTACCATCACTAAATTAGGGATATCAAATGAAAAAATATCATTTATAATTAAGGATTCATCCATGATAAAATGCCTAATTTCAGGATACGCAGCCGGCACCAACACCGCTTGTATGCATCCCCTTTTCAATTCTTTAATAGCATGTTCAAACGTATTATATGCCTTAACATTTGATTCAGGAAACGAGGTCAACGCTGCCAACATACTACAGGTCGGATCTTGTACACTCTTTCCCAAAGTACCGCACATTTTTTTCATAAGTATCCCTCCCTTTTATTTTTACATTTTTAACTTTTATAATTATATTATATCATTTTTATTTTCTAAAAATAAACATAAAATAATAAAACCCCCTATTCTTAATATTCATTAAAGAAGTCATTTGATGCGCACCACCAATACCATGAAGAAAGCAAAAACTGTCGTTGCTTTCCTCCCGGCTAATGGCGACCGTTACCTCACGACACCGGGCTTCATTAAAGCTAAAGAACAGCAGTAATCTCCTTCTCCTAACCATATAGAATATAGAGGAAACCCCTTATACATGTTCCCAGCATGCATAAGGGGTTTTCTCATACACTATAAAAAATTACCTCATTTTCTTATTTGTAGTATATCAATCACTACACAAATCGTCAATGTTACTATAAAGAATCCAACCCATTTTCTATATCCCCAACCATTTCATTAGGTTTATTAAAAAAGTTCTTTTGAGACATAAAATACGCTTCTTTGCTTATTGCTCCTTTCATTCTTAGGGTTTGGTATATTTTATAATCTTCTAAAGATACATTTTTCAAAGAATCCTTTAAGATGAGTGGAAATCCCAATTTATCTTTTAGACGTTCTAATGTGCTTACAAAAGGACTTGTAAACTCTGGTTCTACATATTGATAATAGGACATATTCGGAATTTTTTCGATACTCCCCCATAAGCTAACATTTACTTTTGTATACCCAGATACACCATAAATATATATATATGGCGGAATGAACTGATATGAAAAAATGCGAGGTTCAATGGCTACTTTTTCCATATCTTTATAAAGGATAAATTCTGATTCCATAATATAACGAAAAAAGCCAAAATATCTAACATGGGGAAGTTCTATGCTTTTCATCGTAAGTATATATCCACTACAGACACATATAATTAATATTACTAGTGTAATCATCCAATTTTTATACTTGTTATTCATGTATAACCTCTACTCGTATAATATATTTGTAAGCAAGATTTCCGCCTTGCCTACACACTAAATTTTC
>UQHB01000064.1 GCA_900540735.1 uncultured Megasphaera sp. | reverse complement strand
TATCTTTCCATTACGGCGGCTTGCCGCCACTCGGTGCAGAACTCGCCTCTCGTGATGTAGCTGACGCACAAGAACAAATCGAAAGCGTCCTCATGGGCCTGCCCGTCGATGCCCTCGACTGGGCCAATGGTGCCATCCAAGGCGTTATTGAAAGCGAACTGGAACGGCGGTTGCCTGAGTTTTATCCGCACATCGTCATTACAGGCGGCGAAGAAATGACGGTGCAAGTCTATTTCTTGCCGAAATTACCAGTTCTTCGTAACGTCCGTGTCGACGTAGATGCCGAAAACGTACCGAAAATTATTTTCCTCAGTACGCGTAAGAATCTCGAAGACCGGTACAGCGGCCTCGATGGCTTGCCTGTGGCCTTCGTCCAGCGGCATGCCCAAGACATTCAAGACGACGTAGCACAGACACTGTGCAAACAATGGGTCATTGAGCAATACAAATTAAAAGTCACGCCGAGCCTTACCATTGGCGACGACACGACGATTCATTTACTATCGCAAACGGATTTCTACGATATTCAAGCTGGTGTCTACATGGACATGAGCCGTGACCACACGGACCATGGCGAAAACACAGTCCTGACGGCTCTTGTAGGCCGTAAGATTGGCAGTCACCACGAAGTATACGGCAAAGTAGAATTCATGCCGACGGACGTAGACTGGAAGTTGATACCAGGCTATTTCTATCGCTTTAGTAAAGGTACGCGTGTAGGCTATCAATGGGAAAGCCTCGACGACAGTCATCGCCTCTGGCTCCGTCAGTCCTTAGGCGGGCGGTGGCAATTCCGTATGGATCGAGACTTGACGCATCACGATGGCGAAGTAGGCCTGACCTACAGGCTCCACGACTATCTTGGGCTCGAATACATCGTGTCCGACCATGACCAGTGGCTCCGCGTCATCGGCTATTTATAAAGTAATAAAGGGGATATGTTATTATGATGTCAGAAATGGGTAAGAAACGAAATGTTAAGATTTTTTCCGCTGTTATTGCAGCCATTTTCGTTCTCTCTGTAGCAGGCCTTGCAGTTATGCAGACCGGCAATCCGGCTAGTGCCGCACCGTCCAGCAGTGTCGGTGTCATCGACATGAGCAAAGTCATTACACCGGACAACCAAGACGCTGTAGAAGCACAGAAACAGTGGCAGCAAGCTGGCGAAGACATGCAGAAACAGTTCGAACAACAGTCTGCTAACATGAACGACCAGCAGAAACAGGAACTCTTCCAGAAAATGCAAGACGACCTCTCGAAGAAACACGAAGAAATCTATAAAGGCGTAAAAGATAAAGTCGACAACGCGATTAGCAGCGTCGCTACGACCAAAAATCTCAGCGTCGTCGTCGACAAACGTGTCGTCCTCTATGGTGGCACAGACATTACGGACCAAGTCACAAAAGAATTGAGCAACAGCCAGTCAAAACAATAAGGATAGCCCTATGAGAAAACGGATATATGCGGCAGCCATTGGGGCCTTCATCGTCATCTTGGCGGCAGGCCTCGCCTTTTGGCACATGCATCAAAAACAACCAGTTACACCCGTTGCAACAGCTCCGGTCTACGCCTATGCGGACCTAGAGCACGTCATGATGAGCCACCCGAAATACGCGGCCTATCATCGCCTCGAACTGGAATACAATGCCATGATTGCCCAATATCAGTTTGAACAATGGAATTACTCCCAAAAAGCAGCAGCTGAAGGGAAATCCATGCAGCTCATGGCACCGACAGAAGCTGCCGGAAATGCCGCCTTAGATCAGGAGCTCAAAGCCAAGATGGCCCTCAAAGAAAATGAACTCAATGAAGGCCTGAAAGCCAAATATGAAGAACTAGTGCAAGAAAAAAAGAAGACGCAGCCTGTCATTTCTCAGGCTGATAATCTAAAAATCGTCAATTTACAATTAAAACTGCAGACCTTGGCCCTCGATGACAAAGAACGGCAAGCGACGAAAGACGAATTGACAGCACTCATGCAAAAGGCGACGACAGACGTGCAGGTCACGAACCGCACGACTGCAGAAATCGAAGCCGCCCTGGCTCCGTATAAAAAGAAGGCTCAGCAAGAGCTCGCTGACTATGGCCAGCAAGTCAAGGTAGATTTAGAACAACGTAAACAAGCCCAAACAGCATCATTCCAGCAACAAATGGATGTCCTCCAAGACCGGCCTGAACCGGCAGTGTGGAACAAAGAATGGAAAGATAAGCTCGATGGGAAAGAACAAGAAGTAAAAGCAGCAAAAGAAGAAATTATGGCAGACATTCGCGATAAAGCAGCCGCTGTTGCCCAGGAACAAGGGATTGATGTCATTTTCGGCACCTACACCGGCATTGGCACAGCCCAAGACGTAACAGACGACATTATTGCGAAACTGGCATAATAGGAGGCTTACAGCATGAAAACAATGTGTAAACGAATGGCAGCTATAGCCGCTGTCATGGTGCTCACAGGCTTGCTCGCTGGCTGCGGCAGTGAAGATAAAATCGGTACTGTCGACATGACCCGAGTACAGCAAGAAGCACCGCTCGTACAGCAATATAAACAAAAGACTGAAGACAAACAGAAGGCTGTAGAGGAAGAATTAAAACAAGCTCAGGCTTCTATGTCTCCGGAAGATTTCCAAAAGAAACAAGCGCAAGCACAACAAGAATTAAACATCTTTGGCGCAAGTATGCAACGTCAATTCATGTCTGACATTCAAAGCAAATTAGGCGACATTGCCAAAGAAAAGAAAGTCGGCATTGTCGTCGTCAAAGAAGCTGTCCCCCAAGGCGGCATTGATGTCACAGATGATTTGATTGCTAAATTGCAGTAAAGGGGTTGTCCATAGTGAAAAAAACAGTACAAGAATTAGCAACGATTCTCGGTGGCAAGGTCATTGGTAACGGCGAGGCTCTCATTGAAGATGTCAAAGGCCTGGCTGAAGCAAAGGCAACAGACATTACCTTTGCGGTCCATCCGTACACCGAATATATTCCCCAGGTTCATGCCGGGGCTGTCATCGTATCCGAAGAAGTCCCTGCTGGGGATAACACGTTGGTAGTTGTCGAAAATCCGCGTCTTGCCTTTTCGCAGCTCCTTGTGCTGTTCCATCCCAGTCAATCTATTGCCGCTGGCATTCATCCGACGGCTATTGTCGATGACAGTGCAACTATTGGCAGCAACGAAGCCATTATGGCCTACGCTGTCATCGGCAAAAATGTCACTCTCGGCGATAATTGCACCATTTATCCGTACGTCTTCATTGGCGATAACGTCACCATCGGCAGTGGCACGACCATTTTCCCTGGTGCTGTCATCCATGAAAACTGCGTTCTCGGCAAGAACAACGTCATTCGCGCCCACGCCGTCATTGGCGGTGAAGGCTTTGGCTTTGCGACGAAAGACGGCAAACACACGCGCATTCCCCAAATTGGCAACGTCGTCCTTGGTGACGATGTCGAAATCGGTGCTTGCACGTGTATCGATAATGCCACACTGGGCTCGACGAAAGTCGGCCGCGGCACGAAAATCGACAACCTCGTCCATCTCGGCCACAATGACGAAATAGGCGAAGACTGTTTCATCATTGCCCAATGCGGCGTAGCAGGCAGCACGAAAATCGGCAACCACGTCATCCTTGCCGGACAAACAGGCTGCACCGGTCATATTACCATTGGCGATAACGCCGTCTTTGCCGGTAAATCCGGGATTGTTGGCAATATGAAAGGTAACCAAGTCTATGCTGGCTTCCCCGCACGGCCGCACATTGAATGGAGCCGCACTCAAGTATACCTCAAACGCCTGCCGGAAATGGCCAAACAAGTCAAAGCCTTAGAAAAGAAATTAGCCGAATTAGAAAAGAAAACACAACAGTAAGAGGGCTGCCTATGTACACCTTTATGAAATGTCTCAGCTTTCTCATCTGTCACTTGCCGCGCGGCATGCGCCACGGCTTAGGCTCCTTTTTAGGAGCCTTCTTTTGGACGTTTGTGCCTCAAAAACGAAAGACTTTGGCCCAAAGCCAAATCCTTGACTGTGGCATTACAGACGACCCGGACAAAGCCATGGAAATCGCCAAAGCCAGTACGACCCGCTTTGGCCCCATGATTGTCGAAGTTCTGTCCTATCCGCGCTATACCAAAGCCGTCTTCGATGAGAAAATAAACTTCCACGGCAAAGAATACTTAGATGAACTCAAAGCTAGTGGCGAAGGAGCCGTCTTCATGGCCTCTCACGCCGGTAACTGGGAACTCCTAGGCGCGACTCTCGCCATGAATGGCTATCCCTTGATTTCCGTAGCGCAGCAGCAAAATAGTGCCAGTGCCGATACGTTCATCAATGAATATCGGGCACTGATGAAACAGCATGTCACGTACAAGACAGGCATTCGCGATATGGTGCGCTTCTTGTCTGATGGTAAATACATTGGCCTTCTCATGGACCAAGACCCAGGCTATACGGGCATTATGGTGCAGTTCTTCGGCAAAGATACGCTCACGGCTGACGGCCCGGCAAAGCTGGCGAGCCTCAAGAACTATCCTATCGTACCGATTTTCATTCACTCCGATAGACCTTACCATCATCAAGTCGAAGTCTTGCCGCCCTTCCGTCCTTACGGAGAAGGGGAAAAGCTCTCGAAAGAAGAAAAGAAACAGCGCGTCTACGAAGTCACGCAGCACCTCAATGACATCTTAGAAGACCATATCCGCAAGTACCCAGAAGATTGGTTCTGGCTCCACAAACGCTGGAAATGGACCGAAAAATATAAACAAAAAGAAGCCCAAAAGGCATAAAAAGAGGAACAGCTCTCCTACAAAGAGAACTGTTCCTTTTGACAAATGATATATTGTAAAGTATAATAAACATAGAAAGGGCGTTACCGGTAAATGGTCAGCCCTGCATATGGTAAACAAGAATCGTCCGCCAGACGTTGGGAACCGCAGGCGGACTTTTCTTATGCTTTAATGACGAGAGCTAATGCTAGTAACAAGACTAGAAATGCTAAAAAATCATATTTAGACATAAGCATTCCCCCTTTCGTGAAACTCACTCCGGGGCGAATGGACCACTTACCATTTAGGTAACGCCACGATATATATTTTATAAAATATGTGTCACATTGTCAACGACTGCAAGGCGTGTAGTCGTTTTTTTATTGCGTCAAAAGCCGTTTCGCCGTGAATTGATCTGTTACGAGGACATTGGCATAGCCCCCTGTTAACGCCGCGTGAATAGCCGCTACCTTTCCTTCGCCGCCCGACACGAGGACACTATACTCTTTATGGCACAGGCAATCGAGGTCAATACCGACCGTTCTATCATTGAGCTCTTTGCTCGAAATATGGCCATCCTTATCAAAGAAGCGCGAACAAATATCGCCAACAGCATGCTTCTTGAGGAAGGCCTTTTCTTTTTTATCTGCATAGCCAAGACGGAAGAAGAGTGCATTATCCCGTACGGTCCCGACACTAAAAACGGCAATATTCGCATTTCTCCCTAGCTCCAAGACGCGCTTCACATGGCGGTCTTTGTAAACCATCTCCTTGACGACCTTCGAATCAAAGAGAACAGGGAGAGGTAAATACTGGGCAATAGTCTCATAATTTTTGGCAAACCGTTCCAAAATCTCATTGGCATAAGTTTCGCCAGTGGAGAGCGTAATGCCCCCTTCGAGCTGGACAATCTGGCCGCCCCGCAATGGCCTCGGCAAGAGCGCATGAGATAAGCAATGCATGGTCGTGCCCCAACCGACACCGATAATGTCGCCGTCCTCAATAATCGTATCCAAATACTGGGCACCGCGGCGGCCAATATACCGTTTCATTTCCTCTTCGTCATCAATGGGCGTATTGGCAATGCACACATCCTTCAGATGATACGCCGCCATCAGACTGTCTGCCAAATGGCTCTGGTCTTCAATCGGGTCAAAGATTTCAATGCGTACAAACCCTTGGTCTTTAGCATACTGCAAGAGCCGCGACACCGACGGCCGCGACACAGCCAGCTCTTTAGCAATATCGTTTTGGCTGTAGCCCGACTGGTAATATAATTTTGCTGCCGTAATGGCAAGTTTATCCTTATGTGTAGACATGACGTCACGTCCTTTACGTATAGTACATGTACTCACTATAGCATTGAACAGATGTAAAAATCAAGTCAAAAAATAAATAGCATATACTATTTAGCATAATTACACAGATTTGTATAGATAATTCCCCATGCTTGCATAAATAGCATAGATGATACGACGAATATATTAGATATGAAATTATGTTATTATCCTGTTGTAAAAAGGTTCACAAACATTTATAATTTACTTAAAGCGTATGAGTCATTTTGTTATATTCAGATAAGTTGGTTAGTATGAAAGGAGTTTTACTTATGCAAACACAGTACGTCATGGCCCTTGACGCAGGTACGACCAGTAACCGTGCGATTATCTTTGATGACCAGTCCCAGATTATCAGCGTGTGCCAAAAAGAATTTACCCAGTACTTCCCGAAACCAGGCTGGGTCGAACACGACGCAAACGAAATCTTGCATACCATGATTGAAGTCATGCAAGGTGCCCTCGAACAATCAAACCTCAAAGCGTCCCAGATTTGCGCTATTGGCATTACAAACCAGCGTGAAACAACCGTTGTTTGGGATAAAAATACAGGCGTTCCCGTATACAATGCCATCGTTTGGCAGTCCCGTCAGACCGCTTCCATTTGCGAAGAATTAAAAGCCCAAGGCCTGGTCGATGAATTTAAAGACAAAACAGGTCTTGTCATTGATGCATACTTCTCGGGTACAAAAGTTAAATGGATTCTCGACAACGTCGAAGGTGCTCGTGAAAAAGCTGAAAAAGGTGAACTCTTATTCGGTACTATCGATTCGTGGCTCATTTGGAACTTGACCGGCAAAAAAGCACACGTTACGGACTACTCCAATGCATCCCGTACGTTGATGTTTAACATTAAAGAACTCAAATGGGATGACCAACTCCTGAAATACTTGACCGTTCCGAAGAGCATGCTCCCAGAAGTACGTCCGTCCAGCGACATTTACGGCACGACAGAATCGACTATTTTAGGTGCTCCTGTCAACATCGCCGGTGCTGCTGGTGACCAGCAAGCTGCTCTCTTCGGCCAGACTTGCTTCGAACCGGGCATGGCGAAAAACACGTACGGCACAGGCTGCTTCATGCTCATGAACACAGGCAAAGACATGATTAAATCCGAAAACGGGTTGGTCACGACTATTGCTTGGGGTCTCGACGGCAAAGTAGACTACGCTCTCGAAGGCTCCATCTTCGTTGCAGGCTCGGCTATTCAGTGGCTACGCGACGGCCTCCGCCTCATCGATACGGCACCTGACTCCGAATGGGTGGCGAAAAAAGTCGATGACGCAGACGGTGTCTATGTCGTACCGGCCTTCGTTGGTCTCGGCGCACCGTACTGGGATATGAACGCTCGCGGCACCATCATCGGTATCACTCGCGGCACGACGAAAGCGCACATCGTTCGTGCAACACTCGACTCCATGGCATACCAGACCAAAGACGTCCTCGGTGCAATGGAAGCAGACTCTGGCATCAAGCTCGCAGCCCTCAAAGTCGATGGTGGTGCTGTTGCTAACAACATGCTCATGCAGTTCCAGGCTGACCTCTTAGGCGTACCTGTTGACCGTCCGCAAGTCATCGAAACGACAGCCCTCGGCGCAGCGTACCTTGCAGGCTTAGCAGTCGGCGTTTGGAACTCCAAAGCAGAACTCAAAGAAAGCTGGAAACTCCAGAATCGTTTTGAACCGGAAATGGATCCTGTCAAAGCAGGTAAATACTACAAAGGTTGGCGTAAAGCCGTCAAACACTCCATGCATTGGCTCGACGATTTGGAAGACGAAGACTAATCCGTCCATGATGTATAATTCCTAATAAATTAGAAAAAGGCTCGTCCAGAAGACATTCTGGTACGGGCCTTTTTCGTTGCGTAAAAATAAATATATACTTAGTATATAAAATGGTATATTAATATATATAAAATTGTAAAATATATAACACATCTTCATAACTTCTTCATAAAATGATTTATCATATCAATTCTTAATAAAATTGATTTAAATTTGGCATCAATATATGTGATATTTTCATGATTTTTGTCTAGATAAGATAGATTGTAAAATAAAGTGCGACAACTAAAAAACTCACAGTAGATTTCGTGTA
>UQHB01000063.1 GCA_900540735.1 uncultured Megasphaera sp. | reverse complement strand
TATAGCGAAAGGGCTGTCGCAAAAGCAAATAAATGCTTTGTGCGACAGCCCCTTTCTTCTATTCTATAACCCAAAGGAATGGTTTAGAAAGCGTTGTGAGAATATACATAGTACAAATCTTCGAGTTCATCCATCTTGTCGCTCATGACAACCATGAGGTCAGATGCTGTATCGTTGTCGCCAGCAGCTAAAGCTTTCTTAATCTTCGAGAAGATAGAAAGGCTCTTTTCTGTGTCGCGGCCAAGTTCTGTACGGAGCGCATTGAGTTTCGTCCAACGTTCTACTTCGAGCGGATTGCTGTCGCCATCAACATGGAGCTGTTTTGCAGCAATAACTTTTTCGAGGTTGTCCGGAATAATGCGGTACTGGAGTTCTAATTCCCAACGGCTAAGAGCAGCATCTTTGAAGGATTCCATAAGGCGTTTTTCGAAAGCCGGGCAAGCCAATTCGTCGATTTTTTCCGGGTATGTCGAGAGAGCTTTAAAGTTTTCCCATACAGTACGCGGAGCTTTGCCGAACATAGCGTCACGCTGTTCGCTCGTGAAGTTTTCGAATACATCGATTTCCGAACGGTATGCGCGATCTTTTTCGAGGTAGCCAGCTTCTTCGCCCGGTTTCTTGGAGAGTTCTGCCAAAAGTTCTGCCGGTGTTTTTTCGTTGGTCAAGGCATATTCGATACCGTTGAGAGCTGCTAAGTAGAAGAGAGCAACTGCAACGTATGTATTGGTGAATGGGTTCGGGGCACGGACTTCGAAACGAGTAGCGTTCGGAGAAGCGATGTCACGAATGAGGCCAGCGAGGACAGAACGGTTACGGGACGGTATATCCGGTGTTTCGCCGCCAAGAGCTGTAACGATGCAAACAGGAGCTTCGAAACCAGGTTTTAAGCGGTTCAAGGAATCTGTTGTAGAAGAAACGAAGGGGTTGATAACTTCGTAATGTTTGAGGATACCCATGATAGCACCATAGCCCAAGGAGTTAAGGAAGTCTTTGTGCATGTCATCCGGGTTGAAGAGGTTGACGAATTTACCGTTTTTGAGGATTGCACCAATACCAACGTGAGTATGTTCACCACTACCAGCTACGCCATGGATTGGTTTAGCCTGGAACGTAACTTCAAGGCCATTTTCACGGAATACTTCGCGAACGATGATACGAGCTTGGATTTCGTTATCAGCCATCTGTACAGGGTCATTGCTGAACTGCCAGTCAACTTCGAGCTGTTCGAGAACGAAGATTAATTTACCGGAATCATCGATGTGGGCTTTAATACCGCCAACTTCTTTATGGCCCATTTCTGGTTTGAGGCCGTATTTTTCAAGGCGTTCCACAGTTTGTTCAAGAGCTGTACGAACAACGCCGTGTGTACGCTGCCAGTACTGTTCCTGCATTTTCTGGGATGCAGAGAGGAGACGAGTTGCAACGTCCTGGCTCGGAGTTTTAACCCAGAATTCAAGTTCTGTAGCTGTTGTGAAGACGAGTTTTTCAATGTCGTCACCGTTGATGGAAAGACCAGGAACACCGTGTTTTTTAATGAGGTCTAACAATCTGTCAGATACGTAGTCGACGCTGTTGCGAAGGATGGAACGGGAATCAATGAAGCCCGATACATGATGCAAGAAGCTCGGAATACGGAGCGTGCCGACCGGTTTGCCTGTTTCCGGGTCAATGTTGCCGTCGTTGTAATCGACAAACCAGTTAACGCCTGGGTCTGCTTTCATATCAACACGAGCATTATCTAATGTAGCAATGCCAGGAAGGACAACGGAAGAACCGTCTGTCTGTACAGCCGTAGCATTGAAGAATTTGTCATAGTCTTCAAAGAAGATAGAAATAGGAATCTTTTCATCTGTATCATTACCAGCGAGGTCGACACCGACGAGAGATACGAATTTAATTTCAGGATGCTGTTCAAGAAGTGCTAAGACGCCTTCTTTACCATACTGGCCAGCAGGAATCACATAGACTAAATCTTCTTTGTTCATTCTTAACTTCCTCCTTTGGGTAAAAAAGAAAAGACTTCGCCCCTCGTAAGGTTCGAAGTCTTCTTTGACTTTTGTTGCATGATTTATTTTGTTTTCAATCAAATCATGTACACATGATACAATTAATTAGTTTTATTGTCAATATCTATTTCTAAAAAAACTAATTATTTTGTAAAGTTTCTTTAACTATTTTCGAAACAACTGCGCCATCGGCTTTACCTTTGACTTGAGGCATGACGAGTTTCATGACAGCCCCCATTTTCAGTTCGCTTTGACCAGCAACGGCAGCAGTAACAATCTGGCGGATTTCGTCTTCTGATAATTGTTTCGGCATGTACTTTTCAAGCACTGCCATTTCAGCTTTCGTTTCGTCTACCAAATCTTGACGGCCTGCTTTTTCAAATTCTGCGAGCGATTCTTTCCGCTGTTTCATTTCTTTGGCAATGACAGCACCAACACCGGCATCGTCGAGTTCGCATTTCCCATCAATTTCTGCATTGCGGTATGCGGACTTAACCATGCGGATAACGCCTAACGTCAGTTTATCGTGACTTTTCATTGCTTCTTTCATGTCCTGCAGCAGTTCTTCTTTTAGAGACATACTATCACCCTTCTTAGTTTGACCACTTATGCTCTGTATTTCCGTTTACGCGCTGCTTCGGATTTTTTCTTTCTCCGTACACTCGGTTTTTCGTAGTGTTCACGTTTCCGAACTTCGGAAAGAACACCTGCTTTTTGGCATGAACGTTTGAAGCGGCGAAGTGCGCTTTCTAACGTTTCATTTTTACCAACTCTGATTTCTGCCATTCTGATATCCCTCCCTCCAAAAGTATGTTAGGGAGTGCTTTACTGCACACATATAAATTATACCGTTTCACTGTGTTTTTGTCAATCCTAATCAATTACAGAGACCGTAATATTTCAGCGAATGAATTGACTAAATACGTAATTACCGTATGCCAGGCCAAGTTCTGTTAACCGATAGAATATGGCCGTTTTTTCTAGCAGCCCTTGCGCTATGAGGTGCTGCAAGACCGGGCCAAATTCGGCTTCTATAGGCCGTCCAAAGCGTGTTTGAAAGGCCTTCGTAGCAATACCGGACCGCATGCGGAGAGCCAGGAAGCAATAGTCTTCTACAGCTCGCTGCTCATCAATAGGAACGACTTCGGCGCGGACAGCTTCCGTCCCGGCCTTAGATATGTATTGAGGCAGACTGCGCACGTTGGCCCACCGCGTCGCACCGTCAAAGGAGTGCGCAGACGCACCAAAGCCGATGTACGGCGTATACTCCCAATATTTCGTGTTATGCCGCGACAAGTATCCCTCTTTAGCATAACTAGAAATTTCATAGTGCTGAAAACCAGTGCCGTGCATAGCCTTATGGACCGTATTTGCCATTACTTCTACGACCTCGTCGTCTGGCAAGATATACTCGCCTGTATCGACACGGCGTTTCATCGGCGTCCCGTCTTCGACGATGAGGCTATAAATCGACGCATGCGTCACCGGAAGCTGGGCGAGTGTCGCCATGTCGTGCTGCACCATAGCCAGCGTTTGCGTCGGCAATCCATACATAAAATCGACAGAAATATTATGAATGCCGCTGTTATACACATCTTCTATGGCGTGTAGTCCCTGTGCCGCCGTGTGAATTCGCCCGAGAAGGCGTAGCATAGCGTCATTGGTCGATTGAAAGCCCAAGCTAATGCGGTTGATGCCAAGAGAGGCTAATGCTTTCGCATAGGCGCGGTTCATGCTGTCTGGATTGGCTTCCAGCGTAATTTCTGCATTTTCCGTAATCGTAAAGCGTTGCCGCAGTGCCTGCAGTATCGTCTCGATGTCCTTAGGCGTAAGCAAAGACGGCGTGCCACCACCGAAATAGATAGTGTCCGCCGTCTGGTCTTGCTGAGGTGCTGCTGCAATTTCCCGGCACAGCGCAGCGACATAATCGCTATGAAAGCACTCTAAAACGCCGCCGTATGACGGGAAATCACAGTAGATACATTTCTGCACACAAAAGGGAATGTGTATGTATAGCCCCAGCATTATTCGCTATCCACCTTGAGGACAGCCATGAAGGCTTCTTGCGGGATTTCGACAGTACCGAACTGCTTCATCCGCTTCTTCCCTTCTTTTTGTTTTTCAAGGAGCTTCCGCTTACGGGAAATATCGCCGCCGTAGCATTTGGCGAGGACGTCTTTACGAAGCGCGGCGACGTTTTCACGGGCAATGATTTTATTGCCTACAGCTGCCTGAATCGGAATCTGGAAGAGCTGGCGCGGAATAAGGCTCCGTAATTTTTCCACGAGTGCTCTGCCGCGGCGCGCCGCAAAATCACGATGAACGATAATACTGAGGGCATCGACGACTTCACCATTAATGAGGATATCCATTTTCACCATCGGCGATGTCTGGTAACCGTTTAATTCATAATCGAGAGACGCATAACCGCGCGTTGCCGACTTCAAAACATCGAAGTAATCATACAGGATTTCGCAAAGGGGCAAATCATAAATGACGGATACACGAGTTTCGTCAAGATAATCCATGGTCAGATACTGGCCGCGGCGGTTCTGGGAAATTTCCATGACCGTACCAACCATGTCTTTCGGAATAATAATAGTCGTTTTAACGAAAGGCTCTTCAATGTGGTCGACTTTCGTCATGTCCGGCATGAGAGACGGGTTGTCTACTTCGACCATCGTGCCGTCTGTGCAATAGACGTGGTAAATAACGGACGGCGCTGTCGTAATGAGAGCGAGGCCGTATTCCCGTTCGAGCCGTTCACAGACAACATCCATGTGTAACAGGCCTAAGAAACCGCAACGGAAACCAAAGCCTAAGGCTGACGACGTTTCCGGTTCAAATAAAAGAGCCGCATCATTGAGGTGTAATTTTTCGAGAGCATCGCGGAGGTTGTCGTATTCACTCGTATCAATCGGATAGAGACCGCAGTACACCATCGGTACAGCCTTTTTGTAACCAGGCAGAGGCGCAGCAGCCGGATTTTCTGCAAGCGTCACTGTGTCGCCAACGCGGCAGTCACGGACGTTTTTCATGCTCGCCGCGAGATAGCCAACACTACCGCATTCAAGGCCTGGAATAGGATGCATTTGCGGCAAGAAGACCCCCGTTTCAATGACGTCAAATTCTTTCCCTGTTGCCATCATACGGATTTTATCGCCCGGTTTCAAGCTCCCTTCCATGACGCGTACATTGGCAATAGCCCCTTTGTAGGCATCGAAGTGAGAGTCAAAAATAAGGGCACGGAGCGGTTTATCTGGTGCATCTTCCGGAGCCGGAATACGCTGAACCACTGCTTCTAAGACTTTATCGACACCAAAGCCGGTTTTCGCGCTGACCATAATAGCATCCGATGCATCAAGGCCGATAACGTCTTCAATTTCTTTGCAAACTCGTTCTGGATCAGCACTCGGAAGGTCGACTTTATTGATGACCGGAATAATTTCCAGGTCATGTTCAAGAGCTAAATAGACATTGGCCAAAGTCTGGGCTTCAACACCTTGCGTCGCATCGACGACGAGGAGTGCCCCTTCACAGGCCGCAAGACTACGCGACACTTCGTAGTTAAAGTCGACGTGCCCCGGTGTGTCGATGAGGTTTAAAATATACTGTTTGCCGTCTTTTGCATCGTAAATGAGCCGTGCTGACTGGGCTTTAATCGTAATGCCTCGTTCCCGTTCGAGATCCATCGTATCGAGGAGCTGATTTTCCATTTCTCGTTCCGGAACGGTGCCGGTCATTTCCAGCATCCGGTCTGCTAAAGTCGATTTACCATGATCAATATGAGCGATAATTGAAAAATTGCGAATATGTTCTGTTGCCACGTTAATCTCCTCTCCCCTAGACGATGACGCCGCCGCCAAGGACGCGTTCGCCATCTTCGGGATTATATAGTACTAATGCTTGTCCGCCTGTAACAGCACGTTGTGGTTGTTCGAATTCGACGCGCATCTTGTCGCCGTTAGGATAAACCGTGCATGGCGTTTCTGGTGCGGCATAACGGATTTTGCCGAGTGCTTTAAAGGGTGCCGTCGGTGTCCCTTCAACCCATGTTGCTTCGTTGGCATGAACCGTTGTGGACAATAAATCCTGAGCACCGCCGACGATGACGCGATTATGTTTCACATCAATAGCCGTGACGAAATACGGGCCTCCTGGACCGCCTAGGTTTAAGCCGCGCCGTTGCCCAATAGTATAGCACGGAATGCCTTTGTGTTTGCCAATAACCTTACCGTGTTTATCGACGAAATCACCAGGCTTGAAGTACTGCGGAATTTCTTTCCGTAAAAATCCTTTGTAGTCATTATCAGGAATAAAACAGATGTCTTGGCTTTCTGGCTTATTAAAGACCGGTAAATTCCATTCTTTTGCCAGTTCCCGCGTATGCTGTTTTTCCAAATCAGCCATGGGAAAGAGCATATGAGGCAATATATCTTGTGTCAACTGATAGAGGACATAGGACTGGTCTTTGCGGCGGTCCGCGCCGCGTAACAGAGAATATACTTTTCGTTCTTCGTCGTAGACCACACGGGCATAATGGCCTGTGGCTAAAAAGTCAGCACCAAATTGCTTTGCTTTTTCCCAAAGCAAGCCAAATTTAATGAATTTATTGCATGCAATACAAGGATTTGGTGTCTTCCCTTGCTGGTACGAATGAATAAAATAATCGATAACATCCCGTCTAAAAATATCACGAAAATCCAAGGTATAATGAGGAATACCGAGGACAGCAGCTACTTCTTTCGCATCATCTACAGACGATAAAGAACAGCACGCGTGAATATTATCGACTGGCGCACACGTCGGGTCTTCTTCCCAAAGACGGAGTGTAATGCCAATGACATCAAAGCCTTTTTCTTTTAACAACCCTGCCGTTACAGAGCTATCGACACCGCCGCTCATGGCAACGGCTACACGTTTTGTCAATCTACTTCCTCCTTTAGGATTATCTATGCATTTGCTGTAACACGCCCTGTATCCGGCGTACAGCTTCTTTCATTTCATCAAACGTATTATCTTTGCCCGTAGAAATACGGATACTACTGCGGAGCCATTCGTCGCCAATGCCCATGGCCTTGAGAACGTGGGACGGCTCAACGGCACCAGCTTCACAAGCAGACCCTGCCGAGACAGCAATGCCAGCCATATCGAGGGCAATTAAAACGATAGAACTATCCGTATTGGCTACGCTGACATTCAAAATATTGGGTAAGGAATTTTCTATGGTGCCATTATAGTGAAGGGCACCATTTCCTTGCACTAGCGTATCATATATATATTGTTTATAAGAAGCAGCCAATTTACACCGTTCAGCTCGTTCGGCTTGGAGAAGTTCCGTCGCCTTGCCAAAGCCGACGATACCGGCAACATTTTCCGTACCAGCCCGGAGGCGATGTTCCTGCTGGCCGCCATAAGCCTCTGCAGAGACCTCTAAACCATGCCGAATATATAAAGTGCCAACCCCTTTAGGACCATAAATCTTATGGCTGCAGACCGTAAGCATGTCGATGTGCTGCGTCAGCGGCTGAATAGGAATATAGCCAAAAGCCTGAACGGCATCGACGTGAAAGGCAATACCTCGTGCATAGGTTAGCTCGCCAATTTCATCAATAGGCTGAATCATGCCCGTTTCGTTATTGGCATACATAATCGATACAAGGACTGTATCATCACGTAAAGCTTTGGCGACATCTTCTACGCGGACTCGGCCCGTTTCATCAACAGGCAAAAAGGTCACACCATACCCCTTTTCCCCTAGGGCTTCAAAGGTTCGCAAAATAGCATGATGTTCAATAGACGACGTAATCAAATGGCCGCCGTTTGGAAAATTCGCCCGTAAATAACCGAGAATAGCTAAATTATCCGCTTCTGTACCGCCGCTTGTAAAGACAATATCACCGAGCTTTACGCCTAAACACGTCGCTACTTGGCGCCGCGCCTTCTGGACAGCAGCCCGAGCTTCTTGCCCAAAATAATGCAAACTCGACGGATTGCCGTAAGCCGTCGTCAAATACGGCATCATGGCTTCTAAAACGCGCGTATCCATAGGCGTTGCCGCCGCATTATCTAAGTAAATCCATTCCATGACTCTCTCCTTCTTGCTACAAAGCCTATGTATTATGATACCATAAAACTACGTAATTCGTACAGATTTGGCATAAAAAAACTGCACCTACTATGATGCGTCCCCCCTTTACTGGACAACCCAGTGAAGGGGGTATTTTCATGAAATATAGCTATGA
>UQHB01000062.1 GCA_900540735.1 uncultured Megasphaera sp. | reverse complement strand
CTAAGCCATACGCCCCGGCACGGTATCCTGGGGAAAAAGTACAAATCGATGTCAACGTGGTGCCCGCTGCTTGTATCGTCGGGGAAGCACGCCGCCGCCATCAGCGAATGTATCAATACACGGCTATTGATGAATGCACGCGCTATCGGTACTTAGCGGCGTTTCCGGAGCAATCTACGTATGCATCAATGAAGTTTCTTCAACAGTTAGTCCGGCATTTTCCGTTCCCAATCCAAGAAGTACAGACCGATAATGGATTTGAGTTTACCAAACGGTTTGGGAAAGTACCGGAAGATGATTTAACGCTATTTGAAGAACAACTGCGGGCGTTTCCTATCAAGCATCATAAAATACGTCCCTATACACCGCGGCACAATGGCAAGGTAGAACGTTCTCACCGCAAGGATAACGAATATTTCTATGCACGGCATACCTTCTTTTCTTTTGCTGATTTTAAACAGCAATTAGCGGTGCGGAATCGGGAATATAATCGGTTTCCTATGAAGCCGCTGGGATGGAAATCACCGAAAGAGGTACTCGACTCTTTTCGTACAGCATGTAACATATGATTGACAAATCTACACAGGTCAAGTCTTTTGCAGAAAATTTTTGGTTGCAAACTTTGTAACAATATGGTACTATGTGTCATGGCAAAAGATAACATCACTAACGTGAGTTGTACTTTTCAGATATGTGTTAGATGGATAATATCTGCTTGGATCGTAACGGACCGAGACAGAAAGGATTACTCATCATATTTTAACAGGTAGATTGCGTTTCTTTTTAGTGCCTTAGTGCGCCCTGTTAAAATTGACGTTTGCATGACATAATGCGCCTTTCGGTCAACGCCGAAAGGCGTTTTTTTTTGTTCTCTTTTGCCTCCGTGTTTATTTTTCTAAAGGAGGTTTTTGTATTGAAAAAATGTTGCCAATTTCTCGTGAATAACATGGGTATCTTCGTCGTCCTCATCGGTGTCCTCGGTGCTGTTAGACCACACCTCTTGACTTGGGTCGGGCCGTACATTCCCTGGCTCCTTGGTCTCGTCATGTTCGGCATGGGCATGACCTTGACCGTCGAAGACTTCAAAGCCGTTGGTCGTCGTCCGTGGGAAGTCCTCATCGGCGCAGTGGCCCAATTCGTCATCATGCCTGCTGTTGCGTGGGCTTTGGTGAAAGTCTTCGCCTTGCCGCCGGAACTGGCCATTGGCGTTATCCTCGTCGGGACTTGCCCCGGTGGTACAGCATCCAACGTCATTTCCTACTTAGCTCGCGGCGAAGTGGCCTTGTCCGTATCGATGACCATGGCCTCGACTATCCTCGCTCCTCTCGTGACTCCGGCCTTGACGTGGTTCATTGCTGGCGCGTGGATTGAAGTCAGCTTCTTGAGCATGATGATTTCCATTGCTGAAATGGTCTTGCTCCCTGTTATTCTCGGTGTCCTCTTCAACCGCTACTGCAATAAGACCGTCACGAAAATCATGCCTGCTATGCCAGTTGTCTCAGTCCTCACGATTATTCTTCTCGTCGGCGGTGTCGTCGCCCTCGGTGCAGGCAAGCTCTTCGACGTAGGCCTCATGATGGCTGGTATCGTGGTCTTGCACAACTGCTTCGGCCTCTTGCTGGGCTATGGTATGGCCAAAGTATGCCACCTCAATTCCAAGCAAGCTCGCACTGTGTCTATTGAAGTAGGCATGCAAAACTCTGGTATGGCTGCGTCCTTGGCTGTCATGTACTTCAATCCGGCTGCTGCTATTCCCGGTGCTATCTTTAGTGTTTGGCAAAATATTTCCGGCTCTATTGTGGCGAACTTCTTTGCTCATCGCGATGAAAAACTGGAAGAACAAAAAGAAAAAGAATTACACGCTGTACCGTCTAAATAAATCGTTATCATAAAGGAGTCTATAGATTATGAAAGTATTTCGTACTGTAAAAGAAATGCAAGCCTTTGCTGGTGAACTGAAAAAAGAAGGAAAAGTTATCGGTCTCGTGCCGACTATGGGTGCCCTCCATGAAGGCCATTTAACCCTAATGCGCGCAGCTAAAGCAAAATGCGATTTCGTTATTGCTTCTGTCTTCGTCAATCCGACCCAGTTTGGCCCGAACGAAGACTATGATGCGTACCCACGTCGTTTTGAAGAAGACTGCCAGAAACTGGAAAGCGTCGGTGTCGATGCAGTTTTCCATCCAGAACCTAGCGAAATGTATCCAAAAGGATATTGCACATACGTCACCGTCGACGGCGACATTACACATAAGCTGTGCGGTGCCCAGCGGCCTATTCATTTCCGCGGCGTTGCTACAGTCGTTACGAAATTGATGAATATTACTCGTGCCGATGAAGCCTTCTTCGGCCAGAAAGACGCACAGCAAGTCGTCGTTGTTCGCCGTTTCGTCAGCGACCTCAATATTCCTGTTCACATCAACATGGTGCCCATTGTCCGGGAAGAAAGCGGCCTTGCGCGCAGCTCCCGTAATGCTTACATGTCGGCTGATGAAAAAGCCAAAGCCGTCATTCTGTCACAGAGCCTGAAAAAAGCGAAAGATGCCTTTGAAAATGGCGAAAAAGACGTAGAAACGTTGAAGAAAATCGTTCGTGACAACCTTAATACAGAACTGCTCGCAACGATTGATTACGTGGACCTCTTCTCCTTCCCCGGCCTCGAACCGATTACGACAGTAGACGACGAAAGCCTCTTAGCTATTGCCGTAAAAATAGGCAAAACCCGTTTGATTGATAACGTCATTTTAGGAGGCAATAACTAATGTTACACTACATGTTAAAATGCAAAATTCATACGGCTACCGTTACAGAAGCAAACTTAAAATACATGGGCAGCATTACTATCGACGAAGCATTGATGGAAAAAGCAGGCATTCTCCCGAATGAACGCGTCCAAGTCGTCGATAACAACAACGGCGCACGCCTTGAAACGTACGTCATCCCTGGGCTGCGTGATTCCGGTGTCATTTGCCTCAATGGGGCTGCTGCTCGCTTGGCACAAGTTGGCGACATCGTCATCATTATGTGCTATGCCTTCATGGACGACAAAGAAGCCAAAGAACACAAGCCGACTGTCGTCATTGTCGATGAAAATAACAAAGTCAAAGACATTCATAACATCGAATACCATGGCCAAATCGGCTAACCCCTAGATAAACGAAAACACGACATGTTTCACGTGAAACATGTCGTGTTTTTTATTCTTCATCATTTCTTCATACTCTGCACACTCTTTCTTTACAAGTACTTGATACAATATACTTGTCCGAAAGACTTGATTCGGACAGACTACCTTTTCACAGGTTAGGAGGAATTGGTATTTGAAAAAAATTGCTGTCTTAGGATTTGCTGTTATGGCTGTTGCTTCTGTCGCTTTCGCTGCTTCCGATACGACACCGGCTCCGCAAGCACAGAATGGCCAGTATTATTGCCCAGGTCCGCAACAAGGCTGCGGCTACTATGCTCAAAATGGTAACAACGGCTACCATTGCGGCTACTACAATAACGGCCAGGCACAGAAATAAGTTTTTTCGACTCATTCCGAAGAGGCAGGGCCTTGGCTCTGCCTTTTTTAGAAGAAAATCTTCATAATTTCTTCATACTTTGCTCATATTTCCCTGAAAAGTACTGTATATAATGAATATCATCAAGGTCTACACTATACACAGACAGGAGTGATTTAGATGGTTATGACGAACTACATGGGGCTCATCGCTGCCAACCAGCCGTGGAACCTCATCATGTTTATGGCAATTCCTATGGGAACTGCTGAAATCTTGGTAATGACAGAATTTTTCACGCTCTATTACGGGCAAGGCAAAAACCTCGCGTGGCGCGCGTGGAACCGCTGGCTCGGCATACTGCTCGGTATTTACTACTTAGGCATTGTCATTTACTTATTGACAAACGTTATCCCAACAGTCGAATGGAAAGGCATTATCGACGTAATTGCCGTTTGGGGCTACATTCTCGGTGTTATTCCTATGTTTGGCATTACCCTTACGGAATGGAACATTATCGGTAAAGGGAAAGACGAACGGGGCAAAGCGAAATTACATGCTATTTTGCTCATTATCTTCTTGATTTTAGGCCACATTGCCATGATTTTTGGGATGCTCGACCCGCAGCTCGGCTGCTACGTTCCCCCACAGCAGCAGGAAATGCACATAAATCATGACATGAGCCAAATGAACCACGACATGTCTCATCAATAATTTCTAGCTAGTTCCATGGATACATGTCCTCCATGTTTCTATATATTTATCTTCATATTCAGGTACTCCCTTTGAGACGCACGGCTCCCTCCATAAGCCGTGCGTTTTTTATATCTCTTATTGCATAGGCCTAGTAAATACTATATAGTACGAAGAGAAAGGAGTTTTACAAATGGAACGAAATACAATCTTACTCGTCGATGATGATGAAAAATTAATACAACTCTTAGTCCCTTATTTTGAACAAGAACAATTCACAGTCTTTACGGCGACGAACGGTAAAGAAGCTTTGCAAACACTGTGCAACGTCCAGCCGGATATTATGGTCCTTGACTTGATGATGCCCGTTATGGATGGCTTTGAAGTATGCCGCTGCGTGCGCAAAGACAACGACATTCCTATTATTTTCCTCTCTGCCAAAGATAGCGAAACAGACCGCCTCATTGGCCTCACCATGGGTGCTGACGATTACGTCGTCAAGCCTTTTAGTATGCGCGAACTCGTGGCCCGCGTCCGCGCGTGCCTGCGCCGGACTCAAGGCAAAGTCATTGAAACAACCCACGCGTACCACGTCCAAGATTTAACTATCGATACAGATAAAGTGTCCGTCCTGCGCGGTGACACACCCATTGAGCTGACACCGACAGAATTTAAAGTCCTCCATGTCCTCGCGTCGTCGCCAGGGCGCGTGTACAGCCGCTTGCAGCTCCTCGAAAAAGTCCAAGAAGGATATGGTGTCTTTGAAGGATATGAACGGACCATTGATACGCACATCCGTAATTTACGGAAAAAACTCGAACGGGACCCGTCGCATCCCCAGTACATCTTGACGGTCTACGGCATTGGCTATAAATTCCAAGGAGGAACTCATGCGTAAGTACTACAGCATCGTTTACTCTCTCATGGCTTTGACCTTTTTGCTCCTTGTCGGGACCATTGGCATTCTGCTCTTCTTTGTCAATCAGCAAATGCACTCGCGCTTTTCCGATTATGTCATGCATCAAGCCCCTATGGCTGCCATGCACAACGCCATGATGGGCCTGCCTGAGAAGACCTTCTTGACGTCTGTCCACCAATCCCTCCTTTGGGTGGGCCTCTTCATGATTATTATCAACATGGTCGTGTGCTATATTTTTGCTAAAAATTTTACGCGCCCTCTTTTGCGGCTCAATGACATTACCGAGCAAATCCGCGATGGCCAATATGGTGCGTCTGTTGATATTCAGCGGCGCGACGAAATCGGCATGCTCGCGTCGTCCATTAATACCATGTCGCAGCAGCTAAAAAAGAATGAAACCTTGCGGTGCCAGCTCTTCGCCAATATTGCCCACGAATTGCGCACACCCTTGGCCATCATTCAAGGTAATCTGGAAGGCATGCTCGACGAAGTCGTGCCCCTGAATAAAGAGACCATCCTGTCCTTAGAAGACGAAATCCTCCGCCTTAATCGCCTCGTCCAAGACTTGCGTGATTTATCCCTGGCCGAAGTCAATGAATTAGAATTGCGGAAATCTACGCAAGATGTAAATGTTCTCATTGAGCGCGCCGTCAGCATGATGCAGCCCTTGCTCGATGAAAAGGACTTGTCCATGCACTTACACTTAGATACATCCTTGCGTCCCCTCTTTATTGACAAAGACAGAATTAATCAAGTCATTTACAATATCCTCAGTAATGCCATTCGTTATATTCCAGCCAAACGCAGTATTACCATTACGACGGCAGACTCTACACACGACGGCAAAGACTGGTTTGACCTGACTATTGCCGATACAGGCGACGGCCTCTCGCCAGCAGAAGTCGAAAAAATCTTCCAGTATTTCTATCGCGGTGAAAAATCGCGTAACCGCAAAAGCGGCGGCTCCGGCATTGGCCTGCCCTTAGCAAAACAGTTCATCTTGGCTCACGGCGGCACCATTCGCGCTGAAAGCACTGTCGGCAAAGGCCTGACTTATTATATCTCCTTGCCTTACGAAGCAAAAACGTCGTAAAATCGTCTATAACGAAGCAACTATATTCTACGACAAATTAATGCAAGATAGGAAAAACAAGCCTTAAAAAGCCATATAAAACGATTTATTTCTAAGGCCTTTAAAAAAGAGGAAGTACAGACGGCGTGAAATAAAATAAAGATTTCACATACTTTTTCTTTATACTTATAACGTTTAACTTAAAATTTCTTAAATTTACCATTGACAGATATGCTTTTTGCGTACATAATAAGGACACGCTTTGCAAAAAACGCAATTTAATGTAGGGGGAAAAATACAAATGGAAAAAGTATTATCCGTATCGGCAGAAAAATCTCAAGCCTCTGCCATGAGCGGTTTCCGATGGAAAATCGCCTTTCTTATCTTTTTAATCAGTTTTGTAGCCTATATGGACCGCGTCAATTTATCCGTTGCAACACCTGTCATTATGCAAGAATTCGGTTTCACTAAGATCGATATGGGCTTCATTCAGACCTGTTTCTTCGCTGGATATGCACTCATGCAAGTACCGGGTGGAATCCTTGCTGAAAAATTCGGCATGCGCAAGACTGGCACCTTTGCTATTACCTGGTGGTCTATCTTCACAGCTCTCACGGCCTTAGCTAGTGGTAAATTCAGCTTTGCTGCTGTGCGCTTAGCCTTTGGTCTTGGCGAAGGCCCTGTCTTCCCGTCCCTTGGCGCAGCTACCTTTAAATGGTTTAACAAGCACGAAAAAGGCAAAGCCAGCTCGTCTATTTTGCTCGGCACCTTCTTCGGCCCTGTCGTTGGCCCAGTCGCTACAGTTGCCTTAATGGCTGCTTTTGGTTGGCACGAAGTCTTCCTTATCTTTGGTTTTGTCGGCTTCATCCTCGCGTGGGCTTGGCACAAATTCGCATGTGATAATCCGGCAGACAGCCCGTACGTCAATGAACTCGAAGCAACTCACATCAACGAAGGCCGCAGTGCTGACGAACTGAAGAAAACAGTTGCTCCGTGGAGCAAATTCCTTCGTTCGCCCCAGTTCTGGGCTGTAGGTATCCAATTCATGGTCGTTGACTACATTATGTACGTTTTCCTCGCCTGGCTGCCTCTCTACCTCACCGAAGTTCATCACTTAGCCTTGAAATCTATGGGGATTTGGGCTTCCTTCCCGTGGATTGCCCTCATGGCAATGGTCTTCGTCGCTGGTTTCATTTCCGATAAAATCGCCAATGGTAAACACAGCGAACGGCAATACTCCATGCGTACCTTTACGGCTATGGCTGGTGTTGCTGTCACTTCTATTGGCCTCTACATTGCCTCCCAGACTCCGAGCGCAGAAGCTAATATCTTCTGGATGTCTGTCTCCCTCGGTGCCCTCGGCTTCTCCATGAGCTCCAGCTGGTCTACAGTCATTTCCTTAGGAGGTAAATACACTGGCTCCGTTTCCGGTTGGATGAACCTTTGGGGCAACATCGGTGGCGTCCTCGCCCCTATCGTAACGGCCTTCTTCGTTACTAACTACGGTTGGAACCAAGCCTTCATATTTACGTCCCTCTTCGGTATTATCGCTATCGTTGCTTGGGCCTTTGTAAAACCGGGCAAAGCCTTAGTCTTAAAAGAAGAAAATTAATATCAGCTAATATATACGAAAAGACACTTGCTATGTGGCAAGTGTCTTTTTTGTGTATGTCTTAGAAAGAAATCTTGATTTTTTATTAACCCTTATTATTGCCATTTTATGGTCTGGTTGTGCCATTAAAAATAGTATATACTAATTAATTTGCATAAATGGATTGACATCAATATGATATAGTAGATTCGTATTGAAATTAACATTCATTTATAGGATTTGTTACAGTGCTATGTGAATTTTCCCACAGAAGCTGCTGTAACCACAACGTTTATTTACGGAAGGGAGCCTGATTATGAAGCACAAGAAGCATTATGCTATGCTCGTAGCATTTGTCTTATCATGGATTGCTATGCCTGTATTCGCCGAAGATACACAGGGGGGGGGACAATAGTGTAACTACAAAAGACGTTGTCGTCGAAGCCAATCGCGCCAAAGAAGAAGCGAAATGGGAAAGTCAAAGCACGACAGTCATTACGCAAGAAGACATTGCGAAAAAACAAGCTAAATCACTGGAAGACGTCATTTTCTCGGAAACAGGCGTCACTCGTACAGTCGACGCTATGGGTCGCGTAGGTATCGCAATCCGTGGGGCCGATCCTCGTCATACCCTGATGCTCATCGATGGCCAGCCCGTTATGGGTAGTGAATCGAAATTCATGGGTAATAGCGACGAAGCTACGCGTATTGGCGCGGAAAACATCGACCATATTGAAATCATCCGTGGCGCGGCAACAGCAAAATACGGCCCTGACGCTGTCGGTGGTGTTATCGACATCCTCAACAAAAAACAAAATGGATGCCACCCGTAATATACAGGTTAGCATCCATGTAATAGTCACTCAATATTAACTTGATGAATTGCAACTTTTAGTGCGACACCTGTAATTCATGTACAAATACCTCAAA
>UQHB01000061.1 GCA_900540735.1 uncultured Megasphaera sp. | reverse complement strand
TATGGATGTGAGGGAATATATACTTCCTTCGCGCAATTTTCATCTGCTGTAAAAACTATATTCATTATTACAATACGGAACGTATTCAACAGAAAACAAAATGGATGCCACCGGTAACATACCGGTTAGCATCCATCTAAACCATCTTATTTAGTTGTCATTACAATGTCCAGGATTCTGGGTACACATCAGTTTTACGTTTAAGTCATAAATTTTATGTAATATATATCATGATTTTCTTGAATTAAAGTGTAAATTAGAGTATAGTATAGACATACGTAGGGATGTAACTTTGTAATGTTCGGTATTACATAATATCCTTTCAAAATTATCTTAAAAGGAGGTATTTGTATGAACGGTTTGTATCTTGTTATTATTTCTGCTCTTGTGTTCGTACTGGCATACCGTTTCTATGGCGCGTTTATTGCGGCCAAGGTCTTAACGGTCAATCAGTACAAAGTGACACCGGCCTTCCGCTTTGAAGACGGCCACGATTACGTGCCGACGAATAAGTACGTCGTCTTTGGGCACCATTTCGCGGCGATTGCCGGTGCAGGGCCGCTCGTTGGCCCGGTTATTGCAGCTCAGTTCGGTTATTTACCAGGTGCTTTGTGGATTCTCATTGGCGGTGTCCTCGCCGGTGCGGTTCACGATATGGTCATCCTCTTCGCATCTATGCGCTATGACGGCAAATCTATCGCGGAAATCGCGAAAGCCCAAATTGGTGACAAAATCGGCTTAGCCACATCTTTTGCAGTGCTCTTCCTCAACATCCTCGCTATGGCCGGTATGGCCGTCGTTATCGTCAATGCCTTGCATGACAGCCCATGGGGCACGTTCACCATTGGCATGACCATTCCTATTGCTATTTTCGTCGGGTTATACTTGCAGTTCTTCCGTCCTGGCAAGATTCAAGAAGCTACGGTCATTGGGGTCGTCCTCGTTTTGGTCGCTGTTGTTGTCGGGCCAGCTGTGGCAGATTCGCCGACCTTAGCACCGCTCTTTACGATTAATGCGCAAGGTATTGGTATTGCCCTCATTATTTACGGTTTTATCGCCGCTGCCCTTCCGGTCTGGCTCTTGCTCGCACCGCGTGACTATCTCTCGACGTACATGAAAATCGGGACTATCGGTGCTTTAGCTTTAGGTATTATCGTCGTTGGCCCGCACGTAGAAATGCCGGCTGTGACACAGTTCATTTCCGGTGGTGGCCCGGTCATTACGGGACCTGTTTTACCGTATATTTTCATCACCATCGCCTGTGGGGCTATTTCCGGCTTCCACTGCATGATTTCCACAGGGACAACGCCGAAAATGCTTATGAACGAACGGTCTATTCTCCCTGTTGGCTACGGTGCCATGCTCACCGAATCGTTCGTCGCTATGATGGCACTCATCGCAGCCTGCGCCTTGCAGCCTGCCGATTACTTCGCGATTAACTCTACAGCAGCTCATTTCCAAGCGTTAAACATGCAAGTCGTCGATTTGCCAATGTTAAATCAAATGGTTGGTGAAGACGTTGCCCATCGTCCTGGCGGTGCTGTCTCCCTTGCTGTCGGCATGGCCCATATCTTCTCCCGTATTCCTGGCCTTGACCACCTCATGAACTACTGGTATCACTTCTGTATCATGTTCGAAGCCCTCTTCATCATGACCATCATCGATGCTGGTACTCGTGTTGGCCGCTATATGCTCCAAGAACTCATTGGCCGCGTATGGCCGAAATTCGGCGATCCGCACTGGCTCCCAGGCAGCATCATCGCTTCTGCTATGATTTCCGGCGCATGGGGTTACATCGTCTTGCAGGGCAGCTTGTCCACGATTTGGCCAATCTTTGGTGTCTCCAACCAGCTCCTTGCTATCATTACCCTCGCTATTTCGTCCGTTGTTATTTGCAGCATGGGTAAAGCTCGTTACATTTGGGTCACGGCAATTCCGTGGGCCTTCTTGACAGTCGTTATCTTCTGGGCAGACTTCCTCAATATGTTTGAAATCTATCTGCCTAAAGGCGAATGGCTCATGTTCATCGTCTCTGCTATTATGGCTATTCTCGTCGTCATCATCAGTATTGCGTCCATCAAAAAGTGCTTAGATTTAGCACGGACTGTACCGGCAAGCTATGATACGACTGAAACGGTCGAATCAGAAGAGTTGAAACACTTAGAAGAACTCGTCAAGACCGACCCGAAAGCAAAACGGTTCAAAGAACTTACGATTACTGGTCATTAAAAGCTAATTGTTAGTATCCCACCTGAGCAATGAAAGTTGTTCAGGTGGTTCTTTTTTATTAAAACATTAAACGTTTACGTAAATTATATAACGTTTAACCTGGTTTAATTTTAAAATTTCCTTGTTTTCTCTGTTGACAACTCCCTACAAATCTCGTACAATGTGTTCAAGCTTTCCACAAAAGCATAGCAAGAATCCCATGACGGGAGAAAGTAATGTGTTCTCTTCCATTACAGAGAGTCGGCGGTTGGTGTAAGCCGATATGAAGAAACAGATGAAGCTCCTCCCTGAAGAGCAGTGCTGAATCGAGTAAGTGCTGACGGACGCTCACCGTTACAGGAGCTGCGTATGATAGTACGTGAATGAGTGCTTGGCGTAATGCGCCAAGAATCAGGGTGGTACCACGGTAATAACTCCGTCCCTTTTATAGGGGCGGAGATTTTTTTATACAATCAAAGGAGATGTACAACAATGGCAAAAGTATTTTATGATCAAGATGTAAACTGGGATGTAATGAATGGGAAAACTGTCGCAATTATTGGCTATGGCAGCCAAGGTCATGCACACGCCTTGAACCTCAAAGAAAGCGGTGTCAACGTCGTCGTCGGCTTGTATGAAGGCAGCAAATCTGCAGATAAAGCCCGTAAAGCTGGCGTAACGGTCAAATCCGTTGCAGACGCTGTCAAAGACGCTGATATTACGATGATTTTGATTCCTGATGAAAAACAGGCTGACGTATATAAAAATGAAATCGAACCAAATTTGAAATCTGGCAGTGCTTTGGCATTCGCTCACGGCTTTAACATTCATTTCAAACAAATCGTAGCTCCGGCTGACGTCGATGTCTTCATGGTAGCTCCTAAAGGCCCAGGCCATTTAGTACGTCGTACTTTTGTCGAAGGCGGCGGTGTACCCGACGTATTTGCTGTCGAACAGGACGCAACAGGCAAGTGTTTTGACATTGCTCTGGCTTACGCCCGCGGCATTGGCGGTACACGTGCCGGTGTTATTCAGACGACGTTCCAAGAAGAAACGGAAACAGACCTCTTCGGTGAACAAGCAGTCCTCTGCGGTGGTATTTGCCAGTTGATTACAAACGGCTTTGAAACGTTGGTCGCTGCTGGGTACCAGCCGGAAATCGCATACTTTGAAACGTTCCACGAAATGAAATTAATCGTCGACCTCATGTACGAAGGCGGCATGGCAAACATGCGTAAATCCATCAGTGATACGGCTGAATACGGCGATTACACAGCAGGCCCAGTCGTCGTCGACGAACACTCCAAAGCAGCTATGCAGAAAGTCTTGGGCCGCATCCAAGACGGTTCCTTTGCGAAAGATTGGCTCCTCGAAAATAAAGCAGGCGGCCGGGCACACTTCCTTGCGATGCGCCGTCAACATGCAGAACATCAAATCGAACAAGTTGGCTCGAAATTACGCGCCATGATGCCGTTCATCCAGCCGAAAACAGAAGACTAAAAAGACTTACACTCGTAATACAAAGGGGGAATTACCATGCTCATGACCGGGGCTCAGGCCGTGTTGGAAAGTTTGCAACATGAAGGCGTGTCCGTCGTCTTTGGCTATCCTGGCGGCTCGATTTTACCATTATATGAAGAATTTTATAAACACCATTTCCATCACGTCCTAACCAGTCATGAACAAGGTGCTGTTCATGCAGCTGACGGCTATGCCCGCGTCACAGGCCGTCCCGGTGTTTGTGTGGCCACGTCTGGACCAGGGATTTGCAATATGATTACAGGCATTGCTACAGCTAACATGGACTCCATTCCCATGGTCATCATTAGCGGCCAAGTACCGACCAACCTCATTGGGCGCGACTCCTTCCAAGAAGCCGATACGTCGGGTATTACGACTCCGATTACAAAGCATAACTACCTCGTAAAGAACGTCAAAGATATTCCTCGGGTCATGAAAGAAGCCTTTTATATTGCCTCTACCGGTCGTCCTGGCCCAGTCCTCGTCGATATTGCGCGCGATGCCTTAGAAGGAATGGTAGATTATACCTATCCCGATTCTGTTTCCCTGCCAGGCTATCGCGTCGAATCAGAAGGACAGGCCTACGACATTGACCGGGCTATTGAAGCGTTGAATCACTGTCAAAAACCGGTTATCCTCGTCGGTGGTGGTGTTATCCTCTCGGAAACGACCAAGCCCTTGATGGATTTCATTGAAGCGACGCAAATTCCGGGCGTGACGACCCTCATGGGGAAAGGAGCCATTCCCGATAGCACGCCAGTCCATCTCGGCATGGGCGGCATGCATGGCTCGTACGCTTCGAACATGGCCATTTCCGATTGCGACTTGCTCCTCGCCTTTGGCACGCGCTTTGACGAACGCCTGACAAGTAAAGCCGATACGTTTGCACCACATGCGCAAATCGTCCACTTTGAAATTGACGACGTAGAAATCGACAAAATTATTGACATTCACATCGGTGTCAAAGGCGACTTACGTTGGTCTCTCCCATTGCTAGTGAAGAAAATCCAAGGCCAACAGACGGACTATGTAACGCAATTTGCACCGTGGCGTACGCACGTGCTGAGCATAAAAAAAGACCGTCCTTTCCAAATGAAAAAACGGCCTGATTACATTACACCACAAGAAATTTTCGAAGCAGTCAATGCCATTACAGACGACAACGTCATTGCTCTTACCGATGTGGGACAACACCAAATGTGGGCAGCTCAATTCTTCCAAACCGAAAAGCCTCGTCATTTCATTACGTCTGGCGGCCTCGGCACGATGGGTTACGGCTTGCCTGCAGCTATGGGCGCAAAATTGGCCTGTCCGAGCGATACAGTCGTCGTCTTCTCCGGTGACGGCAGTATCCTCATGAATTGCCAAGAACTGTCGACGATTGCCGAGCACAACATTAACGTCAAAGTCGTTGTGCTCCACAACGATACACTAGGTATGATTGTCCAACTCCAAGATTTCTTCTACGACAAGCATTATTCACAGTGCTATTTAAATAAGAAAAAGGACTTGCCTAAATTGGCCGAATCCCTCGGTGTCAAAGGCTACGCCATCAATACACCAGACGAATTGATGCCGGTCTTGCAAGAAGCCTTTGCGTACGACGGCCCAGCCTTTATCGACATCCGCGTATCACCCAAAGAACGAGTCTACCCGACCGTCCCTGGCGGTAAAGCTTTACACGAAATGATGTTAGGAGGTGCGGCCCAATGAGACAACAACATTTAGCCATTTTGTCCGATAATAAACCAGGCGTACTCACGCACATTGCGGGCCTCATTAGCCGCAAAGCCATCAATATTGAATCACTCACCGTTGGCTATACGGAAGAAAAAAATGTGAGCCGCTTTAACATCGTCATTTCCATTGAAGACGATAAGGAACTCAAGCAAACCATGAGCCAGCTAGCCAAACTCATTGATGTCATTAAAATTGTCAATCTCGACGAACAGCCTTTCATTAGTTACGAGCTGGCTATGATTAAAATCCATTATGATACGCCGCAAATGCGCGATGAACTGGCCAATTTGGCTACGCTCTTTCATGCCAAAGTTGTCGATGTCAATATTGATTCCCTCGTGCTCCGCGTCGTTGGTCGCGAAGACCACGTTAATGCGCTCATTAAAGTATTATCTCCTTATGAAATTTTAGAAATCGTACGGACTGGGACCATTTCCTTATCTCGCGGAAAAGTACCTGTAAAATCTATGTAGTATAAAACACAAGGCCTCACGCTGAAATGGTATCTGCGTGAGGCCTTGTGTTTAGCTATAAGATTCTCTATATTGCCAAAAGAAGTATTATGCCGTATAATACAAAAAGAGACAGCTGATGGTAGGACATCGGCTCTCCTCGTTTTAGTAAATATCTTGAAGAAGGCCGTGTACCGCACCACCGTGTGGATACGGTCATTTTTCATTTATTACACTAACTATCTAGTGAAACAACGAAATGATAGCAACAATGAGCGTTGCGAAAGCTATCAGTAATGATAATTTTTCGTATAGCGTCATGCCCTATCACCTCCCAAGGGGAGGAAAGACCGAATACACCAACTGTCTCAAAATATAGTATATCTAAAACAAATATAAAAAGCAAACTTATTTTTACATTATAACTGAGGTGCTTTACATGCTAACACCACGGCCTTGCTATGACTGTCCGCGCCAGTGCGGCGTCATCCGGCCTTTATATAAAACAAAGAATTTAGCTCCCGGCTACTGTCATAGTCCCCTCCAGCCCGTCGTCGCCCGCGCAGCTCTCCACGAATGGGAAGAACCGTGCATTAGCGGTACGCGCGGCTCAGGGACAGTCTTCTTTTCGAGCTGTAATCTACACTGCGTTTTCTGTCAAAACGCGATTATTTCCATGGGTGGACAAGGTCTGTCCATTACGGTCGAAAGGCTGCAGGAAATTTACGGCGAACTCATCGCCAAAGGGGCGCACAACATCAATCTCGTCACGCCTACGCCATACAAACAAGCTATCATCGAAAGTCTTGCAAAGCCCCTGCCCGTGCCGGTAATCTATAACTGCGGCGGTTACGAATCGACGCAGACCATTGACGACTTAACGGGCAAAGTACAAATTTATTTGCCTGATTTAAAATACATGGACTCGCCGCTAGCGAAAAAATACAGTGCTGCTGAAGACTATCCTGAAGTGGCCACACAGGCTATCCTCCGCATGTATGAGCAAGTCGGGCCATACGAAATGGATGACGACGGCATCTTGCAAAAAGGCGTAATCATTCGCCACCTCATCTTGCCGGGCTGTGCAGACAATACAAAAGCCGTCATCGACTGGGTACGGAACCACTTCGACGACGGCCAAGTGTTATTCAGTTTAATGCGGCAATACGTGCCCTGCGGCAGAGCCGGAGAATTTCCCGAAATCAACCGTAAGCTGAGCGATGCTGAGTACGACGAAGCCGAACAATACCTCTTCGATAGCGGCATTGAAGACGGCTTCGTCCAAGAAAAGGAATCAGCTAGTGGCGATTTTATTCCATCCTTTAAAGGCGAAGGCGTATTGAAACCATAACTATATATCGAAAATTTTACCGGGATTTAAAATCAGATTCGGGTCAAGGGCTTGCTTTACAGCCTTCATGACAGCTAGCGCACCGGGGTCGGTATATGCAGCAAATAAATGCTTCCGTGTCTGGCCGATGCCGTGTTCACCCGAAATGCGTCCACCTAACGCACATACAGCTGCACAGGCCGCATCTTCAAAGGCGGCGATTTTATCGGCTTCTTCGTCCGCTGTAAAACCGCGGCGGAGCACATCGAGATGGAGATTGCCGTCACCAGCATGGCTGACACCACGGAATTGGATGCCTTGGGCTTTGCCAATTGCTTCTAGTTTTACTAAAAGATGCTCTAATTCATCAGGCGGTACGACGAAATCTTCCATAGCCGCTACAGGGCATTCGGCTGCAGACGCTTCCGTAAAGGCTTTGCGCACTTTCCAGACCTTATCCGCATCAGCGACGAAGACTTCAAGTGCCCCTTGTTGCTGGCAAATCTCGTCGATAGTAACGCACATGTCGTCTACTTCGTCTTCCGTCTTGCCATCGATTTGGATAATCATATAGTTGCCTACGTCTGAATAAGGCTGTTTTTCATCGAGATACTGTTCAACGACTTTCACGACGGCATTATCCATGCATTCAAGACACGTTTCAGCAATGCCTGCTTTTGGCAGCTCCGTCACGAGAGATAAAGCCTGCGACAACGTCGGGAAAACGGCAAGAATATCGACAGTATACTTTGGGAGCGGCACCAAGCGGAGGGTCAATTTCGTAATAATACCGAGCGTCCCTTCAGAACCGATGATAATATCTTCCATAGGATAGCCTGTGGACACTTTCTTCAAGCGACTGCCAAAATTGGCAATCGTCCCAGTCGGCATAACCACTTCAATCGCATAAATCTGGTCGCGCGTCGTGCCGTATTTCACGGCTCTGTTGCCACCAGCATTAGTCGCAGCGTTACCGCCAATTTGACAGCAATCACCACTGCACGGATCACCAGCATAGAGAAGCCCTAATTTCTGGGCTTCTTTTTGTATGTCCGCCGTAATCACGCCGGGCTCGACGACCATGTACATCTTTTCTGCGTTGATTTCAAGAATGCGGTTCATGCGCGATGTGTCGAGAATAATGCCGCCATTCTCGCCAACGACAGCAGCTAATTCCAAACCAGTCCCGGCACCGCGCGGCGTGACGGGGATATGATACTCGTTAGCTAAGGTCATAATATCGCTGACCTGCTGCGTCGTCTCCGGCAAAACCACAGCATCAGGACGACGGAATAACGCTGCTTCTACGCCTTCATCCTTTTCGTATGGAATAAGCTTATCTGTCTCTGTCCAGACATATTTTCCCCCTACAATATTGCGTAAAGCTGTTAAACATTCGAGCGTTACGTGACCATATTTCATGTATACTTCTCCTTTATGGGCTTACACAGCCTATATTTGATATGCTTTCTTGTCTATTTCCTTAAAAGGCTTCACTGGTTCCTGCTTGTCCTTGTGGTCGCCAATGAGTTTTTCCATCCACACCATGTTGTACCAGCGGTTAAACTTATAGCCGCACTGATGAAATTCCCCAATCCACGCATACCCCATGCGGGCATGAAAGTCAACGCTATTGCGCGTCAAATACTCGTCTTCTACGATAGGATAGGCAATGCAGGCATTGGCATTCAGGATACCTTGGGCTTTTAAGGCCTGCTCTAAAGCACCATATAATACGCGGCCTATACCTTGCCGTTCATGGACTTTAGAGACGTAAATCGACGTTTCTACGGCCCAGTTATAGGCTGGGCGCGCATGGAATGGTCCGGCATAGACATAGCCCAATATATCCCCATCTTGTTCAGCAAGGAGATAAGGATATTTTTCTAAAGTCGTCGTTATGCGCTGCGTAAAGTCTTCAATTGTTGGTACGTCGTATTCAAAGGTAATGGCCGTATCCGTTACATACGGCGCATAAATGTGCAGCAACGCTGTTGCATCTGCCGGTGTCGCTGCACGAATGTGTATATCTTTCCCCATATAAATCCCTTCTTTTAACTCTTCAAATACCGCTTAATTTCTTCATAAAAATTCTCCCGTGTTCCCACTGGTGCTAGCATATAAATAGTACAAATCAAACTGAGCAAACCCCTTTGAATAGTC
>UQHB01000060.1 GCA_900540735.1 uncultured Megasphaera sp. | reverse complement strand
GAGTGACTGACTACGAATCAGTAGGTCTAGGGTTCGAATCCCTACCGGGTCACCACATAAAAGACACATGCATTTTGTATGTGTCTTTTTTTATATATTTTTTTAGATTTTTGCAAAATTACGGTAAAGGGTTTTACATTTCCTACGCTATCTATTACAATATATAAATATGAATAGTGATTCCTACGTGAAGGAGTACAATCATGAATATTTCTGATATAGGTGAATTTGGCTTTATTGATGCTGTAAAAGAAAATACAATTTTTAATCCTACGTCTGTCGTCTTAGGTATTGGTGATGACGGGGCTGTCTACAAGACTACACTGGGATGGCAGCAAATTACGGTCATTGATACGATGGTCGAAGGGTCCCATTTTATTATTGGCAAGACCGCGACATGGTATGACGTAGGTTACAAAGCAGTTGCGTCGAACCTCAGTGATATTGCGGCTATGGGCGGTATACCGACGCAGCTCGTCTTATCGACGGCACTGGCTCCGACGATGGATGTAAAAGACGCCAAAGAATTGTACCGCGGCATGAAAGATATTTGCAAACACTATGGTGTAAATATCCTCGGCGGTGATACGGTCACATCTAATCAAGGTGCGGTCATTACGGTCTCGGCGTTTGGTGAAATCGAAGCAGGCAAAGCGATTTGCCGCAGTGGTGCAAAGCCAGGAGATATTGTCGCCGTTTCCCATACAATAGGTAATTCCGGCGGTGGCTTAGATGTATTGTTGCACGGCAATGAAGGGTATCCACTGCTGAAGAAAGCCCATCAATTCCCAGTGCCGCAAATCGAGTTAGGCCGCTTACTCGTGAAATACAACGGCCATAGTTTGAACGATATTAGTGATGGTCTTGCGAGTGAAAGTAATGAAATTGCCAAAGCGAGCCACGTCGATTTACATCTTATTCGTCAAGATATTTTATGCAGTGATGAACTGGTCAGTTGGTGCCAGGAAACGAATCAATCGCCATGGCATTTCGTCTTTAATGGCGGCGAAGATTACGAATTAATTTTTACGATGGCTCCTGCTGATTTTGCAGCACTCCAAGAAGAATTTCCTCATGTAACGAAGATTGGTGACGTACGGGCTGGCACAGGCCAAGTCTTTTTACAACATGACGGTACAGAAACGGTATTGCCCCCAACCGGGTGGACCCATTTTTAGGAGGAACTCATGATAGATGTACAAACGCACAGTGAAGCCGATACGATTGCCTTGGGAGCTGCACTGGGCAAGGTCTTACAAGACGGTGATGTCTTGGCACTGCGTGGTGATTTAGGGGCAGGGAAGACTCATTTTGTCCAAGGAATCGCGCAAGGCATGGGCATTGAAGGGCCTATTGTCAGCCCGACGTTTACGATTTTAAATTACTATGAACATACCATTCCGTTGCAGCATTTTGATTTTTATCGCCTTGAAGAAGAGTATGAATTAGATGACTTGGGCTTTGATGATTACTTAGAACGAGGCGTGACAGTCATTGAATGGTCTGAAAAATTTCCGGACCGTTTGCCTGAAGATGCTGCGACGATTACAATAGAAAAAACAGGTCTTACAGACCGAGTCTTTCATATAGAGTTACGAGGCTCGCGGTGGGACGCTGTAGAAAAAGAGGTACAACAGTATGCTGCTAGCCATTGAAACATCGAGTCTCGTATCGAGTGTGGCCTTGCTCCATGACGATACGCTACGAGCTGAGTTTACGACGCAGGCTCGCTTGACCCATTCGGAACAATTAATGCCCCATATTGCGGATATGCTGCAAAAAGCGTCCGTACAAAAAAGCCAGATTGATGGCATTGCCGTCTCCATTGGCCCAGGCTCCTTTACAGGCCTGCGCATTGGCTTAGCTACTGCAAAAGGCTTGGCTTTTGCGTGGAACGTGCCCATTGTTGGGATTGAAACGCCTGTGAGCCTTGCTTGGAATAGTGTTAGTGCAACGGACGAAATTTGTGTCCTCATTGATGCGCAGAAAGGGAATGTCTACGAATCGCGATATCAGTGGCATGGCACGACCTTAGAAACGATACAGGATATTCGGATTTTGCCGCGGACAGACGTATTAGCAGAATTAGCTCGAAAGGGAAACCCTGTCGTCTTCTATGGAGATGGTGCCTTAAAAGGGAAGAAAGATATTGTTGCAGCTAGCCCCTTATTCCGTATGGCACCGCCGACGATGGTCATTCCTCTGGCTGGAAGTCTGGCACTGGCGGCAAACGTCCGCTTACAAGCTGGCGACGTTGATGACTGCATGACCCTGACACCGGCATATAAACGGCGCAGTGAAGCCGAAGTGCTCTGGGAAAAACGGCATGGAGGCCATTCATGTCTGGATTAATTCGGCGTGCTACGGTATCCGACATTGATGCCATTCATGCTATAGAAATACAGTCTTTTTCCGTGCCTTGGTCGAAAGAGTCCTTTCGGAGTGATTTAGAAAATACGAAGGTTGCCCGTTATTTAGTCCTCGAAGAAGAGGGCGAAATCATTGGCTATGCCGGATACTGGTGCATCGTCGGCGAAGGGCAAGTGACCAACGTCGCTGTTGCGCCGTTGCAGCGTGGTAAAGGATATGGCCTGCAGCTCGTCCAAGAGATGACGGCTCGGGCCTTTGCCGAAGGCTGTACGACCATGTTTTTAGAAGTCCGCGTGTCTAATGAGGCCGCCTTAGGAGTCTATACCAAGCTTGGTTATGCCAAGGTGTCTGTACGCAAAGACTACTACAGCGAGCCTACTGAAGATGCTTATATTATGAATTGTACGCCTGCCACTTACACAGGCTCATATTTTACAGATAAAGGATGATGGATGATGTATACGTTAGCCCTCGAAACGAGTTGCGACGAAACGTCAGCAGCTGTACTCCAAGACGGACGTACCATTTGCTCCAATATTATTTCGACGCAAGTGCCGATTCACCGTAAATTTGGCGGTGTCGTCCCGGAAATTGCGTCGCGTCAGCATATTGAATATGTACTGCCTATTATTAAAGAAGCTCTCGATACGGCGCAGGTTACACTCTCTGATATTGACCATATTGGCGTGACCTATGGCCCAGGCCTGGTGGGGGCACTCCTCGTCGGCGTTGCTGCAGCGAAAGCCATCAGCTTTGCTACAGATATTCCTCTCGTTGGAGTCAATCACATGGAAGGCCATATTTTTGCTAATTTCCTTAGCCATCCTGAGCTGGAACCGCCGTTCTTATGCCTCGTCGTCTCTGGCGGTCATACACAGCTCGTGGAAATCAAAGGGTATAATGAATTTTCTCTCTTAGGCCAGACGCGCGACGATGCTGCTGGCGAAGCATTCGACAAAATCGCCCGCGTCATGGGCTATCCCTATCCGGGTGGTCCGCAGATTGACAAATTGGCAAAAGAAGGTAATCCCGATGCCATCGTCTTTCCAAAAGCTCTTCATGAAAAGCATAACTTTGAATTTAGCTTTAGTGGTTTAAAATCGGCAGTACTCAATTATTTACATACGCAAGAACAGCGTAAGGTGGGGTACGACCCGAAAGATGTAGCGGCTAGTTTCCAAAAGACTGTCGTCGAAACGCTCGTTGAAAAGACCATGGATGCTGCAGCCTACACAGGGCATAAAAAGATTGCCATAGCCGGTGGTGTATCGGCCAATAGCGGCCTCGCTGCTGCGATGGAACAAGCTTGCGCTGCCCATGGTTATTCCTTTTACAGACCGACACCGATTTTGTGTACTGATAATGGTGCCATGATTGGCTGCCGTGCTTATTACATGGCCTTAGACGGCCGCTTTGCCGATTTGACGCTCAATGCCAAACCGGCTTTAGGGATTACAGGAACGTAAACGAGGTGAGCCATGTGGAATCACTAGAAAGTATTTGCCGCAGTCAGCATACGCTCTCTGATGTGCAAATCCATATTTTAAAACACAGTGAAAAATTACTGCAATTTGCCAGCGACGTGTCCCATCGCAATGTCCTCGTCCTCGTGCCGGGGAAACGCCAAGAGACCCTCGTCTTGGCTGCTGAACGGACACCGCTCTTGTTACAGCAAACAGCAGCAGAAAAGGATGTCTTCGGGAAGCCCGGCCAAGTCTTGGAGAACTACGATGTCCCTGTATCGCTCCAAGTCTTAGCAACAGGCGAGTCCATGCAGGCCGAAAAGGAAGTAGAATATGGCAAAAATGAACCATTCTACGCCTATCCTTTTGTCGATAATGCGGGCAAGACGATTGCAGTCATCGTCTTTTTAGGGAACGTCGAAGCCAATCGGGAATTGCTCACAGATATTGCGTACCAAGCCTTGCAAGTACCGATTTTGCGCGAAGAAGACGAAAAGAGTTTGTACACGCCACTGTCCGTCCAAGACGGTGTTGTCATTATAAATTGCAATGGTATCGTCATTTATGCTGACGAAATGGCCGAAAGTATTCTCTACATGCGCGGCCATGCCGGTTCGCTCGTAGGCTCCAATATTTACAATAGCCAGTTAGACTTGATGGGGGCTAAACGGACGCTGGCAAGTCACGAAGGATTCGTCGAAGATGTTCAGCTCGGGCAAGTCGTCTTTACGCGCCGCGTCATTCCGCTCCTCCGAGGTGGTAAAGTACGGCGGGTCATCGTCATCTTACGGGAAAAAACGGAACTCTACCGCAAAGAAGAAGAACTGATGATTAAAACGTCGGTCATCAAGGAAATTCACCACCGCGTCAAGAATAATCTCCAGACCATTGCCAGTCTCTTACGCATGCAAATGCGGCGTACTGATAGTGATGAAGCAAAGGAGGTCCTCAAAGAAAGCCTCAATCGGATTTTGAGTATTTCCTTAGTTCATGAAACGTTGTCGCATCATGAAGAAGAAAACATCGACATTTCCGATATTGCTAAGAAATTACTGGACTTATTGACTCATAGTTTGGTCAGTGCGGACTGCCAAGTGACGACGGAATTTAGTGGCGAAACGTTGCCGCTCCCGTCAGATGGGGCAACGTCGCTGGCTCTCGTGTTAAATGAACTCATTACGAATGCCATTACGCACGGCTTTGAAGGAAAACACGCTGGCCATTTAGCCTTATCCATTGAAAAGACGAAACGCCAGTGTACGATTCTCGTGCGCGATGACGGCATTGGCATGGAGCAAAAGCCGAAAGATTATCATAAACGGAAACATTTGGGACTCGAAATCGTACGGACTTTAATCGAAAAAGATTTAAAAGGAACCATTACTTTTGCAAATGGCAAACCTCATGGAACCGTCGTTACGATTCAATTCCCCTTACTTGAAAGGAGCTGATCCGTATGGGATATCGCGTTGTCATTGGCGATGATGAATCCATTATCCGCATGGACTTAAGTGAAATGCTCGAAGATGCAGGCCATACTGTCGTTGGCGAAGCCGCAGACGGCGTAGAAGCACTGGACATGGTGCGCTGCGAAAAACCGGATATTGTCTTACTGGACATCAAAATGCCTCGTCTCGATGGCATTCACGCAGCGAAGATGATTGGCCATGAAAATTTAGCACCTGTGCTCTTGCTTACGGCCTATAGCCAGCAAGATGTGGTCAATAAAGCAAAAGACTCTGGCGTGCTCGGCTATTTAGTCAAGCCTGTGAGTCCGACGAATCTGTTCCCAGCCATGGAAATCGCTATTTCCCAATTTAAACGGCAGCAAGAAGTAGCTCAACAGATTACAGAAATGAACGAACAAATGGAGACGCGTAAAGCCGTCGATAAAGCAAAAGGCTATATTATGGAGCTTTATCACGTGACGGAACAAGAAGCATACCGCCGCCTCCAGCAATACAGCATGAAAAATCGCAAGTCCCTCCGTTCTGTAGCCGAAGCCGTCGTAGCCAGTGCCCAGAAAATGGAACGAGAAAAGCATAAACAGTAGGTCTTTTACCTAGGAAAAGTAAAAACCAAGAAAAAACCTTGACTTTTTTACCTTTCCTAGGTAATATATATATTGTAAGTTAGCACTCGGATAGAAAGAGTGCTAATAAACCATGAAAGATGAACTATTAAGGAGGAATATAACATGTTAAAACCCTTAGGAGATCGCGTAGTTATCCGTGTACTGGAACAAGAAGAAAAAACCGCTAGTGGTATTTATTTACCCGATACAGCAAAAGAAAAACCGAGCCAAGGTGAAGTTGTTGCTGTAGGTGCTGGCAAAGTTGCAGACGACGGCAAACGCATCGCTTTGGACGTCAACGTTGGCGACAAAATTATTTTCTCCAAATATGCCGGCACAGAAGTTAAGTTCGACGGTCAGAAATATTTAATCGTTAGCGAACGCGACATTTTGGCTGTAGTAGAATAATATAGACAATACTGAAATATACATATAGGAGAGTGTTTAACAATGGCAAAACAGATTTTGTTCAATGAAGATGCACGCCGTGCTTTGGGCAAAGGCGTAGACGCTTTAGCTAATGCAGTAAAAGTAACTTTAGGGCCTAAAGGCCGTAACGTTGTTCTCGATAAAAAATTCGGTGCTCCGACTATTACCAACGATGGTGTTACCATTGCTCGTGACATCGAATTAGAAGATCCGTTTGAAAACATGGGCGCACAGCTCGTTAAAGAAGTTGCTACGAAAACGAACGACGTTGCTGGCGACGGCACGACGACTGCTACTTTATTAGCACAGGCTATGATTCAGGAAGGCATGCGCAACGTAGCTGCTGGTGCTAACCCGATGATCCTCAAAAAAGGTATCGAAAAAGCCGTAGAAAAACTCGTTGAAGAAATTAAAAAACGTGCTATTCCTGTTGCTGGTAAAGACGACATCGCTAAAGTTGCTTCCATCTCTGCTGGTAACGAAGAAGTAGGCGGCCTCATTGCTGACGCTATGGAAAAAGTTGGTAAAGACGGCGTTATTACGGTTGAAGAATCGAAAACCATGGGCACACAGCTTTCTGTTGTAGAAGGCATGCAGTTTGACCGTGGCTATATTTCCCCGTACATGGTCAGCGACCCTGAAAAAATGGAAGCTGTCATGAGCGAACCGTACATCCTCGTTACAGACCGTAAAATTGCTTCCATTCAGGAAATGTTGCCGGTTCTCGAAAAAGTCGTTCAGGCTGGTAAAGAACTCCTCATCATTGCTGAAGATGTCGAAGGCGAAGCTCTTGCAACGTTAGTTGTCAACAGACTCCGTGGCACCTTCAAAGCTGTTGCTGTTAAAGCTCCTGGCTTCGGTGACCGCCGTAAAGCAATGCTCCAGGATATTGCAACCTTGACTGGTGCAACTGTTATCTCTGAAGACGTAGGCCGTAAACTCGACAGCATCACTATGGAAGACCTCGGTACTGCTCGTCAAGTCCGCGTAACGAAAGACGAAACGACTATCGTTGAAGGCCACGGCGATCAGCAGGCTATTAAAGACCGTGTTGCTCAGATTAAAGCACAGATTGAAGATACAACTTCTGATTTCGATAAAGAAAAATTACAAGAACGTTTGGCTAAAATGTCCGGCGGTGTAGCTGTTATCGAAGTCGGTGCTGCTACAGAAGTTGAATTGAAAGATAAAAAATATCGTCTCGAAGATGCCCTCAACGCTACTCGCGCAGCTGTTGAAGAAGGTATCGTAGCTGGCGGCGGTACGACTCTCGTCGACATTATCCCGGCTCTTGATGAATTCAACGAAGAAGGGGACGTACAGACAGGTATTAACCTCGTTAAACGCGCTGTTGAAGCACCGGTACGTCAAATTGCTGAAAACGCAGGCCTCGAAGGCTCCGTTATCGTAGCAAAAGTAAAAGCTTCGGAAGACGGCATTGGCTTCAACGCTCTTACAGAAGAATACGTTGACATGGTTAAAAACGGTATCGTTGATCCGGCTAAAGTAACTCGTTCTGCATTACAGAACGCAGCATCCATCGCTTCCTTAGTCCTTACGACAGAAACCTTGGTAGCTGACAAACCGGAACCGGCAGCTCCTGCAGCACCGGCTGCTCCGGGTATGGGCGGCATGCCTGGCATGATGTAAGCAGCGAACCCATTTTAAAGGAGTGCGCACGCACGACGCGTAAAATGGTGTGAGTCGCTTACTCCGAATCTCCGTAACCAGAGAATCTCTACTCAGAGAAAAAAAAGAATACGTTGATTCGGAGTCAACCTGGTGAACTCTCTTAACCTGCCATGTTTTTCCTGAATGGAACTGCAAAGCAGGACAAGAAAAAGGCTATCCAGATTGACAAGCAAACAACACATACGAAAGACCTAGAATAAAAATATTCTAGGTCTTTTTTTTGTATTCTTTTTCATGATAAAAAATCACACTATATTTACAAAAATATGTCTTGACCGTTTGCGCCTAATCCTATACGATATATAGCGTTCTTATATTATTACAAAAGAAGGGGAGCCCTATGAAATCTAACTCCATACCTATGCGCGAATGGTTGTCCCTCATTGGCATGACCGTCTCGGCATTCGTCTTTAATACATCTGAATTTATGCCTATTGGCCTTTTAACAGACATAGGCCACGAATTCTTCCTTACCGAAGCGGAAGCGGGCATTATGATTACAGCCTATGCTTGGGTTGTCGCCATCTTTTCGCTGCCCTTAATGCTGGCTGTGAGTAAAATCGAATACCGCAAACTATTGCTGGGAGTTATTGCCGTATTCGGCGTAGGACAAGCTCTATCGTGTGTGGTCCCGAATTATCCCTTGCTCGTCGCAGCACGCCTTGTCGTAGCAGCATCACACTGCATTTTTTGGTCCATTGCCGCCCCCATCGCGTCGCAGCTCGTGACGAAAGAACACCGACCCTTAGCCATTAGCATGATTGCTACAGGCACAGCGATTGCTGTTATCTTCGGGTTGCCCTTAGGGCGGCTCATTGGCATTTACTTAGGTTGGCGCATAACTTTCCTTTGCGTAGCCGTCATTACGCTCATTATCTTTGCCTACTTGTGGTCAGTCTTCCCGAAACTTGCCGTAACGAAATCCTTTTCACTGCATCAGTTACCGGCTTTATTTAAGAACAAAGCCCTCATTGGTGTATATGTATTAACTTTCTTATACGCTACGTCCTATTATACGGGATATAGCTATATTGAACCGTTCCTCTTGCAAGTGGCGCAGCTCTCCGATGATATTGTCACTATTGTCCTCACTATCTTCGGGGCAGCCGGGCTCATTGGCAGCTTCCTTTGCTCGAAATTTTATAATCATTTCCGCTTTAAATTCATTCGGGCTATTATGTGCAGTATTGCTATTTCCTTGTTGCTTTTGTATCCAGCTGCAGGCAGTATGTATACGGTTATTGCGCTCTGTGTCTTTTGGGGCATTGCCGTCATGGCCTATAACGTCGTCTTCCAGGCTGAAGTCATTCAGGCCGTCGGCGTTAGCTCGTCTGCTGTAGCCATGTCCATGTATTCCGGCATTTTTAACCTCGGTATCGGTAGTGGTACGTGGCTCGGCGGCATGGTCGTCACGTATAGTTCTATTGCCTATATTGGCGATGTTGGCGGAGCCTTGGCCGTCGTAGCTGCCATTTTTGCCATGACCTTCCTGATTCATGAATTGAAGAAAGAAAAAGAGTAGAGGCTTTTTATTATGCTAAGAAAAATCTGCTATCAAAGAAAATCAAAAAAAGTGTAAAAACTTTAAAAAAGTACTTGCCAAACTCTAAAAGGCATAGTATAATATGTCTTGTTCCGATACGGAACACCTGAGTTTTCCTCAATAGCTCAGTTGGTAGAGCAATCGGCTGTTAACCGATTTGTCGTAGGT
>UQHB01000059.1 GCA_900540735.1 uncultured Megasphaera sp. | reverse complement strand
TCGCAACAGCTCGTTTATTGTATCAAAGCTTTGTGAGCTTGTCAACAACTTTTTTGAAGTTTTTTTTCGTGCTGCCTCACGGCGCAAGCGAAACATACCTCGTATGCCTTAGGAACATGTCCCGTTCCCAACGGCTTGATTAGTATATCGTAAAAAGCACGTAATGTCAAGTAATTCTTTTGAAAAATCTCAAACTTTTTTTCAGACAACAAAAAGGAGCCCTTCCGGGCTCCCTTATATAATTAATACTACACGTTATACTTTAGCAGGTTTTTTCTTCGGCTGTACCGACTCCGGTGGTGTAATCTTATCTTCTTTGCCGAGGAGATAATGTTTATTAATGTACTGCGTGTGCAATAACTCTTCTGCTACTGGGCTAAGCGGTTCGCCTAAGAACTTAGCGTATATTTGTTGCAGCCCTTTATTTTCCCAGCTCGAGCGAATAGCCTTGTCTTGGTCGATAGCATAGACCGCTTCAATGCGCGCCCGTTTTGCCGGAATTTCTTGAGGCATCTTCGTCCGCGGCTGGCCGCCACCGCCAATGCAGCCGCCTGGGCAGGCCATGATTTCGATGAAGGCATATTTCTTCCACGAATGTTTTTCTTCCATGCGCGTAATGAATTTCCGTGCATTAGCCAGACCGCTAATGGCAGCGACGCGAATGACTTCATCGCCAATCATGACAGTCGCTTGTTTGACCCCTTCAAGGCCGCGAATCGGTTCAAACTGCAAGAACTCTTCGTCTGCCGGTTTGCCAGTCTGTAAGTACCCGAGCGTCCGCAGGGCCGCTTCCATGACACCGCCACTGTTGCCGAAAATCATACCGGCACCGGACGATTCACCAAAGAGGGCATCGTATTCCGCATCTTCAATCGTTTCAAAATCGAGGGCTTTATCTTTAATCCACGCCGCTAACTCACGGGTTGTAATGCAGTAGTCTGTATCGCGAATGTCCGCATCTTTCCAGTAAATGCCAGCAGCATTCCGTTCAGGTCGGGCAATTTCGGCTTTCTTCGACGTACACGGCGTAACGCAGACTGTGACGATTTTCTTCGGGTCTAGCTTTTCTCGTTTCGCAAAGTACGTCTTAATGAGCGGACTGAGCATGCTAATAGGGCTTTTTGCCGTCGATAAATGGGAAATCAATTCTGGGAAGAAAATTTCCGTAAATTCTACCCACGACGGGCAGCAACTCGTAAATTGCGGGAGTAATTCTTTTTTATGCTGCATGCGGTACAACAATTCCGATGCTTCTTCTATAATCGTTAGGTCGGCCCCAAAATTCGTATCAAAAACATAGTCTGCACCGAGGGCGCGGAGGGCACCAATCATCTTCCCTTGCACCATAGAGCCATAAGGCATACCAAACAAATCGCCAAGAGCTACGCGCACAGCCGGAGCCGTCTGGAAGACGACGATTTTTTCTGGGTCATCGATTGCCTGCTGAATGAGTTCTCGCTGGGAGACCGTCGTCGTCGCACCAAAGGGGCACACGAGAGAACACTGGCCGCAGTGGACGCAAATGGGATTATCGCCTGTACTTTCGAGAGAATAGTAGCCTGTCATAGACATGACTTCAGCGCAGCGTTTCCGGCAGAGCGTACAGTTTTTGCACTTAGTCGCATCGAACTGAATGGACACGTTTTTCGTATCGACGGCGACGCGGCGGTCTAATTTATCGAAACGGCTCGTAAATTCAATATCCCGTTTCCGTTCAGCCTTCATGTAGACGGCGTCACTACAGCAAATGGCAATAACATCCGTAATATCGTCTTGCGTACAGCCACGGGACAAATCCATAACCGGTTTCGCCAGGCCCTGGAGGAGCGGCCCTAAAGCAATGGCCCCAGACAGATGTTGCAGCATTTTATAGCCAATGTTCCCAGAGACGAGATTTGGGAAAATCAAAATATTGGCCTGCCCGGCTACGTGCGAACCCGGTGCTTTCTGCCGTGCTACGCGCGGTACGAGGGCTGCATCAGCTTGCATTTCGCCGTCAAATTCAAAGTCTACGTTGCGGTCGCGCAATAATTGCACGGCTTCGCGGACTGTATCCACTTCTTCACCACTGCCGCTGCCCATGGTCGAATACGACAAGAGAGCCACTTTCGGGTCAAGCATCTGCACCGTCCGCCGTGCCCGTTCGACACAGTTTTCGGCAATGTCTGCTAACTGCTGGGCCGTAGGCCGGACGACGACGCTCGCATCGCCTAAGACGAAGATACCGTCATCGCCAAACTGCGGCTTATCTGTAATCATAATGAACGAACTACTGACAGTTGAAATACCAGGATGCGTGCCAATAACTTGCAGTGCTGCACGGATGACGTCAGCAGAAGTCATGGTTGCCCCAGCGACCATACCGTCAGCAATATCAAAGGCTACGAGACAGGCACCAAAGAAGGCCGTATCGTGGAGTAAAATTTCTTTAGCCTGCGCCACAGTCATGCCCTTCTTTTCGCGCCGTTTCGCATAATATTCGCTAAATTTATCAATCATTGGGTAATTGGCCGGGTCTATGATTTCGATACCATCTAAATCGATTTGGTACGTCGACGCAATTTCCACGATTTCTTGGGGTCTACCGATTAAAATCGGGCGGGCAAAGCCTTCGATTTGGACACGTTCGGCTGCTTGTAAGACACGACGACTGTGCGATTCTGGTAAGACGATTTTTTGCATATCTTTAGCAACACGCCGCTTTAAACTCTGAATAAATCTGGACATCCTACACACCTTCTTTTTTGTTACATTTTTCACGTACTATACGGCAGGAATACAAGCAATTTCGTTTTCATATTCCCTTTTCTTATATATTATTATAACTCGTATATATCATAATGGCTTTGCTAAAAATGAATTTTACCCTATTTTTTAGTGCCTTTCAGGCATATCCTCATGAAAACAAAAAAAAAGAAGGCAGAATATGCATTCTACCTTCTCATATAGATATTATTATTATTCAACTGTAACGCTCTTCGCGAGGTTTCTCGGTTTATCGACGTCATTGCCGCGAGCTACAGCAATGTAGTACGCCAACATTTGGAGTGGAATAATTGCCAAAATAGGCACGACGAAGTTATCCGAAGCCGGTACAGCAATGATGTCGTCTACAGTCTGCTGTACTTCTGTATCTCCATCTTGGACGATACCGACAACGTACGCATCACGAGCTTTGACTTCTTTAATGTTGCTAATCATCTTTTCTTCGACGTTTTTCTGCGTTGCCAAAGCAATAACAGGTACGCCTTTTTCGATTAAGGACAACGTGCCGTGTTTCAATTCGCCGCCTGCATAGGATTCAGCATGGATGTAGGAAATTTCCTTTAATTTCAAGGCCCCTTCCATAGCCAAACCATAGTCCATAGAACGGCCAATGAAGAACACGTCTTCTTTATCTTTGAATTTACCGACTAAGGATTCAATATAGTCGACTTGGTCGAAAATATGCTGGCATTCGTCCGGTAATTTTTTCAAGTCTGCAATGATTTTTTCTTCCCGTTCCGGGTCGAGGTGACCATTGAGCTGGCCCATGTAGAGTGCTAACAAGAGCAAGACTACGAGCTGTGTCGTGTAGGCTTTCGTCGAAGCTACAGCAATTTCCGGGCCTGCCCAAGTGTATGCAACCTGGTCTGCTTCACGGGAAATAGACGAGCCGACGACGTTCGTGACAGCTAAGGAGCGTGCACCAAGGCGTTTTGCTTCTTTTAAGGCTGCTAACGTATCAATCGTTTCACCGGACTGGCTGACGACGATGCAAAGAGTTTTGCTATCTGTTAAGGGATCACGATAGCGGTATTCCGAAGCAATATCGACTTCGACAGGAATATGGGCTAATTTTTCAATGAAGTATTTTGCTAATAAGCCTGCATGGTAGGCCGTACCGCACGCGGTAATCATGATTTTGCCAATCGAATTGACATCTTCCGGTGTCCAATTTAATTCTTCAAAATGGATGTGTTTGCCGTCTGCTGTAATACGGCTGCCCATAGTTTCGCGAATAGCTTTCGGCTGTTCGTGGATTTCTTTGAGCATAAAGTGCGGATAACCGCCTTTTTCAGCTGCTTCTGCATCCCAGTTGACTGTAAAGACTTTTTTCGAAATGGGCTTGCCATCGAGGTCTGTAACCCAGACTTTATCTTTTTCGACAATGGCGATTTCGCCGTCATTCATAATATAAGTCTTACGAGTATAGCTCAAAATAGCCGGAATATCAGAAGCAATGTAGTTTTCCCCTTCGCCAAGGCCGATAATCAAGGGGTTATCTTTCTTACTGCAAATGATTTTATCCGGTTCAAAGCGGCACATAAATACTAAGGAGTACGACCCTTGGAGCCGTTTCAATACTTTCCGGACAGTGCTCGTAAAGTCACCGTCATACATATCGGCACATAAGTGAGCGACGACTTCCGAGTCTGTTTCCGATTTGAAGTGATACCCTTTAGCTAAGAGTTCTTTCTTCAATTCCATGTAGTTTTCAATAATGCCGTTGTGGACAATAGCAAAGTTGCCTTTTTCATCCGTATGGGGATGGGAGTTGACGTCCGACGGGCCGCCGTGTGTTGCCCACCGCGTATGGCCAATGCCAATAGTGCCGCTCACTGGGCTTTCTTCAATGGCCTTCATCAAATTGACGAGACGGCCTTGTTTTTTCCGTACTTCAATAACATTGTCATTATAGACAGCAATACCGGCCGAATCATAGCCGCGGTATTCGAGTTTCGAAAGACCGTCCATCAAAAACTTTACAGCTTCTTTATCACCAATATAGCCTACGATACCACACATATAATTATATCCTCCTGTTGTATGTGTATTTGCTCCCTATCAAGACCTTGTGCGCTCCGTTACCGGGACGTTTTGCCTTGACATGACGGCTGAAGCTGCCGAGAGGCATCCGCTGATTACTTCGATACTCCTCTTCCTCGTCTACCTTATTTCAGGTACTCGCGCTATCCATTTTACGAAGGATTTCCAAACGCCTGCCGCAGCAGGAATACAAAAAAGGGAATGAAGCCAGTAAAACTTCATTCCCCAATTTTAAGGTATTTCTCAATGCTAGTCAAGCGTTTTATTTAGATGGACCCATTTCCCGTTCGATAACGTCGGCAATTTCATCGACAATGCGCTGTAATTGTGCCAAATCCGGGCCTTCTGCCATGACGCGGATGAGCGGTTCTGTACCAGACGGACGGACGAGAATACGGCCTTCGTCGCCAAGTTCCGCTTCGCCAGAAGAAATAGCAGCTTGAATGAGGCTGTTGTCTTCCCAGCCCGATTTCGTCTGCACTGTAACGTTTTTCAAAATCTGCGGGTATTTCGTCATAATACCAGCCAATTCCGATAAAGGCTTGCCTTTTTGTTTCATAATACTCAGAAGCTGTACAGCCGTAACGAGGCCGTCGCCTGTGGTGTTGAAGTCGAGGAAAATAATATGACCAGACTGTTCACCGCCTAAGCAGTAGCCGTCTTTACGCATCCGTTCGAGGACGTAGCGGTCACCCACAGCCGTAACGACAGATTTGCAGCCCATTTCTTTCACAGCTTTGTGGAAACCGATGTTGCTCATCACTGTGCCGACGACTGTATCTTGTTTGAGTTTACCTTCTTCTTTAAGTTTCAATGCACAAAGAAGCATGATTTGGTCGCCGTCCATTTCGTTGCCTTTTTCATCGACAGCAAGGCAGCGGTCTGCGTCACCGTCATTGGCAATGCCTACATCCGCATGGTTTTCGAGAACTGCTTTTTTCAAGCTATCTAAGTGCGTAGAGCCGCAGTTGTCATTGATATTAATGCCGTTTGGTTCGTGGTGAATAGCAATAACTTCCGCACCGAGACGACGTAAAATTTCCGGGCCTACAACAGAAGCAGAACCGTTTGCGCCGTCATGGACGACTTTTAAGCCGCTTAAATCGACAGTCGTCGTTTTGCAAACGAAATCGACATATTCTTTGACTAATTCAGGCCAGTTGGAAATCGTCCCAATGGCAGCACCGGTCGGACGGCTTTGGAGGCCTGCCCGTTCGTCTTTGAGCATATATTCTTCAATTTTATCTTCCATTTCGTCCGGCAATTTATAGCCAAAGCCGTCGAAGAACTTAATGCCGTTATATTTAAAGGGATTGTGCGATGCAGAAATCATAACGCCTGCATCCATATGATGTGTCCGTGTGAGGTACGCAATCGCCGGAGTCGGTACGACGCCGACCATGTAGCAGTCACCACCAGCAGACGCAATGCCTGCAGCCATGATGTTGGCAAGCATCGTCCCAGAACGGCGTGTATCACGGCCAATGAGGAAGGTCGGGTGTTCTTTATTTTGTCCAAAAATAAAGGCAGCTGCCCGTCCTAAGTGATATGCTAATTCCGGTGTAAGTGAATCGTTTGCTACACCACGTACTCCATCAGTTCCAAATAATCTAGCCATTATTGTCCCTCCAAAGGTTGATATTGTTGAATGATTTCGATTGCTGTTTCGAGGCCGTCTAAGAAGGCACTCATAATCCCGCCGGCATAGCCTGCGCCTTCGCCAATAGGATATAAGCCCGGCACATCCAGAGCCATGCGGTCATTGCCGCGGACGATACGGACGGGCGCACTCGTGCGCATTTCGACGCCAGTCATGACGACGTCGTCCGCATCAAAGCCATGAATACGGCGGCCAAAATATGGCAGTGCCTGTGCCAGCGTTTCCGTCACAAAGTCCGGCAAGACTTGCCGTAAGTCTGTCCACGTTACGCCAGGGCGGTACGAATGGATAGGCCCTTCATTGAGCGTCGTGCGACCTAAGAAATGACCGACCGTTTCCGCTGGAGCACAGTAATTTCGGCCGCCAGCTTCATACGCCAAGGCTTCGTATTTCCGCTGAAATTCAATGCCTGCTAAGGGGCCGGCGCCGCCCATATCGTCAGCTGTAACGTTGACGACGACAGCACTATTTGCCATACCGCTATCTCGTTTATAGAGGCTCATGCCGTTCGTAACGACGCGCCCTTCTTCGGACGCTGCTGCGACGACGACACCGCCTGGGCACATGCAGAAGGAATAGCACGACCGCCCTTCCGGGCTATGATAGACCAAGGCATAATCAGCCGGGTCGAGGCCAAGCGAAGCAGCACTAGCACCGTACTGTGCCTTGTCAATGACGTCTTGGTCGTGTTCAATGCGGACGCCAACGGCAAAGGGTTTCTTTTCTAAATGCACGCCTTTATCGTGAAGCATGTAATACGTATCACGCGCGCTGTGGCCAATACCCATAATGAGTAAATCCGTTTCGTACGTATCTTGGTCATTGACCGTAACCGAAACGATTTTACCGCTGTCGTCACGGTGAATAGCCGTGACTTTACTGGAAAACAAGACCGTCCCGCCTAAGGACTCAATCATTTGGCGCATGTTCTTGACGACATGGCGCAAGACATCGGTCCCAACATGAGGATTATAGGCGTACAAGATTTCTTCCGGAGCCCCGGCATCGACGAGAGTCTGTAAAATCCGCCGTAATAAGGGGTGATTCACGCGGGTTGTGAGTTTCCCATCGGAAAAGGTTCCGGCTCCGCCTTCACCGAATTGGACATTCGATTCGGCACGGAACGGGCCGCCCCGCCAAAATTCTTCTACGTCTTTAGCCCGGCTGTCGACGTCTTTGCCGCGTTCCAGGACGAGCGGTCGATAGCCATACTGGGCCAGCGTCAACGCCGCACCTAGGCCTGCAGGGCCTGTACCGACGACAATAGGCCGTTTCCCCAGGGGCTGCGTGCCTGGCACAATCGTGACATCCGGCACAGGCTGCAGATGCCGTACGTCTTTCATAGATTTGCAGCGGCGCAAGATTTTCTCTTCGTCTTTAAAGGTTACGTCTAAGGTAAAGACGAAATAAATCGTCGGCTTCCGCCTGGCATCAATAGAGCGACGCACGACGGTCACTCGCGTAATATCTGCGGAAGCACAACGTAATTTCTTCGCTACCAAGGCCTCAACGGACTTCTTCATAGGCACACCGGTACGAAGGTTGGTGATTCGTAGCAATCTCTTCTCTCCTTTATTCTTTCTCGACGACTGCCGAAATGTCTACACTATCTGGGTCTACAGAAGCATTTTCCATTTCCGGCAGGGATATATTCCATGTTTTATTACTCTTTAAGCCATCTAAATTGACTGGGTCTAAATCGATACTCGTCAAATTCGTAACGACATCACTGGCCCCTTTGACCGTAACCTGCATAGGGTTCACCTTAATGTCGCCTAATTTGTAGCCGCTGGCAACGCTGCCAGTAGTCGTCACATTGACAGGCACAGTCTTCGTTACGGCATTATGGCCAATGCTGACTTTGACACTACTCTGCCACGGCGTCAATTCTAGTCCTTCTACAGCCGAGCCGTCAGCGGTCAATAAATGAATCGGTGTCATGACCGAGAAGTCTTCATCTTTATCACCCACAGGGATTTCGATGACTGCTTTGTCCACTTGCTGAATGAGACGGCGTGCACCGCTAATGACGACTTTTTCTGGGACAATCTTCAGGCCGCTAAGATAGTTATTCCCTTCGATTTTCCCTGTCAAATGCGGTGTCAAGGCCATTTCCTTGACTGTATAGACATCGACGGTAATCTTCGCCGACATCATGCTCTGTTTCTTCAGCTCTGTGCCGTTCGGGATTTCTACATGGACCGGTACTTCCATTTCCCCTTCTTGGGCATTGGTCATGTCAATATAGGCTTTAATATCGTTCGTGCCGATTTTAATAATCGTGTTCCGCGGCCCAGATAAGCGCACGTACACGGTCTTTGGCACGTTCGACGTAATATACTGAGAATTTAGATTTTCAATCGTTACAGGAACAGTATAACTCCCTTCGCTCATGGGATTTTGTTCATTAATGATGACAAACCACAAGACAATAGCCAGGAGCAGGCAGATTAACTTTAACTGCCATTTTTTATCAAGCTTTTTGTACATCATTTAGAAGGCCTCCATTTAAAAATATTGGCCAACCCTTGCGGTGTCTTATTGAGGAAGGTCTTTAAGACATTGCGCAGGGCATTACCATCTAAGTGACGGTAAATATGTCCGCCATAGGTATAGGAAATAGCCCCTGTTTCTTCACTGACCACGACGACGACAGCATCGGTCAATTCACTGAGGCCAATCGCGGCACGGTGCCGTGTACCCAGCTCTGTCGACAAAGACCGGTCCGACGTGAGCGGCAATAAACAGGCTGCTGCCATAATGCGGTTATTGCGGATAATGACAGCCCCATCGTGGAGCGGCGTATTGACAATAAAAATATTGCCTAAAAGCTCACGCGACACGAGACCATCAATACGAATGCCTGTGTCAATGTAGTCATTAAGGCCTACATCGCGTTCAAAGACCATGAGCGCGCCTGTGTGCGTCTTCGATAAAGATTCGGAAATAGCAACGATTTCATCAATGAGCCGCTCCATTTCTTCATTACTAATGACCTGTTCCGAACGGAATAAGCGGCCCCGGCCAATTTGCTCCAACGCGCGCCGCAATTCCGGCTGAAAGACGACCGGCAAAGCGACTAAAATAACCGTCATCCCTTGTTGTAACATCCAGTTTATGACGTGTAAATCCAATACCTTACTGACCACCGTCACGATACCAAGGATAATTAACCCTTTAATCAGTGCTACGGCGCGGGTATTGCGTATTAATAAGAATAATTTGTACAAGACAAAGGCCACGAGCAGAATATCTAAAATATCAAGAAGACGGAAGCTGCTAATGAAGCCTTGAATGGGTAAATACATAGGCATACACTCCATTTATAGTCTGCATGAAAACAACATGGGCACCATTATTTTACAATATTTCTATTATAAAAGAAAGAGAAAGTTGCGCCAAATTGCCATCTTGACAATACGGTCAAGTTCCTGTAAAATGTATTTTGTCGTCGACGGGACGTGGCGCAGCTTGGTAGCGCGCTTCCTTGGGGTGGAAGAG
>UQHB01000058.1 GCA_900540735.1 uncultured Megasphaera sp. | reverse complement strand
GCGACAGTACGACACGTAAATCACAAACTATTTACACAAAATACTTGACATACCCGAGGAAGAAAAATGTACCGTATCCCTGATTTCGATGAGCTTACGATACAAAACATTTTTTTTATTTCAGAAGGTCATGCGTAACACCAGGCTATGCAAACACTTGATTGAAAAAATCCTAGGCATTACGATTACACACATTAATTTCCCATTAACGGAGAAAACCATTGATGCTCGATTTGATGCAAAAAGTATTCGCCTGGATGTGTATGTCATTGACGATACTGGCCGAGCCTATGATATTGAATGCCAAGTCACAGAAGGGAAAGATGGAGAACTTGCCAAGAGAACTCGTTATTATCAGGCCTTAATGGATATGGATTTGCTCGAAAAAGGCCAGACCTATGATAAGCTAAATGATTCATATATTATTTTTATTTGTACATTTGATGTCTTTAAACGGGGCCTTCCGATATATACCTTTACCAATCAATGTCACCAAATAGATGACGTATCTCTTGGAGATGGGGCTACAAAAGTCTTTTTAAATAGTAAAGGTAATACGGTCGGTATTGACCCAGATATAGCCGCTTTTTTACAATATATTAATACAACAAAGGTTGAGGGCACCTTTGTCGAGGAAATTGACAAAGAAGTACGCAACATAAAATTAAGCGAGAATGTGAGGTTAGAGTATATGACATTAGAAATGGAAATCCAACGCCGTGAAGAACGTACGAGACAGCAAGAACGAATGGATATACTCATTCGCATGTTGCAAAATCGTTTGGGCTATGACGTAATTGCCAAGGTGACACAATATTCTATTCCACAACTCAAAGCCATCGCCAAAGAACACCACATCCCAGACTATCAATAATCGTTCACACGAAAAAAGAGTTCCTGCCAAACGACAGGAACTCTTTTTTATGGTTACGACAAGACCTTATTTTTTATCTTTATCGCTCGGTACATACCACAAACCATCATTGTGTTCTTTCATGTACTGTTTGAATTCATCCGAATTATACGCAGCTGCTAAGTCTTTCGCCCACTGTGTATCTTTATTCTTATCTTCTACGACAACCTGGAGGAGCATATCCGGTACGATATCTTCTGTGGCCAGAGCCGTCTTCGGATCAATCTTCGCGTTATAGACAATAGAGCCAGTGATGACGATGTATGCAAAGTCACCGCGTACAGCCGGGATATTCAAGGATTTCATTTCGGTGAATTGTAAATGATGAGGATTTTCGATGATATCTTGCTGTGTTACTTTCGTAATATCTTTGCTCGGGTCGAGTTTAATCCAGCCAATTTTCTGGAGTAATGCATACGCACGAGCTGTATTAGCCACATCATTCGGTACAGCGACCGTATCGCCGTCAGCAACTTGGCTCAAATTGCTTTTTGCGCCCGGATAGATACCGGCAAGAACAGTCGGAATCGGTGTAATAGCGGCTAAATGACCGTTTTGTTTTTTATTGAAGTCATTCATGTAGGCCGTATGCTGTTCGACGTTGAAGTCTACTTCGCCATCATTTAAGGCTACGTCAGCCTGCAAGAGGTCAGACATGTCTTTACCAACGAAGGTATAGCCTTTTTTTTCGAGAATCGGTTTAACACCTTTTTCAAACAAATCCGAGTATGGCCCTTGGGACTTACTGTAAGTCAATTCTTTTTTCGAACTTGTATCAGAGCTGCTGCCGCAACCGGCTAAAAAGGCAGTGCCAACGACAACGGTTAACATGAGAATCCCTAATTTTTTCCATTTCATAATGCAACATCCTCCCTGAGAAAAAATATATACCTAATGTCCCCGCACTTTGGCGGAGAAATGGTTACCAATAGATTGAATGATTTGGACGAAAATGACGAGAATGACGACTGTAAAGAGCATGAGCGGGAAATTCATCCGTTCGTACCCATAGGTCAAGGCCAGGTCACCGACACCACCGGCACCGATAGCACCAGCCATGGCAGTCGCACCAATAAGGCCGATAGTCCCAGTCGTAACGGAAAGGATAAGAGAGCCTTTCGCTTCTGGCAATAAGAAATACCAGACGATTTCAAAGTACGACGCACCCATGGACTGAGCAGCTTCAATAATGCCGCGATTGACTTCGAGAATAGAGTTTTCAAAGAGCCGAGTCAAGTACGGCGCAATAAAGACGACGAGCGGCACAAGGGCTGCAGTCGTCCCAATCCGGGTGCCGACGAGCATCTTCGTCAGCGGCAAAATAAAGACCATTAAAATGATAAAGGGAATACTACGAATAATATTGACTACCGTATTGACTACGGCATAGACGATGGGATTATGCAAAATCCCGGTCGGATTGGTTAAGACGAGCGTCACAGATAAGACGATGGCAATGACCGTCCCAATGACGAGGGATACGAAGACCATGTACAAGGTCTGTTCTGCTGCCAAAATGAGTTGTGACGCTGGTACGCCTAATTCTAACATATGCTTACCTCCTGCCACTGTACGTTTTGTGTTTCAATAAAGGATATGACTTTATCAATATCGGCTTGGTCGCCGACGATTTGAATGATGAAAATCCCGAGGACGGTCTGCTGGAGCTGCGTAACCGACGCAAAGAGGACGTTCGTTTCGACATCAAAATGCTTATTGATGTAGCACAAGCTGCTCTTTTTGGCATCACTGCCAAGGAAGCGAATCTTGACGAGTTTGTAGTTACGCGTGTCTTTATGCAAATCTTCAATAATATTTTCCGGGATTTTATCGGGAATAACAGTCTGGACGAAGCGTTTCGTCATGGCTTCTTTTGGATTACTAAAGACATCGAGGACCGAGCCCGTTTCGACGAGGTGCCCTTGTTCCATGACGGCAACGCGGTTGCAAATCCGCTGAATAACGTGGATTTCGTGCGTTACGAAGAGAATCGTAATGTTCAATTCTTTATTAATGCGCTGGAGCAAATTTAAAATAGCATCGGTCGTATCTGGGTCGAGGGCACTCGTCGCTTCATCACAAAGGAGAATAGACGGATTCGTCGCCAAGGCTCTCGCAATACCTACACGCTGTTTCTGGCCCCCTGAGAGCTGCGTCGGATAGACATTGGCTTTATCGGCAAGTTCAACGAAGTCTAAGAGTTCTTTTACGCGTGCTTCGATTTTTTCTTTCGGTTCCTTATTTAAAATCATAGGAATAGCGACGTTATCGAAGACAGTCTTCGAGTTGAGCAAGTTAAATTGCTGGAAAACCATGCCGATTTTCTTCCGTACTTTCCGCAGTTCTGAAAACGACAAGGCATTAATGTTTTGGCCATCAATTTCTACATGCCCTTTCGTCGGTACTTCGAGGGCATTGACCATGCGGATAAGCGTCGATTTACCGGCACCACTAAAGCCGATGATGCCGAAAATATCACCGTCATTGACGGTGAGGGACACGTCCTGCAAGGCGTGGACTGCTTGTTTTTTGACGTTGTACGTCTTGCTAATATGATCAAACTTAATCATGATGTTCCTTCTTTCCGATTTCTACCAGTGCTTCTGTAGCCAGACGAGCTACGTATTTCGCTGTCGGTATGATGGCTGCTGGGTCCACCTGGAATTTTGGGTTATGGTTCGAATAGGACAAGCCCGTGCCGATTTGGACGAACGTCCCTTTCACTTCATCTTGATAGAACGCAAAGTCTTCGCCCCCTAAGGAGTTTGGCGAATGCTGTACGTTCAGGCCTTCTTCTTCGCCGACTTTCTTAGCAAAGGCCGTCCATTCCGGGTCGTTATCCGTCGCCGGAGGCCCTGCAAGCCAGTCGATAGTCGCCGTCGCACCGTAAGCACTGGCAATGGAGTTGGCTAAGTCATAAATCCGCTGTTTCACATTCTTTCTATCGTCTTTCGTCAATGTTCGCATAGTCCCTTCGAGGAAGGCCGATTCGGGAATGACATTCCACGTACTGCCGCTGGCAAAGTGTGTAATACTGATAAGATTGGCATCGAAGGGGTCCACGTTGCGGCTGACGACGGACTGGACAGCACTGACGAAGGTCGACGCTGTGACGATAGGGTCAATGCCGCTTTGCGGATGGGCTGCATGGCTCCCCTTGCCTGTAAAGGTAATGCTAAAGCGGTCGACAGCGGCAGTTACAGGACCGTTTTTTACGGCAATGTCGCCGACTTTAAAGAGGGGCGAGCAGTGAATGCCGAAAATCGCATCGACTCCCTTGATACCGCCTGCTTCCATGACTTTCAAGGCTCCACCAGGAGCTTCTTCAGCAGGCTGGAAAATGACGCGTACTGTCCCTTTGAGTTCTGCTTCTTTTTCTTTTAAAAGGTATGCAGCCCCTAAGATAGACGTTGTGTGGAAATCATGGCCACAACCATGCATACGGCCCGGAATAGTCGAACAGTAGAGTAAGTCCGTCTTTTCCTGAAGGGGCAGTGCATCGATGTCGCAGCGAATAGCGACAGTCGGTTCGCCGTGGCCAATTTCGGCAACAAGCCCTGTTTTTAAGGGCAGCAGTAAAATTTTTATATTTTTTGCTTCTAAGTTTTGGCGAATCCGTTTCGTTGTCTCTACTTCTTCGTAGGACAATTCCGGATGTTCGTGGAACCAATGAAATTCATTGGTCAAAAACGTGCGTAATGCATCTATATCCATCTCTATCTCTCCCTCTTTTGTATGCAAAAAGACCACCGTCTCCACTACAGAGACGGTGGCCCGTGGTTCCACTCTGCTTACAGCCGAAGCTGTACTTAAAACCGATAACGGCGGCAACCGGACGTGTCTACTACAGTTCGACACATCTGCTCCCAAAGGCATTCCATCTTGCTTTCTCTCTCGTCGGCTCTCAGCCTAGGCCGACTTCTCTGGTAGAGATACAGTCAAGTGTACTTGGTTTGTTCTTCGCATTTCAAATGTTTATCGCTATGGTACACTTTTTACTTTAATTTGTTAAGGTGAAATTACATAAAATATATTCATTTCATGTATTAATTTCTTTTATTTCTTACCACCAAGGTAAGCAGCCATGACTTGCGGATTATCGGTGACTTCACTAGCTTTGCCGTGGAGGACGATTTTCCCGGTTTCCATAACGTATGCATAGTCTGCAATTTTCAAGGCTTTCTTCGCGTTCTGTTCAACTAAGAGGACCGTCGTGCCCCCTTCGTTGATGGCTTTAATAACGTCGAAAATTTCTTGTACTACAATCGGTGCCAAGCCCATAGACGGTTCGTCTAAGAGCAAGACCTTCGGGCGGGACATCATAGCACGGCCAATGGCCAGCATCTGTTGTTCCCCACCGGATAAGGTACCGGCATACTGAGCTTTTCGTTCGAGCAGCCGTGGGAACCGGTCGTAGACTTTCTTGAGGTCTGCAGCAATGCCGTCTTTATCAGACCGTTTATACGCACCTAAGCGCAGGTTTTCTTCAACGCTCATGGACTGCAAGACCTGACGGCCTTCTGGTACTAAGGAAATGCCCATGTCAACGACTTGGTACGATTTCTTGCCTTTCAAGGATTTTCCTTCAAAGGTTACGTCCCCTTCTTGGGCTTTGACGATGCCCATGATGGTTTTCATAGTCGTCGATTTACCGGCACCGTTGGCACCGATAAGGGTGACGATTTTACCTTCCGGAACGGACAAACTGATGCCTTTTAATGCCGTAATGTGGCCGTAACCGGCAACGATATTCGATAATTCTAAGAGCATCATTCATCATCCTTTCCGAGGTACGCTTCAATAACAGCCGGGTTATTCTGTACTTCTGCAGGCGTCCCTTCAGCTAGTTTTTCACCGAAGTTGACGACGACTAAGCGGTCGCACAGTTTCATCATCAATTTCATATCGTGTTCAATGAGGACGATGCTGACGTGGAACGTATCGCGAAGGCCGCGAATCAAGTCGCCAAGGGCAGCCGTTTCGCTGTCGTTCATGCCGGCAGCCGGTTCGTCGAGAAGTAAGAGTTTCGGGTCTGTGGCCATAGCACGGGCAATTTCCAGTTTCCGCTGTTTGCCGTATGGCAATTCCGACGCAGTACGGTCAATATCGTTTTCAAGGCCAACGAATTTGAGGAGCGTCATCGCTTCATCCCGTGCTTCTTGTTCTTCTTTTTTCTGGGCTCCCGTATGGAAGACGCTCGCAAAGAGACCTGCTTTTAAGCGGTCATGATGGCCGACGAGAACGTTTTCGAGGACTGTCATTTGCGAGAACAAGCGAATGTTCTGGAATGTCCGGGCAATGCCCAAGGTCGTAATCTGGTGCGGTTTCTTCCCTTCGATAGATTTACCTTCAAAGAGAATATCCCCTGTCGTGACTTGGTAGACACCGGTAATTAAGTTGAACAGCGTCGTTTTACCGGCACCGTTTGGACCGATAATGCCGAAGATTTCACCTTCATTTACAGCAAAGGAAATGTCAGACGAAGCCGTAACGCCGCCAAATTTTTTGACTACATGATCTAATTGTAAGAGCATGATTTATTTCGCCCCTTCCTTTTCTGTAGGATGATGTTTTTTCGTCAATTTCTTCATGACATCGTATGACAAAATACCATCTGGACGGAAGGCCATGAGAGCAACTAACAAAATACCGTAAATCGTATCGCGGCATTCTGCAAGGTCGCGCAAGAATTCCGGAATAATCGTGAGGAGCGTTGCCCCTAAAACCGGGCCCCACATAACGTTGCTGCCGCCAAAGACCGTGTACAATAAGGCATCAACGACTTTGTGCCACGAAAAATCGGTCGGGCTAATGAAGAACGTAGCATGTGCATAGAGGGCACCGGCAACACCGGCAAAGAAGGCACTAAAGAGGAAAGACATCATTTTATAGTACGTCGTGTTAATCCCCGATAATTGTGCTGCATATTCGTCGGCTTTAATAGCGGCGAAGGCACGACCAATACGGGAATGTTCCAGTTGATACCAAAAGGCAACGACAATGATGACGACGATTAAGAGGACAATACACATGAGGAACTGTCCCGCCGTTTGGGAATCCATTTCAAGGGCATCGATTAAGCCCAAATCACTAGCATAGTCCGAAAGGACACTAGCCATAGACGGAATCCCGGATAACCCTAAGGCTCCATTGGTAATCTTTAAATTCAATGCTAAGACGCGGACGACTTCGCCAAAACCAAGTGTGGCAATAGCTAAATACATACCGTGGAGCCTTGTCGTCGGAATACCAATGATGACGCCAATAATGGCAGCGACTATGCCGCCAATAATAATGCCCACTGGCATAGGCATGCCTGTTTGCATCGTTAAAATAGCCGATGTGTACGCACCAAAACTCATAAAACCAGCATTCCCTAAGGATAACTGGCCTGTGCACAAGGTCATGTACACGGACAGGGCCAAAATAATGTTAATGCAGATAAATGTAAAGACCTGCAGGAAATAACCATTTAATATTGCGTCCATTAGGGTCTGCCCCCTTTTCCTGCTTTTGAGAATAAGCCTTCTGGCCGTAAGAACAAAATCAAGATGATGATAACGAAAGCCACAGCATCGCGGTACGTTGAAGCACCATAAGCAACACTGAAGACTTCGGCAACACCTAAGATAAAACCGCCGGCCATTGCGCCTTTGACGTTGCCAAGACCACCCATGATGAGGACAGCCAAGCCTTTAAAGCCCATAGTCATGCCCATAGTCGGTTCAATAGCATTGAAGGACAAGCCAACGAGGACACCAGCTGCAGCACCTAAGGCCGAAGCGAGCATGACTGTAAAGGTAATAATCTGATTCGTATTAATGCCGAGCAAGCCAGCTGTTTCTGTATTTTCAGCAGTCGCACGAATAGCTGCGCCAATCTTCGTTTTATCGAGGAGCAAGGTCAGCAAAATCATGAGAACAACAGCCGTGCCAAGGCCAATGATTTGAATAGCTGAAATTTTAAACAAGCCCAAATCCATTAAGGAACCTTCAAACTGAGTCGGGAAAGACTGGGTCTGGGGGCCCCAAACTTCAAGAGCCACACTTTCAAGGAAAATAGACACACCAATCGTACTGATTAAGGGTGCTAAATGCGTTACTTTACGGCGGCGTAATGGCCGGAGGGCGAAGAACTCGAGTAAAAACCCGAGTACTGCACCGCCAACCATAGCCCCAATGAGAGCTACAAATAAGTTGCAACCAGCCTGTGTGACTAACATCAGGCCAATGAAAGCGCCAAACATGAAGATTTCACCATGAGCCATGTTAATGATGGTCAGCACGCCAAAAACCAAAGTATAACCAATGGCAATGACGGCGTAGGCGCTTCCGAGTGTAAGTCCGTTTACAAGTTGCTGTAAAAACACGGTTCATTACCTTCCTTTAACTAAGCTTACGAAATATTAAGCGAACGGAGTCCATTTACCATCTTTAATCATCAAGACGGAGAGGTCCATATCTGGGTCACGGTTTTCGTCGAATGCGAATTTACCAGTTACGCCTTCGAAGTCTTTAATCTGCGCTAAAGTATCACGGAATTTCTTGCGGTCAGACGTTGTGCCCGATTTTTCGAGAGCTTCGTGAATGATGTACATTGCATCATAAGCCTGTGCTGCGAACTGGTCCGGTTCATGACCGTATTTAGCAACGAACGCTTTGCGGAAGTTCTGTGTTTTTTCACTTTGACGTTCCGGGTTCCATGGAGTAGCTACCATCGTACCGTCAGCAGCTGCGCCAGCCTGTTTAATGTATTCCGGGCTGTTGAAGCCGTTGTTCCCAATGATCGGTTGGTTCATGCCCATTTCACGAGCTTTTTTAGCAATTAAAGCACCTTCCTGATAGAGACCGGCAACGGCGATAATATCCGGGTTAGCAGCCTGAATCTTCGTGAGCTGTGCCGAGAAGTCTGTATCTTTATCAGCGAATGTTTCTGTATCTACAACTTCAATGCCGGCTTTTTTGAATTCTTCTTGGTAAATAGCGTTTTCGCCAACCATCTGGTCATTGTTGTTGGAGTACATAATAGCGACTTTCTTGAAGCCTAATTTTTTCTGTGCTTTTTCTACAGTCTGAGGAATAGCGAGTTTACCAGGAATTGCGTTACGGAAAATGTAATCGCCAATCTTTGTAACGTCAGGGCCAGTACCGCCAGTTGTGAAGGCAACGACTTTACTCTGTTGCGCAATCGGGTCAGCAGCCATAGCTTCACCAGTCGTCATCGGTCCTTCAATAGCGAGAACTTTGTCCTGTTCAATTGCTTTCTTCATAGCGTTAATAGCTTCTGTTTTGACGAGTTTCGTATCGTATTCTTTTAAATCGATTTTAATCTTTGTGTTCGGGTCGTTGTTGATTTCGTCAACAGCCAATTCCGTACCTTCCTTCATAGCCTGGCCATAAGCAGCACCCGGGCCTGTATAAGCCGTAATGAAACCAATCGGAGCGGACTTACCAGAAGCACTATCTCCACCTTTACTTGCGCCACCGCAACCAGCGATAGCTGCTGTCATCATAACTGCAAGGCCTGCGGCGATGCAGCGTTTTAACCAACTTGTCTGCATGAAAATCAACTCTCCTTATATAGATAATATCTGTAATCATCATGTAGAGCACTAAAAGATACAGAGTCAACAAAGTGCCCCTGTTCCCAAGGACGACCTCAAGAACAGGGGCGCTCACACGCGGTACCACCCTGCGTTTATTACTTCATTGTCCGTAACGGGGAATCCGCTCTTTCCTACTCTATTCAGAAAAAGTGCTAGCGAGTGATGTATGCAAACCGGCTCTTACCAGTTCGCACCAACCACTGGCTCTCTGAAAGTAACGATGCCGACTCTTTAGCTCGTTCATTGCATTTGCTGTGTATCTATGTCTTTTAGTTCTCTTGCATGCTCCATATTATAGCCGATTTCTTTGTGTTGTCAAGTCATATTTCTAGTCTTTTTCTTAATATTTTTAAGTTTAACGATTAACTTAACGTGTAAGTTCAGTCATTCACTTTATATTATGTTACAAATACATGGTTATGATAATTGTTAGTACTTGTTTCTTAGTGAAACATATAGCTTTATCGTTTTACTGTATCATGATTTTAAGTAATAGATAATAGTAGAAATTGATAATTTTAGTGAAAAAGATAAAAGAAGGACATATACAAAAAAACACACATGCTTTCACATGTGTGTTTTAAATGAATCAGCGGCTTCCTATCCTCCCGGGAGGCCTCCCTCCAAGTACTTTCGGCGTTT
>UQHB01000057.1 GCA_900540735.1 uncultured Megasphaera sp. | reverse complement strand
TCTTGTATAATCTGAAGGTGTAGATAGGTATTTGGTCATATCTTTATTCTACACCAACTCCCGGTTTTGCATAGACCGGGAGTTATTTTTATGTATACACAAAAAGGCTGCCGCACAAATTACGTGCGACAGCCCCTTTTTTTATGAAATTTGTCAGAAACGGCCTTTGTCGTTCTGTCGAGGTCACGCCGGATATGACGGAAGCTCTGGGTATGCCGCAAGGAAATACGGTTATCTTATCAGGGTATGCTTGTTTATATAGTGAAAATACGGTCATCATAGGAGAGAAAGACTAGTGAAATAGTATCGGTTATTTGTCCTCATCGGTGTGGATACGCGCAGCTCTTGGGAAAAACCTATAGTATAACCATACTTGGAGTGCGGTTAATCTTACGGCATTTGCCAAAGTATTTATTCCCAATTACACCACTGTGGACACGTCGTTCCATGTGGTTAGATAAGTAACTATACGATAGAAATGTCTTGCTTGCATTTGCAGGCAAGGCGTTTTTTAGATATAGAAACGGCGTATATCAAGATAGAAATACTAAGCATTAGACATAGAAGACCTTGGACTGTATACTAAGGGTATCCTAAGAAGTTAGGAAATTACAGAAATGATACATTATAACTATAGAAGGAGACGAGAGTATGTTAGGAAACTTTACGTATGCAAATCCCACGAAATTGTATTTTGGCAAAGGTGCCTTAGATAAGTTAGACAGAGAACTGGCTAAATACGGTGACAACGTCGTCGTTATTTACGGTGGCGGCTCCATTAAACGCAATGGCATTTATGATGCGGTCATGAAACTCTTAGACAGAGCGAAGAAACACGTCACAGAAATTTCGGGAGTTATGCCGAACCCGACTCTTTCGAAATTGTACGAAGGCCGCGACATTGTCCGGGCACATCAAGCTGATTTACTCTTAGCTGTTGGTGGCGGTTCGGTCTGCGATTATGCTAAAGCTGTATCTGTATCGGTACACTGCGAAGAAGACCCATGGCAGAAATATTACTTAGACGGGAAAAATCCGACGTGCCCAGTCGTACCGGTTGGCTGCATTTTGACCATGGCCGGGACGGGCTCGGAAATGAATGGCGGTGCCGTCATTACGAACGACAAGACACACCAAAAAATCGGTCACGTTTTTGATGACAATGTAATGCCTAAATTCTCCGTCTTAAATCCTGTATTTACCATGTCTGTACCGAAATACCAAATGGTTGCCGGTATATATGATATTTTCAACCACATTTGCGAACAGTATTTTTCTGGGACAGACGATAATACGAGCGACTACATTAGCGAAGGCCTCATGCGTTCTGTCATCCATGCAAGCCGCATAGCCATTAAAAATCCACAAGACTACGAAGCGCGGAGCAACATCATGTGGACTGCTACGTGGGCACTGAATACGCTCATTGGCAAAGGGAAACGGCAAGACTGGATGGTCCATATGATTGGCCAGTCCTTAGGGGGCCATACGAATGCGACTCACGGCATGACCTTGGCTGCTGTGTCTGTGCCCTATTACCGTTACATCATGAAAGATGGGTTACCGAAATTTAAACGCTTTGCCGAAGTCGTTTGGGGGATTCACGGTGAAGGCAAGAGCGACGAAGAAATTGCCAGTGCGGGCCTCGATGCTATGGAAGCATGGATGGATGAATTAGGTCTCGTTCGTCACAGTGCTGAATTAGGGTTGACGAAGGATATGATTCCGGCTGTCGTCAAAGATACATTCATTCTTACAGGAGGCTATAAGGTCTTAACACCAGATGAAATTGCTGCTATTTTAACAGCAAGTCTGTAATATTGCAAATCCGGGAGACAAAGGTCTTCCGGATTTTTTTATCCTTGACTTAGGGTCAACTCCATGTGATATAGTACGTATAAAAGGGGGATTTTTATGACACGGAGAGACTTTTTAAAACTATCAGTATTAACCGTAGCGAGTCTGTCCATTGGCTCGACCTATTATGTTCATCGTCCAGAGTTTGGCGATTTGCCATCTGGCAATAGATTAGCGCGCATCCAAACATCGCCCCATTATTACGATGGGTAATTTCAATGCCCCAAACCAGAAACTGCCGCAGCTGGCGGCAGTCTGGGCGCATGGGCTTCGTTCTTCTTCGACAGTCCGCTGCGCCTGCATCCAACAGGGCCGATGGTTTCGCAAAAGACAGACATAGCGTCGTTACGCCGTACTGATGATATGACTATCTGGATGGGGCACTCGTCCTTTTATTTGCAGCTCCAAGGCTATCGTATCTTGATTGATCCCGTCTTTAGCTCTTTTGCGTCGCCTGTCTTTTTTGTAAATAAAGCCTTTCCTGGGAGCAATGTCTACAGTGCTCGTGATTTTGACGCTATTGATGTGCTCATCTTGTCCCACGACCACTGGGGTCATCTCGACTATCCGTCCGTTAAAGCCCTTTTGCCGAAGGTCAAGCATGTAGTCTGTCCCTTAGGTGTCGGCGGTTATGTAGAACATTGGGGCTTGCCTACAGACAAACTCATCGAAGAAGATTGGGGTACGACCATTCCTATTGCTGCCGATTTGGCCATTCACATCTTGCCGAGACAGCATTTTTCAGGCCATCTTTTAAAGCGCAATCAAACAGAATGGGCGTCCTTCGCCTTCATTACGCCAACACGGCGCGGCTTTTTCAGTGGCGATAGCGGCTATGGCAAGCATTTTGCCGATATTGGTGCGTCCTTTGGCCCCTTTGACTTGGCCTTAATGGAAAACGGCCAGTATAACGTCCAGTGGCATCGCCATCACATGCTACTACCGGAGACAGCGCAGGCTAGTGTCGATGTTCAGGCCAAGACGGTCATTCCCATGCATAATGGCAAATTTGCCTTGAGCAATCATCCCTGGGATGAGCCTTATATTCGCCTCACTGCTGAAAGTGTCGGCAAGCCCTATCGGTTGCTTACGCCTAAAATCGGCGAAGCAGTCTATATAGGAAGTATCAACCAATCCTTTACAAAATGGTGGGAACAAATGACTTGACTTGGAGCTGACTTTCAGTAGTATGATACAGACATGAAATCTAAAGGAGTGATACTATATGAGTAAAACCTTAGTCGCTTATTTTTCTGCTAGTGGTACAACGGCTCGGTTAGCCAAAACCTTAGCTGAAGCCATTGGTGCAGATGTACATGAAATCCAGCCAGCGCAACCCTATACATCGGCTGATTTAAATTGGAATAACAGCCAGAGCCGGAGCAGTGTGGAAATGAAAGACCATAGCTCCCGTCCGGCTATTGCGAATACGGCACTGCATATGGCCCAGTACGACCGCATCTTTGTGGGCTTTCCTATTTGGTGGTACGTTGCGCCGACGATTATCAATACCTTCCTCGAACAATATGATTTGACTGGGAAGAAAGTCATTCCCTTTGCTACGTCTGGCGGCAGTGGCATGGGCGAAACGAATCGCTATTTACAGCCTTCGTGCAGTGGTGCTGTCCTTTGTAAAGGCAAACGGTTTAGTGCGCACGCTAATGGCAAGGAATTAAAACATTGGGCCGATACATTTTTTTCGCCGCACCAGTCGCTTTTAGTGAAAACGGTGACTATGTAGCTGCACCATAAGCCCGAAGAGCTCGTTAGATTACTAAGACAAGGAAGTGATGGGAAACTTATACGCAGCAAGATACTTTTATTATGATAGAAATGAGGTAATTCCAATGAACAAAACGTAAGTCAACCTCTTAGGCAACTATAAACAAGTGAGCCACGTCGATAGCAGCGTCAAAGATTCTGACGTTTGGGTCGGAAAATTGACGTACGGCAAAGCTAACATGAAACAACCCAAATCATGGGATGCGTGGGTCGAATATTTCGATGCCGACCCGTATGCCTCCTTTGGTGATACGAACAGCTGGCGTTTTGCCAACCGCGACAATGTGCTGGGGTGTCGGTGTAGATTATACCTTTGCGCCCAGTGCCATGTTTAGTGCCATGACATCCTTTGGCTCCCAAACGAAAGAAGGCAGCTTAGACCCGAAAGAACAGACACGGGCACAGCTCGTTTTCGCCTTCTAACTATTGCCTCCCCTTTTTACATATATACATATAGATAGCGAAAATCCGCATGCTGTAGTAGTCATGCGGATTTTTGAGTAAAAGAGATAGATACTTTCATTTCTATGTAAAATCATACGATTAGTTACTTTTTTTTACTCTGTTTGATAGTAAATATACATGATATGATTTCATATATAGAATAATAAAAATTATAAAAAAACATAATAAAAGAAAGGAGGTATACACACATGGGAGAGGTTATTACTAATTTTATTGTAGAGTACCAAAAGGGCATCTTTATTTTTTGCGGACTATATTTAATTTGGGGCTCTTTGCGGAATTTTGATTGGTTTAATGCAGGCACTTCGGCACGGAGGTTTAATCAACTCGTGGGCCGTGGTGGGACGCGCGTGATTTATTTTGTCTTTGGCGTAGGGTTTCTTATGCTTAGTATCTTGTCATATATGACTGATGTAATGGTCATCGATTTGTTTTTGGTGTTAAAGAAGCATCCTACACAGTTCATTGATTTCGTGAGTGCCCATTTGTAATTGATTAGGGTGTAAGAAATACCACTGTCTATAACACTTAAGACCTACGGTATGCGTTTATATAGACAGTGATAATTCTTGCTAGGTACTATTGACAATGATGGTTTTGCGCTCTGGATGCGGCGGAAGTGAGACGGCGCCGACAGAGAAGTCTCAAGAGAGTAGTACGAAACAAACACAGCAGACGGAACCGAAGAAGGATGCTGTACAGCAAGAGATTGCCACAGCGATTGGTATGGTCGTCAATAAAAAAGAGCAGCTCGAAGCGAATGAAGACGAGTGGCGTTCTATTCCGGAGACCGTCTTTAGCGTGACTGTTTCTAATTCGAGTGGCAAAGATATTCGAGCTTTTAAGGGGATTCTCCATATTAAGGACAAGAAAGGGAGAGAGCTTATTAGTGCCGAGTGTTGCGATACAGACCCTATCGCTGCTGGCGAAGTACGGCAGCATGATATTTCTATGTCGGCCAATCCGTCTGATGAAACGGATACGCTCGTGTATAATACGCCCTTGTCGCAGCTGAAAATCGATTGGGAGCCGGACACGATTATTTACGCTGATGGACGGAAAATCGGCGATATCAAGTATTTGACTCTTCCTGAAGACAATCAAAATGGGCGACTTGTATAGCCTTGGTGCAACAAGTAACACCGTATCTATAACACTTAAGACCTAGCGGTATGCGTTTTTATAGATACGGTGTTACTTGTTTTTAATATTTTCTGTATTCTGTACAATTGGTATAGCGATTTGTAAAGTATAACGTAAAACGAACTATTTCTACAGCATATGCATCGAGGAAATACAAGGAATAGATATAATAATACTTGCAAAATTATGCTTCCTTTAGAGAGAAAAAAGGAAATATGAGAAACGCTAAAAGTCAAGACCATACAGCTATATTTATAACTCATAAGCATAGAAATTATAAAATTTATTCATCTATCTTTTTTAAAATGCCTATGCTATAATGAAAATATATCAATTGTGAACGTGAAGGAGTGGTATGTATGGTACAATTTTCAAAAGTTTCAACGATTTTACATGCGTCAGAAATTCGGGAAATCTTAAAGGTCACAGAAAATCCGGAAATTATTTCCTTTGCTGGCGGCCTGCCTGCACCAGAGTTATTCCCAGTAGAGCAGATGAAAGCTGTAGACTTGGCAATCTTAGAAAAAGAAGGGAAACAAGCCTTGCAGTATAGCACGACTGAAGGCTATGTGCCTTTGCGGAAACAGATTGCTGCGCGCATGAAATCAGCGTTCCAGACGGACTGTTCTTATGAAAACTTGCTCGTTACGGCTGGGTCGCAGCAAGGCTTATCCTTATGCGGTCAATTATTCCTCAATGAAGGGGACGTAGTTCTCGTCGAAAGCCCGACATATTTAGGGGCTATTACAGCATTTAATGTCAACTTCCCGGAATTTATTGAAGTACCTACAGATGACAAGGGCATGATTCCTGAAGAGTTAGAAAAAATCCTCGACACGAATGATAAAGTACGACTCATTTACGTCATTCCTGATTTTCAGAACCCGACAGGCATTACGTGGCCTCTCGAACGGCGCAAAGCCTTTATGGAAGTTATTAATAAACATAATATTCCCGTCATCGAAGACGACCCGTACGGCGAATTACGCTATGACGGCGAGTATTTACCGACTTTGAAATCCATGGATACGCAAGGGAACGTCATTTTCCTTGGCTCTTTCTCGAAGATTCTCATGCCGGGCCTTCGTCTGGGCTGGATGCTCGCATCGAAAGAGATTTTAGAAAAGGCTGTTATGCTTAAACAGTGCGTCGATTTACAGTCGTCTACATATGCGCAGCGGCAGGCTTCGTACTACATCGATATGTATGATTTAGATGCCCATGTCCAGATGATTAAGGAATTGTACGGCAAACGGCGCGACCTCATGTACAATACGATGAAAGAGTATTTCCCAGAAGGATTGACTTTTACGTACCCAGAAGGGGGCTTATTCACGTGGGTCACCTTGCCTAAAGGCTATGATGCAAAAGAATTGATGCCAAAAGTCATTGCCGAAAAAGTAGCATACGTACCGGGTGGTGCATTTTACCCCAATGGCGGACAGGATAATCATTTCCGTCTGAACTACTCGAATATGCCCGAAGAGCGCATTATTGAAGGGGTTAAACGCTTGGCGAAGGTACTCAAAGTAGAATTAGAAAAATAGGGACTGTCGTTGTCAGAACGTATGGCTCATGGTATAATAGCCATACGAAGAACGTGGTCCGCATGAAAAGACATGCTGCAAAGCATGTCTTTTTTTACGGCATAGAAAGGAGGCAGACCATGACACCGCAAGAGGTTTTACAACACTATTTTGGCTATAGTGCCTTTCGGCCGGGACAGGAAGGGGTTATTCAGACTTTGCTTTCTGGCCGTGATTGTCTGGCTATTATGCCGACTGGTGCCGGGAAGTCCTTGTGTTTTCAAATTCCGGCGTTGCTATTGCCTGGTGTAACCATCGTCATTTCGCCTCTTATTTCGCTTATGAAAGACCAAGTCGATGCCTTAGTGAATCAGCAGATTCCGGCGACGTACATCAATAGCCAGTGTACGTTTGAAGAAGTGAAGGAGCGGTTTGCGGCTATTCGGGCCGGGCGGATTCGCCTCGTCTACGTGTCGCCAGAACGATTGCAAAATGAGTTCTTTACGTCTTTTATGCAGACTGTGCCCATCGTCATGGTCGTTATCGACGAAGCGCATTGCGTCTCCCAGTGGGGCCATGATTTCCGGCCCAGTTATTGTGCCATCAAAGACTGGGTCGCAGACTTGCCGCGGCGGCCTGTGGTCAGTGCTTTTACAGCGACAGCGACGGAAAAGGTCAAGCACGATATGCGTGCCCTCTTAGGGCTGTCGAAAGAACGGATTTTCATCGGCGGCTTTGACCGGCCCAATCTCTATTTTCGCGTCGTCTCTGGTGTGGATAAGATGAAGTTTGTCCTGGCTTACGTCATGCGCCACCAAGGGCAAAGCGGCATCATCTATTGCGCCACTCGCAAAGAAGTAGACCGGCTCTATTTGGAACTGCGCCGTCATCGCTATCGCATAGGCCGCTACCATGCAGGTCTTGCTGACGACGAACGCCAACGGGCACAAGAAGATTTTACATACGACAGACTGGATATTATTGTCGCCACCAATGCCTTTGGCATGGGCATTGACAAGAGCAATGTCCGCTTTATTCTCCATTACCAAATGCCGAAGAATATGGAAGGGTACTACCAAGAAGCAGGGCGGGCTGGGCGCGACGGCGGCCCTGGTGAATGTATTCTCCTCTTTAGCCGTCAAGACATTATGATTCAACATTTTTTGATTGAACATGCTGTCCACAACCCACAGCAAAAGGCGAAAGAGCTGCAAATGCTGCAGGCTATGGTCGGCTACTGCGAAACAAAGCGGTGTTTGCGCCATTATATTTTGTCTTACTTTGGTGAACAGCCGTCATGGGTGCGCTGCGACCACTGCGGCAACTGCGACCAAGAACTAGTGGAAGAAGATAAGACCGAAGAAGTGCGCAACGTCTGCCTTTGCGTCGATGAATTGAAAGGCCGTTTTGGCCTGACTATGGTTGCCGACGTAGTGGGCGGCAAAAACAATGTCAAAGTGCGCCGTTATGGCTTTGACCAGAAATCAACTTTTGGCTTATTACAGCAGTTTAGTCAGGACGAAATCCGCGATGTCATTCGCAGTGCCATTGAAGACGGCTACTTGTCCCAATCTGATGGGAAATACCCGGTTATTTCTTTGACGGCTAAAGGGCGGCAAGTCCTCGGCGGTGTCTTGCGGGTCATGCAGACGCGCGCTGTCAAGCCCAAAGCTGCGGTCATCACAGCGGCACCGTCATCACCGACAAGAGCTGACGATGCCGCACAAGGGCTCTTTGAAAAACTGCGAGCCTTGCGCTATATGTTGGCCCAGAAAGAACATATTCCGCCGTTCGTCATTTTCTCGGATGCAACGCTCTGGGAAATCGCGGACAAACAGCCCCAATCCCTAGAATCCTTAGCTTCTATTCGCGGCGTTGGGACCTTTAAATTACAGAAATACGGGACTCTTTTCTTGCGAGTCTTACGACATGAATAGACATACGAGGTGACACACATGAGTCAAGCAGATGTACAGTATTTACAGATTGTTCAGAATATTTTAAATCATGGCTACTATGCCAACAACCGTACAGGTGTGCCAACGTATAAGTTGCCCCACCAAATCATGCAGTTCGATTTAGCTAAAGAATTTCCCATTTTGACGACGAAATTCGTCGCTTTCAAGACGGCTGTCAAAGAAATTCTCTGGATTTGGCAACTTCAAAGTAATGACGTACGAGAATTACAGAAAATGAATTGCCACGTCTGGGATGAATGGATGCGGCCTGATGGCACGATTGGTAAAGCTTATGGGTATCAAATCAAAAAGTATCATCAAGTCGATACGCTCCTCAAAGAGCTGAAAGAAGACCCACAAAACCGCCGTATGATCGTCTCTCTCTGGAATATTGAAGATTTGCCGGACATGGCCCTCCAGCCTTGTGCGTATCAGACCTTGTGGGATGTGACCAATGGCCGTCTGAACTGCATGCTCATTCAGCGCAGTGGCGACATGGGCTTAGGCGTACCCTTTAACATGACCCAGTATGCCGTCTTGGTTCATCTCATTGCTCAGTCCGTGGGCTTGCAGCCGGGCTTATTTACACACGTCATCAATAACGCCCATATTTACGAAAATCACGTGGACGCGTTAAAGACGCAGCTTGCTCGTCAGGATCAAGCTTTTGCAGCACCGAAACTCATCTTAACTCCAGATATTCATGATTTTTATCAATTTACAATCGATGATATTGTGCTTGACAAGTATCAGCATTTAGGAAAATTACCGATGGAGGTGGCTGTATAATGTTGCATCTCATTGCAGCTGTAGCAAAGGACGGCGGAATTGGCAAGGATAATCAATTATTATGCCATATTTCGGCGGACTTGAAACGGTTTAAACAACTGACTATGGGACATACTATCGTCATGGGACGCAAGACCTTTGAAAGCTTGCCAGGTATTTTGCCCGGTCGGCCTCACATTGTCTTGACGAGCCAAGAGGACTATACGGTCGACTCACCGAATGTCACTATCGTCCACTCGCTGGCAGAATTATACGCGTTATTGCATGAAGACGAAGACTATTTCATCATTGGCGGTGCGTCTTTATATACGGAATGCATCGACAACGCAGCGACCTTATACTTGACGGAAATCGATGCAACCTTCCCGGCAGATACGTTTTTCCCAGCATTTGATAAAACGAAATGGCACGTTATAGAAGAAGAACATCACGCGTCTAGTGAACAAAATCCCTATGCATTCACATTTGTACATTATGTACGAAACGCTTGATTATCTGGCATGGAAAGAAGGTATCAATCCTGCAATTTGTAGGGTTAAAATACATATGTTACAAAATGCAAAAAGAGAAAGCCTCTTTGTGTTATGATTAAGTTACCACACCAAATCCACACGAAAAGAGGTTTTCTCTCATGCTTAGCATAACACAAGAAGGTCGGTATCGTCTATCTCTTTTACACTATGCACAACGACACGGCGTACTCCAGGCAGCTATCAAATACCATCGGA
>UQHB01000056.1 GCA_900540735.1 uncultured Megasphaera sp. | reverse complement strand
TGAGGTACTTGTACATGAATTACGAGTGTCGCACTAAAAGTTGCAATTCATCAAACGAAAAAGTCTTATAGTTTCTACTTTTTTTCGCATAAAAGGATTGTATTTTACTACAAAATAGCATATAATAGCACCATATTTACGTTACTATTGTTGCATCCTTAGGAACGATAGTTGCGAATTTTATAGAAGGGGATGGATATATCGTGTCTATTCAATTAGGTATTGTCATTTTATATATTGCGCTATTATTCGCTATATCCTTTTACGTCAAGCGTCGGGCCAGCAAAAACCCGACAGAATATTTATTTGCAGGCCGTAAATTCTCAACAGGCCTTATTGCGGTCAGTGTCACCGGCATGGCTGTCGGTGCTGCTTCGACCGTCGGCGTTGCCGAAAGTGCTACAAAAATCGGCTTATCTGCTGGTTGGTACAACGGTGCTTGGGCCATTGGGGCCATTATCATGGGCTTTGTCGCTGCCGGGAAATACCGGTCTTTAAACTGTACGACCATTCCGGAATTATTCGAACGCAGTTATGACCAGAAAGCCCGCGTCATCAGCGTTATTGGCTTGTCTATCATCATGATTTGTATTACGTCCTTGCAGTACGTTGCTGGCGGTTCTATTTTACATGCCTTAATGCCCGACGTATTCTCTATGCATACAGGCATGATTATTAGTGCTATTGTTTTTATTGGCATTACGGCCATTGGCGGCTTGTGGTCATCTGGCCTTTCTAACATCCTCAGCGTTGCCGTCATTTACTTAGGTATCGTCTATGCCCTCATTCGTATTCTCTTGCGTGACGGCGGTATTAGCGGCATTAATGCAGCACTTCCTCAAGTGCCGTTCGATTGGTTTGGCCCTTTCAGCGGCCTGTCTATGGCTGTTCTCCTCGGCTGGATTATCGTCATGACGACCCAGGCTATTACGGCTGGACCTGTACAAATCGCTTGTGGTGCCAAAAATGAAAAAGCTGCTAAACGAGGCTTCGTACTCGGTGGTATCATCATTTTCCCAGTCGGTTTTATCTGTGCTATCCTTGGTATGGCTGCAAAAGCACAATACCCTGATTTAAACCCAACCTTGGCGTTACCGCAAATCATTATGAGCCTGGACCCGTTCTCGTCCGGTATGACCTTGGCTGGTCTGTGGGCTGCTGACGTTTCGACAGCTTGCACGATTCTCCTTGGTGCAAGTACCTTGATTACCCAAGATATTTACAAGCGGTTCATTAACAAAAATATTTCTAAACCATCTTACGTCAAAGCAACACGGCTCATCATCCTCATCGTTGGCCTTGGTACGTTGTGGCTTGCCTTCAATGCCGTTGGTATCGTCAAAATCATGCTCATTGGCCTCAGCTTGACGACAGCATTTACGCTCGTCTTCTTGTGCACTATGTTCTGCCCGTCTTTGTGCCGTAAAAATACAGCCTTCTATACGACCCTCGTCGGTATTGTCGGCCTCTTTGCTTGGCAGCTTTGCCCGGCTATTCGGATTTTCCCACATGTCATTTACTTCGAATGGGTTATTTGTATTATTACGCTCCTCATCGTCCACCTCGTCGATAAGACACCGATTGTCTTGCCTACAGTCAAGGAAGATGACATCTAAATTTATATATCTGTAATGCGTACGGCTAACATTTGTTAGCCGTATTTTTTTAGCAAAAACGGAAAAATGTGATTTTACCCCCTGTTTTAGGCTAGAAAAATGTGAAATGCAAAAAAAGAGCTCTCTTTGTAAAGAGAGCTCTTTCGCTATGCTGCTTACTGAATACTAATAGAACGAATCTTTTCACGCAACCCAAGCACAGCAGGAGGGCTGACGGACAATTCATCAACGCCCATTTTGAGGAACGTTTCAGTCAATTCTAAGTCTGCACCGAGTTCACCGCAAATGCCGACCCAAATGCCTGCTTTATGACCGTTTTCGATGGTCATCTGGATGAAGCGGAGCACAGCCGGGTGATGGGGATCAAAGAAGTCATCGAGATTCGTTTGCTGCCGGTCAATAGCCAGCGTATACTGGGTCAAATCATTAGAACCGATGCTGAAGAAGTCTACTTCTTTTGCCAGTTCATCACTCATAACGGCTGCAGCCGGTGTTTCGACCATGATACCCACTTCCATGTCTTTGTCGTAGGCAATGCCTTTTTCATCGAGTTCTTCGCGAACTTCCTGAAGGATAGCTTTTGCTTTACGGACTTCATCGACCGAAATAATCATGGGGAACATGATGGCAATTTTGCCGAACGCTGACGCGCGGAGAAGAGCGCGTAATTGCGTTTTGAAGAGGCTCGGCCGCGTGAGGCAAATACGGATAGCCCGCATGCCCATAGCCGGGTTTTCTTCGTGTTCTAAGTTAAAGTAATTGACTTGTTTGTCTGCACCAATATCGAGGGTACGGATGACAACAGTTTTACCGCCCAGTGCTTCCGCTGCTTTTTTATACGCATCGAATTGCTGTTCTTCAGTCGGGTAATCACTGCTGTCGAGGTAAATGAATTCACTGCGGAAGAGGCCAATGCCTTCAGCATCATTTTCGAGGACTTGCGGCAAGTTGCTCGGGTTGCCAATGTTGGCATAGAGCTTAATCTTCTTGCCGTCTTTCGTTTCTGTCGGCACACCGCGGAGCTGGTCGAGACGGGCCTGCCGTTCTGCCGCTTCTGCTTGTTTCGCTTTCATCTTCGTGAGCGTTTCTTCATCAGGGTCGATGTAGACATGGCCTGTAAAGCCGTCGATGATGGCGGTCACGCCTTCTACGTCCGTGTGGAGAACTGTACCCGTGCTGACGACAGCTGCAATACCCAAGGTACGCGCTAAAATAGCCGTATGGGAATTGGTGCTGCCAGCAGAGGTGACAAAGCCTAAGATTTTGTCCGTATCGAGCTGGAGCGTTTCGCTCGGCGCCAGGTCGTCTGCAGCGACGATGACGTGGTCGTATGAGCTAAAGTCAATAGCTGGGCCGCCGCAAAGTTGTTGTTCTACACGACGGGAAATGTCGAGGACATCAGCTGCCCGTTCTTTCATGTACGCGTCTTCCATAGAACGGAACATATCTGCAAATTGCTGTGCCGTCCGGTCCACAGCCGCTTCAGCATTGAGCTGTTCGTCGCGAATCATCGTTTCAATGGAATCGATGTAGTCGTCGTCTTCGAGCATCATTTGATGGACTTCAAAGACAGCAGCCTGTTCTTCGCCGACTTTTTCAATGGCCTTTTCATAGAGGTCATCCAACTGCCCTTGAGCTTCTTCGCGGGCCTTTTGGAAGCGCGCGATTTCTGCGTCTACGTCGTCAATGGGGCGGACAGCCGTAGAAATGGTGTTACGATGGAATAGCGCGAGAGGGCCGATTGTGATGCCGTTAAACACGCTTTTTCCGTGCAGCGTCAACATATTTCGTTTCCTCCGTACCTTAGAAATTTTCTTTCAAGAATGCTTCGATTGCCGGAGCTGCTGTGTCTTCATCCGGGCCGTCAACCGTAACCGTAATGGTTTCGCCTTGTTTAGCACCGAGAGCCATAACCGTGAAGATTTTCTTCAAATCACCTTTACGGCCGCCTTTAGAAACGCCAATGGTAGATTCGAATTTCTTTGCTTCTTTGACGAGAAGACCAGCGGGACGAGCGTGAATACCTTGGGGATCAGTAATAGTGTAGTCAAATGTTTTCATAATAAAAGCCTCCTTAAAAAATAGATACCTATGTCATATATTATACTGTATATACTATAAATTTAAAAGAATTTTTCTCAGTTATACTTGTTCCCGTTTTTTTCGGAAAATGCCGAGGAGAACAGCCGCAACAACTGCGCCAATCGCGAGGGATACGAAGTACATGGGCCAGTTCGTGACGACACCGAAGACGAAGATACCACCATGCGGAGCCGGGACGGTGCAACCAAAGAGCATGGAAAGGGCACCAGCCGTTGCTGCGCCAATAGCGCACGGCGGAATGACGTGAATCGGGTCCGAAGCAGCGAAGGGAATAGCCCCTTCTGTAATGAAGGACAAGCCCATGATGAAGTTCGTAATCGTCGATTGCCGTTCTTTCGGTGTAAATTTATTTTTGAAGATGAGCATTGCTAACGCAATGGCAATAGGCGGAACCATACCACCAATCATGACCGAAGCCATAATGCCGGAGCTGACAGCAGTACCAGAGGCACTCATCAGAGAAGCCGTACCAAAGACGTACGCTGCTTTGTTAATCGGGCCGCCGAAGTCGATGGACATCATACCGCCAACGATGAGGCCGAGAATAATCTTGCTCGACGTAGTCATGCTATTGAGGGTGTCCGAAATCCACGCGTTAAAGACAGCTGTCGGCGGATTAATGATGTACGTCATAATCGCACCGATGAGGACGAGGCCGAGAACCGGGTAAATCAGGATAGGTTTCGTCCCTTCTAAAGCTTGCGGTAAATGGGAGAATACCTTTTTCAGGCCAATAATGAGATAGCCTGCAATGAAACCAGCAAATAAAGCACCAAAGAAACCAGAGCCGCCAGTCGTGGCGAGGAAACCGCCGACGATACCAGGCATGAGAGCTGGCCGTTCACCAATACTCATAGCGATGTACCCAGCCAAGATCGGCATCATCATGCTGAAGGCCAAACCACCGACATTCTTCAAGAACGCAGCCAGTGGTGTACCGGTACCGAAGTTTACCGTACCGGCATTGCCCATATCGAAGAGGAACGCTAAGGCAATGAGAATACCGCCGCCAATGACGAAGGGGAGCATATGAGATACGCCGTTCATCAAGTGTTTATAAATCTGACGGCCAACGCTTTCTTTTTCGCCGCCTTCAACAGCAACACTTTCGGACGAAGAAGTCGTGCCTTCAAAGACCGGTGCTTTGCCGTCGAGAATAGTCTGAATCAATTCTTCCGGCTTTTTAATGCCGTCTGCCACTTTCGTAAAGAGGACTTGTTTGCCTGCAAAACGCTGAGTCGGTACGTCTTTATCGCACGCCACGATAATGCCTGCAGCCCGTTTGATTTCATCAGCTGTCAGTTTGTTTTTCACACCACCAGAGCCGTTCGTTTCGACTTTGATATCAATACCCATAGCTTGGCCTTTGTGTTCTAACGCTTCTGCAGCCATGTACGTGTGGGCAATACCAGTCGGGCACGCCGTAACAGCTAAGACGAAAGGTTTATCAGACGGTGTTTCATCTTTCACTTCTTCCGCCGTCGTATCAGCTTCTGCCGCTTCCGCCGCAGCTTCTTCTTTTTCGGCTTCAATCTGTGCCGCTTCGGCTTTGTCAATGATTGCTAGGTATGCGTCCGGCGTTTCTGCTTTCAGTAAAGCTTCGCGGAAGTTATCATCCATGAGCATACGGGACAGACGGCTCAATACTTCGAGGTGGACGTTCGCACCTGTACCGGGAGCAGCAATGAGGAAAAAGAGGTGAGCCGGTTCATCGTCAAGGCTTTCGTAATCGACGCCGTCGCGGACAATCATCGAAGCCAGGCCTGGAGCCGTAACTGCATCCGTTTTTGCATGGGGAATAGCAATGCCTTCGCCAATACCGGTGCTGCCTTCTTCTTCACGAGCGAGGACGCGCTGTTTATACGCCTCCTTGTCTTTGAGATTACCGCCTTTTTCCATCAAATCGACGAGATGGTCAATGGCTTCAGCCTTCGTTTTTACACTAGCGTGTAAGTCAATACTTTCTTTTTTCAGTAAATCAACTATACGCATGTGGGGATATCTCCTTTACGTAAATTATGAAATTATAAGGTATCATAAATGGCTTGAATCTGTTCGTTCGTCGCGAGCCATTCATGGAAAGCCGACGCACTGCCGGCACTTACGCCCATTTTCAAGGCTTCTTCTACGTCGCCGTGAGACGAAGCATAGCCTGCAAGGAAGCCAGCTACCATGCTGTCACCGGCGCCGACGGAATTGACGAGGGTCCCTTTCGGAGCCTTCATGCGATGGACTGCGCCGTCTTCACTAATGAGGAGGGCACCGTCACCGCCGAGGGAAACGAGGACATTCCGTGCGCCCATAGCTTGGAGCTGTTTCGCACTAATCGTCACTTCTTCATCAGTCCGCAAGGTCACATGGAACAATTCACCTAATTCTTCAATATTCGGTTTAATAAGGAAGGGCTTATACTTAATGACATTCTTCAGTAAATCCCCAGTCGCATCGACGACAGTCAAGATACCTTTACCATCGAGGCGTTTTAAGATATTTTCGTAAATATCATTAGGAATATCGCTAGGAATGTTGCCAGCTAAGACGAGAGTGTCTCCTTCTTGCAAGGCATCGATTTGGGCGAGCAAGGCATTGAGCTTATCTTCCGGAATATGAGGTCCCATACCGTTGACTGCCGTTTCATCAGCTGCACTGACCTTGAGGTTAATGCGCGACCAGCCTGCGTCTAAATGAATGAAATCACAATCACCGCCGTGTTCTTTAGCAAGCCGTTCGATTTCCTGGCCCGTAAAACCTGCAACGAAACCGAACATCTTCGTCGGCACGCCTAAATGTCCGAGAACGAGGGAGACATTAATGCCCTTGCCGCCGGGATAAATCATTTCCTGTTCTGCCCGATTAATCGCGCCTGCAGCAAACTCCTTCATGTAGACGACGTAATCGAGAGACGGATTAAATGTAACCGTATAAATCAAAGTACATGCACCTCCGTAAGGCGTTGATACGGCTCCCACGCCACATCTTCCTGCATCGCTGCCGTAAGAATAGAAACATCTTGCAGTTTGGCAAAGGTAATATGAGAAGACAAGCCAAACTTACTGGCATCAGCTAAGACATAACACTGACGGCACTGCTTGACAGCTGCGTGTTTGCACGCCGCTTCTTCGTCGTCCGGTGTCGTACAGCCTTCATCCAGGCTAATGCCGTTGGCACCAAAAAAGCCTTTCGTAAAATGGTACCGCATGAGCATACTGCGCATTTCACTGCCCACAATGGCTTCGGTCTTGCTCTTGACCCGACCCGGCAGCATATAGACCTTGACGCCGTTGCGGCCAAGTTTTTGGGCCATTGGCAAGCTGTTCGTCACAAAGGTTGCTTCCGAATCAACCAGGAATTCGGCCATTTGCTCTGTCGTCGAGCCTGCATCAATGTAGACGAAGTCATTTTTTTTAATCAGGCCGGCTGCGTACTGGGCAATGCGTCGTTTAGCCAGCATATGAAAGGAATACTTGTCTTGGAGACTTTCCATATCCGCTTCATAAGCCGGACAGTCCTGTATTGTGGTGGCACCACCGTGAACGCGTTTGAGCTTGCCTTCCCGGTCCAGGGCATACAAGTCACGCCGTACAGTCGATTCGGAAATATCTAAATAATTGACCAAATCTTGGACAGATACGGCACCACTTGCATTGACAAGACGAACGATTTCTTCTTGTCGTTCTTCTGTCAACATGGAACCACTCCTTTCATTCGTTCTTATACTTGTATTATATTATCATATTCCTTCATTTTCAATCATTTTCAGTCATTATTCATAAATAGCAATCATTTTCATTCATTATAACAGAGACGTATAGATGTGAAGCAAATCACAAGAAAATAACAGCAAAACAAAAAGGCTTCCAACGAATGGAAGCCCTTTTGCGGTATCAACTGTATGTGGAGAGAGAAACAGATTATTTCTGTAATGTACCAACTTTAGCTTTTAAATCTTTGTTTTCTTGTTCAACAGCCGTAACTTGCTGCGATAAAGCTTCGTTTTGTGCTTTCAATTCGGAAATAGCTTGTTCCATAGCAACGAAGCGGTCAGCCATTTCATCGTGATGGCCTGCCGGAGCCGTAGAAGCACCTTCGCCAACGCGGAAAGTGAAGCCTAAGTTTTCAGCGTATTTCTTATCGCCACTGAAGGACATAGAAGCACCGAGAGACATCATAGCGTCAGGGCTGAAGTTGTAGAAACCACCAACAGCCAATGCTTTCTTGCCGTCGTAGTTGCCAACTGCTGTTGCTACGCTAACTTTCGAGCCTGTACCTGTATAATCAAGGGGATGAAGACCTGCAAGAGCTGCAGAGAGGGCACCGACGTTGTCGAGTTCCTGGTTTGTTTTGTAGAGCTGACGACCAGTTACAGCATCATGAGAATTTGCCGAAATAACACCATCTGCTACGTTAGTTAATCTACGTTGTAAATCAGCACTACCAATAGAAACTGTATTAGCTTGATCAGCTACACTTCCTGCACCAATAGCGACACCATCTTTAGCATCAGCTTTTACGGTTGCGCCTTTACCAATAGCAACACCGCCATCAGCACCTTTTTCAACGACAGAACCCCAACCAGCAGCGATACTATCGGCAGCAGCGGCCGTAGAATTCGACGTTAAAGCTGCAGCATGAGCGCCTGTTGCTTTTGCTGTATTACCATAGGCTGTAGAATACGCGCCAGTCGCAATCCCCCATGCGCCTGTTGCCGTGCCAGTCGGTCCAGCATAGGTAGCTAAGCCCATTTCTGTCCGTTCACCTGTAACAACGACTTTAGCTTTATTGGCATCAACAGCATATTTATCTGGATCATTCGGGTCAGCTGCGTTATGACGATTTTCCAAGGATGTCGTATCATCAGTAACTAAGATACTAGCGCCTGTTGTCGCATCAATTTCTTGACCTTTCGCATTAGTCGGCTTCTTGCCTGTGGCATCTGTAAAGCCAGCACCAGATTTATAGCCATTGTTAGAAGCGATAACATTGAGTGTAGCAGCATGGTTCCCTACTTTAACAGGGTCTTTACCATTTGCAGCATTATTTGTCGTATTATCTGCATTTTGACTTTGGTCTACAACATGGAAAGAACCTGCATCAGCACCGTTTGGTGTAACATCTGCAAATACTAATCCACTAACCATACTAACAGCGGCGAGCATAGCGACCGTCGTTTTCATTGCTTTACTTTTCTTTAACAATTAGGTCATCCCCTTAAAAACATTTCGTACTTTGTAGTATTTTCCTTAACATGCCTATATTAAACCACTTACGAGAATCATTGTCAATAAATTTTGCAACACTTTTTCGATTCCATCTATATAACAATACCACATGAGAATATACTTTTGTGCATACATCAGGTTTTATCACGCATGACGAAGTATAGGGGAGCCTTATTTTTTACAGATGATAATTTCTATCTGTGTTGTATATTGCGATATATTTTTAATTTTCTAACAAAACTATAACGCTTCTTTTCTAGTTTTATGGGCTTTTACGGCATATTCACCAGCAAGACCATGGCGCGTAGAGTATTTCAAGACACCCATGATGATGAGGGATAAAACGAAGACAGCCGCAAATAATTGAAGTGTCCCGACGTAGGAATTTGTTAAGCTCCGCATCCACGCCAAGAGCAAGGGACCAGCAATACCTGCAGCACCCCAAGCTGTCAAAATACGGCCATGAATGGCACTGAGCCATTTCGTCCCAAAGAGGTCACTCAAATAAGCAGGCATGCACGAAAAACCACCGCCATAGCACGTAATGATGAGGAGCACTAAGATTTCAAAACTAAAGGCATTCGTTTCCGTCGCGAGTCGCCAGAACGCTAAGATTTCAATAGCAAAGAAGAGGCAATACGTATTAGCTCTGCCAATATAATCGGAAATGGTAGCCCACGCAATACGACCAGCACCGTTTAATAAGCCAATAATGCCGACCATGGACGCTGCCACCGCCGGTGTCATACCAGCCACTTCTTGCGCCATTGGCGATGCCACAGCGAGAAGGGCAATACCGCATGTAATGTTGACGAAGAAAAGCCACCAAATCCCGTATAACTGCCACGTTTTCATCGCTTCTTTTAGGGAAAACTGAGGCCCTGCGACCTGTTCCGTTGTCGTTTCTTGTACTGCGCCTAAGGCTGCCGCTTCTGCAGCGGTGGGCGGTGTTAAATAGAATGACGATGCCGTCATGATGACAGCATAGATAATGCCGAGAATCAAGAAATTGGCAATTAAGCCGACGTGAGCGACTAAAAACTGCATTAACGGCCCGGCAATGGTGCTGGCAAAACCAAAGCCCATAATGGCAAGGCCCGTCGCAAAGCCGCGCTGATTTGGAAACCATTTAACTAGCGTAGACACTGGCGTAATGTAACCGATGCCTAAACCGATACCGCCAATGACGCCGTACGACATATAGAGGAGGGCCAAACTATGGAGATACATAGCTAAGGCCGTACCAAACATAGCAGTCACAAAAAATCCTGTCGCCAAGAGGCCAGAACAGCGCGGTCCCATTTGTTGTACTTTACTGCCTAAACAACCTGCAGACAGGCCGAGGAATAAAATAGCCAAGGAAAAGGCCCATGTCGTTTCTTGCAGGGAAAAGCCCATAGCTGCCATAATAGGCTTCGTCAAAACACTCCACGCATAGACACTACCAATACATACATGTAAACCAACAGCTGAGGCCGCCATGAGCCAACGATTTCGTTTCATAACACATTTCTCCTTTAAGGCTGGCCCAGACAACAAAAAACGCCGCCGTCTGAGCGCAGAAAATAATTTCTTGCCCAGACGGTCGGCGTGTTCGTGTACGCGTACAGTTCACGTGGTTATTCCACTTGATTCCGTCAGTCCTGTACGGTTTGTGTGTTTATTTTATAAAAGGGGCTGTCGCACAAAGCATTTATTTGCTTTTGCGACAGCCCTTTCGCTA
>UQHB01000055.1 GCA_900540735.1 uncultured Megasphaera sp. | reverse complement strand
TCTTGTATAATCTGAAGGTGTAGATAGGTATTTGGTCATATCTTTATTCTACACCAACTCCCGGTTTTGCATAGACCGGGAGTTATTTTTATGTATACACAAAAAGGCTGCCGCACAAATTACGTGCGACAGCCCCTTTTTTCTGTACATATGCTTGGACGCTCGAAGGAGGGGCACGTGCGAGGTATATTCGCATAATGAAGTGATGAACACGGGAGGGAGAAGGTTTCCCCATTGGCTGCTCCGCCGGATGGTTATGGCGTCAAGATGGGCAAAGAGATACGTTACAGAGATTGGAGGACACGGTGAGCCTCCTCCGCGGACAGCCAAGGGGATGCCTTCGACCGTCCAAGCATATGTCAATATTATCCTTTGAATGATGCTAAAAACGCTTCTGCCAGCGTAGATAAATACGTGTTTTTCGGCCATACAGCGGCAAGACGCGTATAAAGATGTGGTTCAGCAATGCGTTTGGTGTGTAGTCGTCCGTGGTCGGCCAGCGTAAAGGCTGAGGCTGGTACGACGGCTATGCCTAGGCCGCCATTGGCCCAAAGGACCGTCGTCCGAGCATCGTCGTTGCGGCAGACGATGTGGGGCGTAAAATTGTAGGCTTCGCACGTTTCATGGAAGAGTTGGTCAAAGCGGCGATAGACGATGAGGGGCTTGTCTTTCAGTTCTGCAACGGTTACGTCGTCTCGGTCAGGGCACCAATCGAAGGCATCGGTCAAGGCAAGAATCATAGGTTCTTCGGGGAGAAATTTACAATAAAAAGATTCGTGCTTAAAAGGCGTGCGGACAATGCCGATTTCAATGAGTCCTTTCGTGAGCATATCAAGGATTTTAAAGGTATTGCCGTCGTAAATTTCAAAGGAGACACCAGGATGACTGTCGTGAAAGGCCATGATTTCCGGGCTAAAGAGCATACTCCCAGACGACGAAACCATGCCGAGGGACAGAGTGCCTCGCTGGCCTTGCGTAATGTCGATGATTTCTCGTTTTGTCGAGTCTGTTAGATTTAAAATTTGCTGTGCCCGATGATAGAGGAGCTTCCCTGCATCGGTGAGGGTAATGGAGCGGGGCTGCCGTTTGACGAGTTCCACACCGAGCTCTTCTTCGAGGGACTTGAGCTGCTGACTCAAGGGCGGTTGAGCCATATGTAATTGCTTTGCTGCTGCCGTAATTTGCCCGGCTTCGACAATAGCGACGAAATACGTGAGTTGGCGAATATCCATGACTAAGACTCCTTTTTATATGATATACATATATCATAACAATAATCTAGATATTTTCAATATGGAAATTACCATGCTATACTATAGCCAAGAAAGCAGAAAGGGAGGCACTCTTACGATGGAAGATACACACGTCTTAGTTACACCGAAACGAGACAAATCCTTTTATTGGACCTTATTTAAATCTACATTCCTCATTAGTTTCTTTACTGTTGGCGGCGGCTTCGTCATTATTCCTCTATTGAAAGCAAAATACGTCGATGAATATCACTGGATTAACGACAAAGATGCCCTCGATATGGTCGCCATTGCCCAGTCGATGCCCGGTGTCGTAGCGTGCAACAGTGCCATTATTTTAGGCTATCGCATGGCCGGGTATCTCGGCACGATTGTGGCCTTAGTGGCGACGGTCTTGCCACCGCTCATTACGCTGTCCGTTATTTCGTACTGCTATGATTACGTCATTCAAAACCAGATTATTAAGATGATTCTCAAAGGCATGCAGTGTGGGGCAACGGCGCTCATTCTCAACGTTGCCATTAACCTCATTTTCAAGCAAGTAAAGAAAAAACTAGTTTTGCCCATTCTGATTTTGCTTGGCACCTTTATAGCAAATGTCTTTTTTGATGTCAATATTATGATGCTCGTCGTCATTGATGCCGTCATTGGTATCCTTGCTATGCAGCACCACAAATACGATTAGGAGGGAAGAGACATGATTTACTTTATGTTATGGTGGGAATTTTGCAAAATCGGCCTCTTCTGCGTTGGCGGCGGCTACGCGTCGATGCCGCTCATTCAGCACAGCGTTGTCGACACCTTCCATTGGCTGTCTATGTCCGAATTCGTCGATATCTTTACGATTTCCCAAATGACTCCTGGCCCTATTGGCATTAATGCGGCAACCTTCGTGGGTACGAAAATCGCCGGTGTCGGTGGTGCTATTGCCGCAACTGTTGGCTTCGTAACACCGGCCTTTATTATTGGCATTATTTTAGCCCGTGTCTTTTTGAAATACGGCAACATTGGCCCTATTCGCGGTGCTTTGAATGGCCTGCGTCCGGCTGTTATGGCCCTCATTGGTGGTGCTAGTTTGAGCTTTATCTTGCTCGCTGTGTGGGATACAGAAACGTTGCCTCACGACATGACTAATTTTAGCAGTGGCGGACTGATTATCCTGATCCTCGCGTTGCTCGCTGTACGGCGCAAAATTGGCGTTATTAAAGTCCTTTTAGGGTCTGGTGTTATTGGTTTGCTCTTTGGTTTCTTAGGCCTTATTCATATCTAAGACATCGATTGACGGCAAGGTCGCGAGGAAGGGACTGGGCTTGCAGTGACGCTGGTTTTCTGTTTCGTGCCACGTAATGAAGAGTTTCTTGCGCGCCCGCGTAATGGCTACGTAAAAGAGCCGCTTTTCTTCTGCTAATTCCCGTCCTGCAGCGCGCGAAATAGGGAAGGTCCCGTCTTGCATGCCTGCTAAAAATACATAGTCAAATTCAAGCCCCTTAGCCTGATGAATCGTAATAATCGGGATTTGGGGCTTTTTGGCAATGAGTGAATCGAGTTCACTATTCGATAAAGCTGTCATTATGAGAAAATCATGGAGTATGTCACGAGGGGGGTCCGTGTCTGTAGTGCTTTCTTTGGCAACGACGTAGAGCTTACGAATATTTTCGATACGGTCAATCGGGCCGTCTGTGCCGACTTTATCATGCTGTTCGTAGTAGCTCTTGACATCGCCTTCTTTCATAATGAGAGCAATCAGGTCGGCTGGGGGCTGTGTATACGACGCGTCGCGCAAGTGCGCAATAAACGTGCACGTCGGAGCAAAAAGACGCAAGTACATGGCTAAGGCTGCACGCCGTTTCGCTGTATTTGGTGCAATATGCTTCGTCAAGGCATAGCGTAAAAGACCGGCTGTAGCCTTAATGTCGTCAAAGGCATCGTGGCTCGGTTTATCATCAATGTGAAAGTAATCGCTCAAAAAGCCAAGCTTGTGGTTGAGTAATTTCGGGTAGAAGCGGCGGAATATATCCAGTGTGTCGTAGTACGGCCAGTCGCGGCGGCCTGCCATGTGGAGCCGTTCCATTTTGCTATATAAAATCGATAAATCATAGGTCACGTTATGGCCGACAATAATGGCATTTTGGGCAAAGTCTAAAAATTGGCGAATCGCTTCTTGCGGTTCCAGCCCTTTTTTTGCTAGTTTCTCATCACTAATATGATGGACGTAGTACGACGAGCCTACCGGTTTTTGCGGTTTCACATAGGTCACGAATTGGTCTTTTACATAGCCTTTGCCATCTAAACGAATGGCTGCAATCTGAATAATATCATCGTGGCTCGTATCGGTGCCCGTACTTTCTACGTCGAAGACGACAATATTTTCTTTTTTTAATGCTTCCAGTAATAAGCCAAACGGGTCTCCGTACGTCTGCGTAATAGGGTCAATAAAATCAGTTAAATTAATGCCGAGTTGTTGGTACGACGGGCTCTTGATCGTTGTGACGGTACGGTCACCAACGCGTGAGACGAAGCGCGTAATAATCCGTTCTAAACTGGGCCCATCGTGTTTTTGCACTAAGAGCCGTAAGTAGGCGAGGACGTCTTTACATTCTTGACGCTTAAATAATTGGAATTGGTCAATCATCGTAAAAGGCAATCTGTATTTTTCGGGCATCTTTTCGTTATGAGAGCGGACGCTATTCCAGAGACGCTTGTTTTGGATATTAGACCGCGTTAAAATGCACATACTCTTGCGCGCATTTACGGGTAAGTTAGCAATTTCGTTGAAAATAAACCGCCCTTCGGACATGAACGTATCGCACCCTTTGAGGACGATTTTATCGCCTTGTTCTGCGCGCTGGGATGTAATGGGCTTCGTGTAAATAGCAGAGACTTCATCTGGAAATAAACGATGTAAACATGCAGATGATGCATGGAGCAGTGTGTCTGTAGAGCGATAATTTATGGTAAACGTAATGTGACGCGGTGCAAATTCTTGCTCAAAATGCTGCAAAATATAGGCCGGATAAGAGCCGCGCCATTCGTAAATGGTCTGAAAGTAGTCGCCGCAAAGCAAAATCGTTCGTCCCGGAAAAAGGAGGGATAGGAGCTTATATTCAATTTCACTCGTATCCTGCATTTCATCGATAGCAATATAGCGGAAGCGATGCTGCCATTTCTGCTGAATGTCCGGGTCAGCCAAGAGGGCATAGGCATTGACGATGAGGTCTGCAAAATCGAGGGCATGATTTGCCGCAAGGGCGGCTGCGTAATCCGTCACTAAGGAGAGGCCGTGCGTGACGAGCCACTGTTCTAATTCTGTATCAATCGAGCCGTTGTAGTTCGCACAAATGGACTGCACCGTTTCCGGATGCTGCCAAAGAGCTGTAAGAATGGCTTCGTAATCGCTCGTCGTGCCGTGATAATGGTGCTGGAGAATACTGTCTTTTTTGACGATTTCAATGAATTGCTGGAGCTTTTGCAAGCGTTTTTGACCGTGCGACAACAGGCCGTCTTGCCATACGATATCCGTCAGGACAGATTTACAATCTTCGTCATCATAGACGAGGAAGTCATGATAAACGTTGTCACTGTGCTTCGCTTCTTCTTTGATGACACTATAGCAAAAGCCGTGAAAGGTCTTGACGACGACGTCAAGGCCTTTTTCGTGTACGCGCTCGATAATGCGTTTTTGCAGTTCTTTGCAGGCCCGATTTGTAAAGGTCAAGCAGAGCAATTCGTTGCCTGGAACTCCTTCATGGTGAATGAGGTAAGCCATGCGGCATGCTAAGGCATTCGTTTTGCCTGTCCCGGCTGGAGCACTGACCAGTAAATGGTGCGTTGTGTCTGTAGCCACAGCCCGTTGGGCTTCGTTTAAACCAGTTAATATATCCATACGTATCTCCTCATAACAGATTCTTTCTTCGTATCATACCACAAATGGTGCCGCTCTTATAGAGTGGAGACGCAGCTGGCGAATCTGGAGAAATATAATATGTTTTCTGAAGGGAAAATAAGATTTCCTGTGTACTTCATAAAAAGTAGATGAAAGTTTCCGGCCTCTTTAGCGGCCCATGGTATGCTAGGACTAACAAGGAGGCGGTGCGTTGTGACATCCTTACAAGACAGGGTGCAGTCTTTCGTCTCAGGCCAGCAAATCGTCGAAGCTATCTTGCACTATGCCCAGGACCAGCAGAGCAGTGATATTCACATTGAGCCCTTAGATGGGTGTATGCGCGTGCGATTTCGTTGTGACGGCGTCTTAGTGCCTGTTTGTGAAATACCGATAGAACGGCTGCAAACCATTACGGCACGGATTAAAATCTTGGCTCATCTCGATATTGCCAACAAAATAGTGCCTCAAGATGGACGGTTTTCGTGGCAAGGTCTCGACATACGGGTCAGTACGATGCCAACCATTCGCGGTGAAAAAATCGTCTTGCGTATGCTCGACAGTCTGCGCCTGGAACGACGCTTGCAGACTCTAGGTATGGCTCATAGAGCATATACATTGCTTATGGGGCTCTTAGCAAAACGGCAAGGGCTATTTCTCATTTCCGGGCCTACAGGTAGCGGCAAATCGACGACGCTCTATGCGATGTTGCAAGAATTAGATGACCCGTCGCGCAGTATTGCGACCTTAGAAGACCCGGTGGAGTATGGCCTTTCCGGTATTAGCCAAAGCCAGATTCATCCGAAACAAGGCTTATACTTTCAAAATGGCTTGCGCGCCCTCTTGCGGCAAGATCCGGATATCCTCGTCATTGGCGAAATACGCGATGCTGAAACGGCGCAGATTGCCGTGCGTGCTGCTTTGACAGGGCACATGGTTTTATCGACCATTCATACAGCTGCAGCTGTCGATGTGCCGCTGCGCTTGATTGATATGGGTGTACCGCCATACTTAGTGGCCGATTCTTTGCTAGGGATTATGTCACAGCGGCTGCCCCGGCGGCTGTGTCACTGCAAAACAAGGGATGACGCACAACACTATCAGGCAAAGGGATGTCCTGTATGCCATCAACGCGGTTATGTGGGCCGGTTTTGCTTAGCTGAAGTCGTACCTGTTGGGACGGCTCTTAGAGAGAGCATTCGGCAGCAAGCGAATAGTAGTGCTATGGCTGCAGCTGCAGCACACGATGGAGCTATGCTCTTTGCTGCGGCTATGGATGAGGCCTTACAGCGCGGCGTGACCGACCGGGCTGAGCTTGTCCGCGTATACGGCCTATGAAAATCGCCCACATATTACAACAAGCCATTGCTCTGAGGGCTACGGACTTGCATTTACAAGAAGGGAGACCGCCTATGTGGCGGCTGCAGCAAGCTCTTGTGCCTTGTAGAGGAGAACTTGTCCAGCGCATAGACATCATGGAGTGGCTCCAAGAGCTGGGCTATACATATGTAGAGGGAACGGTTATTTCAGCTGCCTTTTCCTGTCCCCATGGTGTGCGGTGTCGTCTGCACGTTTCCTCCGAGTGGGCCGGGCTCCATGGGGCATTGCGTTTGCTTTACCCCTTAGAGACGTTGCCGCCCGATAGAGATCAAGCCCTCTTAGAGCAGTTAGCCATGCTGCGTGATGGCTTAGTCCTCGTCACGGGGCCGACGGGCTGCGGCAAGACGACGACGCTCTGGCAGATGCTGCAAGCAGCCAATCGCCAGCGGCCGTGTCACATTTTAACTTTAGAAGACCCGATTGAATACGTCATCCCCAGTGAGCAAGCATTGCTTTCGTTACGCGAGTATGGCACCCATTTTTCGTCCTTTGCCGATGGGGTCAAACAAGCTCTGCGGCAAGACCCGGATATATTGCTCGTCGGTGAAATGCGTGATGTCGAGACTATGGACGCGGCCTTGACGGCAGCTGAAATGGGGCATCTCGTCTTTTCAACGCTCCATACGCGCTCTACAGCCCAGGCAGTTACGCGTCTCATTGGTGCCTTTGGCGCAGGTCGGCAAGAGGAAATACGGCAACGCCTATCCTTTGTCTTGCAAGCTATTTTAGCGCAAGAGAGGGTTTATGCTGACGGGAAGCTGCGCATTCATCGGGAAATACTCATTGCTACGCCGGCTGTGTGCCAGCTCATTCGCAGCGGTAAAGACCATCAACTACAGTCTGTATTGCAGACGAGCAGCCACGTCGGGATGCGGACGATGGAACAAGCACGAAGCCAGGGAAAATGCCTATGAAACACTTATCTCATGCAGAATTAGCCTTTTTCTTTCGCCAGCTTCAAGTCATGACCAGTGCTGGCATTTCTGTAGCCGCGGCCCTAGATATACTGAGCCGTGATGTGCAGTCCCTGAGGAAGCGGCAACGATTGCATCAAGCCTTGCGGTATATGGAAAAAGGAAAATCCTTTTCCCAGGCTATGGAGCAGACCGGTCTGTTTCCTGTCTTAGCATGCCGCATCATCTACGCTGGCGAGCAGGCCGGACAACTTGACGACATGTTTGGTTTAGTTAGTCACTATTATGAGGATGTACAAAAACAACGCCAAGCCTTACGGCAAGCACTAGCCTATCCTGTCTTTCTATTGGCCTGTACGATATTGCTCTTAGTGGGGGCTGTCTTTGGTATCGTTCCAGTCTTTGCGGATATGTTTCATGAATTTGGCATCCCCTTGCCGCCAGCAACAAAGGCCTTACTTTCTATAGGGCAAGTACTGCGCGAATATGGCATGATAATCGCTGTAGGGTGTATTTGTCTCAGCATCCTTGGCGTGTATAGTTGGCAAGACCAGGCCTATCGCTTAGCCATTGTGCGCCGCATCTTTTCTCTTGCCTGGTGCCGCCGTGTTGGGATTATCTTGTGTTGGCAACGGTTTAGCCAACTCTTAGGCATGCAAATTCGCAGTGGTATTCCTCTGTTAGAAGCTATGCAAGACGCAGCCCAAGCAGTGCGGTTAGTCTGGTTTCGCCAAGAAATTGCAGCTTGCTGCCAGCTCATGGAACAAGGTATGTCCCTCAGCCAGGCAGCGGCTAAACGGCATATTACAACGCCATACATTACGACCATGCTCGTCGTCGGCGAAACGACGGGGACCTATGACGAAACGTTACAAGCCATTACGGCCTATTATACGTGGCATATTCAACAATTTCTTCAGCAGTTACAACAATACATTGGTCCAGCTGTCTTACTCTTGGCTGGAATAGCTATTGGCACGCTCATGGTGTGCCTGCTCGTGCCGCTGCTCGACATGGCAGCAGGTGCTGGTTTATAAGAAAGGAGACGTCTTATGCTATACAAACGCAACGGTTTTTCTTTATTAGAAATGCTCATGGTTGTCGGCATTATTCTCATTCTCACAACGATTGCCATTCCTAAATTTACATCAGCTACGAAAAACGCTAAAGTCGCAAAAATTAAAGCCGATTTGCATATTATCAGCAATGCTGCAGCGATGTACGAAATCGACAACGGTACGTACCCGGCAACAGTAGCGGAACTAGCCAAAGAAGATACGAAAGGAAAACAGTACTTGCAGGCTGAACCGAAATTACCAGATGATTCGACCTATACGATCGATGCAAAAGGTGTCGTTTCCGGGACCTTTGACGGCGTGACCTACGATTCGACAGCAAGCGAGAAGAATGAGTCTACTTAACGTCGTAGAAGCTCATGGCCTGACTCTCTGGTTAGGGAGCATGGCCTGTTGGTCTTGTATTTTTATCATTACTGATGTGCGCTGGTTTTGGCTGCCTCAAGGTCTCGTTACCATTACGGCTTTTAGCAATATCTGGGCTATCTATGCTGGGTATGTAGCACCTTATTGGCCTGTAACGCTAGGTCTAATCGCTGCGTTCACGGCGTTGTGGCGGCTCTATCCGCGCGGCCTTGGTTCCGGTGATGTCACTCTTTTTGCAGCCTTAGCCCTTGGTTGTGACGGCATACTCGCCTATGTCGTCCTCGTCGTCGCTTTTAGCAGTGCCACTCTGGTCGGGACAATCCTTTGGGCTCTCTCTGGACGGACCATTTTTCCTTTTGGGCCGTTCTTACTTGTTGGTTGGTGGCTCGCTTGGCAGTACGGAAAGGAATGGCTCGTATGGCTCGGTTGGTAAAAGCAAATGGCTATCTTTCTTTGTGGGAATGTGTCGTGACCTTGTCCGTACTGCTCGTCCTCTGTACCTTTTTGGCTACGCCATGGAGCTGGAATCAGGCACAGTATGAAGTGAACGTACTGACCCGTGAATTAATGCTCGATTTGCAGCGTCTCCGTGAGTACTCCATGGGGAGCAGTATAGACGGCACGAAAATCTGGCGGCTCAACGTCTATGGTGACAGCTATTATCTCCAGCGGTCTACAAAAATTTACAAAAAAGTGCAATTTCCGCGCCATGCCTATGTGCGTGACAATGGTAATTTTTTAAGAACGGTGACATTTAATCATGATGGCAGACCGACGAACACGATGGAACTGGTTATTCTCTCAAGAGACCACAAATACCAACGGAAAATCATACTCGCGGCGCAGACCGGGCGCATCCGTGTGGAATAAAGGCAATGGCTTCTTTCTCGTCGATACGATGCTTGCCGTGTGCGTGTGCATCCTGTTTTTATTGCCTATATTACTGCTTAGTAAAGAGACGATGCGCACTTACGATCAAGCCTTGTCGTGGCAGCAAGCAGCTATGATTGCCAGAGAAATGATGGAAGAACATCGCCAAGCCGGTGATGTTTCCATGACGACAGAAGTCAAACGGCAAGGACGGACCTATCGTGTCGAAGTCGATACGTATCCTGTCGATGCGTATCGTTGTTATGTCGTCGTTGTGGAGGATGTCTATGGCCGAGTATTTCAATGTAAACGGTTGGAAAAGGCCTAAGGCCAATGGCTTTCTGCTCTGGGAAATGCTCTTGGCGGCAGCCTTGTCGCTTCTCTTGCTCAGTGCCGTCATTCCGGCCTTTACAGAAGCAGTGCGCCAAGAACAACGGCAAGTCATGAGTGAAGACTTATATCGTCAAGGCGTAGTCATTGATGAAACGCTCTATCACGGTATTCGCTATGGCACGATTCATTCCGTTTCGGACAAAGAGATTATCTTTTATAATACAGACGGCACGAAAACCGGCTTTAGTGTCAAAGGAAAAGGCGTGTATCGCGTACTCAGTAATTTGACAGACCAGCCCTTGCTCAGTACGTCCCATAATCCGATGGTCCAGGGCCGCGTCGTCGCAGAGCCTTATGAAGACCGGCCTTTCTTTTCCTATGATGGGCGAACTGTACGGATTGCTATTCTCTTAGTCGATGAGCGAACCTTGCAGACTTGGCCCTGTATCATTGCTGTCGTACCCTGGCAAAATGAGGTGCAAACGAATGAAACGTAATGGTTTTTTGACAGTCTATGTCCTTTGGCTCGGAGCTATTCTTTTGACTATGGCTGTTGCAGCTGCTAGTTTAGCACGGATTTATGTGGCCAATGCCAAGCACTACGCAGAAAGTGTGCGCCTCATTTATGCTGCTGAAAGTGTCTTAGTGACGGAATGGGATGCCCTCGTAGAGACTCCATGGCGCGACGTACCACGCAAACGGCGCATCACCATTACAGACCGTTACGACATAGCCGGGCCGGGACACACGGTCGAGTGGTATATCCGTAGTGACAATCCGCAAGTTTTGCCGTTCATTGGCTTTTTGCGGGTCAGCGTCATGAATCAAGACATGCAAGCGAAAAGCAGTGGCTATGCTTTTCGCGTAGATGAAGGAGAGACAGCTGACGAAGGCGTATTTTCCATTCGCTGGCAAGAATATTAAGGAGAACTTATGGCATGGAGTAAAGGTAAAGCCGTGGTGTGGCTGGCCGAAACGGGTATTTATCTGATAGATTGTAAAATAAAGTGCGACAACTAAAAAACTCACAGTAGATTTCGTGTA
>UQHB01000054.1 GCA_900540735.1 uncultured Megasphaera sp. | reverse complement strand
GACGAAGCCATGCGTATTGGTGCCGAAAACATCGACCATATTGAAATCATCCGCGATGCAGCGACCGCAAAATACGGCCCCGATGCCGTCGGTGGTGTCATCAATATTCATACGAAACAAGTCAGCGATACGCCGTCCTTCCAGATTAATGCCGAAGCTCGCTACCACAATCACGAAGGCAGCAGTGCAGAAAATAATACGTGGCCGAGCAACTGGTACATGCGCGCAGATAGCGGTAAAGTAGGCAATGCAAAATTCGCTGTCTAGGGCAGCAAAACCGTAGCTTTACAGCTGGCAAAGATGCGTTAGTTGATTTCCGTCCATCCTTGCGGTACTATGGCACATCGAAATCGATTGGTACTTCTGGTGAAGTAGATTTAAATGAAAATAACAAGATTTCCTTCCGTGTTATGCAGGAAAAAGAAGATTTAGAACGGCGCAATAAATTTGAAGAAGGTGGCATTTTAGCTCCAATCCAAATTTTTGACCGCAATATGGATAGAAGCACATACGCTTTGTCCTATACAGGTAAAAATGTCTTAGCTGCTGTGGACTGGCTCGAACATAAACAGTTAGACCTCAATGCGACTATGAACACGGCTGTAAATGACCAACACTTACTGAGCTATGGCATTGGCTATACAGAAGAACGGGCTAGTGGTACTCGTCTCAAACGTGTACCAGAATCACAACGGTGGACGCGTGGTATTGATCCGTGAGCATATGAAGGCAATTTAGATACACAAATCGATACAAATGGGAATGTCCTCATCGACACGCAGACGGGTAAACCGATGGCTAGCTCGTCTGTTCATGATTATATTTTAGTGCCCAGTGCTGATGGAGAAGGCGTACAATGGGATAAAGCTAGCGAAATGTATGGCGGTACCATTCCTGATTTCACCTATGAAATGGCTTCTAAATATTCTGTATTAGATATGGCTGGAGGCAATGTTCCTGCTGATGTCAAAGCTGCTTATGATAAATTTGACAAGGAACTGAAAGAAAACAATGATTTACAGAAGTTATATGATGAAGGCAAACTTGGCTTTGCCGGACTGTATTATCCTGTATATGCATATTATGGCCTTTTAGGGGCTGTTGATTCCAATGCCACGACTTCTAATAAATACATCATGTATAATGGTCAGTATTATGGTGATTTGTCTGCGCGGGATAATATGGTTAGCGGTGGTGATGCTAAGATTCAACGTCGTCATGTCTTCGTTCAGGATACGTGGCAAGTCAACGACAACACTATCTTAACGACAATTATCCGCCTCGATAACAGCGACCTCTTCGGCAGTGAAGTAACGGCAAACTTAGGGGTAACACATAATCTCAATGGTAACCCCAACCGGCGTTTAAAAGTAAATATCGGTACAGGCTACACCGAACCGGGCATGGGCGAACTCTACTACAACTGGGAAATGTTCGGCTCTGCTGGTGGTAATCAATATGGTTGGTACTGGCTGGGTAATAAAAACTTACAACCAGAAAAATCCCTTAACATGGACATTTCTCTTGAAGGCGAAAACAACAAGACATACAGCCGTGTATCGCTCTTCCACAACCAAATTGACGATTATATGACTTCTTATTTTACAGGACAGCTCATTAACTTTAACCAACTGGGTGGCTCTAATTTGGTAAATACCGATAGAATTTACAGCTTTAAAAATATTGGCAAAGCCGAAATCACAGGGATTGAAGCAGAAGTACAGCAGAAATTCAATGACCATTGGTCCGCAAAACTGGGCTACGCTATCAATAAGAGTGATTCCGATATGCCGCGTCAATTACTTGATAGACCACAGCATAAAGTAGATATTAGCCTCAACTACGAAGATAAGGCTAACGGCTGGCGCGCTGCACTGTGGGGCGATTACTACATCCATATGCTCGATAGCAACTCCGTCAATACGAATGATTTATATCACAAAGATGACGATGGTAACTTCATTCAAGGCAAAGCAAACTACAAAAAGAAAACCTTTGGTATCTGGAATTTCATGGTACAAAAAGACTTTGGCAAGGATATGACCGCTTACGTTGGCATTGACAACCTCTTCAACCACCGTGACGACGACCGGGCATACCAAGACCGCCTCTACCGGATTGGCGCAAATATCAAATTCGGTGCTGACGCAGATACGGCAAAAGAAGCTGCCACGAAGGCTGCTAAGAAAGCCGAAGAAGCGAAAGATACGACGGCAACTGTTGCAACAACCGGTGAAGGTACTGGCACTACGACTGCTGATACGACAAAACCGCAAAGTGACTGGTTCCTCAGCAAACCGTCTGATAAAGATGCAGGCCGTAAAGCCGGCGATGTCGACCTCATCGGCGATTATCGCGTTCGCTCCAATATGTTTAAAGGACAAGATTTAATCGAACGCACATTGACAACGACGACCAGCTTAGATGAAAAAGCATTGAAGAACTTAGCAGATAAATCGGGTCACGGCTTAGAACAACGTCTCCGCCTCGGTGTTGATTATCAAATCGGTGATGATACGAACTTCCTCATCCAAGGTTTGTCTGGTAATACCCTCGATACGATGTACAGTAAGTCCGATAAGAGAGGTCTTCATGACGCTCGCCTTGACAGAGCAGAACTCAATCAAAAAGCCAATAAATGGGACTTCACCATTGGCCGCTTGACAGAAAAGACGGGTGTGACGGGCTACTGGTTCGGTAAGGAATACGATGGTATCCGCGCAACCTATACGAATGATAAGACCCAAGTCCGTGTAGGGTATGGTGATTTCTCCGCTTCTACAGGTATTACGGACTCCGCTTATACGCATATGGAAAAAGCCATCATTTCTCGTCCGCCTACATTAGCTGAATTATTAGGTACATATACGTATTACACAACAGAATATAGTGGTAAAGAATACCAACAAAATAGTAACAGTATGCTCCATGCAACAGATGTTACGAAAGCTCCGGAAGGCATGAGTGAAGAAGACTGGAAGAACTCTGCTTGGCAACAGAATGCTGTAAACTATCTGGAAAAATGGAATCATGCTATCCTGATAATTCTTCTGATTCCGGGAAAGGCGGCTTTGGCGGTACGTGGTATGATACCTTCTTGAATCAAACAAAAAATTCGAATTATCCACAGGGGGATGGCTTATATGCAGGTACGAACACGGATGCTGCATATAACCAGAGTATTGCAGGGCTTCACGTTAGTAATTACAAACCCAATATAATAGAAAAGCTCTATACTGTACAAAAATTGAGTGGCATTAAACACCAAACATGGGGCGAAATGCTAGTCCTACAGACTGGCAAAGACGCTATTTATACGTATCTCGGTTCCGTCTATGATGCCATTATTACAAAAGCTAATGGTAAGATGGTTTATTTCGAAGATGATGATGGCAATAGAATTGATGGAAGTGATAGAGCTAAATCTTTAGATTACTTATTTGTAAAATTTGTCGGTGAAAACATTAACTCTGATACAGATACAGCAACAGCAGATCATAAGTACTCTGTACTGAATGCATACTTTGATTTAGTACGTATCTATTTTGACCCCTTGAATACTACTGAAATGCCAATCACAGCCCTTACTCCGTCTATTCAGATTATTGGTAGCCAACTGAAACAAGACTATGTACCGTCTATTGATAGAGCTGCGTTCATCCAAGTACGCCAGAAAGTGGGCGACAACCTCGGCCTTACAGCTTGGTATCTCCGCTCTATGGGCGATGGCTACCATAAGACAGGCATGTACGGAACAGGTACAGACTTGTCCAACTGGTCTACATATAACCAGGAAATGGACATTGCCAACGTCTTTGGCCTTGGTGCGCAGTATAGAATGGGTGCATAGTCCTTGTCCTTCGATTGGGGCATTAACCGTTCCGATACAGGTCGTTATCTCCGTGGTGCGCGCGACGAATTTGGCCGCTATACTGGCGGCGGCTCGAACCCGACCTTCTGGGTACTCCGTGCCGATATCGGCAAGAGCGACACAGATGTCGTCGGCAGCTGGAATGCCTTCGCCGATTATAAATACTTCGAACACGGCTCCTTCTTCGGCGGCAACGGCACCGAAGCATTGCCGGACCGTTACCTCGATGGTATCCGCAGCTTCACCCTTGGCGCAGGCTACGTCCCGGCGAAGAGCTTCTTCCTCGAAGCCTTCTATACCTTCGGCGCACAGAGCACGCAAAAACGCGATACCATCCATGGCTCCGAAGACTTCAACCTCGGTGATTACACGCGCGTCCAAGTTTCGTACAAATTCTAAGTTGAACGCCGCATGAGGTAAACATCGTCTTGGACGGTCGCAGGCCATGTGAAATAACTTTTATGCGGTGCGAGGCAGGGGCAATGCTTTTACGCCTTAGGATCTTCGATATGCGGCTTAAAAAGCATCACCCCTGCCCTTACATCTGCTGATACTGGTTCTAGCCTGCTCCCTACAATCTCTCTGCACCCTTCACGCTGCGCGCATGGTGGGGTGAGGCTGAGAGAGCACAATTCCTGCTCATGTTTTTACGATGAAAACCACCACAGCACGCCTAATGTAGCTCGACAACGGGAGATAGGTGTTGTCTCCTGAAGCAGTGTCGTCGGCATAGTTATGGCGTCAAGATGGACGATGAGAGATGTTACAGAAGATTTACCACAGCGTGAGCCTCCTGCCGCGCACTGCGAAGGGGATACCGCCTGTCGTCCAAGTATATGTTAGTTCTAGCATATGTTACATCACAACTTCATTATCTCCATGGCGCAACGGTAACACTTTACTCCCTTTTGTTGTTACTGTTGCCCATGTGGATATACAAAAACGAGCCTTACTGTACTTTCCCATCAGTAAGGCTCGTTTCTTTCGCAATTGAGAAAGCGTTCATCTTCGGATGGACGCTTTTTTCATAGACAAATACAAAAGCCATGCCAGACAGCGATGAGGCTATCTAGCATGGCTTTTGTTAGGTATGGGAATTTAATGAGCTGTCTCCTTTACATCAGAAATGGACGGAAGATTGTAGGGAGTCTCTTGATAGACAATGTTCAGCCAGTTCTGGTAAAAGAGGTGAGCATAACTACACCAAATAAATGACGGCGTTTTCATATCATCATCGTGCGGATAATAATGCTTTGGCAAATCAATAGGCAATCCTTTATTCTTATCCCGCAGGTATTCTCCTTCCAGAGTCCGGCGGTCATACTCGAAATGTCCGAGTATGAAGAAACGACGGTAGTCTGGCGTGCCGATAACATTATTGCCATATTTAGCGGACCGGGAAAGAACTTGGAGGGCTGGATTTGCGTCGACTGCTGCATCATCAATAGTCGTATGGCGCGACTGGGGGATGAAGTAGCGGTCATCAAAGCCGCGGAGCAAGGGATGATTGCGCACCGTCAGCTGGTATTCATAAATGCCAAAGAATTTCTTTGATAGCAGTAGCTTCTGAATACCATAGTAATGGTAGAGCGCAGCCTGGGCTCCCCAGCAGAGGAAGAGCGTCGAGAAGACGTGGGTCTTGGCCCAGTCGAAGTAGGTCACCAGTTCCGGCCAGTAATCTACTTCGTCGAAGGGCAAGGTTTCTACAGGCGCGCCCGTAATAATCATACCATCATAATACTTATCTTTTACATCATCGAAGGTGCAATAATTTTCTTCTAAGTAGGAGGCATCTGTATGCGCTGCTGCATGGGTAACGGTATGGCAAAAGTCAACTTCAACCTGTAGCGGCGTATTCCCTAAAAGGCGCAAGAGCTGCAGTTCCGTCGGTTTCTTTAAGGGCATGAGATTTAAAATCAAAAGTCGCAGTGGGCGAATATCCTGATGGGTTGCCCTTGCTTGGTCAATCGTGTAGATACCTTCTTCATGAAGTTTTTCTTTAGCAGACAAACCGTCTGCAATTTTAATAGGCATACGGAAATCTCCTTACAGTGGAAGAGAAATTAGATTTCTTTGAAAGCGTTTTCGAGGCTTGTTAAGAGGTCATCTACATTTTCAAGGCCTACAGAAATACGAACGAGGCCCGGTGTGATGCCTGCAGCAGCCTGCTGTTCAACAGTGAGCTGCTGATGTGTCGTAGAAGACGGATGAACGAGGAGGGACTTGGAGTCACCGACGTTGGCAAGGTCAGAGAAGATGTCTGCACTGTCGATGAATTTACGAGCTGCATCGTAGCCGCCTTTGAGTTCGAACGAGAAGATGGAGCCTGTGCCCTTCGGGAAGTATTTCTGCGCTAATTTGTAGTACGGCGAAGACGGCAAGGCCGGATAGTTGACTTTTTCAACTTTCGGGTTGTTTTCAAGGTAAGCCGCGATTTTCTGTGCGTTGGCAACGTGGCGTTCAATACGTAAGGACAAGGATTCAAGGCCTTGGATTAAGAGCCAAGCGTTGAACGGGCTAATGCATGCACCGAGGTCACGCAAGGATTTTGCACGAATACGAGTTACAAAGCCTGCACCCGGTACGTCCTTGGCGAAGTTTACGCCGTTGTATGTTGGGTCTGGAGAAGCGAAGTCTTTGAAGCGGCCAGAACCTTCCCAATCGAATTTGCCGTTTTCAACGATAACGCCGCCTAATGTCGTGCCGTGGCCGCCGATGAATTTCGTAGCCGAATGAACGACAACGTCTGCGCCGTGTTCGAGCGGACGGAAGAGGTACGGTGTAGCAAAGGTGTTATCGACGATAACAGGGAGGCCGTGTTTGTGCGCAATTTCAGCGATAGCTTCAAAGTCCGGAATGTTAATAGCCGGGTTGCCTAAGGATTCGAGGTAGACAGCTTTCGTTTTATCGTTAATGTTAGCTTCGAATTCTTCCGGATGGTCAGCGTTGACGAAGTGTGTCGTAATGCCGAGGTGTTTGAATGTTTCGTTGAAGAGTTCGAATGTGCCGCCGTATAAGGTAGAAGCGGAGACGATTTCATCGCCTGCACCGGCAATGTTCAAGATGGAGTACGCAATAGCTGCAGCACCGCTGGCAACAGCAAGACCTGCTGTACCGCCTTCAAGAGCAGCAACGCGTTTTTCAAAAACATCCTGTGTCGGGTTCGTCAAACGGCTGTAAATGAAGCCCGGGTCACGGAGCGCAAAGCGGTCTTCAGCCTGCTGTGTATCTTTGAAAACGTAGGACGTTGTCTGGTAAATAGGAACGGCACGTGCGCCTGTTGCCGGATCAGGTACTTGGCCTGCATGTTGCTGTAATGTTTCGAATTTGTAGTTTTTGTTTTCGCTCATAATGAAATTCCCCCTAAGAATTAAATATATTATAGATTTAAATTAGCTTGATGGTTGCGTTGTTATACTAAAAAAGCTCCCAATCCCTATACAACTAAGGGACGGAAGCACCGTGTTACCACCCAATTTCATCACACCCTCACGAATGTGACCTCTTCAGGTACGCAGGCGAATGAGCCTTCAATACCATAGCACTATAACGGGCGCGCCCGGACGGTCTAACTATTCGACCAGTCTGCTCAGAGTCCATCTTCTACGAAGCTTCATGTATTCCCTTGCACCAAGTGGGAACTCTCTGGGACAATCCCTTTCGTGTACTCTTCTCTTCATTGCAACACTATCAAGTTGTTGACGTAAGTATACTATTTCAATCTCGTTTTGTCAAATGGTTTTTGAAGAATTTTTTGAATTTTTTGGAAAAATTAAAGTTAAACGTTTAGTTTACTGGTATTTTACAAAGTGAGACTTAAAAATATAATATATACCATTATAAGAGAAAAGGGGGTGTAAAAGTTTTTGTAAAAAGTCCTTGACAAGACTAGGGGAGATATGTAAAATAGGAAAGTAAGCTTTTCACTTGGACTCCACTTAGCCCCGGAGAAAGAGACCTAAAGCTTTTCTAGTTTGTTGTTTCAGGGAGGAATCATACAGCATGAAAACTACATTTATGGCCAATTCGAGCAACATCGAACGCAAATGGTTTGTTGTCGATGCCGAAGGCCAGACATTAGGCCGTCTTGCTGCCGAAGTAGCTAAAGTTCTTCGGGGAAAACATAAACCTACTTTTACCCCGCACGCTGATACAGGCGACTTCGTAATCGTAGTAAACGCAGCAAAGGTCAAAGTTACTGGTAAAAAATTAATCCAAAAAACATATTTCCATCATTCCGGCTATCCCGGTGGTGCTAAATACACGCAACTCGGTCATATGCTCGAATCCAAACCGGAACGAGTTGTCGAAATGGCTGTTCGTGGCATGTTGCCGAAAAACAAAATTGGTGAACAGATGTACCGTAAATTGAACGTTTACGCTGGTGCAGAACATCCACATCAGGCACAGAAACCTGAAGAATTAAAATTAGACATTCGTTAATCATACCGGGAGGAACATTTCATGGCAGTAGCACAATACTACGGTACTGGCCGTAGAAAAACATCCGTTGCCAGAGTTCGTCTGGTTCCGGGTCAGGGAAATATTACAGTAAATAAAAAAGACTTAAATGAATATTTCGGTCGTAAAACGCTCGAATTAGTTATTAAACAGCCTCTCGTATTGACAGGTGTAACTGAACAATACGACGTAATTGCTGATGTAAAAGGCGGCGGACCTTCTGGTCAAGCTGGTGCTATCCGTCACGGCATTAGCCGTGCCCTCGTTGAAGTCGATGCAGACTTCCGTCAGGCTCTTAAAAAAGCTGGTTTCTTAACTCGTGACCCGCGTGAAAAAGAACGTCGTAAATACGGCTTGAAGAAAGCTCGTAAAGCTTCGCAGTTCTCGAAACGTTAATATCCGTTTTATATATTTCAAAACCTATGCATGTATAAAGCCCATAAACCTAGTGTTTATGGGCTTTTTTATTATATATTGCATACAAAAGGCGGAATACATATAAGTACGTTTTTGGCTATAAGACACAAGTAATATACACGTAATATACAAATCAAATTAAGTTAATCGCGTCTTTTAACTGTTTTATCGTCTTATGGGTATACACTTTATTTGTAATATTTTTACTTGCATGGCCTAGAATAAGCTGTCGTACTTTTTCGTTTACACCCATGTTATCCAAGACAGTTGCGCACGTATGACGGCCATCATGGGGGAGGTGGTTCATAGCTTTTAACGTCTGACTCTTTTCCCAGTAATGCCAGCGGAAACGGTCGTACGTTCTAACAGGCTTGCCATCTTCTCGGTCTATGACAAGATACTCATTAGCAGGATCATATAGATTTTCAACTAAAGGAAAAATTTTGTCTGCAATCGGTATGACACGATTTTTCCCGGCAGTTGTTTTCATACCGCCCATCATATATCTGTCATTAAGATGGACATTCTCCGTCTTGATGCGTAACAGTTCCGTAGGTCTCATGCCGGTATAAATCAAAATTAAGGCCAGACATACAGCTTCATCATCTTTATGTTGCCAGAGTGTACGTATTTCTTTAGGAGTAAATGGCTTGTGCACGGTACTTTCTTCTTGTTCCGGGAGCTTTACGTTCTGTGTGTAATTCGTGGTAATGATGTCGATTTCGGGGCAATATTGATACAGCAGGCCGATAAATATTTTTATATTCTTCTTTGTTGACCAACCCTTAGGGCAGTCATCAATAACCGCTTGAATGTCAGCCGTCCGGATGTCAATAAAGACCTTGTCATATAACTCATGGCACCATTTATACGCCGACGTGTAGCTGTTCGGTACCTTTTTGTCATGGCTGAGATACCGCCAGTCGCACCATTTTTTATAGATGTCGGCAAACGTAATATTTCGCAAATCAAGGTTATATGGACGCTGGTTGTATTCGTCCAAGCAGGCCAGGGCCGCTTTTCGCGTGGCAAAATAATCCACATATTTATATTGCTGTTTGCCGTCGTCGTCAAATCCGGTTGTAATCCGGACGGCATAAGGGCGGCGGCGTTTGCCGGAGAGCTTAATAATGCCGCCATAGCCGCAAGGTAAACGCATGTAAATCACCTCAAAATAGAATAAATGTTCTTGAAATTGGTTGAAAATTTTCCCCTGCCCTCAAAAGCAGGGGATTTTTGCGTTTTATCATGCAGTTATCAAACAAATTTGCATGATAACGGTACGATAAAGTGGTATGTGCAGTTTTTGCACCGACCACTAGTTCTTCTTTGCAGTAGAAGCAGCATCCATGATTTTATCTTGGAGTTCTTCGTTAAATATGACTGTTTTATCGTCAATTTTCAATAACAATAGTTGTTTTTCTTGGATGCCGAATCTGGCACGGAAGGTATGCTTTTTGTTTTCAAAATCAAATGTTCCTTTGACGTCTGCTGTGCCGTTATCGGGATGCTCCATTTCCCAATAGTCCATCATGTTCATGCCGACTACTTGCGTTTGCAAGGCATTAGCAATAGCCTGCTCAGATAAATTAAAGTAATCATTTTTGGTAATATTAAGAGAAGATGATTCTTTGGGCTTTGCATTTTCTGCGTCAGCATTGGCCTTTTGGGTGGCTTGTTCTACACGTTGTTGGGCATTTTGTGGCTGTGTATCCTTTTTATCTAATTGGGCGAATATTTGGAATGCAAGGAAAATGACCAGAGTTACGCCCGCAATCTTTTTCCATTGTGGATGCTGTTCACGCTTACTATAAAGCAACCATAAACCAAGCGGCCATATAAATATCAAGCAAAACCACATAACCCAAGCCTTCTCGTACCATTTCTGTTTCATACTATCCCTCCTATGGATGACGACGGATTTCTACGACTTTACCTATAATACGCAATGGTAGTTCAGCTATTTCTTGATTGCTGTAAAAGTGCGGTTCGTAGATATTGATGTTATATGCATAAAGCGTAATTCCTTCAGGGGATTTTTTTATGCGTTTGACCGTGGCTTCGTCCCCATTGACGAGGATGATGGCCATGTCATTAGATTCTACATCTGGCTGTTCTCGGACTATGACCGTATCCCCTTCTAAAAGGTAAGGATACATGGATTCTCCTTTGACACGGAGCGCAAAATACTGGCCTGTATGTGCCATCTGCTGCGTAATTTCTTCATAGCCCAAGATGTCTGTTACGGCTGAAACTGGGATGCCAGCAACGACGGAACCCAATATAGGGATTTTTACACCTTCATTGTTTGATGGAGATACACCACCGCGAACTGGCGACATGCCCATAATATAATCTGATGATACATTAAACAGCCTTGTTAGTTCGTCAAGTTTGCGAACGGGGCGATTTTCTCCAGATTCATATTTCAAGTAGGTGGTTCGGCCTACACCGATTAGCTTTGCTACTTCTTCTTGAGATAGGCCCTTTTCTTCTCTTAGTTGTTTGAGACGTTGACCTGTGTTCATTGAAATCACCTCATCTACATTATATGTTATTTATAATAACATTAATAGATGTAATCTTTCATAACATTTGCTATTGACACGTAATGAAAAATAACATATACTATACACATAGACGTTATGAAAAATAACGTAAATAGAGATGGAGGTGATAAAATGAATGGGTTAAAAAGAATTAGAGAGAGAAGAAAATTAACCCAAGAAGAATTAGCTAACATGGTATCTGTTGGTAGAACCACTGTTACCCTTTGGGAAAATGGCATTAATAAGCCTAGAGCTGATATGCTCGTAAAACTTTCTAAAGTTTTAGATTGTAGTATTGAAGATTTATTATGTCCAAAAACGTGATTTAAAATTACGTAAAGGAGACGAAGAGAGGAGGCGCGCGATGATTAACCGAGTAAATACAATAGAACCAGTACCGGAAATCATTGCAGTATTACACAAACATGCGATTCCATTGGCACTGATTCCCCAAGTCTTTGACAATGTACAGCAAGAAATTAGGGTACATACGATTCCTTATTGCTGGATAAGCCCAGCTTATCCAGCAATAAGGATTTAGCGACTTCAGATACCACAGATTAGGAGGGAAACAATGAAAATAACAGTTGCCATTGCGGCCAGGCTGTTAGAAAAACAACAGCAGTTTGTCCGCATTGGGTTACAAAGAAAATTGTTGCCTTTCGGATTTGCGTTACAGCAAAGGCCGGGAGCAAAACGGGATTATTTCATTAATCCGAAAAACTTTGCCGATTATCTCGGCATTAGCATGAAAGAACTTGAAGGGAGGGTAAAAGATGAAAAAGGAATCCAAGTGTGAAGAAATCACAATAGCCCCTTGGATTAATTCTCATCAGCCTAGACAAATAGTTCCAGCAAAAGCTTATGCCGTATACGAAAAAATGGAACCTGCGGCAAATTACCAGCAAGTTACAGGGATGAGCTGGAAAAAGAAGGCCGTTGCAGTCGCAGCCTTAGCAGTGACGACCTTCGGCATCGGAATGTGGCTCTGTAATGGCTATATCGTCTCACCGCCGGAAGTCGTACCGGTACGGCAACCGGAATTCCACGTTGTGGAGCCGGGGGACACCCTCTGGAGCATCGCCGGGGAACACGTAGACGACAGCCAGGACATTCGGCAAGTCTATTATGACATCATGGCAGACAATAGAATAGGCCACGACGAAAATATTTATCCCGGCCAGAAACTAATTATTAAGTTCTAGCCTATACTTATATTTTCCCTTGAAAGGGGGTGAAAGACAATGACCAAAGAGTTTACAAAGCTCATGATTTTGTCGCGTAAAAGTGTACATTTAACACAAGAAAAAGCGGCGGAACGTATTGGCGTATCGCGCCAGATGATAGCCAGATACGAGCAAGGCATTATTCCGACAGACTCGGTTATGGCTAAAATGATGGAAGTCTATGATTCTCCGGCTCTTGGCTATGCCTATTTATCGACACAGTTTGCAACAGGCCGGGCACTCTTGCCAGCAATCCGCATTGTTGGTGTGTCGGCTGGGGCGATGCAACTACACGTAACGCTCAAGGCTTCCGTCAAGGAATATGAGCGTCTCGAACGGATTTGTTGCGATGATGTCATCACAATAGACGAGGCAGGCGAATACGCGGATTGTCTCCAGACATTTAAGAATCTCGTCGGCACGATCGTGTCGATGGCCTTGATAAAGCCACAAAAAAAGAGCCTTACGGCGGCAACCGCAAGACTCAAGTGAAACATGTGACTACGAAATAATGTTTCGTGTTTATTATAACACGAGAAAGTAGAGGAAAACAATGTTATTGGACGAAAAAAGATACCCCAAAAGATACCCAAATGGAATTAACCCGGTAGTAAATGATGAATTTAGTGATGACGTAGCGTATGAATGCCGTGAAAGTGGCGAAGAACTTAAGAAGATGCATTACAAGCTTCTCGAACTCGGTGGACGGTTGGTCAACGTTGGTGAAAACGAACATTATTACGACACGTTGATGGAAATACTGCGAGATATTGACGTTTTCATTGATGATATCAAAGAGCAAACCGGAATGATTGAAGACGCTATGGGAGAAGAACGTAAACACCATGGTGGCTATGCATTAAACATCTTACGGAGGGCTGAATAAATGAGACCATTATATGACATAAACCAAGAAATCTTAAATTGTATTACCACGGAAGACGGCACAACGGTGAATGTCGAAACTGGTGAAGTCGTCGACGCTGAAAAGCTCGACGCTCTCCACATGGGATTTAACGATAAAGTACGCAACATTGCGTGCTTTATCAAGAATCTCAAGGCCGAA
>UQHB01000053.1 GCA_900540735.1 uncultured Megasphaera sp. | reverse complement strand
TTTGAGGTATTTGTACATGAATTACAGGTGTCGCACTAAAAGTTGCAATTCATCATAATATTTACACTGCATAACAATAACATCATTATCATCACTATTAGGGTCGTTAAAAACAGCGTCAATTCCCCCATCGTTTGGACCATCCGTAAAATAATATAAGGCAATATCTGCATCAAAAGGTACATCATCTTCATTAAAGAAAAAATATTTCATACATAGAAAACTAAACAAATCATATTCTTTCATATTATTATATGTTACATATTTTTCTTTTAATTCTCTAATATGAGACTGAACATATTCTATATAATTTGAATTAATCATATATATCACCTTTATCCGTATTGTTTTACTATAATTATATGCATAATTTACATTTCATACAATAGTTTTTAGAATACAATTCTCTTTCTATACATCCCGTCCCCCAAAAACTCAAGCACGCCTTTATCTCGCAAAAACTGTAATTGCTGACGGATTTTAGCCTGAATATTATGATTATCCGGATGTAATATACTAAGTTCTGGCGTAAAATCATACATTTGCTGTAATGAAAAGGAATCGTCAGGAATACGTTCTATACACCGCAATACATCAAGAATCCAGCCACGGGCATGTATTTTTATTTGCTTAATAAAGTCAGTTTGTTCATATTGTCGGCATACATTCGTTTTATCTTGAATACACCCATCCTGGATAATAGCAATACGTCCTGCTAAAGGTAATGTATCCAAGACGATGAAACATCCTGTCCAACCGGCACGCCTCGCCGTTGGCCCTAAAGGTTTCCGTTTTTCAATCATTCTATCGGTAATATAGAACTTTGGCACCATAAAAAGTTGGTGGACTTGCGCCGTTTGCTTTTGATATTCCATAAATAAAAAATCGGGATTCGTATCACTGTGAATCCGCTCCATCATTGTATGATACGCACCATCATTAATCTTATGTCCAAATTTTCCGGCTGTTGCCTTTACTTCAAAAACATTACCACAAGCATTACAAATAAAATCAGATACAGGCCGATTATTTTTACATTTCATAAGTTCAGCGTTACCACACCGCGGACAAAACATATTGCGATTAACCCAATCTTCTGAAATAACACGCGTCTGCTGAGAAACACTTTTATAGGGATTTCCTAATGCCATATTTAGCCATACGTTCACATTACCACCGCCAACTCTGCTATACTGTACCATCCATCATAGCATGTTCCTCACCAATACAAAAGAGCCAGCCATACAACAAAAACCAATAATACCCTATCCTTTAAGACGCATATCGCAGATCCTAAGTCGTAAGGATGGGGTATTATTGGTTTCTATACTTGATATACTTATGGATTAAGATTATGCTTTTTGATGCTTCTGAATTGCTTCTACCATCCGCATCAACCCATTCTGGATAATACTCCGCGGCATAGCGAGGTTAAGCCGCACAAATCCTTTCGCATTACCGACGAAGAGGTCATTGTCCCCTTCGAGAAGGACACCGGCTACGTTGGCAAAGAAATCAGGAATATTATCGACATCGCCTAAGTAGGGATTCATATCGACCCAAGCGAGATACGTCGCTTCAGGCACGTGGAAATTGCACTGCGGCAAATGAGCGGTTAAGAAATCTTGCAAATACGAAAAATTCCCATCTAAATAGGTTTTCAGTTGCGCCAGCCATTCATCGCAATCTGTATACGCCGCCGTATGGGCCACGAGCGACAAGGGATTAATCATATTGTCTGTTTTGTCGCGTTTCTTATAGACTGCCCGCACGACAGGGTCACGAATGATAATATTGGAGAACATAAATCCTGCCATATTGAAGGTTTTGCTCGCCGACATGCACGTAATGAGTTTCGGATAATCTTTCATGATTTTGCCCATCGGAATATGCTGTTTGCCGTTGCGGAGCAAATCACAATGGATTTCGTCGCTCACAATCCAAAGGTTATATTTTTCAATGATTTGAGCAATACGCGTCAATTCTTCTTCGGTCCAAACGCGGCCAGTCGGGTTATGAGGATTGCACCAAATGACGAGTTTCGTCTGCGGATTGGCTGCTTTCCGTTCAAAGTCATCAAAGTCGATGACGAAGGAGTCGTCTGTGCGAATCAAGTCGGATGTAACGAGTTTACGGCTGCTATAGTCCACGGCGTGTTTAAAGTAGCCGTACGACGGTGTCGTAATGAGGACTCGTTCGTATGGGCCGACAAGGTCTTCGACGAGCTCAAAGAGAGCCGGAATGACGCCTTGGGAAAAGGTCAGTTCCTCTTTCGGGAAGGTCCAGCCGTAACGGCTTTGGCACCATGCCGAAAAGGCTTTATAGTACGTATCATCAAAGACACCGGTGTAGCCGAAAATGCGGCGGTCTATGCGCGCGCACAAGGCATCACAAATGGCTGGCGGCGTAGCAAATTCCATATCGGCCACCCACATGCGGACAAATTCATCGTCTTTAAAGGGGAATTGTTTTTCCGGGCCAGCGTGGAAAATATAGCCCCGGAAGCCATCTGTATTTAAGGCATTCGTGTGCTGCCGGTCAATAATTTCATCAAAATTATACTGCAATTAGGTCATCTCCTTTGTATGTCATCTAACGTCCAGTGGATGCCTTTGGCCAAGCGTTCCATGGAGTGTTGAAAATGGTTGCCTTCGTTGAGGACAAAGGTCGTCGCAATGCCTTGAGACGCAATGTAGTTTTTAGCATCTCTAATGGCATCTTCAACGATTTTCATCCGTTGGTTGCGGGTCTTCTTTTCTTTATCGCCAAGGGAAAAATAAATGGACTTCGGCTGCTGTAAAAAATTATGTTTCTTCATAAAATCTACAAAGCCATCGTACCAGAGGGACGGCGACGCACAGACTGCTCGCGTAAAGGCTTTCGTCCCACAGAGACTATAGAGTGCAAAGAGGCCTGCTAAAGAATAGCCTGCTATGATGCGTTCAGACGGCACGCCTATATTGCTTTCTACAGTTGGTATAATCTTGTCCGTAAGTACAGCAAGATAATCGTCCCCATTACCTGCAAAATCGTCTTCACTGCGAAAGACACGCGGCGCAGGCCACGGCGAAAAGTCGCGATTCCAGTCGATACTATCGATGGTCACTAAGGTCATCTGCTCCAAAGGCACGAGGGAAGCCAATTCTTCTCGTCTTTCTCCGAAGACATTGGCATAGACGACGATAGATACAGGTTGCTGTTCGCTCCAACAAACGACGTGCCTCCCGGCAATCGTGTATTCTGCAGCCCTCATTATTTCACGTAATACTTAATCAAGGCCTGCGTACCTAAGTCGCCATTTCCTTCGGCTTGGAGGCCTTTATAGTTTTCTAAGGCCGTCTGGAGGACATCGAGGGCGAGACCTTGTTTAGCCGCTTCATCCTTGGCAATGGTCATGTCTTTAATGAAATGCTTCATGTAGAAGCCCGGTGCGTAATTATGGTCAATGATTTTCTGGCCAAACGCATCGAGTTGGGCACTGCCAGCTGCACCGGTAGCGACGGATTTCAGTAAGATTTCCAGGTCGAGCCCTTCTTTTTTCGCATACGCTAAGGCTTCGCACACGCCGGATAAAGTACCGGCAATCATGATTTGGTTGGCCATTTTCGCATGCTGGCCATTCCCGGCCGGGCCTTGGTAATTGATATTCGTCCCTACAGCTTCAAAGACCGGCATGAGAGCATCGAAGTCTGCTTTATCACCACCGACGAGGATGGAGAGAGTCCCTTTGATAGCACCAATGTCACCGCCCGTTACAGGCGCATCGACGACATGGAATCCTTTGGCTTTGCCTTCGGTGTAAATCTTCTTGGCCAGCGTCGGGCTCGTCGTCGTCATATCGACGAGATACGTCCCTGGGGCAGCACTATCGAGGATATTGTCGGCCTTGAAATAGACTTCTTCTACGTCTGGCGGAAAGCCGACCATCGTAATGACCACGTCGCAGCCTTTGACGCAGTCTGCAATAGTCGGGAAAAACGTCGCCCCTTCAGCAATGACATCGTCTACTTTGCTCTTGGTCCGCGCAAAAATCTGCACGTCAAAGCCGTGTTTCATGAGATTGCGCACCATCGGTTTGCCCATAATGCCTACACCAATAAATCCAATCGTTTTCATCGTAAAGCCTCCTTATTTGTTAATAATTTTACCAATATGTTTTAACTCAATGGAAATCGTTCCATCTGGGTTATTAATGAATTGAATGTACTCTGTATTTTCGACGTATTCTGACGGGAACGTAATTTCAATGCCCGTATCGGTCTTGATTTTGTGCTGCCGTCCTGTCCGCTGGGCAAAATCCTTCTGGATTTCTACGTGTTCCGGTAGTTTCGCTTCAGCCAGCTCTTCTTTAAAGACTTCTTGTAGTTGTGGTGACGACGCAAAGGCTGCAACACCGAGGGCTTCCGGTGAGAACGTGTCTTCTGTTTCGGCGTTTTCTGCTAAATAATTTTTTGCTTTCGACAAGGCTTCGACCGTGCTCGCACCGTGGTCTTCAGCCACTTTCATCGCAATTTTGCTGACTAACTTCACGGCTTCGCGCCCGGAGATGGCTGCTGTACACTGCAAGATTCTTTCAGGCAAGATGTAAATTTCTTCGCCGTCAAGAGAGCGTTTTTTGTCGACGAAATGAATGGAAAACTCATTCAGCGCAATAAAGGCATAGCCTTCGACTTTTTGGGTCAGTCCCGGCAAAATAGCGTGATGCTTAATGAGCTGGTTGTAGACAGCACCGTCATCGTCGAGGATTTGGTGCGTATAGGCCGTCTTATGCTCTAAAAGCAAGATGGCTACGTTACGCACGTCGTTGTCGTCCCGAAAATCGATGAACAGTACGTCTAAAGACTCGGGCATTTCGCAGTGCGAGAGAACATCGTAGAGCTGCTTTGCCGTATTGGCCGCAAAGGTCTGAAAATCAAGCGTTTCTTCTTGGACCTGCTGCAAAGCCATTTGCATAGCACTAGTAGCATAAAAAATGCCGCTTTGCTGGCCTGCGTCGTGGAGGATGCGGTTTATGCGCTTATCTATGTATTCATAGACAACATCACTCGTAAAATCGAGGGACTTTTGCGAGACAATGCACATGTTGGCATTGAAATCGAGGATGTGCAACATCGCTTGTTGAATCATCATATGGAGTATCTTCCTTTTCAGTATTATGATTGATGGAGCGTAAAAATGCTCACTTCTCGCGAGCAAAGAAGGCGGAACGGCAGCCAATGGCCTGTGCCGCGATTGACATAGCCATACGAGTCACCTTGGCGGTACATGCCGCGCAAGTATTTAAAGCCTACTGCATTGACAATGGGGCCAATAGGAGCCACTTGGGCACCGTGCGTGTGACCGCAGAGGGTCAAGGGAATATGCCTTGCAAAAGCTTCGTCAATAAAAGCAGAATGATGGGCTAAGAGAAGCGTAAAGGCCCCTTGAGGAATACCGGCCAAGGTCTTGGCCATAAATTCTTGCCGTTCTGCTACAAAGGCTTCGTCGCCCTTGGCAAAGGCATAGTCTGCACCAGCAATGTAAAAGGGACGCGTGTCTCTCCCCTGCCTACCTTGGAGTTGTGCCCCTTTTCCGGGACTAACACAGACGTTGCTATTGCGTAAAATACGAATCGGTGTATCGGCGAGCATGGCCGTAATTTCACCGATGCCGCGATAGTACTCGTGATTGCCGTAGCAAAAATCAATGCCGTCTGGGAAGCGTTGAAAATTACTTAGGAGAATTTTCTTGCATTCCGGCAAGAGCGATAATTCATCGATTAAGTCGCCTGTAATTTCCAGGCGATTGACACCGGCATTGGCGGCGGCATCGATGGATTGTTGTAATTCTTTTGGCCCCAAAAAGAGACCCATATGCGTATCCGAGAGCTGGCCAATTTTATAATCGTCCAAGTAATCGGGCACAAGAGGCGACACAATGTCGTGCGTCGTTACAGCTAAGTACGATTCGCCGACGACGTTGCCTACACCGCTCGTGGCAATAGCTGCTACAGGCAAGGCAGCAGTCACGCCTTTTAAGAAGGTTCGCCGCGACATATGCGGCCCTGTTTCATCGAGTGCCGTTACGTCATCATCGTTCTCAGGCATAACCTTTTTCTTCCGTCTGCGCCAGCGGTAGATGAGACAGCCAACAGCATCGACGAGTACGAAAGGCAAGGCCATAAAGAGAGATAAGACCCACGTCAAGGACGCTAAGGCCACACCGTGAAAAGGCCTAAGCCATGCTGAGTCATAGATAGCCGGGAATTGCTGTCCATAGTAGACGAGAATTGCCCCAGATAGCAAGGATGGGCCTAAGCCGCCAAAGAATTTGACAGCCTTATGTTTCCCTTGCCGGATATACGTCCATAAGCAGAGAGTCAAGACAGAAATGGTAGAAATAAAAATCATAAAGGAAATAAGTCTCATCGTCTTATAAGGCTGTGAATTTCCCGTGCGGACCAGCCCAAGGGACGGTCGTATAGTCAGCGCACGGCAGCCACTGCCAATCCTCCTTTTCTACAAGTGTGCTGGACACGACTGTGCCGGCATAGACTGTCAGTTGCCAAATTTTATGGGAAAAGACATGTTTTACTTTCGTCAGAGCCTTGTCGTCGATAGCAATGGTCAGGCCCAAGTCTTGCAACATTTCGCAAGCCTTTTGCCGTCCTGCTTTGCCCCTGCCTAGGCTACTTGGAAATTCCCACATAGACGCGAGCAAGCCCTTTTCAGGTCGGCGATGAATGAGCCATTTGCCGTGATGCGTGACCATGACGACTGTTATGTATTCGGTCGGGACTTTCTTCTTCGTAATACGCACAGGCAAGTCTTTCGCCGTCCCGACCGCATAGGCTTGGCAATAATTCACTAAGGGACAGGCTTCACAGCGCGGACTCTTAGGAATGCAAATCATGGCCCCAAAGTCCATGAGGGCTTCGCACATAGCCGCACCCGTATGAGGAAGTAATTGTTCTTCTGCGAGAGCTGTAATCTCTTTCTTCGTCGGCCCGGCGAGGACGTTGTCTTGAATGTTATAGAGTCTGGCGAAGACGCGGAGGACATTGCCATCGACGGCGACTTCGTCTTTGCCGTAGGCAATGCTCAGTATTGCCCCAGCTGTATACTCGCCTACACCTTTGAGTTTCAGTATATCTTCTTTCGTATCGGGCACTTTGCCACCATACGAGGCCTGCACTTCTTTCACCGCTTCGTGGAGGTTGCGGGCTCTTGAGTAATAGCCAAGGCCCTGCCATTCTTTGAGGACATCGTCAGACGACGCTTCGGCTAGAGATTGTATCGTCGGGAACCGTTCGAGCCAGTGTTCATAATAAGGCCGCACGGCTTCGACCTTCGTTTGTTGCAGCATAATTTCAGAGACCCATACTTTATAAGGGTCGCGCGGCGTATCGTGACGCCATGGTAAATCGCGGCGGTGCGTCCTAAACCACTCGAGGAGCACAGGTGCCCAATGTTTCGTTTTTGTCATACACTCTTCCTTACTGTATATATAAAAATTCTCATCTTATTATATAACATCTTTCTTATTTAAAAAAGGCAAGGCCTATGCTACAATATAATGAGATGTGGAAAGGGAGTTTTTCTATGACACAAAATCCGTTACACCACTTGCTGGAATACAACTTGGACTTAGGGAAGACCAAACCCGATACGGTACATCGGGACGAACGGTATTGCCCTTTTTGTGATGTCAAAAATCTAAAGAACGTCATGGAAACGCGGGGCCATATGATTTGGCTGGAAAATGCGTTCCGCGTCCTCAAAGATACGTGGCAGACCTTAATCATTGAAACAGACAACTGTGACGGCGATTTTTCGACGTACACGCCGGAATACGCAACGGAGCTCATTCGTTTTGGCCTCGAAAAATGGCAGCAAGTCAAAGACATGGGTACCTTTAAATCAGTGCTTTTCTACCGCAACCACGGCTATTTGTCAGGCGGCACGATTCATCATCCGCACTCGCAAATCGTCGGCCTCAAAGACTACGACTACCATGAAGACATTGCGCCTTATTACTTCGTCGGCTCCTGCGTCCATGCCGAACCGGGCCTTGAAATCAACATTGCCCATCGGCCCATCATCGGCTTTTACGAAGCCAACCTCATCTTGACCGACCGGGATAAACTGCCTCAGTTCGTCCAGTACATGCAACGGACAGCCTTTTTCTTCATGCACCGTTTCGTACGGTTTAATGATAGTTACAACATTTTCTTTTACGATTTTCCTGGTGACGACCGTCTCTTTGTGAAGATTATTCCCCGCTTTTTGACCAATCCCCTCTTTGTGGGCTACAAGATTTCGCAAATTGCCAATATGAGCCACACCGACGGGGTCATTGAAAAATTACAGGACACTCTCTTAGAAGACGACCTCACCGACCATAGACAGAAAGGATAATATACAAAATACAATGCGTTTATTTGCAATAGGAGATTTACATTTATCCGGCAATCCGCCGAAAAAACCGATGGATGTCTTTGGGCCGCGCTGGAAAAACCATTGGCAGCGTATCCAAGACGACTGGCGGAACCGCGTCACTGATGAAGACACAGTGCTCATTGCCGGTGATACGTCATGGGCCATGCATTTAAAAGAAGCTCAAGAAGATTTGGACGGCATCCGCGCCTTGCCGGGCCAGAAGATTATTATTCGCGGCAACCACGATTACTGGTGGGACAGTGCCGGTAAATTAAACCGCATGGATGCAGCCAACCATATTACCTACCTTTACGGCACGACGAAAGTCATCGACAACGGCCGCATCGCCATTTGCGGCACCCACGGCTGGATTTGCCCTGGCGACATTCATTACAAAGAAGACCACGACGCCAAACCCTACCGCCGGGAACTCTTACGGGTCGAACGAACTCTCGAAGAAGCCCAAAAGCTTGGCTGTGAACACACGATTCTCTTGCTCCATTATCCGCCGGTTTGCGATTTGACGAAGCCTAGCGGCTTTACGGAACTCCTCGAAAAATATCACGTCCCGCTCTGCGTCTTTGGTCATCTCCACGGCATGGAACCGAATACGATGTTTCCGCGCCGTTACAACGGCACGCTCCTCCAGCTCGTGTCGGCCGACTACAGGGACTGCAAGCTCCTGGAAATTACATTTGATGAAAAGGATAAATCATGAGCCAAATCGCAAAAAAACATTTACTAGCAGGCCTTATCTTTGGCGACGTCGACACAGGCGAATACATCTACCTCCCAGGCGGTGAAGTGGGCACAGCACAGCCCCTTTGCGTCTACGAGCACGATGGCCGCAAAGAAGACGTGACTTTAGACCAAGCAGGCTACCTTGTGGACCATTTGACCTTAAAAAGATGTAGTCATCCGTCCCTTGGTACTCGTTCCTTTTAATTCTATCTAAAGTATTTACAAAAAGCTTTATATCTTTTGGCATAAGGCTTTATTTTTTATAGATTATACTGTACGAATAGAATTATTTTCCCAGTAAATCATAAAAAATTAAAAGAATATTAAATTCCAGCCGTAGAATTGAAAAAATCGCCTGTTCATACTATAATACGGAATGAGACAGATAATTGACTTTATGTTTATGTTATATATAAGGAGAATAGAGAATGACAGAAACGAAAAAACAACGCAATACATCTGATTTGTTAGTCGAATGCCTCGAAGAAGAAGGAGTCCATTATATCTTTGGTATTCCTGGCGAAGAAAACTTAGCAGTCATGGAAGCACTCACTCGTTCGAAAATAGAATTTATTACAGTCCGTCACGAACAAGGTGCTGCCTTTATGGCTGATGTCTACGGCCGCCTTACGGGCAAAGCCGGTGTCTGCATGGCGACTTTAGGACCAGGTGCAACGAACCTCATTACAGGTGTTGCTGATGCGGACTGCGATGGTGCGCCAGTCGTCGCTATTTCCGGTCAGGTCGGCACAGATAAAATGCATATTACAGCTCATCAATACCTCGATTTGCGGGCTATGTTCGAACCGATTACGCGCCGAGCTTACACGGTCGTCCGTCCGGACACGATGGCTGAAATTACGCGCCTTGCCTTTAAATACGCCGAACGGGAAAAACCGGGCGCAACCTTTATTGATCTGCCTGTAAATATCGGTAAAATGCCTGTTGGCGAAGACGAACGTCCCTTGCAGCGCAAAGAAATCTTACCGGAAACGGCCTTAGATGCGCAAATCGAAGCAGCAGCCACCATGATTTCGTACGCTAAAAACCCGGTCATCCTCGCCGGGAGCAGTGTCATCCGCAGCCACGCAGCCGAAACATTGACGAAATTTGCACAGCAGTTAAAATTACCGGTCATCAACACGATGATGGCCAAAGGGGCTATTCCCTTTGACAACAAGTATTCCCTCTGGACCGTCGGTATCCCTATGGACGACTACCAGACGCGCGTCCTTGAAAAAGCAAGCCTCGTCATCGCTATTGGCTATGACATCATCGAATACGCCCCGGCTAAATGGAATCTTGGCAATGCCGACATTATCCACATCGACACGATGCCGGCAGACATTAACAAGAAATACCAGCCTAAAGTGGAAGTCGTGGGCAGCATTTCCGATTCTCTCGACCGGATCATGAAAAAATGCGCGCGCCTCCAAGAGCCGCGCTATGCCCTCAATATTCGCCAAAAAATGGTAGAAGAACACGAAAGCTACGCTCAGGACATGTCCTTCCCTGTAAAACCGCAGAAAGCCCTCATCGATTGCCGCCGCGTCATGGGTGAAAACGACATTGTCATTTCCGACGTTGGTGCCAACAAAGTCTGGATTGCGCGCCACTACAACTGCTACAAACCGAACACATGCCTCATTTCGAACGGCTTCGCTACGATGGGAATTGCTGTGCCCGGTGCCATTGCGGCCAAACTTGTCCACCCAGACCGCAAAGTCCTGGCGATTACGGGCGACGCTGGCTTCCTCATGAACTGCCAAGAATTTGAAACGGCGCACCGTCTGAACACAAATTTCGTTACCCTCATTTTCAACGACAAGAGCTACGGCCTCATTAAATGGAAACAAGACATGCAGTACGGCCATCACGAATATGTGGACTTTACGAACCCGGACTTCGTCAAATTTGCCGAAAGCTTCGGTGCTGCAGGCTACCGCATTGAAAAGACAGAAGACCTCTTGCCGACTCTCGAAGAAGCCTTTGCCCAAGACCGTCCGGCTATTATCGATTGCCCTGTAGACTACAGCGAAAATATGAAATTAACAGAACATTTACAGCAATTAATGAAAGAAATTTAAGGTCTTTCTTACAAAGAAGAGAACTACCATGGTAGTTCTCTTCTTTATCGCAAAAAAGCATAATAAGATTGTAAAATAGGATTTGTATCTAATATTGTAATAGTCTCAAAATTCGGTAAAATGATAAGTATACTGATATATTTTAGAAAGAAGGTCTTTATGTATGAGTCCACAACCCTCGAAATTCGACCAGCGGCGGCGGACTATCGGCTTGTTTGGCGCACCGATTTGCGCCTTGCTCATTGTACTTACGCCGATTCCTGATTTGTCCTTGGCAACACATAAGTTGCTCGCCATTACGGTACTCGTCGCTTTGTGGTGGATCACAGAACCTATTCCCATTCCTGTAACGGCCCTGATGGGACCGACCTTAGCCGTCGTCACAGGTGTCGTCCCGGCTGGTAAAGCCTTTGCAGCCTTTGCCAATCCCTTGATTTTCCTCTTTTTAGGGGGCTTTATCCTGGCTAAAGCCATGATGATGCATCATTTGGACAAACGCTTTGCCTTTTGGCTCCTCTCACAGCCCTGGGTCGGCTCCAATCCGAAGCGAATCATGCTCGCCATTGGCCTGGCGACAGCCCTCTGTTCCGGCTGGGTCAGCAACACGGCGACCGTCGCTATGATGTTCCCTATTACGCTGGGTCTCCTCTCGGCCATTAAGGAAATGTTCGCCCTCCAAGGGGTACACATCGACATGCACCACAACAAATACGCTACGGGCCTCATGCTCATGACGGCTTATGCAGCCTCTGTTGGCGGTGTCCTCACGCCGATTGGCACGACACCGAACATGGTCCTCTTGGGTTTCCTTAGTTCCATGACCCAGACCTATGTCTCCTTCTTTGAATGGATGATTTGGGGCTCTGTCGCAACGGTGGCGTACTTCGTCATTACGTACGTCATCATTGTGAAAATGTATCCTCTCGGTGTGGAAAACATCGAAGGGGCGCACGAATTCATTGCTAAACGGCGCAACGAATTAGGCCCATGGACACGGGCACAAAAGAACACGCTCATCGCTTTCTTGACAGCTATTGTCCTCTGGGTTGCACCAGGCGTGCTCAATCTCGTCTATGGCCCAACACATCCGTATGTGCAGCTCTACAGCGTGATTTTCCCGGAAGCTGTTGTCGCCTTAGTCGGCGCGTTGCTTCTCTTCTTCTTGCCCATTAACTTTAAGAAACGGCAGTACACGATGGTCTGGAAAGACGCTGTAGCCGGTATCGAATGGGGCGCACTGCTCCTCTTAGGCGGCGGCTTAGCCCTCGGTGCCATGATGTTCTCGACGGGGCTTTCCCAGTGGTTTGGCGACCAAATCATTGGCTTCCTCGGCGGTAATCCATCGGAAGTCATGCTCATTGCAGTCTTCTCGGTCTTGACGCTCCTCTTGTCGGAATTAGCTTCCCACACAGCAGCCGTCAACATGATTGGCCCGCTCGGCATCGTCGCTGCTGTCTCGGCAGGTCTCAGCCCTGTCCCTGTAGCCGTCGCTATTGCCCTCTCGGCATCGCTGGGCTTTATGCTCCCAGTGTCGACACCACCTAATACGATTGTCTACGCCAGCGGCTATATTCCCATTACGAAAATGATTAAGACCGGCTTATACATCGATATTATCGGTATTGCCGTCGTCACGATTCCTATTGCCCTCTATCTCGTCAATTGGGTCGTTCGCTAATTAGATAGCTCTTGTACCGCTTACAGTCCGTCTGTAAGCAGTATTTTTTTATGTATTTCTTTATACCTTAGTGTTACGTTTTACGTCAAAAATAGTATAGAAATGCGAGTAAAGATATGGTAAAATAGCTTATCACTTTCTTGTTAAACAATATTTTATCTCAAGGAGGTTCTCCTATGAAAGACCAAGTATTTACAGTCTTACAAGCCATTGGGCGCAGTTTTATGCTTCCTGTGGCGATTTTACCGATTGCCGGTCTGCTCCTAGGCATTGGCGCATCCTTTACGAATGCGACGACCATCGAGACCTATGGCCTTACAGGCCTGCTCGGCAGCGGTACGTTACTTCATTCACTTTTATCCATTATGAGCGACGCAGGCAATATTATTTTTAGCAACTTGCCCATTATCTTTGCTATCGGCGTAGCTATTGGCATGGCCAAACAAGAAAAAGAAGTGGCTGCCTTATCGGCCATGATTGCCTTCTTCGTCATGCATGCGTCGACGAGTGCAGTCTTAAAATTAACTGGCAAAGTACTCTCTGACGGCACAGTTGCGCCTGATGTCCTCGAAGGAACCATTGCCAACGTGGTCGGCATTATGTCCCTCCAAGAAGGGGTCTTTGGCGGTATCCTCGTCGGCATCGGTGTTGCCTGGCTCCACAACCGTTACCATAAAATCGTCCTGCCTAATGCCTTATCCTTCTTTGGCGGCTCCCGTTTCATTCCCATTATTTCGACCGTCGTCTACATGTTCGTCGGTATTGCTATGTACTTCATTTGGCCTATCGTGCAAAACGGCATCTTTGCCCTGGGCGGCCTCGTCACAGGCACGGGCTACATTGGCACTCTTATTTTCGGGATTATTAAACGAGCTCTCATTCCCTTTGGGCTCCACCACGTTTTTTACCTCCCCTTCTGGCAAACCGGTGTTGGCGGCTCGATGATGATTGACGGCAACCTCGTCCAAGGGGGCCAGAACATTTTCTTTGCTCAGCTCGCATCGCCTAACGTAGCTCACTTTAGTGCCGATGCAACGCGCTATTTCTCGGGCGAATTTATTTTCATGATTTTCGGCCTTCCCGGCGCAGCTCTTGCTATGTATCGTACAGCCAAACCAGAAAAGAAAAAAGTCGCTGGGGGCTTGCTCCTTTCGGCAGCACTGACCTCGATGCTCACAGGCATTACAGAACCGATTGAATTTTCCTTCCTCTTCGTCGCACCTGTTCTCTTTTATGTACAAGTCGTCCTAGCCGGTGCAGCCTATATGATTGCACACATGCTGAATATTGCCGTAGGCCTGACCTTCTCTGGCGGCCTGTTGGACCTCTTTATTTTCGGCATTCTCCAAGGCGAAGCAAAAACGAACTGGATGTATATCATCCCTGTGGGTATTGTCTATTTCTTCCTGTACTACTTCATCTTTACGTTCCTCATTAAGAAATTTGACTTCAAAACACCGGGCCGTGAAGACGACGATGCAGCAGTCAAACTCTATACGAAAGCCGACGTAAATGCCAAAAAGGGAACTTCTTCTGCAGGTACAACAACGGCCGCTGCTGGCGATACACTGAGCCCCGTTATCGCTCGTGCCCTAGGGAGTAAGCAAAACATTACGGCTGTCGATTGTTGTGCGACGCGCCTTCGCTGCTCCGTAGCAGACTCAACGAAAGTCGACCAAGCCCTCTTAAAAGCAACCGGTGCCGTTGGGGTCATCGTCAAAGGCACAGGCGTGCAAGTCGTCTACGGGCCGCAAGTAGCAGTCATTAAGACCAATTTAGAGACGTACTTAACGACTGCACCGGACGAAGAACCGACAACAGAAACAGCTCCAGCACCAGTTGTACCTGCCCCGGAAAAGACAGGTCCAAACCCAACGGATACGCCTCAAGAAACGACAGAAAAGACCTATTTTGACTCCCCCTTTACAGGCGAGCTCCACCCCATTACGGACGCACCAGACGAAGCATTTGCCCAAAAAATGACCGGTGACGGCTTCTTCGTCTATCCAACCGCCGACACAGTCTATGCACCGGCAGACAGTGAAGTGTCTTTCGTTTTCGATACGAAACACGCCATTGCCTTAACGACGACAGACGGCCTGGAGTACCTCCTCCATATCGGCATCGATACAGTCAACCTCAAAGGCGAAGGCTTTACAGTCCTCGTCGAAACAGGACAAGAAGTCAAAAAAGGCGATGTCCTCATGAAATTTGATGATACCTTCATTAAAGAACACGCCACATCCGATGCGTGCCTCTGCATTTTTACAGATTTAGAAGATAAGGAAGTCCATACTGTGAAGGACGGACAAGTAACCGCTTTGGAACGGGCCGTTTGGTTTTAGCCATTTCGTTCTACACAACCAATTAAAATATCGGAAATTTCTTCCATCAATTCATCAGGCATAGATTCCAAAATTTGTATATGCCGAATTGGGACATCTAAGGCTTTGACTTGCTCACACTTCACTACGCCTTGGGTTTTCGTCTTGTCATTTAATGCGACATGCAAGGGAAACGGCCTATCCGTATGGGTAATGGGACAGACCATCCGAGTCGTACAAAATTCATTATACGTATCGTTAGAGACAATGACAGCAGGACGGCGTTTTTGTATTTCTGTTCCTGCACTCGGGTCAAAATCCAATAATACAATATCACCATACTTACCTAGGTTACGCTTACTACTCAAAACTCTTCCTCTCCTTTCGGACTGCCTGTTTCCCATTCTGTCGTTTTATACATTCCACCATAACCAGCAAATCGTTCTCGCAAAGTGCGATGCTTTATAGGCTTATTAATTTTTTTCATGACAATTGCCTGATTTACAATTTCAATAGATAAGGAATCGCCCGTCATCAGCCCCATCCGTTCCAATATTGACTTGTTAAATCGAACACCTTGACCGCTTCCCCATTTTCGTAAAGTTGTCGTTTCTCCATAGGTCACATTCATAGTTCTCTCCTCCTTATATAGATCATTGGACTATAGACTCTTATGTTTAGTATACACATTGTTTAAACAAACATCAACAATATTGGCACCGCCATAGTATCTCCTATTGGTAAAACCAAAAATATGCTAATATATAAAATATACCAAGGTAATAAAAGGATTCATACGATGAAACGAGGCGAGAATATATGACCTTAGCAATGGAATTAGAACGTAAAAAACAAGAAGGAATTAGGGAAGAGATTGAATTAACGGCTTTGAAAATGTTAAAAGATAAGCTACCTAAAATAACTATTACCAAATACACCAATCTCACAGCAGAAGAAATTGATACATTAGCAAAGATGCATCATCTAAACTAACCTAAAAGGAAATTATACAACAACACAAAAGCTAGTATAAAAAGAACCTTCTTTTTGATGCGTACCCCCTTTACTGGACAACCCAGTGAAGGGGGTATTTTCATGAAATATAGCTATGAATACAAAAGACAGTGCGTAACATTGTATCGCCAAGGCAGTTGGCCTCTGACACCAAAAGGAGTACAGCCCCAACATTTTCGAGACATGATTCGCCGATGGGCAAAGAGAGAAGAAGCGCAAGGTCCGGAAGCCCTGCGCCATAAGGCGCAAAACAAAGTATGGACGGCAGCAGAAAAACTAGCGTTAGTTGCGAAAA
>UQHB01000052.1 GCA_900540735.1 uncultured Megasphaera sp. | reverse complement strand
TAATGAAGCACTAATTAACAAAATAAAAGAATGGGCTGGTTATGACCCTGCAAAAGCACAATGGATAAGTGCGGCTCTAGGAGCCACCGTAAATGCCGCTACTGGAAACAATGAAGAAACTGGTGCTGATACAGCACAGTATGGAACAAAGTGGAATGCTTACAGAGAAAAACCTCAGTTTGAAGGTGCGTATTATGCTAATCCAGATGGTTCGATTTACGTTAGGAGAAATGGACAGGATATCTATGTAGGTGTTGCCCCAGTAAATGCCTATATCTGGGTTCGTGATGCTAATAATCCGTCTATGGGGTGGGAGTATTTTAAAGGACAGGGACCAAATGGAAGCGATTTATATATTCAGGATGAAATTGTTACAGGGGTTTATTATATACCTTATGGAAATCGTGTATATGGATTTGCTTTAACTCAATATACGGAAGGGTATAAACGATATCAGATTCAGCAATTAGGGAGGATGTATGCTGAAGCAGTACTTTTAAGTGGAGTAACTACGAAAAACGTGGAATTAATAAAGGCTGGTATAAATTTAATTGAGAATCCTAGCCAAGATAATCAAAAAAGTTTTTTAGAGGAAGTAATTAAAAAGAATTTTTAAATATATTTCATGGAAAGGGGTATAATATGCTTATAATTAATGAATATTTAATAATGCAAGCCATACTATATATCATTGCTATTGGCGTTTTGATAGGAATTACTAAACGAAATATGTCTTTAAGCATAAAACGATATATTTCTAGGAAAGAATTTATCTATAAGTTTATACTTATTTCAAGTATAGGGTTGGCACAACTTTTTTTCTTGATACTGACCGAGGATATATCAGTTGGGGTTGATACGGGGAAAATAGTAATATTTGTATTGTACCTTGTAGAAATAATATTTAGCGTTTTATTAATGAGTACTTGGTTGAGATGTTTTTATTCTCGTTTCCATAACTTGGTCTTGGGAACTGTAGTAATCATTGTATGGGCGGTAAATCAAATTATAGCTATTCTTTCTGGATTTATTCCATATATACTTGGTTTCCTAATCTGTTGGATAATAGTAAGAAAAAATGAAGAACAAAACAAAAAATAAGGTAAATAAAAATTTTAAGGTATAATAAAAAATATTTATTGGTATTTTACTTTTATTATCTGCTTATGTATATTTTGAATCACCTTCACAAGAAAAGTATGATATTACTGGGCGTGACTATATAGTACAAGGAGGCCCACAAGGTAGATTTATTGTAGAAAAAGAATATCCTGCGTATGTTTTATATGATTGGGGGTCATATGGGAAACAACAAGAGAAAATTAATTTAGGCGGTTCATTTATTTGGACATATGAGTGGTACAATGGCAAACTGTGGTGTTATGGTGAAGACGGCATGTTAATTATAGATAATAAGAAATTATATATTCAATTTATAAAAAAGAATCATGATGTTACCGCTACAGAACGCACGTTGAAGCAATATTATTCTCCGGCTGAATATAGCATTTTGGATACACCACAGTCTTTATCACTACAAGAAGTTGAAGAATATGAAAAAATTAAAAAACGCGGTAAGCAAGAACGAATCAATCGTATTGGGATACAGGGCGAAAAAATTGATTGGAATAATACCTTTCAAAAACGGAAGTTATCTGCCAAGGATGAATGACTAGATATTAACTCAAAATAACTATGTTACTATAACAGTGTATATTTTAGTGGCATTATATGATGTAATTTTGGCCGTATAGTTGGATATGATGTTTGCTGTGTAAAGGAGTGCCATAATGGGCGATACAATGATTGCGATTATATTGGGGATTGTTGAAGGCGTGACGGAATACCTTCCTGTTTCGTCGACAGGCCACATGATTCTCGTCGGCGACTGGCTCGGTTTTGACGGGCCGCGAGCCAGCGTCTTTGAAGTATTTATTCAATTAGGGGCCATTTTATCAATTCTGTTGATTTACAAGGAAAAATTCATTCGCATGTGTTACCAATACCGGTGCTGGCATTTATTTAAGCGTGAAAACTGGTTCCGTAACGACACGGGCTTGACGTTGGCTCATGTTGCCGCCGGCATCGTGCCGGTCATGATTATTGGTTTTTTTGCGCACCACGCCATTAAGACCTATTTATTTTCGCCGGGAACGGTCATTATTGGCCTCATCGTCGGTGGTCTCTTCATGCTTGCTGCGGAACGGGTGGGCTTACGGACAGTTTGCAATGATGTCGAAAAGATGACGATTATGCAGGCTTTTCTCGTCGGCGCTTTTCAGGTCTTTGCTTTATGGCCTGGGTTTTCCCGGTCTGGCTCGACCATTTCAGGCGGCTTATTTTTAGGCTTGAGCCGCAAGACGGCTGCTGATTTTTCTTTCATCATTGCTGTGCCGGTCATGATTATTGCTTGTTTCTACGATTTGATTAAGAGCTGGAAATTCTTAAATGGCAGCGACTTGTGGATGATTTTTGTTGGTTTCGTGACGGCTTTCATTGTAGCCTATATTTCGGTTTTATGGTTCTTGAAGTTCCTCAACAAGTCGTCTCTGGCGTTGTTTGCGTATTACCGCTTCGTCGTCGCCTTGATTTCTCTTGGCTATTTCTTTGGCCTACAATAGGTAGTAAAAAAGCGCCCCGTCGAGGGCGCTTTTGTTGTCTTAGTTACCAAGAGAGGCAAAGCCTTTATTCATGGCATCGGCAAATTTTTCCGGATGTTCTTCAGGCGGAATGTCGTGGAGCAAGCTCTGGAGAAGGTTAGGATAAAAGAGATTGACCCCTTGCATGTAGACGTAATAGTAGTATTGGAGGGAGTTGTCGCCTTTCATGACGAGGGGGGCCATTTCGTCGTTAATCGTAAAGGCTAAGTCGTAAAAAGCCAGGAGTTCGTCTTTGATGCGGTCTAAGTCGAGGGACTCTTTGCCGTAGTCTTCGAGGAGATGAGCCCCCATATTAGCCAAATCTGCGGCTAAGTCCTGAGCTTTTTCTGGCATGGTCAGTTTGTTGTCTTCCATGACGTGTCCTAAGGAGTGGAGCGCGCCTAAGAGGGATTCGCAAAAGAAGTTAAACGTAAAGAGGCCGTCTGTGCCATGAATGTGTGTGGTTTTTGTTGTCATTATAAGTCTCCTTTATGTATAGTTCCTTTTTATTATAACATAGCTCAGACGGACTAAACATGATATACTAAAGATATATTGTATGCAGGAGGTACGTATGGCTAAAAATAAAAAGATTCAACTTAAAAAGCGGTCTGCGTCGTCGGCGCGGATTCACAAAGGGCTGGCTATGCCTGTTGGGCCGGGCAGCGAAAATAGTATCGTTAGTTTTCGTGATTTCAATGATTTGAAACAGAAGTATTTCCGCTTTCGCGGCCGCATTGGACGGCGGCAATTTCTGTTGCGAACCCTTATTTTAATGATTGCGCAATTCATGTTTACTGCTATTTTATATGCTAAAATTGCGGAATCTTTATGGCTCGGTTTGCAGGCCTTTGCGTTAGGTTTTGCCTTATTATTTATTGTCTTCACCATTCCGGCTGTGTGGTCTCAATTGTCCTTAGGCATGCGCCGTTGTCACGACCTCAACCAAGGGGGAGCGGTCTTTTTCATTCCCTTCCTTTGTTACATTGGCAGTTATCTTTGCGTGGCCTGGGGCGTGGATGACAGCATTACCTTGGCAGTCCAGTCCATTACGGCTGTGACGTACTTAGCACTGGCGACGGTCAAAGGCACGACAGGCGACAATACGTACGGCCCCGAACGGGCACGCTAGCAGCATCATGATGGAAACACGGCATCATTCATACGATGTATGGAATGGTGTCGTGTTTTTCAATTTACAAGCTCTAAGAAACACTGTATAATAACGTAGAATATAATCTTTGTGAAGGAGATAGGTCATGAGCATACCTATGATTAACGTGGATCACTTGAGCCACACATATCAAGATGAAGAAGGAAAGACGGTCTACGCCGTCAAAGATGTCTCGTTTGACATTCCGCAAGGGCAATTTGTGGCGATTATCGGTACGAACGGCTCCGGTAAATCGACGCTGGCTAAGCATTTTAATGTCCTCCTCACGCCGACAGACGGTACGTGTGAAGTCCTGGGCATGCGCACTGATGATTACGATAATATTTGGAAAATCCGTCAAGAAGTTGGCATGGTCTTTCAGAATCCGGATAACCAAATCGTCGCGGCTGTCGTCGAAGAAGATGTGGCTTTTGGCCCGGAAAATCTCGGCGTGCCGCCAGCTGAAATACGCCAGCGTGTGAGCGATGCCTTGCGCCGCGTCAATATGACGATTTATGCCAAACACGGCCCGCATCTCTTAAGTGGCGGCCAGAAACAGCGCATTGCCATTGCCGGAATCCTAGCTATGCAGTCGAAGTGTATTGTCCTCGACGAACCGACGGCTATGCTCGACCCGATGGGCCGTAAAGAAGTCATGGATACGCTCTTGCAGCTCCACAAAGAAGGCATTACGGTCGTGATTATTACGCATTTTATGGAAGAAGCCGTCCAGGCAGACCGGGTCATTGTGGTCAACCAAGGAGAAGTGAAAATGGATGGTACGCCGCGGGAAGTCTTTACGCACGTCCATGAATTAAAAGACATGGGCCTCGATGTGCCTGTTGCGGCAGAACTCGCCGAACGGCTGCGCGAAAAAGGCTTAGCTTTACGGCAGGATATTATTACGAAAGAAGAATTAGGAGACGCATTATGTCAATTAAGTTAGAACACGTGACGTATACGTACGGTGTAGGCTCGCCCTTTGAAAAGACGGCCTTAACGGATACGAATGTGGAAATTCATAGCGGTGAATTTGTCGGCATTATTGGCCATACAGGCTCAGGGAAATCGACATTCGTTCAGCTCTTAAACGGTCTTATCCAGCCGACGAGCGGCCATGTCTACGTCAATGGTACCGATATTGGCCAGAAGACAAAAGAAGCCATGGCCGTGCGCCATAAAGTCGGTATGGTCTTCCAGTATCCGGAATACCAGCTCTTTGAAGAAACGATTGCTAAAGATATTGCCTTTGGGCCGCGCAATTTTGGCCTTAGTGAAGATGAAATCGAAGGGCGCGTCAAAGAAGCTATGGAATTTGTTGGCCTCGACTACAAGCTCTACAAAGACCGGTCGCCGTTCCGTTTATCTGGCGGGCAAATGCGCCGTGTCGCCATTGCCGGGGTCATTGCCATTCATCCGGAATATCTCATCCTCGACGAACCGTCAGCTGGCCTAGATCCCATTGGCCGCCGGGAAATTTTCTCGCAAATCCAAGAGTGGCATGAAAAGAAAGGGATTACAGTTATTTTAGTATCTCATAATATGGAAGATATTTCGCGCCTTGCCAGCCGACTTCTGGTCATTTCAGATGGCAAGATTTTGCTCGACGGCAAGCCGCTTGATATTTTTTCGACACAACAGCAAGTCCTCAAAGAAGCTGGCGTTGCTGTACCGCCTGTGACGGATGTCTTGCAGTATCTCCAAGGCCGGGGCTTTGCTATTACGAACAAGGTACACACTGTCGCTGAAGGGGCCGACGTGATTTATGATTATGTAAGGGGGAAGAGCCATGCTCACTGATATTACGCTGGGCCAATATTTTCCGGGAACATCCTTTTTACATCGTCTAGACCCACGGGCTAAGATTTTGGGGACGCTGATTTTTATCGTCGCTATTTTTTTTGCTGATTCCTTAGCGTCTTACGGCATCGTTACGGCTTTTGTAGTCCTCAACTTTGCTATTTCCCGCTTGCCTATTAAGCTCATTTTAAAATCCTTAAAGCCTTTATGGGTTATTATTGTCTTTACTATGGCAGTGCACGTCTTTACGACACCGGGCCACGTCCTTTGGCAGTTTAGCTTCTTGTCTATTACACAAGAAGGGGTCTACCAAGGGGCACTGATGACGGCTCGTCTCGTCTACCTTATCGTTTTCTCGTCGCTCCTCACGTATACGACGTCGCCTATTGTTCTCACAGATGGCATTGAACATCTCCTCAATCCCTTCCGCCGTGTCGGTGTGCCGGCGCATGAACTGGCCATGATGATGACCATTGCGCTGCGCTTTATTCCGACGCTCCTCGAAGAAACAGACCGCATCATGAAAGCCCAAACAGCGCGCGGTGCTAATTTTACGAGCGGCAGTATTTGGCAGCGCGGTAAAAACATGATTCCTCTCTTAGTACCGCTCTTTGTCAGTGCCTTCCGCCGGGCTGATGACCTCGCTACAGCTATGGAAGCGCGGTGCTATCGCGGCGGCGAAGGACGGACACGGATGAATGAATTGTCCTATACGTATCGGGATTTCGTTGCTCTGGCAGTCGTCATCATCGTGACTGTCGTCTTGGCATTGATGCGGTGGGCCGTATGATAGATACGACAGGGAAGAAAAATATTTGCCTTACTGTAGCCTATGACGGTACGGACTTTCATGGCTTTCAGCGGCAGACTAATGCCGAATCGATTCAGCGGTGCATCGAAGAGGCGTTGTCGCAAATTTTCCAGAGTCCCATTACGATTTATGGCGCTGCTCGTACCGATGCCGGTGTACACGCCCGAGGGCAAGTGGTCAATTTTTATGGGCAAGGCTCTATTCCTACGGAACGGATTCCATATGCCATGAAAGGCTATTTACCGGCGACCATTGCCATCTTATCGGCGAAAGAAATGCCTGAATTATTTAGTGTGCGCCATGATAATAAAGGCAAACATTACCGCTATAGCATCGTCAATAGCCACATGCATGACCCGTTTATGCTGCGTTACGCCTGGTTTATCCGCAAGCCCCTCGATAGAGCGGCTATGCGTGAAGGAGCAGATTTACTCTTAGGGACTCATGATTTTTCAGCCTTTGAAGGACAGAATACGACCCCTATGAATCCGGTGAAGACGATGTATGCCATCCATTTCCAAGAACGGGGCAGCATCCTCGACATCGATGTCGTGGGCGATGGTTTTTTATATCATATGGTACGGAATATTGCGGGCGGTCTCGTGGACCTAGGTCTTCATCGCATCACGCCTGCACGGTTTAAGGAAATCCTCGAAGGGTTAGACCGGACGAAGCTCGGCGCGACTGCACCGGCCCAAGGCTTGTGTCTGGAAGAAGTATTCTATGACGACGCACGCCTCCAAGAAGTTTTGCAGTCTTTAGGTGCGTCGAGTTGTATATGATAGGTATATAATAAGTCTATTTATGAACTAGTTGACAGATGGGGATAAATCTTATATATTATCATTTGCATGATAGTATACAAGAATCTGTAGGAGAGAGGGAACAACATGTCACAGCATATTGAAATACTCGACTTGGAAGATAGGGAACGAGTACGGAAGATTGGCTTCGTTCATTTCATGTCTATTTCGACCTTTGCCGCTTCCATGGGCTATTGCGGCCTCTGTTTTGCGTGGCGTATGGCTACTGAAATTTGGGGTGCGCCCGCCATTATTGGCGAAGCCTTTGGAGCTATTGCGCTGTGTCTCTATATTTTGATCTTTTATCGCTATGCCCAGAAATTCGTCTTCGATAGCGAAGCTGTACGGGCCGAATGGGATAGTCCGTCCAAAATCAATTTCTTTGGGACTTTCAATGTGTCGACCGTTCTCTTAGCGGCAGTCCTGGCACCGTACAACCATTTCATTGCTAGTATTTTTTGGTACGTCGGCATTGCAGTCATTATGATTTTTAGCTGGATTCTTGTAGAGCACTGGATTTATGAAAAGCAAAACGTTGACACGGTCTCGCCAGCGTGGATATTAGCCGTCCTCGGGCCTATTACGATTCCCATTGCCGGGAATATCCTGCAGAATCCGGGGTACGAAGATATTTCTATTTTCTGCGTGGCTATTGGCCTGGTCACAGGTATTCCGGTCATTGCCCTCCTCTTTACACATGCTATGTTTGCTGAAAACATGCGTGCCCCTGCTGTGCAGCCGAGCCTCATGATTCTCATGGCTCCTTTTGGTATGGGCTACATTACGTATACGCAGACATTTGCGCCTGACAATTTTACGGCTCTTTTCATTAACGCCGGGATTTTCCTCTTCTGGCCCATTGCGCTGAAGATTTTATACGTCATGCGCACATCGCCGTTCCGTATGAGCTGGTGGGCTTGCAGCTTTCCGACTATGGCTTTCGTCAATGGCGTACTGCACTTTAGTGTGGACCATCCCGTCTTTTGGACGCACGCACTAGCTGCATTCTTGCTCTGTTTCGGTACGGGCCTGCTTTTATACTTATCTTTTAAAACCCTCTGGGCCGCTACGCATAAGACCTTGTGGAAATTATATTAACTCTTGTATTCATTTTACATATTGAGTATAATAAATAAAGCTCCTTATTTGATAAGGAGCTTTCATTTCTGTATATACGTAGAAAAGGATGAATTTATGAGCGATAAAGCGTTGGGATGGCTCTTGCGCATTGGCGGTGTCGTCGGTGTTGTCCTCATGTTATGGTGTATTCAACTGTTACGGCCTGATTTCTATACGACTATGTGGTTTTTACTGCTCCATGGCGATTTAGACGGCCTGACTGAGTATATATTATCCTTTGGTATTGCTGCTGTGGGCGTGAGCGTTTTTATGCTGGCCTTTGTCAATGCCATCGGCATTCCGTCCATTTTATTTTTGACTGTAAATGGTATTATTTTTGGCTTAGTGCCGGGCATTATTATTTCCTGGCTCGGTGAAGTCATTGGCATTGAAATTAGTTTCCACCTGACCCGGCGGCTCTTACGGAAGCAGGCCCAAAAGGTCATCAAAAAAAGCAATATGCTAGAGAAGCTCGATTCGTACAGTAGTATGAAAACGATTATGCTCGGACGAGCTATTCCGTATGCGCCCAATGTGGCCGTTACGGCCTTTAGTGCGCTCAGTCATATTTCGTATCGAGACCATTTTATTGCCAATGCTATTGGCAAAATCCCGGCAGTTGTCGTCGAAGTATGGCTTGGCCATGACCTCTTGCGTATTCAAGAGCATTGGGAACGGCTCCTCGTGCTCCTCGTCTTAGTGGCTGCTATTTATGGGATTATTTGGTGGCGTAAGCAGAGTCAGCGAAAGGCATAAGGGAAGGGACGCCTAAGGGCGTCTTTTTTTATGGTATAATGAAAAATCATACAGGGTCCCGTAGGACTTGCGCAAGTATGATAAAATATAAGTATTGTGTAGGATTACGAAACGAGAAAGGATAGACGATGATGGCAGAATTATTGGCACCAGCTGGTTCATTAGATACGGTACTGGCAGCGATTGACGCTGGGACAGATGCGATTTATTTGGGAGGGAAAGTTTTTAATGCCCGGAAATTCGCGCACAATCTGGACGACGATGAATTGCGCCAAGCCGTCGAAACGGCCCACTTATTTGGCGTGCGTATATATGTAACGGTCAATATTGTCATGGCTGATAAAGAATTAAAAGCCCTGCGCAAGTACTTGGCCTTTTTAGATGCTATTCACGTGGACGGCATTATTGTCCAAGACTTGGCTGTCGCTAAGATTGCCCGTGCTGTGGCACCGAATTTGCCTCTCCATGGGAGTACGCAAATGACCGTTGCCGACATCGACGGCGTGCGCTTTTTGGCCTCTCTGGGCTTTACGCAAGCCGTCTTGTCCCGTGAATTAAGCCTCGATGAAATCAAAGCTATTTGCCAAGCGTCGCCTATTCCTATTGAAGTCTTTATTCACGGGGCTCAGTGCATGTCCTATTCGGGTCAATGCCTGATGAGTAGTTTCATCGGCGGTCGCAGCGGCAACCGCGGTGCCTGTGCCCAGCCGTGCCGCTTGCCTTATCGACTCATGCAAGATGGCAAGGCTCTCATGAAAGACGAAAAATATCTTTTGAGCCTGAAAGATTTGAGCAGTGTCGACTACATTCATGCTCTCATGGATGCAGGCGTTGCGTCTTTTAAAATCGAAGGCCGCATGAAAGGCAATGGCTACGTCCGTGCGGTCGTCGGTGCGTACCGGAAAATCATGGATTCGCACACCCCGTCTAAGGGCGAACAGAAAGAAGCAGCGAAGGAAGCACGTCTCCTCTTGCAAGGGGCTTTTAATCGGACGTACCAGCACGATTTCCTGACGGCAACAGTGGGCCGCCAGACGATTACCGAAAAGGCTGGAGGCAACCAAGGCCGTCGTATTGGTACGGCCACAGCCTGTCATGGCAATATGGTGGAGACCTTTCTCGACGAGCCCCTCGAACCAGGCGATATGATTAAAATTTGCAGTTCTGACGGCACCGAATGGGTCGACGAAGTCCAGCAAGCTACAGGCTCTTTTACGAAAAAAAATGCCTTTTCCTTGCAGCTCCGGCGGCGTGATATCGGGATAGGGACGATTTTCCGTTTAGCCAAAAAGGGCGACCGCAAAGACGATGTCTTGGGTCTTACGAAAAAAATCGCCCTCTATGGTCACGTTGATACGAGTGAAGCAGGTATGCTGCAACTGACCTTGTGGGATGAAGCAGGCCATGCGGCGACAGTGGTGAGTGATTTCGTGCCGCCTGTAGCGCAGAAGCGTCCTGCTACGGTGGACTATGTGGCCAATCAACTGAGCCGCTTAGGCGATACGCCCTTTACCTTAGCCGATGCAACCCTTTGGGCAGAGGGCTATATGATTCCGGCGAGCGTCCTCAATCAGCTCCGCCGCGATGTCGTAGAACAGGTCAAAAGCCAAATCTTACGGGAATATCCGCGGCCTAAGGCTGGGGCAGTTACGTTCCCTTTACAAGTGGACCACACGGCAAGACCCTTGCCCAGGGTGCCCCAAGTCTCCGTCCGTTGTGATACTGTAGCTGCTGTAGAAGCAGCTGGTAAAGGCGGAGCCAACCGCGTCATCTTTGGCGGCGAGTCCTATGACCATCGTAGTTTCTCGGCATCTCGCTGGCAAGAAGCTGTCGATGCAGCTCATCAATACGGCATGGAAATTTGGGCAGCTACGCCGCGTATTGTTAAAGAAGACCATAGACAACGCATAGAAGCAGAATTACAAGGTGCTGTAACGGCTGGCTGTGACGGCATTTATGCCGGGGCCATGAGCGTCTTTGCCATGGTGCCTCGTCTTGCACGTAGTGTCCCAGTCTATGCAGACTGGTCCTTGAATATCTTCAATAGTCAGGCCGCTGCAGTGTATCATGAACTGGGCTGTCAAGGACTGACAGTCTCGCCAGAAGCGACACTGCGCCAAATCGAAGACATAACGAAAGACTGTCCCGTACCGATAGAAGCCCTCGTAGCCGGGAAAATCGAAATGATGGTCACTGAATACTGTGCCATTGCGGCCTTTGCCGGTTCCGGTAAAAAAGCAGGCTGTCCCGGTGTATGCACGAAAGGCTACTTTGCCTTAGAAGACCGAAAAGACAATATCTTCCCTATTGGTACAGACCAGTATTGCCATAACCATATTGTAAACAGCCGTGACCTCGACATGGTGCCCTACGTGGCTAAACTACGCCGTGCAGGCCTCGCGTGGTTGCGTATCGAAGGGCGCGGCCGCGATAGTGCGTGGATTACGCAGCAAGTCCGCTTGTACCAGCGCATTTTAGATGGCAGTGAAACTATGCTCTTTGGGAAGGATAATGCCGACGTGACACGAGGCCATTTCTTCCACGGTATACTATAAATGCAGGAGTTATGAAGCATGAATAAACGAAGTTTACGAATCCTTGGCTTTTATCAAGTGCAAAACATGGTGACCCGTCTGGCACCGTCCAAGCTCTCTAAAGAAATTGCCCGGCGTTTGCGGCCGAGCGATGATGCCAAGGAAATTGAAAAAATCCTTGAAGATACAGCAGAAGCAGTCCATTGCTTGCAGTTTGAAACGGCCACGCCTTTTGGCGGTATCCGCGATATTCGCCCGGCCTTAGAAAAGGCAAAGCGCGAAGTGACTTTAGAGCCGCAAGAATGCATCGATATTTGGATGAACGTCGTGCGCTACAATGAAATTCGCGACTATTTTACGGAAAAGAAAATCGACTATCCTCAGCTCTTTGAAGAGGCTGAAGGGATTGGTGATTTCTCCAATCTGGCGCACAAGATGGCGACGGTCTTCGACAACAATCACCAAATCCGGGATAATGCATCGCCTGAATTGATGCGCCTTCGCACGCGTATTGTCGAGCTCGAACGGCAGACGAAACGCTATGTCCAAAGTGTCTTGGCCAATAAAGATTACCAAAAGTATTTCCAAGATGCCCTCGTGACAGTGCGCAACAACCGCTACGTCATTCCCATTAAGCAAGAATACCGCCATGCCTTTCCGGGCATTGTACACGACATGTCGGCCAGCGGCTCGACCCTGTATATTGAACCTTTAGCCATTGTCAATGCCAATAACGATTTACAAGCAGCGCGCCTAGGGGAAACGAAGGAAATTGAACGGATTTTCCGCCGCTTGACGACCCTCGTCAAGGGTCAGTACGAAGACTTGTATGAAAGCACCATGTGCGTGGGCCAGTTAGAATTTATATTTGCTAAAGCTCAACTGGCCATTAATATGAAAGCTTGCCGTCCGGCCATTTCCAAGACGCGAGAATTAAAGCTCTACCAAGCGCGTCATCCTTTGATTGACCCGAAGAAGGTCGTACCTAATACGATTCTCCTTGGCGGCGACTATCGGATTCTCCTCATTACCGGCTCGAACACCGGTGGTAAGACCATCTCCATGAAGACTTTGGGGCTCCTTGTGCTCATGCATCAAGCTGGGCTCTTTTTGCCTGTTGGAGAAGCGTCAGAAATGCCTATTTTCCACGATGTCCTAGCAGATATTGGGGATGAACAAGATATTTCTCAAAATCTCAGTACCTTTTCGAGCCACATGAAGCAGCTCATTTACATTATTCACCACTGCGGCCCAGACGACCTCATTTTAGCTGATGAACTGGGCTCTGGTACGGACCCGGCTGAAGGGAGTGCCATTGCCATTGCCATTCTCGACGCGCTCTATCAAAAGGGCTCGTACGTCATGGTGACGACGCACTACAATGACCTGAAGAATTACGCGTACAACACGCCGGGCATTGAAAACGGCCACGTGGAATTTGACGTAGAAACGCTCCAGCCTACGTATAAACTGCGCATTGGTTCTGCCGGGAGCAGCCATGCCTTTAGTATTAGCGAACGGCTCGGCATGCCCAAAGCGATTTTGGATAAGGCCAAAGAACTGCGCAGTAAAGCTCAAGATGTGGATATGGAAGCGATTTTGACGAAAATCAACAGCCAGTCTAAGCGGCTCGATGAAGAAGAAGCAGAACTGACGAAACGTTTGCAAGACGCGCGCCATATGGAAGAAGAATTGCGTAAAGAAAAGGATAAGGTCAGTGCGAAACGGCAAGATATTATCGATTCGAGCCGCAAAGAAGCTTTTGATTTAAAACGCAATCTCCGTATTGAAGCAGAGCGGATTATTCGCGAATTAAAGCAGCAGTCTAAAGATAGTTCAGACCGAGAAAAAGCGAAGGCTATTGACCAAGCACGGCGGGCTATTCAGCAGATTTCGCTGCCTGAAAAAGAAAAGGCTCACCGCGACCCCGTTGATGTAAAATCCCTGAAAGTGGGTCAGTCTGTCTTTATTAATTCCTTAGGCGGCCTGGGCACAGTCATGGAAATCAATGGCAAGCGGATTACAGTCTCAGCTCACGGCATGACAGTCCGCGTCAAAGCCAGCGATATTAGTGCGCCCTACCTCGATGAAATCAAGAAGGAACAGCGCGAAGAAAAGAAGCAGAACGCCAAGACGACATACCGGCCTATTCGCTCAGACAGCGTTTCCACAGAGCTCAACATTATTGGCCAAACCTTTAATGAAGCCCAACCGGCGATTGAACGGTTCCTCGACCAAGCTCTCGCCGCTGGCTATAGTCCTGTGCGGATTATTCACGGCAAAGGGAGTGGGGCGTTGCGGCGGCAAGTCCATAATTTCCTTACAGAGCAGCCTTTTGTCAAGAAATTCCAGCTTGATGATGCCGATGGCGGCGGTGCTGGTGTGACGCTCGTGTATTTCTAAGAAAGGAAGAGGCACGATGAAACAGTGTATGGATGCCGATAATTTGCATCGGCGTTTAAAAAAGATTATTGGCCAAGTGCAGGCTATTGACCGCATGGTCGATGAAGATATTCCGTGTGAAGATATTTTGTCGCAAATTAATGCGGCTAAATCGGCACTCCATAAGTGTGGGCAAATTGTCCTGGAAGGGCATATTAAGCATTGTGTCCGCGATGGGATTGCTCATGGAGATGCGGATAAGACGGTAGAGAGTTTTACGAAGGCTGTAGAACGGTTTGCCAATATGCGATAAATAGTTTATTCAAATAGGGGTGCGAGAAAGGGGCTATATTTTTTATGCTTTAGGACCTAGCGGTATGCGGCTTAAAAAGTATCTCCCTTTCCTTCACATCTGCTGATTAAAAAGCACCTGACTACTTATACCCCTATTGGTATAATGAGAGATGTAAAACGCATGCGCAAGTATTCATATGTTAGTGTTTATTTTTTGACTTGTTTTAATACCTATGGGGGTATTGGTATAAGGAGGATGTGCCATGAGTGTTTGGGAACGAATAGAGTCTGCTCTGGAATGGGGCGGTACGAAGAAGGATATTGTTTTACTGGTTATTTCGTCGATTGCATTGGGTTTGAGTTTTTTGGAAATCTCTTTGTTGCCTGTTGATGCGGCGTGGATTGCCATTATTCTTTGTGGGCTGCCTATTGTCTTAGAGGCCGTTGTGGGGCTTGTTACGCGCTTTGATATTAAGGCGGACGTACTTGTTTCCATGGCTTTGATTGCGGCTGTCGTCATTGGTGAAGATTTTGCAGCTGGTGAAGTGGCTGTTATTATGCAGCTTGGAGTCTTACTCGAAGATTTGACTGTTGCTAAAGCGCGGGCCGGTATTGAACGGCTCGTCCATTTGACGCCGCAAACGGCACGGGTTTTACGGGATGGCGCAGAGGTCGTTGTTGGTGATGTACTGCGCGTCTTGCCTGGCGAAACGATTCCTGTAGATGGCACGATTACAGAAGGGGAAACGGCAGTGAATCAGGCTGTCATGACTGGTGAATCGTTGCCGGTCGACAAGACTGTCGGCGATACGGTTGCCAGCGGCACGGTCAATCAGTTTGGTACTTTTACAATGAAAGCGACGAAGGTCGGTAAAGATAGTTCTATGTAGCGCATGATTGCTCTCGTTCAGTCGGCTGATGCAGGGAAGGCGAAAATCGTCGGTATTGCCGACCGTTGGGCTACGTGGATTGTGGTTGGTGCATTGACGACGGCTATTTTAGCCTATGCTTTTACAGGCGAAATCATTCGGGCTGTGACGGTTCTCGTCGTCTTTTGCCCGTGCGCCCTCGTCCTTGCTACGCCGACGGCGATTATGGCCGGCATCGGCAACGTGACGAAACACGGCTTCCTCGTCCGCGAAGGGGATGCTCTCGAACGGTTGGCTCAAGTCAAACACGTAGCCTTTGATAAGACAGGTACTTTGACCTATGGGAAACCGGAAGACGTTCAGACTTATGTCATCCCCAACACGCTGCCCTCAGCAGAACTTCAGCGGTATATTGCCAGTGCTGAATCGTCATCAGAACATCCCTTAGGTAAAGCCGTCGTTGCCAGCTTTAAGCAGACATACAAGGACACGCCCCTGCCTGCGCCAAGCGAGGTCAAAGCTCTCGTTGGCCGTGGTGTGACTGCTGTCGTCGACGGGAAAACCGTTGCCGTTGGTAACCAGATATTATTAGCAGAATTGAACATTATCGTACCAGATACGATGTTGCGTGAAGCAGATGGGTGTATCCAAAAGGGCTGCACCATTATGTATGGTGTCGTTGCTGGTGTACTCTGCGGTTTTATTGTCTTAGCCGATACAGTGCGCCAAGATAGCAAAACTATGATTGGTCGTTTAAAAGGACAATACTTGCAGCCTGTGTTACTCACTGGCGATAACGAAAACGCAGCGAAGACGATTGCTGCAACCGTCGGCATTAGCGATGTCCATGCCCAATGTTTCCCAGAAGATAAGTTGAAATGGATTCAGGCTTACCAAAAGCAAAGCGGACCGGTCTGCATGATTGGCGACGGCATCAACGATGCACCGGCCTTGAAACTGGCTGATGTAGGCATCGCCATGGGCGGTGTGGGCAGTGATATTGCCGTCGATGCGGCGGACATTGCTTTGGTCAATGACGACATTAAAGAATTGCCCCATGTCCTGGCCTTATCGCGGCGCATGATGAAAACTATCAAGGTCAACATGGCCTTTTCTATGCTGGTCAACTTCGTCGCCGTCATCTTAGCTATTGGCGGCATCCTCCATCCCGTCGTCGGCGCCTTGGTACACAACGCCGGCTCTGTCTTTGTCATCCTCCATTCGTCGCTTCTCCTTAACTGGAAATATACAAAATAATATAGATACTCGTTTACTAAAAGACGGCCTTCTCTTGCGGGGAGAGAAGGCCGTCTTTTAGTATGGCAAATGATGGATTGTATCTAAGATTTGTTAGGATGTAATTTGTCCATGTTCGATTTCGTCCATTCGCTGATGTTCTTTTGCTACCTTATCGGCACAAATTTTTAAGACGACTTCGCAATAGTCTGCGGGAATGACGACGACGCCGTTATCGTCGCCGACGATAACATCGCCGGGCATGACGGGAATATTACCGCAGCTAATGGGCAGGTTTAACATGCCGGGGCCGTCGTCTTCTCCCGTATTGGGGACGACGCCAGCTGCAAAGACAGGGTATTTTGGGGCTCGTAATTCTTCTACATCGCGGACGACACCGTCGATGACGAGGCCGGCGATTTTACGTTTACCAAAGGCTGCACTGGACATGATGCCGCCGACGACGGCAGTACGATAGTCACAGCCCGTGTCGACGACGAGGACATCGCCTTCCTGGGCTTCTTCAATCGCTTTATGGAGAAACAACTTATCCCCAGGACGGACACGGACCGTAACGGCACAGCCACAAATCGGCTTTCCCGGTACGAGGGCTTGGATACGGGAATCCATGACGTTAAATCCTTTGAGTGTATCGCTTACAATACAGGCACCATATCCTTTGAGCTGTTCTAAGATATGCGGTGCTATGCGGCGTATGTTCTTGCCAGAGAAAAAATCGTGTTCATTCATCATGTGTAAGACCTCCCCAATGATATCGGAAATTCGAAATATGCATGATTATCTTTCGATAGATTCATCTTACATAATTTATTGGGAGAAATAAAATATTATCATGCAATTATATTATAACTTTCCCTTATAATATAGCCATATTAGGGATGTTGCATATGTTGTTCCATACAAACGAGTTGTTCCCGTTTATTCATTTCTACAGCGAAAGCCTGTGTGATAGTTTGTAATATTTTCTTTTCATGGAGTTCCCGTAGGTACACCAAGCCGATGGGACGAAGGGCGAATTTAGATTTTATGGGAGATGAATTGCAACTTTTAGTGCGACACCTGTAATTCATGTACAAATACCTCAAAC
>UQHB01000051.1 GCA_900540735.1 uncultured Megasphaera sp. | reverse complement strand
TACTACGGCATGAAAACCATCATTTTAATTTGTACTAAATCTTGACATAGGACCAAATCTCGGTATTAAACTGTCCCATCCAATTGTTACTTGTCACACTCACTATACTTCGTTCCTTTATCTATAAATTTTATTTCATTATACCTGATTTATAATAAAAAAACACCTTCTACAAGGATAATCTCATAGAAGGTGTTACTCGTAATCTTATTTTTCTGTAGCTGCTTCTTCGTGCGTTTCTACAGCTTTCGGACCGCGACGATTTTTGGAATGATTTTTCCAAACGACCCAGAGAGACGTATCGACACAAATTGACGAGTAGGCCCCACTGATAAAGCCGATGAGCATGACGAGAGAGAAATTCTTCGTCGATTCGCCGCCAAAGAAATGGAGAGCACCGCACGCAAAGAGTACTGTCGTCAAGGTGTAAATACTACGATGAATACTCTGGGAAATACTGTCGTGAGCCAGTTTTTCATACGTGTCGGTCCGGCGATGGGTACGCGTATTTTCACGGACCCGGTCGAAAATGACGACGGCTTCGTTCATGGAATAGCCGACGACAGTCAGGATAGCCGCAAGGAACGATGCGTCAATTTCGAGATGGAAAAACGAGAAGAACCCTAGTACCATGATTAAGTCATGGAGAATGGAAACGAGAGCTGAAATAGCGATTTTATATTCAAAGCGGAAGGAAATGTAGGCCGCTAAGACGATAAAGGCTACTGCCAAGTTGATGATGGCGTTTTTCGTTACTTCCGAGCCAATGACCGCACCGACAGATTCGATACGTTTGACTTCGGCACCGCCGAGTTTATCATTGAGCTGCGTAGCGACGGCTTTGCTTTCGTCACTCGTCAAATTCCGCATACGAATCATGACATCTTGCGACGAATCTTGATCCGTTACGCCAGAGAGCTGAATGACAGAGTTGCCTAAATCCATATTCGCGCCATCGATAACTTCACGAACTTGCGAAACTGTCACAGCTTGTTTAAACTGCATGTCTAAAATCGTGCCGCCAGTGTAATCGATGCCAAAGTTAAAGCCATTGACAAAGATAGAAATCAAACTGAGGATAACGAGGATAGACGATAAGGTGAACCACCAAACTTTATGTTTAACAATATCAAAGCTCATCGTTGTCCCCCCTTTTTCAGCATATGTTCAGGCGGCTTGCGGTTCAGGCCATAGAACCAGGGATTCGTAATGAGGCCCGTGTTGATGAACCACGTCAAGAGCGAGCGGCTGACGAGGATGGCCGTAAACATGCTGACAATAATCCCAAGAGCCAAGTTGACAGCAAAGCCTTTGACTGTCCCAGAGCCCATGACGATGAGGACAATAGCCGCAATCATAACGGATACGTTCGCATCGAGGATGGTATTAAAGGCCCGTTTAAAGCCTGCTTCCATTGACGTTCGTAGGGATTTCCCAATGAGGACTTCTTCTTTAAATCGTTCGAAGATGAGGATATTCGCATCGACTGCAAAGCCCATAGACAAGATAATCCCAGCAATACCAGGCAGCGTCAGCGTGGCGTCGAGGTATTTTAAAATCGCCAAGAGAATAAGGACGTAGACGAGGAGGGCAACGTTTGCCACAATCCCGGACATCCGATAAATGACGATGAGGAAAATCATGATCAGGATAATACCAATCGCAAAGGCTTTTTCACTCTTAATCTTCGAGTCTTGTCCAAGGCTTGGCCCAATAGTCCGGACTTCCATGACTTTCAATTTTACAGGCAATGCACCAGAACGAAGGAGAATAGCCAGGTTCTTTGCTTCTTCTAAGTTCTTGCTCCCTGTAATGACGGCTTTACCGCCTGTAATCGGTTCGTTGACGACAGGAGCGGTCAAGGTTTCACCATCAAGAGTGATGGCAATTTGATGGCCTACGTTTGCCGCTGTTAAATCAGCAAATTTCTTTGCCCCTTCGTCGGTAAATTCAATAGCAACGACGTTTTTACCGCCTTGGTCGATTTGTTCTTTTGCATCTTTCAAATCGTTCCCGTTCATCCGGGTGGTGCCGCTTTCATCTTTAAATTCAAGAACAGCAGTTTTACCAATCGTATTGATGGCATTTTCCGGATTCTTTTCGCCCGGTAATTCAACGATAATACGACGGGCTCCTTCTTTTTGGACAATCGGTTCAGTCAAACCCATTTCGTTAATACGCCGCTCGATAATGGAAACGGCACGGGTCAAAGAATCTTCTGTCACCGGTGCTTCGGCTGTGTCTTCTGCTTCGAGTACGATATGAGAGCCGCCTTGCAAATCGAGACCTTGTTTAATCGAGTTTGCTAAGGGGTAAATAAAGTAGACGAATAAGCCGATAATGACGACGACTGCCCCAAAAAACTTAATCATGTTACGTGTCCGCAACAATGCTCCCCCCTTTTGGGTATCTGGTAGTAGTAAGTGTGCGCCGTTCTGTGACGATAGCATCCATGAGACAATCATGGCTATCGACAGGTACAGCGTCTATGTGTTGCATGTCCCAGGCTGCGGCAATGCGCAATGCTTTCGTACACTGCGGCAGGTAACGGTCGTAGTAACCGCCGCCTCGCCCTAAGCGATGAAAGGCACTGTCAAAGGCCAGGCCCGGCACAAGAATACAATCTAAGTAAGCAGGGTCTATGGTTTCTTGCCCTATGGCCGTGCGAATCCCATAGGCACCTGTTGTCACGGCAGTAAGAGACGTTAGCCGCACGCCGTCCATTTGCGCCTGTGGTAAACACAAGGGCACGTAGACTTCTTTTCCTTGCCCTAAGGCCCAGGAAATAAACGGGTCTACATCGACTTCGCTCGGCATGTGTAAAAAGGCCATGAGCCGTTTCGCTTGCTGCAGGACCGGAAGGGCCGCGAGACAGTCACAGAGGACTGCGCTCGCCTGTTTTTTCTCCCGTATATCCAGCGCACGGATACGGCCTTTCATGACCTGTCGGAGTGCTGTTTTACTTAGCATCTGTCTTCGTTTCTGTCGTATCTTGCGGCGCGTCAATGGCTTGTTCTACTTTCTTTTCAGCTTGACGAGCTTCTTTAGCCTGTACTTTTTCGCCTTTACCTAAGACCTGCGAAATAGCTTGGCGCGTTACTTTGATTTCGACTTTGTCAGCAATGCGGATGATGAGGTATTCATCACGGACGGTTACGATCGTACCGTATACACCGCCAGCCGTTACAATTTTCACGCCCGGTTTTAAGCTATCGAGCATTTCTTGCCGTCTCTTCTGCTGTTTTTTCTGAGGCCGCCATAACAAGAAGTAAAAAATGACGACCATAATGATAATGGGCGCAAAGCTTGATAATTGTTCTAAATCCAATGTATTCACCTCCTATACTAAAGTATGCTATATATACAAGACACGTTACGCATCTTGATATTGCTGCCAGAAATCCTTGCGGAATTCGCGGAACGTACCATCTAAGATAGATTGGCGCATGTCGCGCATAAACTGCAAGAGGAAATATAAATTGTGAATGCTGACCAGGCGATACGCTAAGAGTTCTTCGGCCTTGAAGAGATGGCGCACATAAGCACGCGTGAAATTACGGCACGTGTAGCAACCGCATCCTTCTTCAATGGGACGGAAATCTCTGGCAAATTTGGCGTTGCGTACTGTCAAGCGGCCATGATGAGTCATGGCCATACCGTTTCGGGCAACGCGCGTCGGGAAGACGCAGTCAAACATATCTACGCCGCGGGCTACGCCTTCGAGGAGGCAGTCCGGTGTACCGACGCCCATGAGATAGCGGGCTTTATTCGTCGGCAGCTCTGGAGTAGTGTGTTCTAGTATATCATACATTATATCCTTAGATTCGCCAACACTCAAGCCACCAATGCCATATCCATCAAAATCCATGGCAACTAAATCTTTACAGCTCTGTTTACGCAATTCCGGATACATACCGCCTTGGACGATACCAAAGAGGCCTTGCGTTTCGCTGTGGTGATGGTCTTTGCAGCGCTGCGCCCAGCGGCTCGTCCGTTCTGTCGATTTTTTCGTGTAGTCAAAATCAGACGGATAGGGAATGCATTCATCAAAAGCCATGGCAATATCCGAATTCAAAGCCATTTGAATATCCATCGACACTTCTGGGGATAAAAACTTTTTCGACCCGTCGAGATGGGAACGGAAGGCTACGCCTTCTTCCGTAATCTTTCGCATATGGCCGAGACTGAAGACTTGGAAACCGCCGCTATCTGTCAAAATGGCTTGATGCCAATTCATGAACTTATGCAGTCCCCCTGCTTCTTGAACCAGGTCTTCACCGGGACGCAAGAAAAGATGGTACGTATTGCTCAAAATGACTTGCGCCCCCATAGCGTATAATTCTTCAGGAGCCAAGGTCTTGACTGTAGCCTGCGTCCCTACAGGCATGAACATCGGTGTTTTAAAGGTGCCGTGCGGCGTGCGTAAGATCCCTGCCCGTGCACCGTCGCATTCGGCTTGTAATTCGTATTGAATAACTGACACGTCGTGTCCTCCTTATCGAATAAACATGGCGTCGCCAAAACTAAAGAAACGATATTTTTCTTGTACAGCAATCTTGTAGGCGTTGAGGATTTTTTCCCGCGTCGACAAGGCACTGATGAGCATGAGCAAAGTCGATTCCGGAAGGTGGAAATTCGTCACTAAAGCATCGACGATGTGGAACGTAAAGCCCGGATAAATAAAGATATTCGTCCAGCCAGAACCGGCTTTTAATTCGCCTGTCGTCCCCGCGCTTTCGAGGGTGCGAATCGATGTCGTGCCGACAGCAATGATGCGCCGTTCTTCGGCTTTGGCTTGATTAATCGTATCGGCCGCTTCTTTCGTAATGCTGTAAAATTCGCTGTGCATTTCGTGGTCTTCAATATTTTCTTCTTCTACTGGACGGAATGTACCGAGACCGACGTGGAGCGTTACAAAGACTTCGGTTACGCCTTTAGCGCGGATTTTTTCTAGTAATTCTTCGGTAAAATGAAGACCGGCTGTCGGTGCTGCTGCAGAGCCTCGTTCACGGGCATAGACCGTCTGATATTCATTCGGGTCTTCCATTTTTTCGTGAATATATGGCGGCAAGGGCATTTCACCGATTTTGTCGATAATATCATCAAAGACGCCGTCGTAGTGGAATTTGACGATTCGTCCGCCAAAATCCGTTCTATTGACGACCGTTGCTGTCAAGCCTTCGGCAAATTCGATAGTCGTCCCAGGCAGGGCTTTCTTCCCCGGTTTAACGAGTACTTCCCATTGGTCATCGCCAACAGGTGTTAAGAGCAAGACTTCTACTTTGCCGCCTGTAGGCACGCGTTTGCCATAGAGCCGGGCTGGGATGACGCGAGAGTCATTAAAGACGAGGACGTCTCCTTCATGAAGTTCATCGACTAAATCATAAAAATATTTGTGTTCTACAACCCCTGTTTTCTTGTCATAGAGCATAAGCCGTGCATGGTCCCGCGTTTCTGCCGGATGTTGGGCAATCAATTCTTTCGGTAAATCATAGGAAAAATCTGTCAGTTTCAACGTGAAGACTCCTTTTTATTTTACTTGTTCTATTTTAGTACCGGTGTAATAGTGTTGTAAAATATGCCGGTAATACTTGTCATCTTTGCTATTTGCTTTGGCCATTTCGTTGGCTCCGTACTGGCTCATGCCGAGGCCATGGCCCCAACCGAGGCCATAAATCGTCAACTGTTGTTTCGGCCGAAGTTTTAATTCTACAGCTCGTTTATTCCCTGTCGTATCCGGATCCGGCGTAATGCCTGCGCTGGTCGTAAAATCAAAGAGCGTACTCTTCAGGCCAAAGATAGATTGGAAGGCCGTCCCTGTAATGGTCACTTGCCCTTTCGAGCCTTTGACGACGAGGGTCAAGACCCGTCCCGACACGCCCCTATCTTTGACGGACATAGGCCGTTTCGTCAGTGGCGACAAGACAATAGACTGGACCGTGCCGACACCTTTCCCCGCAGCATTGAGCTTAGCCGCCATGTCTTCTGGTGTCGTCTTGGCTATCCATTTATATGCTGGTGCTGCTTTAGTCTGATCTTCGACACCACGTAAATAGGCAATACGGTTACCCCAGACGTTTTCACTATTTTCGGTCCAGCCGCCGCCATTTGAATGGAAGAGTGCTTCAATAGGCTTGCCGCCATACGTCAGGATTTCGCCGCGCGTTGCTTGCACTGCTTTGATAATTGACGGTGCTTCGCCGTTAATGCCAGAGTATACTTGGCTCCGCGTATCGTCCGTCATATCGTAGCCTTTTTTCTGGAAATAATTTTTGTGCGCTACAGCGTAGGTTCGTGCCGCTACGGCTTGCGCTTTGAGGGCTTCTAAATTCCACGACGGCGACATTTCTTTACCGACGACGCCGTAGAGATATTCTTCTAACGGCACAACGTTGACGACGGTAATGCCCCAGGCTTGGGGCGTTTTGATGCATTCAATCGCACCGCGGTAAGAATAGCCGTCTGTTATCTTGACGGCACCGCCAGCCTTCGTCGGATTAATGAGGACAGAACCAGTGCTAGCCGTGCCATTGACGGCGATGTTCTTCCCTTGCATAGCTACGTAAACCGGCGTATTAGGCGCGATTTTCTTCCACTCTTTGCCATTCATATAAACCGTCAGTCCTGTTGGGCCTAAGACGGACACGGCACTGCGGCCCTCGCGAATACCAATGCGCACGGACTGAGCTGGCCCAGTAGCTAGAGCGGTCAGGCTCAGCAAGAAGGTCAGACAAAGGGCGATACAAAAAACTTGTATTTTACGAAAGGACATACACGTTCGTTCTCCTTAGCGAAAAAATAGGTTAAATAAGACAGTCAGCAAAATACTCACGAGTAAACTCGTCAAAATCGGAAAATGAAAGGAAACATTCCCTTTCGTAAAATTAATATCACCAGGCAAATTGCCAATATATTTACTCAAGCCAAATTGGTCTAAGGCGAGCCAAACGATGCCTATGCCGATACAAATGACACCGATGAGAATCAAGAGTTTTGCCATAGTACCTCCTAGAGTAACGTCCCTTGCGCCGCGCCTTGTTCTGTTGGCGGCACGAGACCTAAATGACGGTATGCAGCGGCTGTGACTACGCGGCCTCGTGGCGTGCGGTTTAAAAAGCCTTGCTGCATGAGGAATGGTTCGTATACGTCTTCCACAGCATCGACGGATTCGCTAATCGCTGCGGCTATCGTGTCTAATCCTACAGGACCACCGTTGAATTTTTCGATAATGACCTGTAAGACCCGGCGGTCTGTTCTATCTAAGCCGCATTTGTCTACTTCCAAGCGATTCAGTGCTTCACTTGCTAACGCCTTGGTAATAGCTGGGGCTTCGGCGACCTGGGCAAAATCACGGACTCGCTTTAAAAGACGGTTGGCAATACGCGGCGTTCCCCGTGAGCGACAGGCAATTTCTAAAGCTCCGTCGCCTTCAATGGGAATCTGTAAAATATCGGCAGTCCGCTTAATAATGAGGACTAAATCTTCAGGACGATAAAATTCCAATCTGCAAATAACGCCAAACCGGTCACGCAACGGCGGTGCCAGTCGCCCTACTTGGGTCGTCGCACCGACGAGCGTAAAAGGCGGTAAATCAATGCGCACAGACCGGGCACTGGGGCCTTTGCCGATAACAATATCGAGGGCATAGTCTTCCATCGCTGCATAGAGCACTTCTTCCACACTATGGGAGAGACGATGAATTTCGTCGATAAAGAGCAAATCCCTGTCTTGTAAATTCGTCAGAAGTGCCGCTAAATCACCGGGTCGTTCAATAGCCGGGCCCGACGTAATTCGTAGATTTACGCCTAATTCATTGGCAATAATGCCAGCCATAGTCGTCTTCCCTAGTCCCGGCGGCCCGTAGAGCAACACGTGGTCTAGTGCTTCTTGACGCAGCTTGGCCGCTTTAATAAAGACAGATAAATTTTCTTTGACCTTATGCTGGCCAATATATTCATGTAAATAATGAGGGCGCAGGCTGTATTGCCAGGAATCACCCGGTACAGCTTCTGTTTCGACAATGCGATTTTCTTCCATACCTTACCTCCCGCTGCCCAATACTTTCAAGGCCTTGCGAATGAGTTCAGACACATTCGCAGCCGTTGGTGCTTCTTGTTCCAGTACAGGCGTAACTTCCTGTTCTGTAAAGCCTAATTCTTTCAATGCTGCTATCGCTTCGCCTGCCATACCTTGCGACACCGTCCCAGCGTCAATGACAGCTGCTTCTGCACCGACAGGAGCATTGCCTAATTTATCGTGGAGCTCGACGATAATGCGTTCTGCCGTCTTCTTGCCAATACCAGGCATTTTCGTCAACACCTTGAGATTTTTCTGCTGTACAGCCAGACGGAATCCATCGGGACTAGCAGCGCTTAAAATGCCAAGAGCCACTTTGGGGCCAATACCATTGACACTGAGGAGCAGCATAAACACATCGTATTCATCTTGCGTCAAAAAGCCATAGAGCAAGATAGCATCTTCGCGGACGCTCATGTACGTAAAGAGCAATGCGTCCTGGCCAATAGACAAGGCTTGGAGCGTCGATGCCGGTGCATAGACGCGATAGCCTACGCCGTGGACATCGACGAAGCAATACTCTTTAAACATATGCGTTATTTTTCCGTTGACGTAGCCAATCATAATTGCACCGTCCTTTGGAGCCTGCTCGACTGATTCGTATAAGTCGCGTAAATGGCCATAGCCAGGGCGTCAGCCGCATCATCAGGCTTAATCTTTTCGCGAATCCCTAAGAGACGCATCGTCATATCAATGACCTGTTCCTTCGTCGCTCTACCATAGCCTGTGACGCCTTGCTTGACTTGGAGCGGCGTAAATTCAAAAATAGGAATGCCTGCTTGCTGGGCTGTAAGCAAAATAATACCGCGTGCTTGGCCGACCGTAATAGCCGTCGTGACGTTACGATTAAAAAAGAGCTGTTCTACGCCGATGAAATCAGGCTTATATTTATCATATAATTGATGGAGCCCATTGTAAATCGTGACCAGCCGTTCTGCGTCTGTATGGTCCGGCGTCGTCTGAATCGTACCGTACGTTACGGGCCGCAAGCGACCTTGGACTCTGTCGACGACACCAAAGCCGCAAATCGCTGTGCCTGGGTCAATCCCCATTGCGCGCATGTTCTCCACCTCTTTCAAAATTCTTAAATGCAACGTTCATTATACCATGAATCGCCTCGTTACCGATAGAGGCAAGTCATAAAAAAAGAGCATGCCCTGTGGCACGCTCTTTTTTACGTCATTCTTATTCAGCAGTTGTGTTGTTGACAACTTGTTTACCCTTATAAAAGCCGCAAGTCGGGCATACGTGATGGGGCAAAACTGCTTCATGGCACTGCGGGCATTCAACGAAACCCGGTGCTGTTAATTTCCAGTTTGCGCGACGCATGTTCTGACGGGCGTTAGACAATCTTCTTTTTGGTACTGCCATTGTTCTGCACCTCCTTAGTTTTTGGTACGTACTGCTTAGTTACGATTTAAACAAATCCCCCAAGATTGCGAGTCTCGGGTCGATCCTGTCGGTAGGACAACTACAGGGACCTTCATTCAAGTTTGCACCGCATTGCGGGCATAACCCTTTGCAATCAGGCCGGCACAAGACTTTCATAGGTTCGCTGAGGATCAAGTTTTCTCTAATTGTCTCCGTCAAATCAATGTATTCCCCATTATAAGGCAATACGTCGTCTGGAAGCTCCGCTTCCGTACCATAGACTTCAGACAGTGTAGCTTTCCGATCCACCGGCACCGGTGTCAAACAGCGGCTGCATGTATACGCACCATGTGTACGTATCGTTCCCTGGACAACAATATGGTTACCATCGAACCAAAACACGCCTTCCACAGATATGGGTTGATGTTCCCACGGGAGACCATCGACCTCACCTAGCACGGCAGCCGGTACTTCAAAAGAAAAGGGGAATTTCTTCCCTGCTTCCTTAAGTGCTTCTTCGACTTGTAGTTTCATATTTCTACCTCGACTATACTATTATATCTATCTCATATACCTTTGTCAATAAAAAGTTTTGTCAAACGTATTTTCGCATGGTATATCATCATTATGCTTGGACGGTCGCACACGTCCTTTCTCCTGAATTTGCACCATGCGATTCTCCGTTTACCATAGGGCGTGGAGTTGAAAAAGAACAATTACGGAATAATGAAGTGACGATACCGGGAGGGAGAAGGTATCCCCATTGGCCGCTCCGCCGGATGGTTATGCCGTCAAGCTAAGCACCGGGATACGTAGCAGAGATTTTATGACTCTATCAGGCTCCTCCGCGGACGGCTAAGGGGATGCCTTCGACCGTCCAAGCATATGTCATATCATTACTTATCTTTTCCGATGAATTCCCTAAGGAGTGAATTATTCGGCACAACAGACGCATCTAATCCTTTGAAAGGTTTTAAGAATTTTAACAGACGTTGTGCTTCTGTGTAATGGGGGCTATCTTTGGCAATCGTTTCGAGGAGCGGTTCAGCATAGGGTTTTAAAACGGATAATTCATATGGCAGAGCCGTATTGAAAATCGTATCGGCATCTTCTTGATAGGGATAAATATTCGTTTCTTCGCCGCGCCGTACATCTCCCCAAATGTCCATGGTCGCCTGCGGCCCACGGTCACGGAACTGCTGGTCCCGTACCATACGACGAATAATGCGCGTATCTGATGTAGAAATGCGGTTATGGTCATTAATGCGTATCTGCGTGAGTACGCCAAGGGAAATCTTGACCTTTTCGTACCGCGGCAACATATACGTGAGCGTATCATTGAGAGCATGGAGGCCTTCGACGACAATAGGCTGATTTGCTTCCAAATGGACCGGCTTATCATCAAAGTACCGCTTCCCGGTGACGAAATCAAAGCGTGCTAAATAGACATCTTTCCCTTGCTGTAAATCATCGATTTGCTGATTAAAAAGAGGTATATCAATGGCTCGCAGCGATTCAAAATCATAGGAACCATCTGGATTTTTCGGCGTATCTTCGCGATTATAAAAATAATCGTCTAAGGAAATCTTCACAGGCCGCAAGCCCACGACACGGAGCTGTGTCGTAAGACGTTTGCAGAACGTTGTCTTCCCGGCAGACGACGGCCCAGCAATGAGGACGACTTTAATTTTTGGCCGTTGATTGACAACATAGTCTGCAATTTCTGCCATTTTCTTTTCTTGCAGTGCTTCTGCCATATCGACAATATCCTGAATCGACCCGTCCGCAATATAGCGATTTAAATCAGATACGTATTCACAGCGAACAATTCTCCCCCATTCTTCAGCATCGAGGAAAAGGCGCGCCATTTTCGGAATTTCTTTATACGGTGGAATATGATATGGGTCATCGACAGTGGGCAATTCTAAGAGCACGCCCGGTGCGTAGGAGCGTAAATTAAAGCACGTCACGTAGCCCATGCTCGGCAGCAACGGTCCCATGTAATAATCAAAAATCTGCCCGCATTGGTAAGCCATAATATGTGTCACATCGACATGGCGCAGTAATTCTGCTTCCCGTTCCATATGACGATTGCGGCACATATCCATAGCCGTATCCGCACTAGCTACGACTTGGGAAATCGATTCGTCTTGGGCAACAATTTCTTCCATACGCCGTTTAATCGATTCTACATCTCTATACGTTACGGTATGGCCAATGCCTAATTCACAATATAAGGCCTTACGGAGCGCATGTTTAACGTATACCTTCCCATTAGGATACAGGTCACTGACAGCCCGCACGAGGAGCATAATCGCCGTCCGTACGAGACACTGATTCCCTTCGATAGAAGATAAATCAAACCACGAAATATCCCCATCTTCTTGTACTTTCGTTTGTAAGCCCACGAATTCATTATTATATAGTGCTGCAATAACTGGTTTCGCATCGCCACAGCGGCCTTTGCAAATCGTTTGGAGCGAGGTTCCTTTCGGCACGGTGAACGATTCTTTTGTTATATTATCATGTAATGTTACGGACATAGTCTTCCCTCCTCGTATAATAAGTTTTGTAAGCAAGATATCCGCCTTGTCTACAAAGCTTATTTTTCTTTTTACAACTAAATATTTTTCTACTAAACTGGATATCCTGATGCTACTATAATCATAGAGATTATGTGGCAAAGGCAACGTCTTATCCCTCCAGCAGCTCCTCTGGATGACTGCTTAATAAGCTTGACGCCTGCCTTAACCGTCAAATACTGCTTACACAGGTGTGGCAGCCCTGGGCAAGAGTACTACCAGCAAATATAACTCTCACAGGTGACTGCTTATTAGCGAGGGTGCAGTCAGCGGTTAAGAACAGGATACTCCTTTACACATCTTCCATCACTAGCCGGAAAGGTGGTGTTTACTTTGAAGAAGGCGGATCTTCTTTCTACTCTTTTTGTCGGTATCGACATCAGCTCAAGGGAAAATGTTGTGGCTGTTATGGATTTTGAATCAACTAAGCCAATTGCTTCTTTTGCTGTTCCAAATAATGAGCCAGGTGCCGAGGAAATGGCTAAGAAAATATCAGCGTTTATCACTCCTGAAAGCGGGCTAAAAAGGCTTGTAATAGGCTTAGAATCTACATCTTTTTACGGGGTTCAGAGAGTGTTGACATGCCTATGGAAAAGCTTGTCGAATTCATCTGCGAGAAAGGTCGCAACAGATTTCCAGATCCACAGAAAACAGCCAAGCTATTGCAGACAGCTGCAAAAAATTCATACCGTTTGGACAAGTGCTTGTATGAGCCTCTAACAGTCGCAATTGCCTCATCCTTCACCATGATCTCCACATATAATGCTGAGATTAAGAAGGTACATCAGGCTATCGAAAAAACCATCAAAGGACTCAATACAAGTGCTTTTCTATCCCTGCAATCAATTCCTGGCATAGGCCCGGTTATGGCCGCAGGCATTATGGCTGAAATCGGAGATATCACTGTCTTTAAATCACAGGAATCATTAGCAAAGTATGCTGGTCTTGTATGGCGTGAAAACCAGTCAGGCCAGTTCAAAGCCGATGACACATCTATGAGCAAGGCCGGTAATTCCTATCTAAGATATTATTTTCTGGAAGCTACCAGTCATATAAAACTCCATTGTCCCGAATACGGGGAATATTATTCCAAGAAATACGCTGAGGTGAAAACCCATCAGCATAAACGTGCACTCGCTCTCACAGCTCGTAAAGCAATAAGGTTGATTTTTGGATTGCTGGCTAAGAATCAACTCTACTCTAGAAACAGAGTAGGCCAAGCATAATATTTACGAACATACCTGCCAGATTTTAGATTGTAATTCTGGAGGTTTGTTAAGTGCACCCTAAATCAAGGAATTGCTTTAAAAACTTTTTAGAAACTGGGTTGACATATTACCAGGTTGCTTGCAAGTGATGTATACTTATATAGTATCACATAGGCGAAAAAAAATCACTCTTTTCACCAGAGTATGCTATAATATAGAGTAATATACGCTACTTTTATCGTTGCAAAGAAGGAATAGTATGAAACAAAAACGACACTTACCTCATGGTGACAGCCGTATTTGGACCGCCATTGTACTACTTATGTTCTGCCTCTATGGCGCAGTGTGGTCTTACCATGCGCTCTATATGAAAACGCCTGACTATGCCTTTTCGGTCATTGCCGACACAGCTCAACGCGGTGACATGGGCTCTTTAACGGCAGCTGTCGATACGGATGCGATGGAAAGCCAACTGTTTGACGCCATTACGAAACACTCTACGCAGGATACATCCGGTATCTTATCGATTCAGCTCACTTGGTCGCCTTTAAAGGAAACCTTTACGACAGCAAGTGATACGATTCTCACAGGATATATCGTCGGCGATAGCGATTCTGATGTCATGAAACAAGCTCAGGAGGCCTTTAAAAAGCCCTTAAAATCCTTAGGCTTTCCTATTCCGCCAGAAGGGTGGCAATTTAAAACGGCTCATTGGAGCCACCGTATCGGCAATGGTACAGCGGAATTGCGGGCTGATTTTTATAATGAAACGCTGCAAGCGACGATTCCCGTAGACTTTACGATGGAACGGACGGGCACGACAAGCTGGCGTATTACCGGCCTTGCCCATCCGGAAGATATTCTCGATGCCATTCAGGCAGCGTACACGAAACAGCTCGTGAAAAAGAATGAACCGACACAGCAGCAAATCGACAATATCATTACCATAAAGAATGTCACAGCCACCCTCATTGGGGAACCGAATGATACGCAGCGTTTCCTCCGCATCCAATACGTGCCGGACTTTAAAATGAATCGCGAAGATATTGACGAAATCAAAGGGACGTACACCCTTTCGCGCCGCAGTGACGGTGCTAAATTGTTTACAGCAGATTTACGCCTTTCTACGGCATCAGAAAAACAAACTTACGTTACACAGTTTCGCTTGAATCCTCTCATTCCATCGCATTACGCCTTGATTCAAGCTCACGACGTAAATGACACCAACAGTAACTTGACGATTACATCTATCCGCTTAAAAGACGGCACGAACTATGCTATTTCCACGCAGCTTTGGCCGGAAGATAGTAAACCGCAAGACTAAAACAGTATACTGATACCTTTGCAAGGAAGGGGATGTGAAAAAAAGACTATGCTTTTTAAGCCGCATACCGTTAGGTCCTAAGGTGTAAAAGCATAGTCTTTTTCTCACTACGTAGATTGTATAATTAGATATGTTTTAGCAAATTTCTGTAATCTTTGGTTTAGCCTTCACATCATGGGTAAGCGACCGGTCAAATAATTTGACGCCAATGACGCCGACTAAAAAGCCGATAATCCCGCCGATAATTGCTGTTTGCGTTGGGTCGTAACTATGAGACAAGGCAAAATAATGACCGCCGATTGCGCCAGCTGCGCAAATGAGGAGCGGCATAATGAAACAAACAAAGGCACCGATGACGATGTTAATTTCCCGCATTTGAAAGCGTACATGTTGCCCTACTTTAGCACCTACTGGATTGAGCGCTTTCACGACGATGTGTTCCGCCCCTGGACATGCGCCGCAAGCAATGCAATCAGAGTGACGGCCTACTTTTACTTCCGCTTCGCCGTTATCTAAAATGGAAACCACAGTCCCTTCTTCGGTTTTCATATAAACCCCTTCTTTCTCTATACACCATAGCAACTTTTATGTCATTATCATTATAACATGGTCTGTCAACTCAAACAATACTAAAAAGGTATTCTATCGTTACATTTTCTCATGCAAGCATGGTGTAGCAACCTTTTTAGAACGAAAGGCTCGATTTTACGTAGCTATCCCCATGCCGAATCGTACCAGTGCCGCCATGCAGCAGGCCATTCAACACTTGTTGCACATATTGCCCCCAGGGGCAGTACGAACTATGACCGCAGATCGTGGAAAAGAATTTGCCTGTTATACATGGGTAGAGCAACAAGGCATCCCATTCTACTTTGCCGATGCCTATGCAGCTTGGCAACGCGGAAGTAATGAAAATAGTAATGGCTTACTGCGAGAATTCTTTCCGAAGAAAACGGATTTTGGAACGGTAACAGCAGACGAGTTATTACGTGCGCTTATGCTTTCACAGGCGTGCAAATTTGCCGGTATACGGTATACCCACAAGGCGTTGCAGAGCAAGACGACGGTTACGACGAGAAAGACACTGCGAATCCCGACGTGAGCGACAAGTTGTCCCCATAAAAATGAGCCGCTAAAGAAACCAATCGCTTGAATGGCTTGATTTAAACTAAAAATACGGCCTGCAATGGTCGGTGCCGCTTGCTTTCGCAGTAACGTATGAACCATAGGCAGCATGGCACCAATAGGAATGCCCATGAGAAAACGCAAGACAATGAGCTGCCACCCAGCCGTGACAAAGGCTTGGGGAAGAGAAATGACGGCAGCTACTAAAAGAGCCACACAGAGGACATGTTCTGCCCCAGTCTTATCGGCGATTTTCCCTAAATACGATGCCGCTAGGAGCCGATGAAATGCCTGCTGCCGCAAAGGCTAAGCCAGACCAAACGGCAATATGCGTCGCTTCTGGTTCCACCATCTTCATATATAGCGTCAACACAGGCTGGACGAAAAAGAGCGAAATCGTAATCAAATAGGTCGTGACGAACATTGCCACCATGACACTAGGGTGAGGCAGTGCCTGCCAAGCGTCCCGCAAAGACGGCATAGCCTTGCCTGTAGGACGGACGTATTTTTCCTTGACGAAAGCTATAGTCAAGAGAAAGCTGATAAATAATAGCCCTGCCATGGCGAAGAAATTTTCTCGAATCCCTATGGTTTCTGCAACGTAGCCGCCGACTAAAGGGCCGATAAGCTGACCGCAAATGCCGCCCCCTAAGGCCCAGCCCGATGCATCATCTGGCGTTTCTGTCGCCACCAGCGTAATAGCCACAGCATTAAAGCCGGAAATGGTCCCCATCAAAAAGCGAACCGCTACGAGCTACCCAACAGACGTAACCATTCCAGTCAACGCCAAGACGACGGCCATGCCGAGACTCGCGCGGATGAGCATAGGCTTACGGCCATATCTATCGGCGACAATACCCCACAAGGGAATAGTCACAGCCAAAACTAATTCCGTAATACCAAAGGCAAAACCAGCCCAAGTGGCAATACTGCCCACATCGGTATAGCCCATATCTTGAATATACAGCGGCAAAATCGGTGCAATTTGGCTAATCGCCGCTGCTGTAAAGAACGGGCCAAACCATCACACATAGAGATTTCGTTTCCAACGTTCCATAGCGATTCCTTCTTTTTCCTATAGTTTTTCATACGAACAAAAAAAGTGTACCCCTCATGATAGGACTTGTCTATACATGAGGAATACACTTTATGGAATGTTTAAAGATTGTTTAATCTTTTGGAAATTACCGAATCATACGGTGCTGCGGCCCAAGAATACGGACACTGTTGAGGACAACAGCTAAGGTTGCGGAGTTATGAATAACAGCAGCCCAAAGCGGACTAATGCGACCTAAGGCACCAAGGAGCATAGCAGCAGAGTTGACGATAATCGTTGCCGTGAAGTTCTGGTGAATAACTTCCATGGTCTTACGGCCAATAGCGAGAGCATCATAGAGTTTGCTCGGATCTTCGGAACGAATCGTAATAGCAGCCGATTCTGCAGCAATATCGGTCTTGTTGCCGCCGAGGCTGACACCGATATCAGCGAAAGCTAAGGCCGGCGCATCGTTAATGCCGTCGCCAACCATCATGACATTGCCCCGTTTCTGGAGTTTCATGACGTAATTAGCTTTATCTTCCGGCAGAATTTCTGCATGGTACGAATCGATATCCATGTTGTGTGCGACTTCAGCAGCGACTTCTTTCGAATCCCCTGTGAGCATGACGACTTCATCGACACCGAGACGACGCATACGGTTCAAAGTCTTCTTCATAGCCGGACGAACTGGATCTTCAATAGTCAAGCAGCCAAGGTATTCTTTATCGCGCGCAATGTACAAGAGGTTTTTGCCCCATGTCTTGTTGCTGACTTCCGGAACGCCTTGCACGCCTTCTTCGGCCATGAAACGGCGGCTG
>UQHB01000050.1 GCA_900540735.1 uncultured Megasphaera sp. | reverse complement strand
ATGACTTCACCGCCTGTAAAGCCTTCGAAATCAGGAACTTCTGCTTTCATGCCGCGAGCGACAATGGTTTCAGACGATTTGTGGTCAGGAACGGTCCATTTCTGCTGTTTAACGTACCGCTGAATAGCGACAGCAAGGGGATGGACAGAGTGAATTTCAGCGGAAGCGGCGAGCAGCACCATTTCTTTTTCTTCTACGCCTTTCGCCGTTTCAATGTGAGCAATCTGCGGTACACCCATGGTGATCGTACCGGTCTTATCGAGGACAACTGTGTCGATAGTCGACAAGTTTTCGATATAGTTCCCGCCTTTAATCAAAATCCCTTTGCGAGCAGCCATGCCGATAGCTGCGGAAATAGCCGTAGCTGTGGACAACTTCAAGCCACAAGAGAAGTCGATGAATAAGAGGTTCAAGACGCGCTGCCAATCCTTCGTTGCGCCATAGACGATAGCGGCACCGATGAAGGAAATCGGTACGAGCATATTAGCCATTTTATCGGCAAAGTTCTGTACCGGCGCGCGGCGTGTCTGTGCTTCTTCGACGAGGTGAATAATCTGAGCAAGCGACGTATCTGCGCCGACTTTTTGTACTTCTACGACGATGTTCCCAGCTTCGATGACGGAACCGGCAAAGACCGGAGACCCTGCCTGTTTAATAGCCGGGTTCGATTCACCCGTAATAGAAGCCTGGTTAACAGCAGCATTACCACTGACGACTTTCCCATCGACGCAAATCTTTTCCCCTAAATGAACGGCAATATGGTCGCCAACTTTCAACGATTCTACAGGAACTTTCGTTTCGTGACCGTCTTTGACGAGCCATACATCGCGTTGGTCGAGTTTTAAAAGACCGGAAATCTGTTTACGAGCTCGTTCGGCAGCATATTCAGTGAGCATTTCTGCACCGTTAGATAATGCGAGGAGTGTTAAGCTCGATTCCGGTTTGCCGGCGAGGACGGACGCAATAACAGCAGTAGCCGTTAAGGTATCAGCATTAGCCTGATGGTCTTTGACCAGGCCCATAACGCCATTTTTAATGAAACGCCGTGCAATGTAGAGCGTAAAGAGACGACGGAACAATAAGATGCTGCCATAAAATTCTGGACGCGTCTTGCGGAGAATATTCATGACAATGAAGCCGCCTACAGAAAGGATGGCTTCACGGCGATACGACGCGATGTCGAGTTGTTCTTCTTTCTTGTCGTCTACGACTTTTTTACCGTATTTCGCTTCATAGGAACGGACGAACATCCGGACAGCCCGGGTGTCGACGGCTCCTCTATAGTAAAACGTAACTTTTTTATCATCTGTCGACGCTGCGACAACGCCTTTAATCTGGCGTAATTTGACACTCAGCAAAGTCCGCATCCGGGCTTGCATAGTGCTGTGCAGCGGCAAGGTGCAACATGTGTACATATTAACCTCTTCTCCCTAGCAACGCGGCAGCCCACCATAACATTTGCGGTCCTGACGGGCGTTGGCCCAGCATTACCGTTTTATAAACTCCACGGATGATAAAGACCATGGAAATGAGAGACCGCAAATCCAGGATATGGTTTGTCTTCTGCGAAATAAAATTGCTGATAATATCAGCTGTTTCATACATTTTATCGGAATACACCGATTCTACTTCTTTTTCTACTTTTCGTACTGCATTAATTTCTTGCGCAATCTGTTCTCCCGTGTCAGGAAATAAGCGAGTCCGGAAGAATTCTTCCAGTTCATCGAGTACCCGTTCGCTCGACGAAGCGATAAGAATGCTCCCTGTCAGTACATTAAACTGTACCAACTGAATAGCAGATAACCGCGACAATTTGTTTTGTAACAACGTTGCCAACTGTTGGTTACCTACTAAACCAGCCGCTCTATACCGACGGCGCCCTTTAATGGCAAATACACATGTAAAAGCAGGTACTGCCGGTGCCTGCACCTGAGGTGCAGCCTTGGGGGCAACTTGCTGTCTGCCCATTCCTTCCATGCCACCCTTTTGGCCGGATAACATGGAATGAATAGCCTTTCCAATAGAAGCTCCTAACATAAATCCGGAAACATAAGACACGTCTATCCTCTCCTTTCGACATGGGTCATAATGTAGTTTTCTACGCGTGCCAGCTCGCTATTCGTTCGCAGCCGCTCCGGCCGGTAGGTAATTAAAACGGACCCGGTTAAGACATTGACGTCTACACTATCGATTTCACGGTAACTGGCAATGTAAGCATACACTTTGCGGCCCAGCTCTGCATTGCCCATGAGTTTGGGGCTATGGAGGCGGATACGGCCAGGAATGTACGACGAAATCTGCACAGTCCGAATGATGAAATCCCACTTTGATACAGGAAAAAACACGATGTCAACAATCCTTTCTATGTACTTGGAAATGGTTCACCGTATACATCGTAAAAAAGACCGTTACCGACTTAGGGCAACAGTCTTTTATTATACTTTATGTACGATTTATTGTTGCTTTTCTGCTTCCTGTGCGGCAATCATGTCTTCCAATTCTTCTTTCTGACGCTGCAATTCAGCCAACGGAACGTTAGCGGAAACAGCACCAGCTGCAGGCTGCTGCAAAGCAAGAAGCTGTTGTTCTCTTTCAGCCAATAATTTGTAACCGAAAATACCAGCTACAACACCAACACCTAAACCAATCCAAAAATCACTATTCTGAAACATTATAGAGCACCTTCCTTTAAAGAAGCAAATCAATATTAACTACAGTTGATATTATATCTCCTATATATGGGTATTGTCAATATATTTCACGAAATATATTTTGAGAATCTAGGAAATAAATCTGTGTCCTTGACGTATCTATCATTCTCATTATCAATAATATTTTACTTTTTCTCCTCTCAAAATGTATCTCATTGTGCAATTATATCTCATATGAAATAATCTTGTCATGAACCTGTAATCAAGATATGATATGCTATAGGTATATAGTACATCCGTAAAGGAGGAATCCCGATGAAACGACTCTATACACTCATCGTGACAGGACTGTTGCTGTTTGGTGCAACCATGAGCAGTCACGGCGAAGACTATGCCCTGTGGAATGACAACGCCTATGACTTTACCAAAGTCCGCACAATCTACGTAGACGAACTAAATACGGCTCCGGCAGCCATCCATAGTCCGGCAAAAGAACAACTCATGAAAGAAGACTTCGCCAAAAAGGCAACGACCGAAAAATGGAAACAAACGAAATTCATCGTAGCCCCTGTGGCCCTTCCTATGCAAGACGACCAGACGACACCTGCTACGGAAACACAACCGACACCAGCAGGCCAACACGCTACAGTAGAACGAAAAAACGTGACCACTGCCGACCCAGGCGCAGGCATTGCCAGTACGGAACCGGCAACACCGCCGCTTCCTGCTCCAGAAGCTACAGAAGTCCTCCCAGCACCGACGAAAGACACGCATATCGCCGTCCCTGACGCAGCGAAAGCAGCCGAAGCAGATTTGTACATTAAAGGCGACGTCCTTTCGTACGGCGTTGGCACAGGCCTCATTCCGGCCCATACAGAATGGAATACGTACCAAGTAAGCGACGTCTATTACGACCGTGACGGGCACCCCCATTGGTATACGCGCAATATTTCCTATCCTATCTACGTGCCTGCTCGATACGTGCCCATTGCCTCCGTAGCCGTCCGCTTCACTGTCGTCGATGTGCAAACAGGCAATGTCGTCTCCGTCAGTGAAGACACGCGCGATAGAGGCTCGTCTAGCGATACGCGCGGCGTGTATAACCGCATTATTGACCGCTTCTTCAAGAATCTAAAAAAACAAGTCCAGCCATAACCATATGTGCCCCTATAAAAATAGCCTTGTCAGGACATATCCCGACAAGGCTATTCGTGTCTTTACTATACGTTATAGCTGAATAGACTTGGCCGATTGTTCTACTAAAGGCAGTACCGTATTGGCCACACTTTCTTCGTAGCCATAGTCAAACGAAATATAGTTGCCGTCTTGCACAAAAATATAACTTCTATTATGGCTTCCTTGGTCTGTTGTATCCCAAATGATGCAAGGTTTACCATTGACTGTCGTATACGTAAAAGAACCCTTTTTCACGGTTTGACTTTCTCCTTGAGCTTTGACAACTAACCCTTTTTCTAACCGTTCTTTGTCGGTAGCCGTCAGATTAGCCAAACTCTTCGGTAAAAATGGATACTTTTCTAAAGGCTGGACAATGACGCCGGTCATAAAGCGTGGGTCCCCTGATAAATAGGTGTGTTCTGAAGAAATCTGCTGTACCTGTTCAGCTGTCATGCCGATAAATGAATCAGGCACTTCAAAAGAATAATTTGTATTCGCAACCGTAACTGCACGCCATGTATCCTTTATGTCAACAGATTGAATAAATTTTTCAAACGTCCCTTTTTCCGATTTATAGATTGACTTAGGTGCAAAGAAACTAAAAACATACATTTTTCCATAGCCAATAAGCGTATATTCTTCTTTTATGACAGGCTCAGTCGTTTCGCCAGTTGGTATTTCGTACGAAATATACAGCCATGGCATATGGTGAATCGTAAGAACCTTCATCTGTTCATGATTATACCCATTTTTCTGAATTTGACTATGCATGCCTTCTTGGAACTTTTTATACAGCTCCAAGGCGTTAGACCCTTGCAGTATATCTCCTTTTGTTGCATCGATACCTACTACGGCATTTTCTTTACGGTACGTAAAGGATAAAGAATCTTTCGTAGAATTATCTTCACTCGTATACCCTAACAATATGGGGAACGTAATGCCCCAATTAGAAATATTCATGCGAGACGATTCCTTTATTTGAGGAATGGCTATTTGCGGAATATACGGGGCCCCTAACGCATAAGCAGACTGATTCATACTCGCCGTACTCAATACTACAGCAACTAATCCTACAACAATCCATGGTTTCTTCATCATATGCAAGCCTTCTTTTTTCACTGTCCGTTCCGCTCACTGTTTACATGTAAAAGAAGAGACGATTGCTCGTCTCTTCTTTTTTGTATATAGACACGTCTTATTCTTCGTCGTCTTCAGGCATTTCACCGTTATGGTATACATCCTGAACGTCATCGATTTCTTCCAATGCATCGACGAGAGTTTCCAATTTTTCAGCGTCTTCTTTGTTCAATTTAATCGTATTTTCCGGAACCATCGTAATCTGTGCATGTTCAGTCGGAATATGGTTGTCTTCCAAAGCTTTTTCAACAGCATCGAAGTTTTCCGGAGACGTTGTGATTTCGTATTCGTCATCACCGGTCTTAACATCATCAGCACCAGCATCTAAAGCAATTTCCATGAGCTGATCTTCTGTTGCGTTCGCTTTATCGACGAGGAATACACCAGTGCTGTGGAACATCCAGCCTACGCAGCCCGTTGCACCGAGGCCACTACCGTGTTTCGTAAATTCATGACGAACAGCAGCTGCTGCACGGTTACGGTTATCTGTGAGGACGTTGACCGTAACGGCAACGCCAGCAGGGCCGTAGCCTTCGTATACGATTTCTTCGTAGTTCTGGCCGTCAGCAGCACCAGAGCCTTTTTGAATAGCCCGTTTGATGTTATCTTTCGGAATATTATTTTCTTTTGCTTTTTGGAGTGCTAATTTTAAACGCATGTTACCGACCGGGTCCGGGCCGCCCATACGAACGGCAATGGTAATTTCACGGCCGATTTTCGTCGTAATTTTGGCGCGAATAGCGTCGTTTTTCCCTTTTTTCCGTTTAATATTAGCCCATTTTGAATGTCCAGACATATAAATGCCTCCCTTTATTTCCACCACTCTTCGCCGGCTAAGCGGTCTAAGATAATGGCTGCTGCCGAGCGTACTGATAAGTGATTGTACTCCCCGGCCCCGTAAATCGGTTCCAGGATAAAATCAAATTGTTCCATTGTTTCTTTCGTCATGCCATAGCCTGTACCGAGAAGCAGTAAAACCGGCGTGTCGTCACGTTCCCGTTTTTGCCGCAAGTCTTTATAGGAAATCGTATTGGCATAGGTCCGCGCATCTGTCGTAATGACATAGGGACGCTTTCCTTCGGCTGTCGTCACAGCATCAATGGCTGCTTCAATAGACGGACGAATATCTATAATATCAAAAGCCTGCGTGCGGTACAAATTATAATTACGGCCTACAGAGCCGCGCCAAAAGTCGATAATCTTATGGACCATATCCAGCTGTCCCTGGACGTGATGAATAATGAAATACTTCTTCACGCCATAGGTCATGGACGAACGGGCAATGTCGTGTAAATCATAATTCGTAATAGCCGTCGCAATGACGTTAAAATTCTTATCATATATAGGATAATGTACGAGTCCTACGTATAAAGACGACTTCATCGTGTCTGCTCCTGCTTGAGTTCTTGAAGAACTTTTTCTGCTGCTGGTGTGAGCGTGCAGTGGTCTAATAAATCAGGCCGCTGGATTAGGGTCCGCAACAAAGATTGCCGCGTCCGCCACGCTTCGATTTTCGCATGGTCGCCGTTACGGAGTACGTCCGGTACGGCCATGTCGCGAAAGACAGCAGGCTTCGTGTACTGAGGATACTCGAGTAAGGAATTGTAGAACGAGTCTTCGGCGGCACTGGCGGTCGCACCGAGAACGCCCGGTACCATCCGCGCTACAGCGTCGGTGACAACCATGGCCGGAATTTCACCGCCTGTTAAGACGTAATCGCCAATGGAAATAGTCTCATCAGCCAGTTCTGTTTCGACTCGGTAGTCTACTCCTTCATAATGGCCGCACAAGAAAATGAGCTGGTCGTATTGGGCCAGTTCTCGTGCTTTTGCTTGTGTAAAGGTCGTCCCAGCAGGGCCCATGAAGATGACCCGACTCTTCGGTACGGCACGGCGTACGACTTCGACAGCTGTATATAAAGGCTGTGCTTTCATGAGCATGCCGCAACCGCCGCCATAAATCGTATCATCGACCATGTGGTGTTTGTCGAACGTAAAATTCCGCGGATTGGTCACATCTAAGTCTAAGAGGCCTGCTTTACGGGCTCTGCCAATAATGCTGTGCTCATAAAAGGACTCGATGAGTTCCGGGAATAAGGAAATAATGTCAATCCTCATTCGTCTACCCACTCCGGCGGATTAACGACGATTTTTTTAGCGTCTATATCAATCGATTTAACAACGTCCGGAATAGCTGCAAAGAGCTGTTCCTTGCCGTTGTCATCGGTTACGACATAGACATCGTTACTACCCGTTTTTAGGACATCTGTCAGTTTGCCTAAAAGATGATCTTCTTCATCATATACAGAGAGCCCCATAATATCAAAGACATAGTACTGTCCTTTCTTGAGGGGCATCAAATCTTCCCGCGGCACTTGGAAATCCTTTTTGATGAGGAGCTCTGCGGCATTCCGGTCATCGACACCGGCAAACTTCATGAGGACGACGCGCTTGTGGAAACGGGCGCCTTCGACAGTATATTTCTTACCGCCAATATAGCCGTACTTCATGGAGAGAAACCGCTTCGGGAAATCTGTATCCGGGTAAATACGAACATCACCCCGCACGCCGTGCGGGGCGACGATATGGCCGACTGTGAATAATTCTTTTTCAGCCATCGTATTCTATTGACGTATGGATATGATTTTGCCGTCTTCCAGCAAAATTTCAGTACCCATCAATTTTTCTAAATCATTGCCGACTTTGACAACAACAGTCTGTTCCAGCGTACCTTGCCGGATTTCAGAGCCAATAGTCAGTTGCTGTGCTTCATTTCTATCGTGCTCAGCTTTAGCTTTTGTAGCCATGAGCCGTTGTTTTTGTTCTTCCACTTTAGCACGAAGAGAAATCAACCCTTGAGCATCGATTTTAGCTTGTTCGGTCATCATGCGTTTTGCTTGGAATTCCAAGTTTTGCATTTCCCGATCAATATCGCTCAATGCTTGATCAGCATTTTTGAGGATTTTGTCTTTCAGAGCCTGCGTTACTTTCGACTTTACAGCCACAGGAACGCGCAATGTAATCTGATCCATAGTTCCTCCTATACGATATCTACTGATACTTTCTTGTTGGCCTTCACTGCCGCAGCCTTGACAACAAGGCGGAGAGCTTTAGCAATCTTGCCTTGTTTGCCAATGACCTTGCCCATATCTTCTGGGGCGACATGCAGTTCATATACTTCGAGGCCTCGTTTTTGGATTTTCTTTACCGTAACTGCGTCCGGACGTTTTACCAACGCTTTTGCAATGCCTGCAATTAATGCTTCCATTGTATCAGCCTCACTTACTTCTTGGATGCTTCAAACTGAGCCATGATGCCGGCTTTTTTGAATAAGGAGCGGATCGTATCGGTAGGCTGTGCACCTTTACCGAGCCATGCTACTGCCTGTTCAGCATCAACAGTCAAACGAGTTGCAGCGTCTTTGGACGGGTCATACTGACCGAGCGTAGCTACAGGACGACCGTTGTTACGAGCGTCGCGGGAATCAGCAACAACTACACGGTAAACCGGTTTCTTTTTAGCACCTAAGCGAGCTAAACGAATTTTAATCATGAGAAATTCACCTCCTCCAATTGGTATCTGTCTCTATGAGACTCTATTAAAAGGGCAGACGAGGCAAGAAGCCGCGTCGTTTGTTCTTTTGTGCTTTTTTGGCTTGCTTCATCATTTTTTGCATTTCCGTAAACTGTTTAATCAAGCGATTGACATCTTGGACGCGCGTGCCGCTGCCTTTGGCAATACGCCGTTTACGGCTGTCTTTGATGAGCATTTTCGGATTGGCACTGGACCGTTCTTGCGCCGTCATGGATGTAATGATGGCTTCGACACGGCGGATTTCTTTGCCGTCCATATCGACTTTGTCCAATTCTTTCTTATACTTGCCAATGCCTGGGATGAGGCTCATAAGAGAGCCCATGTTGCCCATTTTCTTAATCATTTGCAGCTGTTTGAGGAAATCGTCGAACGTGAAGGACCCTTTTTTCATGGTTTCCTGAATGTCTTTCATCGATTCTTCATCAAAGGCTGCCTGGGCTTTTTCAATAATCGTTTCGACGTCGCCTAAATCAAGGATACGCGATGCATAGCGATTAGGGTGGAATTCTTCGAGGCCATCGATTTTTTCGCTGACACCGATGAATTTAATAGGCTTCCCTGTAACGGCTTTAATGGAAAGAGCCGCACCGCCACGAGCATCACCGTCGAGCTTAGTCATAATAATGCCGTCAATATCGAGGGCATTATCGAAGGCCGTTGCCGCTGTGACTGCATCTTGCCCAGTCATGGCATCGACGACGAGGAGAATTTCATGAGGATGAACTTCTTCTTTAATGTTGACCAATTCGTCCATCAACGTTTCGTTAATATGGAGTCGGCCAGCCGTATCGATGATGACCACATCACGCAAGTGGCTAATAGCGTAGGGAATTGCGTGTTTCGCAATTTCTACAGGGTGTTGGTTGCCTTCTTCAGTATACACCGGCATATCCAGTTCTTGCCCTAAGACCTGTAACTGCGTAATAGCCGCAGGCCGGTACACGTCACCAGCTACGAGGAGCGGTGCTTTCCCTTGGGATTTGAGCTTCTTTGCCAGTTTGGCAGCAGTCGTCGTTTTCCCGGCCCCTTGGAGACCGACGAGCATGATGATGGTCGGTGGCTTCGAGGCAATGGTAATGCGGCTTTGTGTACCGCCAAGAAGTTCCGTCAATTCATCGCGGACAATTTTAATAACCGTCTGAGATGCATTCAAACTGCCGAATACTTCTTCGCCAACTGCTTTTTCTTTGACTTTTTTAATGAAATCTTTCGTTACGTTAAAGTTAACGTCGGCTTCCAGGAGCGCCCGGCGCATTTCTTTGAGGGCGAGACTAACGTCTTCTTCCGAGAGCTTCCCTTTACCGCGGAGTTTTTTGAATGCTGCCTGAAAACGTTCGGACAAGCTTTCGAATGCCATGAGGGCCTCCTTTATGCGTTCAATTCGCTGCAAATAGCCGCCAGAATATGTTTGGCTTCTTCTCTATCGGCAGCGCCGCCGTGAAGGAGCGAAATTACATCCATAAGCTGTGCAGCAAGTTGTTTATTTTTTGCTACGATTTGGAGACGGTCATCGTAATGTTCGAGGGCTTTTGAAGTCCGGCGAATCATATCGTTGACACTTTGCCGCGATACGTGTAATTCTTCTGCAATTTCACTTAAAGACAAATTCATGTCGAAATATAAGTGCATGCAAACTTGTTGTCGGTCTGTGAGGAGCGAGCCATACGTATCGAGGAGCTGTCCCTTGCGGACGACATCGTCGATTGCCATATCATCAGCCATTACGCCACCGCCTTTCTTACTGTCTGACCTAGGATAGTATACACGAATCACCCTGTTGTGTCAAGTATTTTCACTTGTCATAACATTATTTTTTTCGAAATCATGTCTGTCGCATAGGTAATAAATTTGCGCACTGCCGGCGACGCCTTCTGCAGTGACGGCACGGCGATGCTTAAGGTAATGTATTCGGGCGGTGTTAAGGGCAGTTTGACGACGTTGCAAATGCGCCCTTTCGTAATGAGTTCATTCATAATGCTCATGCCCAAGCCTTGTTCAATCATGGCCATAGCTGCAAAGTTTTCGAGCGTTGAAAAGCAAATTAAAACTCGCGAATAGGCTGTACAAGTCTCGCCCCTTCTGATGTAACGGTTACGCCGCGCTTACTGCGATGTAAGAGGACAAAGCCCACTTCTTTTTCTAAGGCTTGGACGAGCTGGCTCACACCAGACGGCGTATATTGCAGTACTGCCGCTGCTTTTAAAAAGCTCCCTGTTTCGACAGCTGCTAAAAAGGCTTTGCATCGTGCTGTTTCCATAGGCCCTCCTTATAATAAGTAATACTTAATTTTATAGTAATATATTGTAGTTTTACTTCATACTTATTTCAGTATATACTACAGCCCAAAGAGAGATAAGAACAGAAAGGAAGTCTATATGATGCTAACGAAACAAGACATAGAAGAGTTTATCCAGCAGTTTGTCCAAGCTTACGAAGCACGCCCGACGATTGCTGCCCATTGGGGTACGCCCCTAGTGGGCTTTGCCGATGCGCACCATCCGGATATTCATAAGCTAAAGCCCCTCATTTCACCGCGCCACGTCATGCCTGAAGACATCGTCGCCGATGCGTCTATTATTATTGCTTACTTCGTGCCCTTTACGAAAGAAATGGTCCAAACCAATGCGCAAGCAGGCAGCCTGTCGTCACCAGAATGGGCCAGAACGTACGAAGAAACGAACACGCTCTTTAGGGATATGAATGAAGCGTTGATTGCCTATGTAAAAGGCCAAGGATATCATGCCGGTATTGGTGTCGAATCGACGACGTTCGACCGGGAAAAACTGATTAGCTACTGGTCACAACGGCATATTGCCCGCCTGGCTGGTCTCGGAACCTTTGGTATCAACAACATGCTCATTACGAAAGCAGGCTGTTGCGGCAGGTACAGCACGGTCGTGACTAATCTCGCGGTCACGCCAGATGCACCGCTGACCAAAGAATTATGCCTCTACAAGAGCAAAGGCCTATGCGGCGTGTGCGTCAAACATTGTCCTTCCGGAGCGTTGCCCCTCTCTGGCTACGACAGGAAAAAGTGCTTTCATGTCTGCCAGGAAAACGCGAAAATTTATCTCGATTTCGGCAGTTCCTATGCCAACGAAGACGGCACAGGCAGTAACAGCGTGGGCAGTGAAGTATGCGGCAAATGCGTCGTCAACGTGCCCTGCTCTTTTTGGCGACGCTAACGCACACGTCGTAGAAAGTACTGCCGCCGCCTTTATCGGCTAATCGCTGGGATGTAAGGGCGTTTATGGAGCGGTCCCCATGACCTCTGGCAATCCACCATACTCCTTCGGCTACGACTTGGTGCGGTGCCGTCTTCTCCGTAATATGGAGTGTAAACTCAACACCCCCTCGTTCATTAAAAGCAACGACCTGCTCCCCTTCGTGCAAGTCTGCAGCCGCCGCATCAGCCGGATGCATCCACAAAGTCTGGGTCTTCGTCGCCGTCAACTCATCTCGTTCATTAAAGGACGAATCTAAAATACGCGGGTCCGGACTATTGACGAGCTGATACGCACCATCATCGCCATGAGGTGGCACGTAATCCGGTAAGGGCATAGCTTCTTGGTCATTGCGAATTTCGATTTTCCCAGACGGCGTTAAAAAGTTCATTTTGTAATGTTCCGGTAAGGTCAGCGTCGTCGGTTCAGTACGGCGCAGTGCGTCTGTGTCAACAGGAGTCGGCCATTTTGCCGTACTGGCCACGAGCTGGTCAATAAGGTCTTCTTCTGATTGCACAAAAAATGGGTCATCCATGCCGAAAGCCTTCGCTAAAAGCTGCGCCACTTGCCAATTCGATTTGCTTTTGCCCAGTGGCGGAATGATAGCCCGTCCAATGCCGAGTGTATATTGGCCATAACTACCATAGATATCGTTATGCTCCACAGAGGTCGTCGCTGGTAAGACAATATCTGCATAGTTTGCCGTGTCCGTCAGGAACCGTTCGTGCACGACTGTAAATAAATCATCGCGCAAGAGGCCTGCAATGACGGCATTTTGGTCTGGTGCCGTACAAGCCGGATTCGACGAGTAGACAAAGAGACTCTTAATGGGATTCGTCGTATCATGGAGGGCTTCACCAATACGACACATGTTGATGTGCCGCTTGCCTGGTTGTTTCCAGTCTTCGCGATTGACGATTTTTTTATCAAAGGCCTGGCTCGTTTTGGTCGACGTTAAGACACCACTACCCTCATGCTGCCACGCACCGACGAGAGCCGGTAAAATCGAAATGAGCCGCGTCGTCATGCCGCCATTTGTATACCGCGACATGCCGCTGCCTAGGCGAATATACGGTGCCCGAGCTTGGCCGTAGGCCTGGGCAAAGGCTATAAGCTGCTCTTGTGGTACGTGCGTGATGGATTCCACATAAGCCGGTGTATACTTCGGCAAGATCGTGTCGTGCCATTCGTCCCAGCCCTGTACATAGCGTTGTAAAAAATCTCTATCGACTAGTCCGTCTGCAGCTAAGACATGAGCTACACCTAAGGCAAAAGCACCATCTGTGCCCGGTTTGATACGAATGAAATGGTCTGCATAGCGCGCCGTCTGGGTCTCATACGTATCGAGGCACCAAAGGGCTGCGCCCTTTGCTTTGGCGATTTTCACGTCATGAAGGAAATGGACATTCGTCGCGAGCATACTGAGACTCCAAAGAATAATCATGTCGCTGTGCTGTGCCTCTTGGGGCGGTACGACGTACGTGTCACCCATGACCGATTTCCAACCAGCCCCTTTAGCAGCGGCACAAATCGTTCGCCCTAGCTCAGCAGTCCCTAACTTGTACCACAACGCATGGAGCGCATCGTGCTGCAAAATCCCCATTGTCCCAGCATAAGAATAGGGCAAAATCGCTTCTGCTCCGTATACATCCATAATCTGCCGCCACTTCGTGACGATTGTCTCTACCGCTTCATCCCACGAAATAGGCGCAAACTGGCCGATTCCCTTCGGCCCTGTCCGCTTGAGCGGAGTCAAGATACGCCTTTCATTATAAATCGTCCGTTCGTAATGACTCATCTTGGCGCACAACGTCCCGCGCGTAAATGGATGAGCTGGATTCCCTTTGACATTGACAACTTTGCCATTCTCTACACCAATCAACAAACCACACGCATCAGGACAATCATAAGGACACACAGACCGATACCATTCCATTCGTTTCACCTCACTACAATTTTTACCTTATCATACCAAAAACTAAACCAGAAAGAAAGACGCTCTCTTCCCCATGAGCTTGCGCCATCACTAAAAAATTAACTACCAATGTGCGACAAAGAGGGGCCACCCTTATTTCCGTGCCGTTTCGAAGATCCCGGCTTAGGAAATAAGGGTGGCCCCTCTTTCACCATTCAGAACACATATGCTTTTAGTGATGGAACAAGCGAAGTCCCGTCATGGCCATCGCAATGCCATATTTATCGCACGTTTCGATGACATTATCATCGCGAATAGAACCGCCAGCCTGAGCAATATAATCGACACCGCTGCGATGAGCCCGTTCGATATTATCGCCAAATGGGAAGAATGCATCGCTCCCAAGAGCTACGCCGTGGAGCTGGGCAATCCAAGCTTTCTTTTCTTCCCGTGTTAAGACTTCCGGTTTTTCCGTAAAGAAATCCTGCCAAATACCATCTGCTAAGACATCTTCATAATCATCGGAAATGTAGACATCAATCGCGTTATCCCGGTTCGGACGACGAACATCGTCGCGGAAGGGCAAGTTCAAGACTTTCGGATTCTGACGGAGCCACCAAATATCAGCTTTATTCCCAGCCAAGCGCGTGCAGTGCACACGAGACTGCTGACCTGCACCAACGCCGATAGTCATGCCGTCTTTGACATAGCACACAGAATTAGACTGCGTGTATTTAAGCGTAATCAAAGCGATGAGCAAATCGCGCTGTGCTGCTTCAGGAATATCTTTATTTTTCGTCGGCCGATTCTGGAACAGGTCCGTCGTAATCTTAGCGTTGTTCCGTTCCTGTTCGAAGGTTACGCCGTAGACTTCTTTCGATTCAATCGGATTCGGTACGTAATCAGGATTGATTTGGAGGACACAATAGTTGCCTTTTTTCTTCGTTTTGAGGATATCTAAGGCTTCTGCTGTATAGCCCGGCGCAATAACACCGTCCGACACTTCCCGCTTGAGGAGCGTTGCTGTTTCGACGTCGCATACATCCGATAAGGCTACGAAATCACCGTACGAACTCATGCGGTCTGCACCACGAGCGCAAGCATAAGCCGTCGCTAAGGGAGATAATTGTAAATCATCTACATAATATATTTTTTTCAGGGTATCACTCATATCAGTTGCTACAGCAGCACCAGCAGGGCTGACGTGTTTGAACGAAGCTGCAGCCGGGAGACCTGTTGCTTCTTTTAATTCCTTGACGAGTTGGTAACTATTAAAAGCATCAAGCAGGTTGATGTAGCCAGGACGGCCGTTCATGACAGTAAAAGGAAGGTCGTTTCCATCTTTCATGTACACCCGTGCCGCAGACTGGTTGGGATTGCAGCCATACTTTAATTGCAATTCTTTCATTATGATTACCTCCTGAATATAGACATAAAAAATACCGACACTCCGGGAACCTTCGCCCAGACGGTCGGCTAATACGAATCATGCTCCCCGTGGTTGATTCCACTTCCGTCAGTCACATGTTTCAATTCGTATTATACAGGGAGAATGTAAGCTATGTCAATGTTCTTTTCCCTTTTCGTTTGTAGTATAATAAAGAACAGAAAGGCAGGGATATAATATGGTTTCTATTCCAAAGCTCATTCAAAAAGCCGTGGCTTTTGACCATGGCGATGCCCGTCGTATTCAGCATTTCCTCAAAGTCTATACGTATGCTGATACGATTGGAAAATTAGAACAACTCCCGGCAGCAACGCAAGAAATCCTCACTGTTGCCGCTGTACTCCACGACATTGGCATTCACGCAGCCGAAGAAAAATACGGCAGTTCCAGCGGTCATTACCAAGAAATAGAAGGGCCTAAACCGGCTCGCGAAATTCTCGAATCAATGGACGCACCAGAAGACCTAATCGAACGGGTTTGCTACCTCATTGCACACCATCATACGTATCACGACATTGACGGCATAGATTACCGCATTCTCTTAGAAGCAGATTTTCTCGTCAATGCCTACGAAGATAATTTGCCGAAAGATAAAATCCGTAACTTCCGTGATAAAATTTTCCGCACGAAAAGCGGCATAGATTTGTTAAATCAGACCTTTGACCTATAAGGAGGGAATGTTATGACCGAAGAAGAAAAAATCCAGCAATTCGTCGATATGGTCGACAAGTCGGACAACATCGTGTTCTTTGGTGGTGCCGGTGTCTCTACGGAAAGCGGTATTCCTGATTTCCGCAGTACAGACGGCCTCTACAACCAGCAGTACAAATATCCGCCCGAACACATTTTGAGCCATACCTTCTACCGCGAAAATCCAGAAGAATTTTACCGTTTCTACAGAGACAAAATGCTCTGCCTCGATGCAAAACCAAACATGGCCCACATTAAACTGGCAGAACTGGAAAATGCCGGTAAATTAAAAGCCATTGTAACCCAAAACATTGACGGCCTCCACCAAAAAGCAGGCAGCAAAAACGTCTTGGAATTACACGGCAGCGTCCTGCGTAACTTCTGTGAAAATTGCGGCAAATTCTTTGATGCCGAATACATCCTTCATTCTACAGGCGTACCGAAATGTGATGCTTGTGGCGGCCCGATCAAACCAGATGTGGTCCTCTACGAAGAAGGGCTCGACGAAGACGTTATCCAATCGGCCCTGTACTACATTAGCCATGCAGACATGCTGATTATTGGCGGTACATCCCTCGTCGTCTACCCAGCTGCAGGACTGGTCAATTACTATAACGGCCACAAACTCGTTTTGATTAATAAATCGTCTACAGACATGGACAGCCGTGCCGATTTGGTCATTAAAGAACCGATTGGCAAAGTTTTCAACCATATTCATGTCTAACCATTAAATGGGAATGACACTCATAACATATGTCATATAGTTATATCAAACCAGATTTATCTAAGATTACAAAAAGCTTGTCATCTTGCGCATGACAAGCTTTTTTAGTATACCTAAAAAATAAATTTTCCCTTTACAAAAAAACGATAATGCATTTTATAATTAATTAATATTAATTATCTACTAATAATTTTAAAAATTAAAGGAGGCATTACTATGAAAGCAGAATTAGTTTCATCTCTTAATGTGTATTTGGCCAACGTTGGCGTATTATACGTCAAATTACACAACTTACACTGGAATGTGGTCGGTAAAGACTTCAAACCAGTTCACGAATATTTAGAAACCTTGTACGATGGCTTCGCTGATGTCTTTGATGCCGTAGCGGAAACGATTAAAATGCATGATGCACAGCCCGTAGCGTCGCTCAAAGGGTACTTAGAAATCGCAACCATTCAGGAAGCCGACTCAGTAGAACTTCATTCTAGCGATGTCCTCGCCATCGTCCAAAAAAGATTTGACGACCTAAAAAGCAGACGCTGAAGCAATCCGCAAAGAAGCCGATGCCGAAGACCTGTACGATGTAGTCTCCCTCCTGGAAGACCACTTAAAACAGTACAACAAGACCCTCTGGTTCCTCACAGCTATGCAACAATAAGAAAGGCCCCACTCTTCCTTAGTCAAAAACTCCTCGTCCTACGCTAGGGCATACTGCCTACTCACTGCCAAGCAGTATGTATCCAGCGTGACGGAGGAGTTTTTTTATTAGGCCAAGGGCTTACGAATCGTATCGATAACGCTTCCATCCCGATATTCTACGACAGCGACAATATCGTTGTCATCCGTCGAAACGGGCGTTTCTTCTGGTTTACCAACCAAGGTATATGCCAGTGCTTGTAGCTCTTCTATCGTTTTGATAGGAAGATGACTATGTTGCAATAGTTTCAACAAGTCCTGCCGTTTAGGATTAACAGCAATCCCTCTATCGGTGACGATGATGTCAATACTGTCACCCGGCGTGACGACGGTTTGTACTTGGTCACGAATCATCGGCAAACGGCCACGGATGACCGGGCACATAATGACCGTGACGTCGGCACCTGCCGCTGCATCACTATGTCCACCCGATGCCCCCATGCAGATATTGTTGGAGTCTGTAATGACATTAACATTAAAATCTACATCTACTTCTGTTGCCGATAAAAAGACGACATCTAAATCATTGACAACGGGGCTGGCATACATAGAAGCCGACATTTCGACGTGGTTTGCGTGACTGGCAATCGATTGAATCGCTGGAATATCAAAGGTCTGCGCATCATAGACTGTTTGAAACAATCCTTCTTCAAGCATTTTTACAAGATAGATTGTAAAATAAAGTGCGACAACTAAAAAACTCACAGTAGATTTCGTGTA
>UQHB01000049.1 GCA_900540735.1 uncultured Megasphaera sp. | reverse complement strand
ATAGTAGATTCCTCGTTTCTTTGTGGAGTGTGGTTACTTACATTGTACACGAAATCTACTGTGAGTTTTTTAGTTGTCGCACTTTATTTTACAATCTATCATAAAAAATAAGTAACTCAAAAATGTGAAATATATAATAAATATCAAAGAACTATGGTCAGAATATTTTATCATATAAATAAATTATTATTCTATAATTATGATTAATGACATATAAAATAAGAATGGATTACTAAAATGCAACAATGAAATTAATAAAAGTATTGACTTAAAAATTAAATAGTGATATTATGAACACATGAGAAACGTAAATACGAACTAAGTTCATAAAAAAAGAATTAGGAGGGAAAGTATGGCACAGAAAATGACATTAAACGAAACATCGTATTTTGGTAAGGGCGCAATTAATGAAATTGTAGGTGAAATTCAAGGTCGTAGTTGCAAACACGTAGTTGTTGTTACAGAAGGAGATTTAATCAAGTTTAATGTAGCTACAAAAGTTACGGATATTTTAGATAAAGCTAATATTTCGTATGCTATTTATGACCAAATTAAACCGAATCCAACCATTAAGAATGTTCAAGACGGTGTAGCTTTTTGTAAAGAACATGAAGCTGATATTTTAGTCGCTGTTGGTGGTGGCAGTTCTATTGATACGTGCAAGGCAATCGGGATTATTTTGACGAATCCGGAATTTGCTGATGTTCGCAGTTTAGAAGGCACTTCGCCGACAAAACATAAATGCACACCTATTATTGCTGTTTCTACTACAAGTGGTACTGCTGCAGAAGTTACGATTAACTACGTCATTACAGACCCGGAAAAACAACGTAAATTTGTTTGTTGCGACCCTCATGATATTCCTGTTGTTGCAATTATTGACCCCGATATGGTTGCTTCGATGCCACCAAAACTTTGCGCTTCGACTGGTATGGATGCGCTGGTACATGCTATTGAAGGCTATATTACGAAAAATGCATGGGAACTGACGGATATGCTTCATTTAAAAGCTATTGAAATTATTAGTAAATGGCTTCGCAAATCCGTTACTGGTGATTTAAAGGCCCGTGAAGAAATGGCTCTTGGCCAGTATATTGCTGGTATGGGATTCTCTAATATTGGCCTTGGTATTGACCATTCTATGGCCCATCCACTTAGTGCATTTTATGATATTCCCCATGGTGTAGCTTGCGCTATCCTCTTAACGACAGTCTTGAAATTTAACGCTGAAGCAACAGGTGAACGGTATCGTGAAATTGCACGGGCTATGGGGGTGCAAGGAGTCGATGCTATGAGTCAGGAGGAATACCGTCAAGCTTGCTTAGATGCAGTTCAACAATTAGCTGATGATGTAGGTATTCCGCGTAAATTGGGTGAACTCGGTGTTCTTGAAAAAGATATTGATTTCTTAGCAGATTCAGCTATTGCTGATGCTTGCACGCCAGGGAATCCACGGGATGTAGAAAAAGCTCAAATCGTGGAGTTGTATAAATCTATTTTGTAATTTTAATTATAACAAATATTATGAACTTAATCCGCTATTATGAATTTAAGGAGGGGCACTCATGGGTAATAAAACTATTTATATTTCTGATTGTGATATGGAAAATATTTCCCCGGAAATTAAAGTATTTGCCAATAATGGATTTTCTTATAAATGGTTAAATTGCAGAACTGAAGAGGATTTAATAAATGAATTAGAGGATGCAACAGCTGTAATCAATCAATATGCTCCTATGACTGAAAAGGTATTTAAGAATTTACCTAAGTTGAAAATGATTGTTAGATATGGTGTTGGAGTTGATAATATTGATGTAGATGCTGCTACAAAGTATGGTATTCAAATATGTAATGTACCAGATTATGGTACCGAAGAAGTCGCTGATCATGCAGTAGCGCTGATGATGACTTTGGCTAGAAAGATATATCATAGTGTGCCTTTAGTCAAGAAGGGAATTTGGGATTATTCAAAATCCGCTCCAATTCTTCGGTTCAATGAAATGACAGTGGGTATTATTGGTGCAGGGCGAATTGGAAAAGCTTTTGCAAGAATGGTTCATGGAATGGGGTGTAAAATTTTAGCTTATGATGCCTTTTTGACACAAGATGATGTCCCCGATTATATAAAAATGGTTTCGCAAGAAGATATTTTTAAAAAATGCGATATTATTTCATTGCATTGTTTTTTGAATAAAGAAACTGAGAATCTCATTAATTCTGAAACTCTAAAAATGATGAAGAATACTGCTTTTTTAATTAATGTAGCCAGAGGTGGACTGGTTGATGAGGAGGCTTTAGCGGATGCTGTTGCTACTGGAAAAATTGCTGGTGCTGGATTGGATGTAACTAAAGTAGAACCAATGCCTCAAACTCATAGATTTAACTCTTTGGATGGTATTTTAGTGACACCGCATATTGCTTGGTATTCTGAATCAGCATTTTCTGATTTAAAAACTAAATGTGCGGAAGAAGCTGTTAGATTTATGAAAGGTGAACCGGTCCGGTGCCCCGTAAATAAATTAAATGATTCCAATTAATCAGGAAAAGGTGGGATGATAATGATATTTTCTGTATTAATTCTTAGCATTATCTTGTTGCTAGTCTTGATTGTTGGATTAAAATTGAATAGTTTTATTGCGCTATTAATTGCTGCAGCTTTTGTCGGATTAGGGGAAGGGATTCCCCTATGGGAACTATTCAGTTCTATGCAAAAAGGTATAGGTAGCACACTTGGTGGTTTAGTTATCATCATCAGTTTTGGAGCTATGTTAGGCAAACTGCTTACTGAAAGTGGAGGCGCTCAACGTATTTCTGATAAGATGATTGAAGTTATGGGAAAACAAAATGCACATATTGCTGTATGTGTCACGGCCTTTGTAGTATCTATTACCCTATTTTTTGAGGTAGCGTTTATACTTTTAATTCCTATTATTTTTACATTAGCACGTTCACAACAAATTCCTTTACTTAAAGTAGGGATACCTATGGCTGCGGCGGTTGGTATAACGCATGCTTTCTTGCCTCCACATCCTGGAGCTACTGCTGTAACCATTATTTTAGGAGCCGATATGGGGCAGACGTTGATGTATGGTATTCTTATTGCTATACCGACTTTAATTTGCGCAGGGATATTATCATATAATTTTTTTATGAAAGACATGAAGGTGGATGTTCCTGACAATGCTTTTAGTACCACTAAAATTTTTAAGGATGAAGAAATGCCTAGTTTTTTATCCAGTGTCGTTACGGCATTAACTCCAGTAGTGCTAATTGCTGCCTCATCTATAGCTAAAAATTTTTTGGATGAAAAAACGACATTGTATCAAGTGATTAGTTTTGTTGGCAATCCAGACATGGCTCTTTTTATTGCTCTCTGCGTTGCTGTATATATTTTTGGGATTAGGCGAGGAAAAAATTTTAAAGAAGTAATGGATTCGTGTGAAGAGTCTATTCTTTCCATCGCTTTAATTATGTTGATTATTGGAGCAGGAGGTGCTTTCAAACAAGTTATTCTTGACAGTGGATTGGGAGATAGAATTGCTGTTTATCTAATGTCCTTACCGTTGTCTACGTATGTATTGACATTTATTATTGGGTGTATTATTCGCATTGCTGTTGGTTCGGCAACAGTTACATCACTGACAACAGCGGGGTTAGTTGCTCCAATGGTGACAGCAACTAATATGAGTCCAGAAATTACTACATTAATAATTGGCTCAGCAAGTTTGATTTTTGGTCCACCACATGATGCTGGATTTTGGATTTTTAAAGAGTTCTTTGGATTTGATATGAAGCAATCTTTTAGAACTTGGTGTGTCATGTGTACGACTGTAGGAATTGTAGGTTTTGCTAGCAGTATGATTTTACTTATATTTATTTAAGAGAAAAGAGGTTGAATAACATGAATTGTAAGTATATTTGCCCTATTTTAACATCTGTTAATCGAAATGGTTCTGTAAACTATGATGATATGCATAATTTATATGACTATATTTTAGATCAAGGTATAGATGGTATTTTAACAGGAGGGAGTGCGGGAGAGTTTTATGCCTTCTCGTATGATGAAGTTAAGGAATTAATTATTGATGCGGTTAACCATATTAATCATAAGGGATTTGTTTTAGCGGGTACTGGACGGATGATTAAATCCGAAACGATTAACTTATCAAACGAGGTTTTGAAAGCTGGGGCAGATGCTGTTATTATTGTAGGTCCATATTATAGTGCTGTTAATGCAGAAGATGTTTTTTGGTATTATGATGATGTCATGGAAAAAATAAATGGTGATGTTTATCTATATAATTATGCTGATCGCACTGGCTATGATATTCCTGTAAGTACTATTTTGCGATTGAAAGAAAAACACCCCAATTTTGTAGGTATTAAAGACACACATGCATTATTACGTCATACTCAAAAATATGTAAATGAAATAAAAAGTGTGTATCCTGATATGCTGATTTACACTGGTTATGATAGTAATTGTATTGGAAATGTTATTTCAGGCGGCGATGGATGCATTGGGGCATTATCTAACATGTTCCCGAAGATGTGCCATGATGTTATAAAAGCATTAAAAGAAGAAAAACTTGAGGACATCAAAATATTACAACGAGAAATTGATGAAAAATTTAAATTTTATGAAGTATATACCCCATTTAATCCTTTAATGAAATGGGCGATGAAAGAGATTGGAATGCCTATGCAAGAATATTGTAAGGAACCGCTTACGGAATTAAGTGAAGATACTAAAAAACAATTGGAGAACTTCGCTAATAAAATGTGGAGAAGTAAATAATTTTATTTAAAAATTGCTAAAAAGACTGATTGTATGAAAGATACAATCAGTCTTTTTGTAGTATAAATAAAATAAACTTTCTATTAAAAGAGAATTTATGATAAAATTAAATTATATCGTATAAAGGGTGATGTTTATGAAATTAAATAGAACAGCAGCTAGAGTGATTGACATTATTCAATTATTAGCAACGTCTAATAAACCATTAACACAATTAGAAATTAGTAAAAGTCTAGATATTCCTAAAAGTAGTACTTTTGATTTAATTTATACCTTATTACAGAAAAAAATAGTAGAATTTGATAATGAGGAATTTAAAACATTTAAATTAGGAATCCAGCTATTTGAAATTGGCACATCTATTCTGTCTAAAATTGATTTTATGGATATTGCACGAAAATATTTGGAGGAAATTAGTAATAAAACAGGTAAGACTGTTTTTTTAGCAATGGAATCAGAAGGACAAATTGTATATTTACAGCGTGTTGAAAATAATCCGTTTATTATTGGTGCTGCAAATGTTGGTATGAGATTGCCTATGTATTGTACAGCCTTGGGGAAAGCCATACTTTCTACGTATTCAGAAGAGAAAATCAGAATAATATGGAATCATAGTGATATAAAAAAATATACTCCATACACTATTACTTCTTATGACAAACTTTTAGAGAATTTAAAATTGACTAAGAAGCGTGGATATGCATTAGAATACCATGAACTTTTAGAGGAATCGTGTTGTGTTTCGGCCCCGATTATTGGCTATGATGGACAAGCTGTGGCCGCTATTAGTCTAGGATTCATCAGTAATAAGTTGAACATGGAACAAATTGATGAATTTGCTAATTTATTGGTAGATGCAGCAGAATCTATATCAAAAAATATAGGTGCCTTGGTAAAAAATAAAAGATAGTGATAGTAGAATTTTATATAAATCTTTTTAGTATGGGAGAATACGAAAGATATGAATGAACAAGAACTAAGACAGGTACTAAAAAAAGAGAATCCATGACTGTTGAATTTAAGTCATGGATTAAGTCCAAGGGCTTTAAAGAAAGAATAAATTTAATTACTCCTGAATTAGTTGCATTAGCTAATACAAAAGGTGGAATCATTTTATTGGGGATAGAGAATTCGGGTGAAGTTACGGGTTGTATGAATTTTAATATTTAGAATCTGTTTATGATAAAACTACAACTCATTTATTTGTTGACGATTCGGAAATTGTTACATATAAAGATAAAGAAGTTATCGTTTTACTGTACAAATCTCATTCTGGAATTATATATACCTTAAATGACGGACGTTGCCTAAAACGATTAGGGAAAAATTCAAAAACTTGGTGTCTACAGGAAAATAGTTCTATCTATCTTTTAAACCAGACATGGTTTTTTTAGCTAAAATTATTGCTGAAAGGTCTCTTTTAATTGATAAGCTAGCAGTATATCAAGTAAAAGAGAGGCTAAAAATAATAATCCTAAGTCAATACTACTCGATATGGATGATATTTTATTGCTTCGGGCTTTGGAATTGGTAACGCTGCATGAAGGAAGGGATAAATTGACAATAGCAGGCAGATTATTTGTTGGTAAGGAAGAAGTATTTCAGAAGTATTTGCCACAAGCGGAAGTCATTTATTTACATTATAATGCAAACAACCTTGAAGAATATGATAATCAGTTAGATATGCAACAACCTATTTTAACAATTTTAGATAGACTTACTAATAAAATTCAAGATGCTAATACTCTTTTTAATGTACAAGTAGGACTGTTTCGGTTATAAATTCCAGATTTCGCAGAAAATGTTTTCCAAGAATCATTATTAAATGCCTTAGCTCATAGGGATTATCAGATCCAAAGTTTTGTTTATGTAAAATATTATCCTGAGCAATTGATTATTGAAAATCCTAGAGGTTTCCCAGCGGGTATTACAACTTCTAAAATTATCACACATCCTTCAGTTCCACACAATAAATTAATTGCTGAAACATTGCAACGCCTTAAATATGTACAACGGACTGGGCAAGGGGTGGATATTATTTTTCGCGATATGTTAGTTATGGGTAAAACGTTTCCAAAATATCGAGTTCCAAAATATCGAGAATTTTCGGATGCTGTTGCGTTAATGCTGAAAAACGTTAATGAATACCCTAATTTGGTAAAATTTATTTCTCAAGAACAACAGAGATTGGGGAAGTCGCTATCTTTAGCAGAAATTATGGTGTTACGTTATTTGTATGAACATAAAAAAATCATTTTTTAAAGCGGAGTTGTGAAGTTACACAACTGGATGAAAAAGAAGCACAAAAGTGTTGTTATACATTGAGACGTAAGGGGGCTTATTGAAGTTGTTGGACGGAGTATATGCTGACTGCCCGCATTTATGAAGCAGTTAAATCAGGAATCGAATATATACAAGACCAAGCAATTAGTTATATTAAAGTTAGGAAGAGTTAGGGCTTATTTATCTATTAATCAAAACATTACTAATACACAAGTACGTGAACTGTGTAATTTTTCCCGTATTCAAGTGAAAAGGACACTAGAAAAAATGATTGAAGAAAAAATAATTGTACGCAAAGGTAAAGGTCGTGGGACTCATTATGTGTTCTTAAACCAATAAGAATAGCTCAATAAAAAAGTCCGAGACATACTCACGTAGAATGTCTCGGACTTTTTTATTGAATCATCAATTATTTATGTAACATATCAATCATTGCATGGAGTTTAGCAATGTCTTCTGTTGCTTCTTTTTGGACTTCTGCCGGGTCTTTTTCAATACGAGATATACCACTATCCATAGCAGCTTTAGCAACAGCTGCCGCGACAGCAGGCGCGACGCGCGTATCAAAAGAATCAGGAATGACGTAGGTTTCGCTCAATTCTTCTTCTGGAATTAAATGAGCAATAGCGTACGACGCAGCGAGTTTCATATCTTCGTTGATTTTACGGGCACGCACGGCGAGGGCACCGCGGAAGACCCCTGGGAAGACGAGGACGTTATTGATTTGGTTCGGCGCATCGGAGCGGCCTGTGCCGACGACACGGATACCGGCTTTTTTTGCTGTTTCGTAATCGACTTCCGGCACAGGGTTAGCCATGGCAAAGACGACAGCGTCTTTATTCATTGCCCCTAGGACTTCAGGCGTAAAGACGTGCGCCACAGAGACACCAATGAGAACATCTGCGCCTGTAGCAGCATCGAGGAGGGTTCCTTCGTGGTTTTTGGGATTCGTAATTTCAGCTAATTCTTTTTGGACCGGATTGAGTTTCATCCGTTTTTTATGGATAATCCCTTTGCGGTCCACAATGAGCAGATGTTTGGCACCAGCACGAAGTAACAATTTAGCAATAGACGACCCAGCTGCACCGGCACCATTAATGACGATGTTGGCCGTTTTTAAATCCTTTTTGACGAAACGGAGAGCACCGAGGACCCCGGCAAGGGCGGCAATGGCCGTACCGTGTTGGTCGTCGTGGAAGACAGGAATATCTAATTCTTTACGAAGGGCTTTTTCGATTTCGTAGCACTTCGGCGATTCAATGTCTTCGAGGTTAATGCCTGCAAAGGATGGCTGAATCCGTTTGACAGTCTTAATAAATTTGTCTGCATCTTTCGTATCAATGCAAATAGGGACGGCGTTGACACCGCCAAAGACTTTAAAGAGAAGGGATTTCCCTTCCATAACGGGCAGGGCTGCTTCTGGGCCAATATCGCCGAGACCGAGGACGCGCGTCCCATCGGTGACGACGGCAATGAGGTTGCCTCGGCACGTCAGGTCAAAGGAAAGGTCTTTATCCTTTTGGATTTCAAGGCACGGCTGGGCAACGCCCGGCGTATAGCATGTACTTAAATCGTCGCGGGTCTTTAAGGCCACGCGCGGCATCGTATCTAATAAACCATGTGTTTTTTCGCGGAGTTTCATGGCTTCTTCGTTGAAATTCATCATCTTCACCTCACGAGAAAATTGTGTCGATTAGTTTCATACCTAATCTTTCCTTATTATATCTTCTTTTGCAGGAAATGATAAGATGCACGGAAAATTTTACAAATCCCATGCCTTGGCAGAATAGGTGAATCATGCTATGGTTATACTAGATAATCCAAAGGACGGCAATGAAATATAACATAAAGGAGTGAATCGTATGCAGTTAAAATTAGACGAAATCTTAGCCGGTCAAAAAATGGAACCGCGCTACATGGAATACAACTGGCGAGACATTGTACTCTATGCCTTGGCAGTAGGTGCCAAACGAGACGATTTGATGTACACCTACGAAAAATACCTCAAAGCCTTGCCGACATACGGCACGATTCCGTACTGGGGCACGGTCAATGTCCGCCCGTATCAATGGATGCCTTTACCGGCATCGATGCTGGCCAATGACATCATTAAGCCGACTATTTCCTTCCTCAACATGGACCACGAAATCATTATGCATCGGCCTATTGACCCCATTAAGGGGACGTTCCAGTATCAAGACGTGATTACCGATGTCTTTGACCGGGGCGAAGGGAAAGGGGCTGTCGTCAAGACGAAAATCGACGTGCGCGACGAAGCAGGCAATCCTGTTTGCACGAACTATTCGACGACGTTCTTCCACGAAGCAGGCGGCTTTGGCGGCCAGCCCATGCCAAAGAGCTCTGTCGTCATTCCCGACAGAGCCCCTGATGTAGAAATTGATGATTATATTAGTCCTGTCCAAAACTTGCTCTACCGCTTGACAGGCGATACGAATTTAGTCCACGTAGACCCGCAGTACGCGCAAAAGATGGGATTTGAAACGTCCTTCATGCAAGGGTTGTGCTCGTTCGGCTTCTCGTGCCGTATGGCTATTGGTGCGCTCATTCCGGGCGAACCGGAACGAATGACGCGCATGGCGGCGCAGATGACGTCCGTCTTGTTCCCAGATACGCCGGTGACGCTCCAGCTTTGGAAAATCGGTGACGGCGTAGCGTATTTCCGCTTTATGAACCAAAAGACAGGCAAAGCCGTGTTAAATCGCGGTGTCTTTGAATGGAAATAATTAGCAAAGCGTGCCGCCGCAACTCTTTTCGTCTTCTTTGTAGTATAACGCCGTTTCTACAGCGAGCTTGAGGCCGCGAATGATGACATCGAGGGACATACTGGGCTGACCGGGATTACGGGCTGCTTGTTCTGGCAGGTACGGAATATGGATGAGGCCGCCGCGGCGTGTATTTCCTTCTTTGGCGAGCGTATCCATGAGGCCATAAAAGAGATGGTTACAAATGAACGTGCCTGCTGACTGGGAGATACTGGCCGGAATATTATGCTGGCGCAAGGTCGTCACGATTTTCTTGATCGGCAGGGTCGACCAATAAGCTGCACTGCCACCGGCGACGATTGGTTCGTCAATGGGCTGATTCCCGGCGTTGTCTTTGATGCGGAAGTCATCGATGTTGATGGCCACGCGTTCAATCGTAATGTCTGGCCGCCCACCGGCTTGGCCAACACAAATAATGAGGGATGGATCATATTGGTCTATCCCTTTTTGCATGGCCTTAATGGCTTCGTAACGGACTGTCGGGATGACCATAGTGTGCACGTTGGTACCGGCAATGGTCGTATTATTTAAATGGTAAATGGCTTCGGCGGCCGGGTTGATTGATTCACCGCCAAAGGGGTCAAAGCCTGTCATGAGAACGTTCATAGTATCACTCCTTAAATTCTATATTATATAATGGAGCCTATATAGGCGACGGTTTGGCACGGCATGGTGACTGTGTCGTCTATGGCATATTTCGTAAATAAGTGGTGCAGAGCTTTGATAAATTCGTCGTAATGAGCATCGCCTGGGCGCAGGGAATAGGAATTGAACAGGTGACGTTGCAAGAACGTGTCTACTGTATAGTACAAGGGATTAGCAAAAGACACATAATCGTAGGAACCGCCGAAAAAGGTTTGGATGCGGCTGTCGTCATGCATGAGCCCGTTGTGAAAGCCTTTGAAGGTTGGGCAATAGGCCTGATAAATGGCGTAACTGTCTTGATGGACTGGGGCGGACTGGTCGCGAATGTTCCAGATAAGGGCGGCCTTGCCTGTAGGGCGCAAGATACGCTGGCATTCACGGCGAAAGGCGACGGGGTCAAACCAATGAAAGGCTTGAGCGGCCATGACCCAATCGATAGCGTTGTCTCCTAAGGTCGTCGCATCGGCTGTGCCTTTGACGACGTGAAAGTTCGTATACGCAGCGCACAAAGAGGTAGCTTTCTGGCGCATATCGTCGTTTGGTTCTACGCCGTAGATCCTATTCCCTTGGGCGAGGAACTGGGCACTCCATTTGCCTGTGCCGCAGCCAATGTCAGCAATCGTCTCAGTCGGTGTCAGGCCGCCCTTCGTATAGAGATAGTCTACTAAGGCCTTGGCATACGTAGGCCGCCCGGCGTCATAAGCACCTGCTAGTCCTGTGAATCGTTCTGTATTATCCACGGCATCACTCCTCCTTTAGTCTGTCGTTATCATACCATGCTTAGACATAATTGAAAAGAAATTACAATGATTTATATTCTTTTCGTAAATTCTACATTAACATAACAGAAAAATTATAATATCCATCTATATTATTCATAATGGCTATAGATGTTATCAGTTTGTATGAAAAACGCATATATGTAGAATGTGAAATTTTGTTACTTTCATATTGCAAATATGTTCAACTGGCTTTATAATAACTATAGTAACTAATCATTTGTATTTTGGCAAAGAAAGAGGTTGTGAAAATGACAAAACAAGCAGATGTCGTCGTTATTGGCGGCGGGATTACGGGCACAGCCGTTTTGCACGAGTTGGCTAAGTATAATGTAAAAGCGATTCTGGTCGAAGCTGAACCGGAACTTGCTGCTGGCACAACGAAAGCAAACAGTGCCATCCTCCATGCTGGCTTTGATGCGAAAACAGGCACGATGAAAGCACGCATGAACGTAGAAGGCAACAAGATGTATCATGACCTAAAAGACGAACTCGACTTAGATATTCGTTGGTCTGGCTCTTTCGTCGCAGCCCTCGATGACGAACAAGTTGAAGTGCTCCACGAATTACTCGAACGGGGCAAAGCAAACGGCGTTCCGGGCCTTGAAATCTGGGACGGCGACAAAGTCCGTGAAGAAGAACCGAACCTCAGTAAAGACATTAAAGCAGCTCTCTGGGCACCGACTGGCGGCATTTGCTGGCCTTTTGGCATGGCCTTAGCCTTTGCTGAAAATGCAGCGATTAACGGCGCAGAAATCATTCGCGACTGTAAGGTAACCGGTTTCGTTGTCGAAGACGGTGCCATTAAAGCTGTCGAAACGGAACAAGGCATGATTAAAACGAAATATGTCGTCAACGCAGCTGGTGTACATGCTGATGAAATCAGCAAACTCGCTGGTGATGATTCCTTCCAGATTCATCCGCGCCGCGGCGAATATATCCTCTTCGATAAGACTGCACAAAAAGATTTAGTATACTCGCCGATTTTCCCGACACCGACGAAAATGGGTAAAGGCATCCTCGTCTGCGCAACGACGCACGGCAACGTCTTCGTTGGCCCGAACGCGCAGGATATGCCGGATGACGAAAAAGATGATACAGCTGTGACGATTTCCGGCATGGATGACATCCTCGAAAAAGCACGCCGTCTCGTACCGAATCTTCCGTTAGGCGCAACGATTACAGAATTTGCCGGTGAACGTGCCGTCTCGAGCACAGGCGATTTCATCCTTGGCCCGTCGGAAAAAACGAAAGGCCTTATCCAGGCTGCTGGTATCCAATCGCCAGGTCTCACATCGGCTCCGGCTATTGCCAAATACCTCGTTGACGGCATCGTCGCTGAAATGGGTGCCACAAAGAACGTGAACTACAAAAAAGGCCGCCCTGCAGAACCTTGCTTCCGCATGCTGACCAATGCTGACCAGAAAGCCCTCATTGCCAAAGACCCACGTTATGGCCGTGTCATCTGTCGCTGTGAAACGATTACCGAAGGGGAAATCGTCGATGCTATCCATCGTCCTTGCGGCGCACGCACCATTGACGGCGTAAAACGCCGCACTCGTGCCGGCATGGGCCGTTGCCAAGGCGGTTTCTGCGGTCCTCGTGTAACGCAGATTTTGGCTCGTGAACTCGGTATTCCTGTTACGGAAGTACGGAAAGAAATGCGTAATTCCTACATGTTTTATGATAAAGAAACACAGAGCGGAGGTAAAGCATAATGGGTGAACAACTGTATGACATTATCATTGTTGGCGGTGGCCCAGCAGGATTATCCGCTGCCTATAGCGCATGGGAAAATGGCGCGAAAAAAATCCTCGTCCTCGAACGTGACCGCGAAGCTGGCGGTATTCTCCAGCAATGCATTCACAACGGTTTCGGTCTCCATCACTTCAAAGAAGAATTGACCGGCCCTGGCTATGCACAGCGGTGCTATGATTTAGTTAAAGACAAACCAGAAGTTGAAATCTGGGTTGATACGATGGTCTTAAACGTGGGCAACGACAAAACCGTTACGGCTGTCAGCCCCGTTCACGGCCTCATTAAAGTACAAGGCAAGACAATTATCCTCACCATGGGCTGCCGCGAACGTACACGTGGTGCCATCCGTATTCCTGGCTACCGCCCGGCTGGTATCTTTACGGCCGGTGCAGCACAGCGTATGGTTAACATGGAAGGGTACCTGCCTGGCAAGAAAATCGTCATCCTCGGTAGTGGCGACATTGGCCTCATTATGGCTCGCCGCATGACTCTCGAAGGTTGCAAAGTTGAAGCAGTTCTTGAAATTTGCCCGTTCTCCAACGGCCTGACTCGTAACATGGTACAGTGCTTGTATGACTATGGCATTCCTTTGCACTTATCCCACACGATTACGGCAATTCACGGCAAAGACCGCGTAACTGGCATTACAGTCTCCAAAGTTGACGACCATATGAAACCGATTCCGGGTACAGAATTCGACATTGAATGCGACACCTTGCTCCTTTCTGTCGGCCTTATTCCGGAAAACGAATTGTCCCGCGGTCTTGGCCTTTCCATGCATCCTCTCACGAATGGCCCAATTGTCGACCAGCATCGTGAAACGAGCGAAAAAGGCATCTTCGCAGCAGGCAACGTCGTCCACGTTCATGACCTCGTTGACTTCGTATCAGAAGAAGCTGAAATTGCCGGTAAATTCGCAGCTCTTGAAGCACAAGATAAATTGGAAGCTGACATTGCAGACGTAGCTATCGAAGCTATCGACGAAGTACGTACATGCGTACCGCAGCACATTCGCGCAACAGAAGCTGGCGAAACGGTTCGTCTCTTCATGCGTGTGCGCCGTCCCATGAATAAAGTCCGTCTGACCGTCAAGAGCGGCGAAGACGTATTATTGACGAAAGTTCTCCCTGTTGCTAAACCGAGTGAAATGATAGCAGTCAACGTACCGGCAGCAAAAGCCAAAGGCCATCATGCCAGCTGGACTGTTTCCGTAAAGGAGGAAGCATAAATGAGCGTGGAAACGAAACAATTTAACTGCATTATGTGCCCCTTAGGGTGCTTGCTTACGGTTACTCTCGAAGACGGGCAAGTAACGAAGGTTACGGGGAATACATGTCCCCGTGGCGAAATCTATGCTAAACAAGAAATGACAAATCCCCAGCGTATGCTGACGTCGACAGTCCGCATTGAAGGCGGCGAATTGCCCCTGTTACCGGTCGTATCGAAGACGACGTTGCCAAAGGGCAAAATCCTCGATTGCGCCCAGGCATTGCGCGGCGTCGACATCAACGCACCCATTAAAGCCGGTGACGTCGTCGTACCGAATATCTTAGGTCTCGGCGTAGATATCGTTGCCAGCCGCGATATGGATAAGGTACAGTAAGGAATAACACAACATAGTTCTCACATAAAAAGCAGTACCTGTTCTGCAACCGTTACATAACGGTCAGGACAGGTACTGCTTTTTTAATTTTAGAAGAGGCGATATTTTTGTAATACATGTAGGATAGGTGTAGCAACGACAGTACGATATTTACGTGTCGTACTGTCGTTTTTCTTTGTTTGAAACAATTAATAGTAAACTTTTTATACTTATATAAATATTGACAATTTGAGAGAAGCCGGTGTATACTCATAATCGTAAACTTTTTCCTGATTACCAAAGTATACATTGGAGGTAGCACTATGTTTTCATCTCACACGGTGGGAGCGCCACCGGCGAAGGCACGTACGATTGCCTATTTTGCGTTGTTTACGGCGTTGATTGCCATTGGGGCTTTTATTCGGATTCCTACGCCTGTTTGCCCCTTTACGTTGCAGTTGTTGTTTACGACCTTGGCCGGCCTCATCATGGGGCCGCGGCGCGGGGCCGGGGCTGTGACGTTGTATGTTTTGTTGGGCCTCGTCGGTGTGCCCGTGTTTACGGCTGGCGGTGGCCCGGCCTATGTGTTTCAGCCGACCTTTGGCTATTTGATCGGCTTCATCGTCGGGGCCTGGCTGGTCGGTGTCTTAGCAGGCGACCATACGACGTGGACGTGGCGGAAGCTGCTCTTCGCTGTCTTTGCCAACCTCGTCGTAGTTTATGCCTTTGGCGTCAGCTATACCTATGTCATTGTCAATTATTATCTAGGTACGGTGTCTGGCCTGTGGGGCCTGTTTCTCTATGCCTTTGCTGCCGGCGTGCCTGGTGATGTGTTGGTCTGCCTGCTGACGGTGTATATTGCTAGGCGGCTGCGCACGTCTGGTATCATTTTATAGGGAGGAATGGAAGTGTCTCGAGGATTGTATGTCGTCGGTACGGGGACGGACATTGGGAAAACCTATGTCACGGCCCTATTGATTAAAACGTTGCGTCAAGCTGGCTACGACGTCGGCTATTATAAGGCCGCCATCAGCGGTGCCCCTTCTATCGGGGAAAGTGATGCCGGCTATGTTAACGACACGGCACAGATTGGGGAAGACGAAAACCTGCTTTTGTCCTATCTCTACGAACACGCCGTTTCACCGCACTTAGCAGCCCAATGGGAAGGCCATCCCGTCGAGAAAGACGTCATCCTAGCAGCGTGGCAGCGGGTCTGCGCCGCCTATCCCTACGTGACCGTCGAAGGGAGCGGCGGCATTATCTGTCCTATCCGCCACGATAGGCAGGCCGTGTATTATTTGGAAGATGTGATTCGTTGGCTTCGTATCCCGTCAGTCATCGTCAGCCACGCCGGATTGGGCAGTATTAATAACGCCGTGTTGACGGCCTTTTATATGAAAGAAAAGAATCTGCCCGTACGCGGCATCATCCTCAATCATTATACCGATAGTCCCATGGAGCAGGACAATATCCGCATGATAGAAGAACGGACGGGACTGCCCGTCGTGGCCACTGTCCGCGACGGCGATACGACGCTTGACACCGATCCCATACAGATACAGCGTCTCGTGGCGTTATATGGAGAAGGGGGCGCGCGATGATGGATATAGATTGGCAGGGCGAAGATAGGAAATATATTTGGCATCCTGCCCAGCAGATGAAAGACAGCGAAGTCTTTCCCCCTGTCGTCATCGATCACGCCGATGACATGTACCTCTACGATATCCATGGCAAGGCTTACCTCGATATCATCAGTTCGTGGTGGTGCAATCTTCTCGGCCATTGCCAAGGTGAAATCAATCAAGCCATCAAAGATCAAGTCGATACGCTGGAACACGTCATTTTCGCCAATTTCTCCCATCGTCCGGCCATTGAGTTGTGTCGGGAATTGGCGCCCCTCTTGCCACAGGGATTATGTCGCTTTAATTTCTGTGATAACGGCTCGTCGTCCGTCGAATGTGCCTTGAAAATGGCCTTCCAATACCAGTATCAAAGTGGACAGCCCCAGCGGCAGCACTTCATGTGCCTGGCAGAGTCGTATCATGGGGAAACGATTGGTGCCTTGTCTGTGGGCAGCATGGATTTATATGCCCACCTATACAAGCCGATGATGATGGACAACATTCACTTTGACGGACTCGACTGTTATCGCTGTCCCTATGGGAAGACACGGGATACGTGTGATTGCGACTGTATCGAATCGGCCGAGCAGGCCTTCCTCCAATATGGACACGAAACGGCAGCCCTCATTGTCGAACCGATTTTACAGGGTGCAGCGGGGATGCGCATCTATCCGGCAGCATACCTACGGCGGTTACGACGCCTGTGTGACGACTACGGCGTTCTCCTCATTGACGACGAAATCGCCGCTGGCTTTGGCCGGACGGGAACGATGTTTGCCATTGAACACGCCGGCGTCAGCCCGGATATACTCTGTACGTCAAAAGGACTGACTGGCGGCTATTTACCCATGGCCATTACGATTACGACGGAAAAGATTTACCAGTCCTTTTACGCTGACTACGGTACGCATAAAGCCTTCGTCCACAGCCATACGTATGCCGGCAATCCCTTGGCCTGTGTCGCGGCCCTGGCAGTACTACGCATACTGCGTCGGGACCATATCTTGGAACGGGCCGCGCAGACGGCCGTCTATCTCCACGAACGGCTCATGCAGGCCCTTGGCGGCCATCACCACGTCGGTGAAATCCGTCATATCGGCCTTATCAATGCCATCGAGCTCGTGGCCGATAGGCAGACGAAAGAAGCTTTCCCGCCAGAGCAGCGCATAGGATGGCATATATTCCGTAAAGCCATGGAGCTAGGCCTCGTCCTACGGCCCATTGGCGACGTCATCTATTTCAATCCACCCTTAACTATCGATAAAAAGACCTGTGATATTGCCGTTGCGCGATGTAAGGCCGCTGTGGAAGCCGTCTTAGGCTGGGACTGAATAAAAAAGAGCGTACCTATTTTTGTAAGATAGATGCGTACCCCCTTTACTGGACATCCTAGTGAAGGGGGTATTTTCATGAAATATAGCTATGAATACAAAAGACAGTGCGTAACATTGTACCGTAAAGGCAGTTGGCCTCTTACGCCAAAGGGAGTACATCCCAAACGTTTCCGCAACATGATTCCATCAGGAGCGGTATGGAGTTCGCAGGATATACCGTACCCTCCGTTCTCTCAGCTATACCATCAACCACAAACGAGTACAACGCTTGATGCATCAGACGGGACTCGCGGGAAAACGGCTAAAAGCTAAGTATCGCTCTTACCAAGGACACGTTGGTGCCATAGCGGATAATGTCATCCAACGAAATTTCAAGACCACCGCGCCGTTACAAAAATGGACTACAGATATTTCTCAATTCAATTTCCCATGGGGGAAATGTTATCTATCTCCTGTATTAG
>UQHB01000048.1 GCA_900540735.1 uncultured Megasphaera sp. | reverse complement strand
GACTATTCAAAGGGGTTTGCTCAGTTTGATTTGTACTATTTATATGCTAGCACCAAAGGAAATCGAGAAACTTGAAGAAAAGATAAAACTATCTTCTAATGAAACAGAAGTAGTAACAGATAATGAACTTACACGGGAACTTATGGAAAAGTATGTTGAGTCAGTTATCTGTGAAGGTAGTGTAGTTCAAAAAATCATATGGAAATAGACACAAGAGGGAGTGAGAAATCACTCTCTTTTTGCTGTCTAAAAATAAACAATGTATTTTGTGTCAGTCGCTTAACACGAGAGGGGAGTGGACACATCCTCGTCTATGCCTTCGACATCCTCATGGATATCTATCGTAGTTGCGGCTATCGCGACCGTGACGCAGTGCAAGCGATTTTGGCGCATAACCTATACGGTCTCGACATTGATGAGCGGGCGTGGCAGCTGTCGTACTTCGCCGTCATGATGAAGGCGAAGTACGACAGCCGTATTTTCCGCCGCAAACCGTCGTGTCATCTCTACTATTTTATAGATAGCAATGACATCGATAGGGAAAGCCTGACCTATTTCGGCGGGGGAATGGATGACCTCACGAAAAACGTCGTCGTCCCTCAACTCGAAGGCCTCGTCGATACCTTCGCCGACGCCAGAGAGTACGGCTCTCTCGTCAAGGTGGACAATTACGACTGGGAGCTCCTCCATCAATACGTCGACTCCATTGACGACACGAAGGGGGGCGACCTTTTCGTCGGTAATCTCGAAGGAACTCAAGCAAGGCTCCAGCACCTCGTCAGCGTCGCCGAAGTACTCGCTAAGAAATACGATGTCGTCGTCACCAATCCGCCGTACATGGGCAGTTCTGGCATGAATAAGAAATTGACGGACTTCGTGAAGAAACATTACCCCAATAGTAAATCCGATTTATTTGCGTGCTTCATGGAAGTATGTCAACGCATGACGAAACCAGAAAAATACTGGGCAATGATAACGCAACAGGCATGGATGTTTTTGTCGAGTTATGAAAAATTGCGGGACTCCTTGCAGACGCAAACCATTATGAACATGGCTCACTTAGGGGCAAGAGCGTTTGAAGAAATCGGTGGCGAAGTCGTGCAGACAACGGCGTTTGTCATGGAAAATAAAATAATTAAGGGATATAAAGGAACGTATTGCCGACTATTAGAGCCGACATCACAACAAGAAAAGGAAGACATGTTCCTCCGTGGTGAAAATCGCTATACAGCAAATCAGGAAAATTTCACGAAAATTCCAGGTAGTCCTATTGCTTATTGGATTGGGGATGCCGTAATTAATAATTTTCAATCAGTAGTCAAAATTGAAAATGTATCTGAAACGAGAATTGGCATGGCAACTGCTAATAATGATTTATTTATGAGGTTATGGCATGAAGTAAATTTTAATTATTTGGGAATCGGTTATTCATCAAGAAATGAAGCTAAGATATCAGGAAAAAAATGGTTCCCTTATTGTAAAGGTGGAAGCTTCCGAAAGTGGTATGGGAATCTTGAATATAGCGTTAATTGGAAAAACGATGGTGAAGTGATAAGAAATTTTAAGGATAAAAAAACGGGGAGAATTCGTTCACATAATTATAATTTAAATTATATATTTAAACCTGGACTTACTTTTACTGCCATTAGTAGTAGTAATTTTGCGTGTAGGGTCATGGAAAATTCCTTATTCGGTAGTGGAGGGTCTGGCATTTGTGGTATTGAATTAGAAAATGAATTTACCCTATTGGGATTGCTTAATTCCAAAGTATTAGATTATTTAGTTTCTTGTCTTAGTCTCACTATGAATTTTGAAGTTAATACTATTGGTAGTATTCCTTTTATTATTCATGAAAATAAACGTGTACGTATTAATCAATTAGTTCAGCAAAATATCTCCCTCTCGAAAGACGACTGGGACTCATCCGAAACATCTTGGGATTTCCTAGCTTTGCCCATTATCCTCGCTAGCTATGCGCCAGACCTACAAGGCGGTCACAAGCTTTCTTTAGCAGAAGCGTACGAAAAAGAAAAAGCCCTCGTCAACGAACGCTTCGACCAACTCAAGGCCAACGAAGAAGAACTCAACCGCATTTTCATCGACATTTACGGCTTAGGCGACGAACTCACACCAGACGTGGCCGACAAAGACGTGACAGTTGCGCGCATATACGACACAAAGGACAACATTCCCGATTCTATGCAAGGCAATGCCTATGTGTTGACCAAACAAGACGTGGCGAAATCCTTCATTTCCTATGCAGTCGGCTGCATGTTTGGCCGCTACTCCCTAGACGAACCGGGCCTAGTCTATGCTGGTGGCGATTGGGATGCTAGTACGTATCAGCAATTCTTGCCCGACGCAGACAACGTCCTGCCCATTACGGATGCGGAATACTTTGATGACGATATCGTCACGAGACTCTATGATTTCGTCCGTACTGTGTACGGTGCAGACGGGCTCGACGACAATATGCAGTGGCTCGCCGACGCCCTTGGCGGTCGCGGTACGGCGCGTGAAGTGATTCGCAATTATTTTCTCAATGGCTTCTACAAGGACCACGTCAAGACCTATAAGAAACGGACTATTTACTGGCTCTTTGATAGCGGTAAAAAGAATGGCTTTAAAGCCCTCGTCTACTTGCATCGCTATACGCCGGACTTGGTTGGCCGCGTGCGCACAGAGTATCTCCATATTCTCCAGCGTAAGCTTCAAGAACAAGTAGAGCGCATCGACCAGACCTTGGTCAGCGCGGCCATTACGCCAGCCGATAAGGCGCGCCTTACGAAAGACAAAAAGCGTCTCCAAGACCAGCTCACGGAAATGCAGCCATACGAAGAAGCCATGGCCCATATGGCGTACCAGCGTATTGCCCTCGACTTCGATGATGGCGTAAAAGTCAATTACGATAATTTCCAGCACGTCACCATCACGCGCGACGACGGCACGACCAAAGCCATCCCCCTCCTTGCGAAGATATAAGGGAGTTTGCTATGAATATTACACACATACAAGAAAAATTAAATGCTATCTTTCAAGAGCCGTCGCGGCACTGCAAGCTTGTCTTGTGGTATGACAGCAAAGGTGATTTTGCAGACGACGTACAGTCATTGGAGCTCGCTAGTGCGGAATTGGTGTATTTAAACGGGCACAACAACGTGTCGAGCAAGTATCGCATTTTGTGCGAAGAAAAGGACAAGAATTTCCTCATTTACGCGCCTTTTCCGAAGCCTGCCCTCGATGACGAAACGAATCATTTCTTAGATGTTTCTTTTTACGCTACACCCTTTTATGCTGATGCAGTGTATGATTTGTGTCAGGCTTACGGCATTCCCAGTGACCTTCGAGGCATTGTCGAAGAAGGGGGCCGTTTCTGGCATAGCGAAGGCAATGTGAAAAAAATACAGGCTCTGGGAATTACGGACTATACGGCGCAAGCGTTGCGCCGTGCTGTCATGGCCGTACTCTGCAATGTAAAGACGATGCAACTCGACGAAATCGTCAAGGCAGTGCTGCGAAAAGGCTTTGATGATGAAGCCAATAGTTATTTGAAAAAATTCCGTACAGCTCACGTAGACGAAGCCTTTTGGCACGACGTAGGCGTGACGTACGGCTACGTGTGCGGTGCCGGGCAGATGCCGACCTTGACGGGATTGATGCTGCACTGCGTGTATAGTTATTGGGCACAGACTGTAGGCGATGTGCCCACGGCTTGGCACGCCACGTGTCAGCCCAATACGACAGCGGCTGTGTGGCTGTCCAATGTCATGGCCACAGCAGTGATCGGCAGTGGGTTGATGCAGCCCTTGCTAAGATAAGCAATCATTTACAAATCCCTAGGGAATTGGCTGGCAAAGACGTGGTCGCTTATGGCAGTTGTGATTTGTTTAGAGACATAGATGAAGCGTATATTCAGCAGTTGAGCCAGCTCCTGGCGACGAGTCCGCGAGCTCTGAACGACCAAGAAGTAAAGTGCCTCCAGTTCCGGGAGACGACGGCTCATTATGCAGGTGATTACGTCCATTATTACAAGGCCATTGCCTATGCTGTAGCCTTAGGCAATGTGCTGCGTGATGTTGAAGCTGCTGTGCCGGTGACGCTCCAAGCAGAAGATATGCTTCAGGCTTATATGACGGCATGGTATCAGGTAGATAGGTATTACCGGAAGTTTTATACCCATATAGACCAGGTCGGCCAGCCCGAGTTATTGCAGGCGTTGCCCCAAGCTGTGGAAGAGGCGTACATTCATCGCTATGTAGAACGGCTGTCCATGGCATGGGGACAGGCCATTAAGGGCAAGGGCGGCTATGCGTTTTTGCCGGGCATGAAGCAGACCGACTTTTATTCATGGTATGTAAAGCCGAAAAAGGATATGGTCGCCGTCATCATTAGTGATGCCTTTCGTTATGAGTGCGGCCAAGAGCTGTATGAACGCATGCAAGATGACCCGAATATGACACCGAAATTAGAAGGCATGATGGCCAATGTGCCGACGTATACACAGCTCGGCATGGCGAGTCTTTTGCCCCATGGGGAATTGTCTATTCACGGCAAAAACGGCCTCGTCTTTAGTGATGGCCAGAGTACGGTCGGCTCGGCCAAACGGGAACAGCTTTTGCAAGGCGCAGAGAAAGCGTCTAAAGTCATGGCTTTAGATGATATTTTGCAACTTTCGCGGGCCGACTTACGGCAAGCGTTAAAAGATGTGCGTATTTTATACGTGTATCATAATGCTGTCGATGCGACGGGCGATAAGAGAGAGACAGAAGATATGGTTTTTGCGGCCGTGTCGCGGGGCATTGGTGAAATCTTGCGGTGCATCAAAAAGCTCGCTGTCGACAAGAGTATGACCCATTTCCTCGTGACAGCAGACCACGGCTTTTTATATCGCCGTTCGGACATTCCTGTCTATACGAAGGTATCTATCCAGAAGCAAGATGACGATTTGTGCCGGAATAAACGGTTTATTCTCTCGTCGCAGCCTCTTGTGGCGGACGGTATCATTTCGTGGCCTTTGTCCCATTTGGCTCAAGAGAGCTACGTCCAGATTCCGTTGGGGTGTGATATTTTTTCCTTGCCCGGGGGCGGACAGCATTTCGTCCATGGCGGCGTGACCTTGCAAGAGCTCGTCGTGCCTGTCATTTCCATGAAGTATACGAAAGAGAAAGTCGATACGGCTAAAGTTGGGGTATCGTGGTATAGTCCGCAGACGCGCCTGACAGGACTTCATAATTACGTCAAGTTCATCCAAGAAGAGGCTGTGACAGATACGAAATTACCGTGGACTGTGACGGTTGTTGTAGAAGATACAACAGGGCAGGCCTTATCTAATAAAGTGAACATTGTGGCCAACCGCACGGCTGCGAATGGGGCGGACCGGATTTACACGGAGAAGTTGATACTCCCAGAACGGCAGTATACGAATTTCCCGGCGTGCCTCATTATTCGCGACGCTGATGACGGCGACGTATTGGCTCAGTATGATGTGGTACTGGATGTTTTTGTCAAGCCGTGGACGTTGCTATAAAAATATACTATAATATTATTTAATAGTGGCAAACTGGGCATTTCATGATATAATATATCTCTATGTAATACGTTGTACTGGAGGTGCAATATGGCAACAAACCAAGAAAAAATTGAACTTCTCCGCCAGAAACTCGCACAAATTGAACAAGGTGGGGGACAAAAGCGGATTGACTCGCAGCACAATAAAGGAAAATATACAGCTCGCGAACGGCTGGCAAAATTATTTGATGAAGGCAGCTTCACCGAAATCAGCCAGTTTATTAAGCATCGCTGCACGAATTTCGGCATGGCTGATAAAGATATCCCGGCAGACGGCGTCGTCACCGGGTATGGTACGGTCCATGGCCGGTTAGTCTATGCGTACGCCCAAGATTTCACTGTCGAAGGTGGCTCCCTTGGGGAAATGCATGCCCACAAGATTTGCCAAGTCCAGGAAATGGCCCTGAAAATGGGTGCGCCTATTGTCGGTATGAATGATTCCGGCGGCGCGCGCATTCAAGAAGGGATTGACGCGTTATCGGGCTTTAGCCGTATTTTTATGAATAATACAAAGGCTTCCGGCGTCATTCCCCAGATTACGGCTATTATGGGGCCCTGCGCTGGTGGTGCCGTCTATAGCCCGGCCTTGACGGACTTTATTTTTATGGTCAAAAACACGTCGAATATGTTCATTACCGGCCCGGCTGTTATTAAAGCCGTAACGGCAGAAGAAGTGACCGCTGAAGAATTGGGCGGTGCTGACGCACATAGCACCATTTCCGGCGTATCTCATTTTGCGTGCGATACAGAAGATGAATGTATCGAAAAAATCAAAGCTCTCCTCGATTTCTTGCCGAGCAACAACATGGAAGAAGCTCCTATGCTCGACGAAACGGACAGCCCTGATCGGGAAGACGAAAGCCTCGACACGATTGTACCGGATGATGACAACAAGGCCTACGATATGGTCGAACTCATCAAGTCTTGCGTCGATAACGGCGAAGTCTTTGAAGTCCTCGAAAATTATGCGCGCAACATGATTACGTGCTTTGCCCGTTTTGATGGACAGACTGTCGGCATTATTGCCAACCAGCCCCAATTCATGGCAGGGTGCCTCGATATTAACGGCTCTGATAAAGCAGCGCGGTTCATCCGTTTCTGCGATTGCTTTAATATTCCTCTCGTAACCTTTGTAGACGTACCGGGCTTCTTGCCGGGCACAGCTCAGGAACACGGCGGTATCATTCGCCATGGCGCGAAGATGCTCTATGCATACTGCGAAGCAACTGTACCGAAAGTGACTGTCGTCGTTCGTAAAGCTTATGGCGGTGCGTACATCGGTATGTGCAGCCGTAACCTCGGTGCTGATATGGTCTTTGCTTGGCCTATGGCAGAAATTGCCGTCCTCGGTGCTGACGGGGCAGTCAATATTATTTTCCGCCACGCTGAAGATAAAGAAGCAAAGAAAAAAGAATATATTGAACAGTTCCAAAATCCGTACAGAGCAGCCGAACACGGCTATGTCGATTGCATTATTGAACCGAAGGAAACGCGTCCGCGTATTATTAATGCCCTGGCTATGCTCTATAGTAAACGGGAAGAACGGCCGTCGAAGAAGCACGGCAATATTCCATTGTAAGAGGAGGCCCGTAGTATGGAAGGAACATCGATTGTATCGGTAGAGTTTATCTTGGCTATTCTGGTCATTTTAGCGGCTCTCTTAGTGGCCCTGAAAGTGACCATGACTAACCGTCTCCGTGGTCTCGAAGATACAGTGTATGAATTAACAGAAGAAAATGAAGCCCTCCAAAAGGCGATGAAAGAAACGCAGGCTAAAGAAGCAGAACCTGTCGCAGCTCCGCCTGCACCAGCCAAAGAAGAAGCAGTTCCAGTGGTCGAAGCGAAACCGGTGACGAATCATCTCGTCCCTGTAGGCCAGCGGAACTTAGCTGTCGTAGCCCAGCCGGTCGTAGAGGAAGCACCGCAAGGTATCAACGCTATTCCCGAAGCGGTCATTGCCGTCATTATGGCAGCTGTGGCAGCCATGGGCTATTCGCCGGCAGCGATTCGCGCTATCCGTCCGAAACAGCGTACTCTTCGTCGCAACCGTAATTGGGTCATGGCCGGGCGCATGGCGAATATGAAATAGACATACTCATATTTTTTATATATCCAGGAGGATAGGAATGAAAACATTTAGAGTCACAGTCAATGGACAATCGTACGAAGTACAAGTAGAAGAAGTTGGTGGCGTTGGTTCCGCTCCCATTCCCACGGCGCAGACTGCACCTGCTGCTCCCGCACCGGCACCGGTAGCAAAACCGGCCGCTCCGGCTCCTGCTGCGCCTGCACCGGCTGCAGCAGTACCAGCTCCGGCTGTCGCTAAAGGCCCGATTCCTGATGGCGCAACGGTCGTCAAAGCACCGATGCCCGGGAAGATTTCGGCTCTCAAAGCAGAAGTAGGCAAGCCTATTAAACGGGGCGATGTAGTCCTCGTCTTAGAAGCCATGAAAATGCAGAACGATATTACAGCTACTGCAGACGGTACGCTCCACGATATTCGTGTTGCCGTTGGCGATAATGTCAAGACTGGCGATGCCTTAGCCGTCATTACACAATAAGAGAATATAAAATACCACGCACGAGAAGAGTCGTCTTGTGCGTGGTATTTTTGTATGCTTTGTATAATAAAAAAAGACGAACGCCAACGGTATTCGTCTTCGTCTGGTGGACCATCAGGGGTTCGAACCCTGGACACCCTGATTAAGAGTCAGGTGCTCTACCAGCTGAGCTAATGGTCCATATGTAGTTCTGTGCGCTGAACACGTTATTTATATTACACTATCTTGAATGGTTTTGCAAGGATTTTTTTACAAAGAGAAGAAAAATATTTTTTCGCACTCTTATGAGTATATGGCGTGCTGTGCTATACTATGGATGTCACAAGAATGACATTTCAATTAGCATGGCAATCTAAGCAACAAAAACGGGAGCTCGCACAGTAGTGGTGATACTGTGTGGGCTCTTTAACGTTATTTCTATAGTCATAGACCTCACCTCCTCTCGGCTGCGAGATTTAGTGTTAACTAAACAACATCTTATGATACCAAAGAAGAGAACAACGCGTCAAGGTAAATGCGTTCTTGATTTTACATAGGCTGGAACGGTATAATGAAGATGATAGAAACACTCAGCTATTAGCTTATAAGGAGAACGCTTATGATTACTTGTAACGGCAACGGCGGCCTCGACACGATGGCCATTGGCGTAGATAAACGGATGCGCGTCTTATCTCGTCTGCCTAAGGAAGATGCCGCTTTTATTCGGGCGTATACCGAACGATATCCTCACGTACTGCATTATACGTCACTGCATGTACTGCACTGCTTTGTCGACAACAAAGCAAAGACCTATTTCCTCGTCGGCCTCGATGAAAAGCCCATTCGTTATCCGGCCCACGAAGATTTCCTCATGGCCAAACGAATTATGGCGGCAGCTATGAAGGAACACGTCAACGAACTGGCTATTGAAATCGACACGCTCGAAATGGATGTACCGTCGCTCATTGATGGCCTTTTGTATCGGAATTATGAATTTACGCACTACAAGACAGACGCTAAATCGACGACAGTGCGCAATATTAATCTCATTACGTCGAGTACGAATATTAAAGAGTTTAATTCTATGTGTTATATGTACTCTTCCATTTACGAAGGGATTTACATGGCTCGTGATTTAATCAACATGCCGCCAAATGAATTGACGCCGCGGAAGTTTTCCGATATTATCCAAAACGTCATTAAAGGCGATAACATCATCGTCGAAGCCCTCAACAAATGGGCTATTGAAAAGAAAAAGATGGGCGGCATCATTGCTGTGGGCAAAGGGAGCATGAATCCGCCCCAACTCGTGACTATTGCCTACCAAGGCGACCCGGATAGCAAGGAAGTCCTCGGCGTAGTCGGGAAAGGCGTGACCTACGATAGCGGCGGCTTATCCTTAAAGAGCCATAAAAACTTAGAATTCATGAAAGACGATATGTCCGGTGCAGCTACGGCGATTGGTGTCATTCGGGCACTGATGCTCCTCAAATATCCGGCCAATGTCCTCGCTGTGGTCCCGCTCGTGGAAAATATTCCATCCGGCATGTCTTATCATGTCGATGATATTTTGCATATGTATAATGGCAAGACCGTAGAAGTGAAAAACACGGATGCCGAAGGGCGGCTCGTCTTAGCCGATGCCTTGACGTATGCTAAAGAGAAAGGGGCTACGAAAATTATTGATTTAGCAACCCTCACAGGTGCGTGTGTCTCTGCGCTGGGGACAGTCCGTTCCGGCATGATTGGCAACGACCAAGAATGGATGAATCAATTTTTCACGACTGCTACAGAAGCACATGAAAAAGTATGGCAGTTACCGGCAGATAGAGAATACGAAAGCCTGTTAGACAGCCCTATTGCCGATATGAAAAATGTCGGCGGCCCTGATGCAGGTGCCATTACGGCAGGGCTATTCTTGAAACGCTTCGTGCCGAATGATACGCCGTGGATTCATCTCGACATTGCCGGTACGGCCTTTTGCGAAACGCCTGATGAAACGGGCTATACTGGCGCGACTGGCGTAGGTATTAAGTCGATTTTGGCACTCCTTAAAGGGGGGCAAGGCTAATGGTCGATTTACACATGCACACGACGTGCTCTGATGGTGTGTACACGCCGGAACAGTTGACCCAAATGGCTGTCGATGCCAAATTAGAAGTCATGGCTATTTCCGATCACGACACGGTGACGGCCTATACAGACGGGTACAAGCTCAACTCCAACATCCGCATCATTCGTGCCATTGAAATGAGCTCGGAATACGATGGCGAAGATGTCCATATTTTGGGCTATTACCTCGATGTGGAGAACGAAGGGCTCCAGACGTATTGCCGAGAATTTAAAGAACGGCGCCGCATGCGGGCCCTGCAAATCGTCGATAAATGCATTTCTCTTGGCTACGACTTACCGCGTAATGAAGTGGCGCAGACCTTGGCAAAAGGCGGCACTGTCGGCCGTCCTCATATTGCACGCATGCTCATTGCCAAAGGCTATTTTCCCGACGTAAAGACCGTCTTTGACAAGATTCTTTATCGCGGCGGCCCGGCGTACGTGCCGTATCAACGGAAGACCCTTGACGAATGTATCGACATAATTCACGGTGCTGGCGGCTTAGCATTTTTAGCCCATCCAGGGCTCGTGAAAAAAGGGTTAGACCATGTTTTAACCCATCCTTTTGATGGCATCGAAGTGTACCATCCGAAGAATCGCGGCCGTTACGAAGAATTCTTGACTGTCGCTAAGCAAAAGGGCTGGCTTGTCAGCGGCGGTTCTGATTTTCACGGCGTACCGGGCCGTTTCCCGGAACAAGTCGGCGTATTTCCTGTAGAAAAAGATTGGGTAGAACCGTTATTAGACTATAGTAAATAGGTGAGGCCTATGTATGTCCTTGGTTTTATTGGTCCTAGTGGGACGGGCAAGAGCCATCATGCCCTCGTCGTGGCCTATGAACATCACATGGATTGCATGATTGATGATGGAATCTTGATTTACCAAAATCGCATTGTTGCCGGCCGTTCGGCCAAAGACGAAACGAACCGCATGAAAGCCGTGCGCTGTGCTATTTTTCTCGACCCGGCACACGCGGCCACTGTCCGCAAGGCTATTGCCGATATCCAGCCGCCGCGGCTCCTCATTTTGGGGACGTCGCGCCATATGGTGCATCGCATTTGCGAGTCTTTGCGTTTGCCTGAGCCGGACACGTTTGTGCGTATTGAAGATATTTCGGACGAAGCAGAAATTGCCAAAGCCAAAGCTATTCGCCAGCACGAAGGGAAACACATTATTCCTGTGCCGACGATGGAACTGCGCAGCCATTTTAAAGGCATGCTCTTGCATCCGTTAAAGACCTTTTTCAATGGCCCTGATAAGGAAGCAAAAGAATTTGAAAAATCTGTCGTCCGGCCTATTTTTAGTTATTACGGCAAATTGATTTTTGCGAACGAAGTCTTAACGTCCTTAATTCGCCACGCTGTGGAAGCTATTGAAGGCATTGCCCGTATCCATGCGGTCACGGTCGGGCGGCGTAAAGGGGCGAAACAAAACGGCCTCGTTGTCACCTTAGGCGTGTCCATTTGCGATACAGCTGAAGTGAGAGCCTTGATGCGGTCCGTTAAGGTCGCCATTCAACGAGATATAGAATATACGACAGGTATGTCTGTAGATATGCTGAAAATCACAGTACACCATGTCGTCCATAGCACGTAAATCGAAAGAGAGGCATGACATTGTCATCAGCCTCTCTTTTTTTTGTAAAAAAATAGTAAAAGAACAAATGTATGTATTGAATTTTTACAATATAGACTTATAATAAGACATAATATATACTATCTCGATATAACATACGAAGGAGGTATTTTACATATGGCAAAAGAAAAAAGCAGCATGAAACAATGGAACCAGTTGTACGATGACTTATGCAGTTTGCGCCAAACCGTCATGGAAGAAGGGACGGCCTTATATGAGCAGTGGAAACCACTGATTCAACGGAAAGCTTTCAAATATAGTGCGTGGAACTTAGCCTTTTATTTGACCTTGCGGTGCCGTGATTTACGGGAACTGCAAAAGGCCTTGCTGCCCTTAGGGTTGTCGTCCCTTGGTCGCAGCGAAGCCCGGGCCATTGACAATCTCGATGCTGTCGTAGCATCCCTAGGGCGGATTTGCCAGCGTCCGACGAAAGAATTGATTCCTTACCCGTCGCAGAAGACCTTCTTTTACGGCGATAGACTGCTCGAATACAATACGAAACGGATTTTTGGCTCTCACGACAGTCTCAATCGCACGCAAATCATGGTAACCCTCCCGTCAGAAGCAGCCGAATCGGGTGAACTGATTTTAAAATTAATGCAAGCTGGTATGGATTGTGCCCGTATTAATTGTGCCCACGACAGTAAAGACCGGTGGGAACGGATGATTAAATATATTCACAAGGCCGAAAAAGAAACGGGTCGGTCCTGCAAGGTGTATATGGATTTAGGTGGCCCGAAAGTACGCATTGAATCAGTCCTTATTCGCGGTGCCGAACCGAAATTGCTCACTGGTGATACGCTCTTCTTAGCGGCTGGCAATATTGGCGAATATCCGGACGATTACAAAGGCAATTTGGTCATTTCGTGCAGTATTCCTGAAGTCTTCCAGACGCTCAAAGAAGGGCAGCCTGTCCTCATTGACGACGGCAAGACGTACTGTGAAGTGACGGAAATCGTGCCCCAAGGGGCGTACTTAAAGGTAACGTATACCAATCCGAAAGGCGTGAAGATTAAGAGCCAAAAGAGCCTCAATTTCCCGGCTACAGATTTACGGATTTCGCCGCTTACGCCGAAAGATTTAGAAGACCTTGATTTTGTAGCGAAATACGCCGATGCGATTGGCTATTCCTTCGTCCGCTCAGCTGACGACATTAAGCTCCTCCAAGAAGAACTGAAACAACGGCGCGGCAAGAAATGCCGGAAAATCGCCATTGTGGCAAAAATCGAAACGAAAGCTGCCGTAGCGAGACTGCCGGAAATCATCGTCCAAGCAGCGTCTCATCAGCCCTTAGGGATTATGATTGCCCGTGGTGATTTAGCTGTCGAAGTAGGGTATCGCCGCTTGGCAGAACTGCAAGAAGAAATCCTTTGGATTTGCGAAGCTGCCCACGTGCCTGTCATTTGGGCGACACAAGTCCTGGAAAACATGGTGAAAACAGGCTTGCCGTCGCGCGCAGAAATTACGGATGCAGCCATGGGCGAACGGGCTGAGTGCGTTATGCTCAACAAAGGGCCGTATATCGTTGAAGCGGTGACGGAATTATCGAACATCCTCGAACGGATGGAACAGCATCAATACAAAAAAGCTGCCCAGCTCCGGGCCTTAAATATTGCGCGCAACACCATTCGCCGTATGGCAAAAAATCGTTCTTGACGGACTCCGAAATATTGCGTATACTAAGCACAGATAAAAGCCGCTCTGACTTTATAGGAACAGAGCGGTTTTTTACTTCATAAGGGAGGCCACGTTATGGAAGAAACCATTATTAAAGCGTTCATCTTAGTGTCCTTTATTTTTGGCGGCTATATGATGAAACAAGTAGGCTTATTTTCACCGCAAGCATTTGATACCATTTCGAGTATTGTCTTTCGCATTACTTTGCCCGCTGCCATTATTGTCAATCTAAATGGTGTTCATTTTGAAACGAACTATTTATTTATTAGCGTCCTGGCAATTGTCTTTAACTTCATCTTTATTGGACTAGGCTATGTAATGGGCCGGGACAAGATTGAAAAAAGCTTTTACATGCTCAATTTAAATGGCTTTAATATTGGGAACTTTGCCTTGCCTTTTGTATCGTACTTCTTCGATAGCGCAGCTGTCCTTGTAGTCTGTCTGTTCGATGCCGGCAACTCCATTATGTGCCTGGGCATTGCGTATGGACTAGCGGCCTTTGTCCGTGGCGGCGAACGGAATGGGGAAAATCCCTTTGCCATGCTCGCTAAGACTGTACTTACGTCCGTGCCGGTCTTGTCGTACATCTTAATGATTATCTTAGCTGTAGCTGGCCTGAAATTACCGCAAGTCTTGATTGAATGGGCGAAAATCCCGGCTGCTGGGAACACGTTCTTATCGATGCTCATGATTGGCGTCGCTCTCGGCGTATCGCTGAAAGATGAATTCATCCATTTGATTACGCGAAATATTTCGGTCCGCGTCATCGCTTCGGCTCTCATGGCTGCAGGGGTCTTCTTCTTCTCGCCGTATCCCATGAGCATTACTAAGGTTATTGTCATTTTGATTTTCTCGCCTATTGCCAGCATGGCTTGCTACTTTACGGCAAAGCTCAAAGGAAACATTCAAGTCGCTGCGTGCATCAGTTCCTTGTACATCCTCATTTCCATTGTCGTCATGTCGACGCTCATCGTCGTCTTAAGTCACGCTGTATAACAGGGTATATACACGAAAACCGCTCTTCTAGGAGAGCGGTTTTTTATGTTAAAACGAATTTTTCTAAGTCTTCCGGCACCGTGCTCGGACTGCGCGTAATGTAGTAGCTGTCGACTTTAGGCGGTGCAAAATCGAGGAGTGGAATTTCCCGGACTAGTCCTTCGCGGATGTCGTCTTCAATGAGGCTGCGCGGCAAAAAGGTGTAGCCTAAACCGTCGGCTACGTATTGAGGCAGTTTCGTACTGTTGTCAATTTCTAAAGGGAAGCGGTGATACCGCGGAAAGAGGTCTTGAATGTAGAGGCCAACCCCTTGGAGGGCAAAGTTACAAAAGAGGTAGTTAATCGTTTGTAAATCGTCTTTATAAATGCCGTGGGCGTAGGTCGTGTCCGCAGCTTGGCAGACGAGGACGAGCGTGTCTGTGCGGTACGGCTGGCAGTGATAGCCGTCGCGGAAAAAGGGACTAAACGAAAAGACTGCATCTAAGGATTTATCTTGCAAAGCCTGAAGCATATCCGTCGTATGGCTGATTTTGACACCTAACGAGACGGGCGGTTTCGTTTGTAAGTATGCGCGCAAGCGTTTTTGCAGGTGACATTCATAAATCGTGTTCGTCGTGCCAATGGATACTTCGTGCGAATACATAGGCGACACTTGAATGTCTTGGAGTGCCGTAATTTCAAGGTCTACAAATTTTTGGGCGTACGAGAGAAACTTTTGTCCTGACGGCGTTAATTCTACTTGCTTGCGCGTGCGCACAAAGAGGGGCACGCCGAGTTCTTCTTCTAAGTCGCGGATGCGGTTCGTTACGGTCGATTGGGCCACAAAGAGCTGTTCCGCCGTTTTTGTAAAATTTTTGATTTGGCTCAAGGCAATGAAGGTTCGGAGGGTCGTCGTATCCATAGGAAGGCCACCTTTTTTAATTTGAAAATCGAATGGAATAAATTAAAATAATCTATTTTACAAATAAGATAGCCTTATTATATAATACTTTTTGTAAAGACACAATGAATAGGGGACGATGTACCTATTCCGTACTATATATATTATAATTACCAGGGAGATGCAGGGCATGAACAAAAAGGCCGTTCCGTTTACAGAAAAACAGATTCAAAAAATCATTGCTAAATATCCAACACCATTTCATATTTATGATGAACAAGCTATTGTCGACAACGTTCGCAAATTGATTAAAGCGTTCTCATGGGCACCGGATTTCAAAGAATACTTTGCTGTCAAAGCGACACCGAACCCGTATTTGATGAAGCTCTTAAAAGCTGAAGGCGTAGGTGCTGATTGCAGCTCTATGGCTGAACTCGCGTTGTGCGAAAAAGTCGGCATTACAGGACATGACATTGTCTTTTCGTCCAACGACACGCCGTACTCGGAATACAAAAAAGCCATGGAATTGGGGGCACTCATTAACCTCGATGATATTTCCATGATTGAATATTTAGAAGAATATGGTCCCTTGCCGGAATGGATTTGCGCACGGTACAACCCGGGCCCGCTCATGAAAGAAGGGAACGACATCATCGGTACGCCGGAAGAAGCAAAATACGGCATGACGCGCGACCAGATTTTTGAAGCTTTCAATATTTTAAAAGCTAAAGGTGTCAAACATTTCGGCCTCCATACGATGGTCGTCTCGAACGAACTCGACGTCAATGGCCTCATTAATACAGCAAAAATGATGTTTGACCTCGCTGTAGATGTACAGGCTCATTGCGGCATTAACATTGAATTCCTCGACTTTGGCGGCGGCATTGGTCTCCCGTATCGTCCGGAACAGTCCTTTGTCGACTATGATGTCTTGAGCGGCGGCATTAAGAAATACTTTGAAGAAATTATGGACCCAGCTGGTCTTGGCAATATCCGTATTTCCTTTGAATGCGGCCGTGCGATTACAGGCCCTTACGGCTACCTCGTAACGACAGCTATTCACCACAAACACATTTGGAAAGAATATATTGGTGTCGATGCGTGCATGGCTAACCTCATGCGCCCAGGCATGTACGGTGCATACCATCATATTACAGTTCTTGGCAAAGAAGATGCGCCCAAAGACCATATTTATGACGTGTCTGGTTCGCTGTGCGAAAACTGCGATAAATTTGCTATTGACCGTCCCTTGCCGGAAATCAAAGACGGCGATATTCTCGTCATCCACGACACAGGCGCACATGGTCATTCTATGGGCTTTAACTACAATGGCAAACTCCGTTCGGCAGAATTATTGCTCCATGCTGATGGCAGTGTCACCCAGATTCGCCGCGCTGAAACATTAGAGGATTTATTTGCAACCTTAGATTTCACTAACTTATAAGAGCATATTTTCGAATCCCGGTTCATGACGAGCCGGGATTTTTTCATATCCTTTACGATAGGGACGAGGCGAGTGTATAATCTAAGGTACGATACTGAAAAATCAGGAGGTTTGATACGATGGATGGTGAAGCTCGGAGAGCATATATTATGGAAGCCTTAGGTAAAGCAGAAAAGGCTGTGACCGGTACGGCCTTAGCACGGCATTGTGACGTAAGCCGCCAGATTATCGTCGGCGACGTGGCTATTTTGCGTGCCCAAGGCATAGAAATCATTTCTACACCGCGAGGGTATCAGCTCATTGCCGGGAAGCACGGCATGATTCGCCGTGTCTTCGTCTGCTGCCACGGTTGGGATAAGACGAAAGAAGAATTACTGGCTATTGTCGATAATGGTGGCGTTGTGCGCAATGTCTGCGTCGAACACGACGTATACGGAACGCTCGAAGCGGCCCTCAACTTGCATTCGCGCCGTGATGTCTTGCAATATGTGAAGCATATGGAAAAATCCCATGCAGAACTGCTCAGTACTATTAGCGGCGGCATTCACACGCACCTCGTCGAAGCAGCCAGTGAAGACGATATGGATGCGATTACGCAAGCATTGCAAGACTTGGGCGTTCTCTATACGTAATAAGCATAAGGAGACCTGTTGCATTTTTATCCATACCGAGTAGAATAGTAGCATATATAGGTGTCAAGACACATGTTAAGAACAAAAAGGAGGATGTCACATGGTCTTAGATAGATTGGAAGCCTTGCCGGTGGGCAGATTCCATTACAAACTATTAGGTGTTACTGGGCTCGGGTGGTTATTCGATTCGATGGATACAGGGCTCATCGCCTTTATTTTACCGGTCCTTGCTAAAGAATGGCAGTTAGCACCGGGACAGATGGGGCTCATTGGCAGTATTGGCCTCATTGGCATGGCTTTAGGTGCTGTCGTCTCGGGGACAGTAGCCGACCATATTGGCCGGAAGAAAGTATTTACGATTACAGTATTACTCTATAGTATAGCTACAGCCTTTTGCGCTATGGCTTGGGATTACACGTCTTTATTAATTTTCCGTTTTCTCGTTGGCTTTGGCCTGGGCGGTGAATTGCCTGTAGCAGCAACGCTCGTCTCTGAATATGCTCCGGCTCATGTACGGGGAAAATTTATTGTCTTACTGGAAAGCTTTTGGGCCTTAGGCTGGATTGTGGCTGCGTGCATTGCGTACTTCTTTATTCCTGTCTATGGGTGGCGCATGGCCTTTTGGCTCGGTGCCGTACCGGCTGTGTATGTCTTCCTCATTCGCTTGCATATGCCGGAATCAGTGCGCTTCTTGCTCTCTAAAGGGCGTATCCAAGAAGCACGGCAGATTATCGTCGACTTAGAAGAACGGCTCCATGTACCGGTTAAACCTTTTGGCAATGAAAAAGAAGTATTGCCAAAACAGGAACCGGTGTCTTTCTCGACGCTCTGGAAAAAGCCTTTCTTGTCACGGACGATTATGCTTTGGCTCGTCTGGTTTGGCATTAACTATAGTTATTACGGTATCTTTATGTGGCTGCCGTCTATTGTTTTCCAGCAAGGCTTTACAGTCGTGAAGACTTTTGAATACGTTTTAATCATGACTATCGCCCAATTACCGGGCTATTATAGTGCGGCATGGCTCGTCGACCGGGTGGGTCGGAAGTATACCTTGTCTGTATATCTCTTGTGCAGCGGCATTGCAAGCTACTTCTTTGGCAGTGCGACATCGGCGGCAATGCTCATGATGTGGGGTGCCATTATGTCTTTCTTTAACTTAGGTGCGTGGGGCGTACTCTATACGTACACGCCGGAAATGTATCCGACCGCTATTCGTGCCTTAGGCAGCGGCTGGGCTGCCGGCTTTGGCCGTTTTGGTGGTATGGCTGCGCCTATTTTAGTGGGTATGATGCTCGGCAATGCCATGGGAGCAGGGACTGTGTTCTACATGTTTGCCTTCGTCTTTATTGCTGTCGCTGCTGTCGTCATGGGTCTTGGTATTGAAAGTAAGCAGAAGAATTTGGAAAGCTTATCGTAGGTCTATGATAAAGTCATATAATTTTTGTAAAAAAGCTGTCAATTATGTGTTGACAGCTTTTTATTTTGATGATAGAATACCTTATGTCGCACGGGACAGACGGAAACGTCCAAACGAACAGCGACAGCCTGAAGAAATGATTTAAAAATTTCTTTAAAAAAGTTGTTGACAAGCTCACAAAGCTTTGATACAATAAACGAGCTGTTGCGA
>UQHB01000047.1 GCA_900540735.1 uncultured Megasphaera sp. | reverse complement strand
GACTATTCAAAGGGGTTTGCTCAGTTTGATTTGTACTATTTATATGCTAGCACCAGTATGGAATAATTTAGTATAGAAAATCGTATTATTTTTTTCCTTTTTAAAGAATTAATTTTACGTAATTTACATATACCTCTCATGCGCCTTTTACATAGCTTCTGTAAAATATGCCCTGTATTCAGAAAACTCATGAAAATTCTTTCCGTATTACTATATGACATAATAATGACATGAGTTAGTATTTTTTACTAGGAGGATCCTATAGATGAATTGGAAAAAAGCATTACTTAGCGTAGCAGTTGGTATGATGGCCACTGTGAGCTTAGCTGGCTGCGGTTCAAGCGGTGATACTGCTTCGAGTGGTGGCAATGGCAAACCTGTAGAGATTGAATATTGGCATGTTGCATCTGATAGTTTTGGTGGTCAGACTGTTCGTGAATTGGTCGATGACTTCAACAAAACTCATCCTAATATTAAAGTTACAGAAAAATTCAATCCTGATATGTACAAAGGGTTGACACAGAACTTACAGGCCGCTGTTGCTTCTGGTCAGACACCAGATGTTGTACAAATGGGCTGGGATTTCCTCAACTATGCAAACGAAAACTTTGACCATCAAGATATTAATAAGTTGTTTGCAGATAACGGTGATTCTAACTTTATGAAAGATACATTCGAACCGAATATTGCTAAATTAGCACAGACTGCTGATGGTACGCAGGTTGGTGTACCTTATTCTTTATCTGTACCGGTATTATATTACAATCCAGAAATCTTCAAAGCTGCTGGTCTTGACCCGAATAAACCACCAAAAACGTGGGAAGAAGTTCATCAGTATGCACAGCAGATTAAAGATAAAACTGGTTCTCCGGCATTCTTCATGCAAGAATATGCTGATACTTGGACCAACCAAGCTCTCGTAGAATCGAATGGCGGCACAATGCTCAAACAAGAAGGCGGCAAATGGAAAGCTGGCTTTGATACGCCAGAAGCTGCTCAAGGGTATCAATTCATTGCTGATATGGTAAAAGATGGCATTGGCCTTCATGCAACAAACGAAGAAGGATTCCAAGCGTTCACGTCTGGTAAGCTTGCTATGGTCTGCACGACTATCGGTAAACGTGCTAACTTCGAAAAGAGTTCCCAGTTCCAGGTTATGACTACATCCTTCCCTGCATTTGGCAACAAACCAGTCAAAGTTCCGGCAGGCGGCAACTTCCTCATGGTTCTTTCAAAAGATAAAGATAAACAAAAAGCAGCTGCTGAATTTATCAAATATCTTGAATCGGCAGATAACTTAACGAAGTGGGATACAGGTACTGGTTACTTACCGCCTCGTAAAGATATGGACAAAGAAGGACCATACAAAAAATTAATGGATGAAAATGCAAACGTTAAACAGGCTATGGAAATGCTCCCGAACGTTACGCCTTGGGTAAGCTTCCCTGGTCAGAATGGTCTTCAAGCTGAACAGGTTCTCATTGATACACGTGATGTTGTCTTGAATGGTAGTAAGACTGCACAAGAAGCTTTACACGATGCAGCTGTAAAAATTAATGGCTTATTAGAAAGCTAAGATATATTCATGACTGTTGGCGGACAGGGAGGAGGATACCCTTTTTCCTGTCCGTTATGTTATTCGAAAGGTGGGATTGAGATGAATCGATTGACTGGCAAAGGGGCACTGCTCTTCGTCCCTGCTGCTATAGTGTTCATTCTCTTTTATTACTGGCCTCTCTTGGTAAATGCTGTACTGAGCTTCTTCTCGTGGAATATGGTAAGCCCGAGAATCAAGTTTGTTGGTATTAGCAATTACATGACTGTCATTCAAAGTCATGAATTTTACCAAGTCTTAGGCAATACGGTATTGTTTATTCTGTTTCTCTTAGTATTTAACTTTGTTCTTCCGTACTTGTATTCGTATATTATGGCTCATATGCTCCATCGTGGGCAGACGGTATATCGCTTTCTCTTATTTATGCCGTCCCTCTTGAGCCTTGCTGTTGCAAGTATTTTATTTCTTTGGATTTACAATCCCTTAGCTGGCCCAATTAATGCGATTTTAAGTATCTTTGGTGTCGCTTCGCCGCGATGGTTCAAAGAACCGTATCTCGTTATCTTCGCCATTACGACGATTATTGGCTGGAAAGTCTTTGGTTATAATTTAATCCTCATGTTGGCTGCGATGGTTTCAGTTCCACAGGAAATGATTGAAGCAGCACGCCTTGAAAATGCATCAGACTGGGTTATTTTCAAAAAAATTATTTTGCCTCAGACTTCTTCATCGGCTATTTATGTTTTCGTCATTACTGTCGTTTTTGGCTTGCAGTACGTTATGGTTCCAGTCAATATGCTTACCCAAGGTGGGCCGGACCAAGGCAGTGCCAATTTAGTTTATGTCATTTACCAATATGCCTTCGTCTTCTACAAGACCGGGATTTCTGCAGCCTATGCCGTAATTACGATGATTCTCTTTGGCTTGTTCCTTTGGTGGCGCAGCCGCGTAGCAGATAAGAAGGTGTACTATGAAAATTAATCGCAAGAAAGAAGCAGTATGCCATATTCTCCTCATTATTGCCGTGATTATTTCTATCTGGCCTGTGGTATTTATGTTGTCTGCTTCCTTTAAAGAATTAAATCAAGTTTTCCAGTCGCCGCTCAATCCGTTACCATTCCCTCCGACACTGGATAACTACATTACCGTTCTCGGTAGATTCCCGATTTTACAATTTGTATGGAATACCTTTTTCATTGCCTTTTTCGTCACTGTTTTTAAATTAGTGACTAGTGTCTTGGCTGGTTTTGCCTTTGTGTATTACCGCTTTAAAGGTCGGGAAATGCTTTTTAATGGTATGCTCATGACTTTCTTTATTCCGATTACGGTCTTGATTATGCCAAACTATTTATTCATGTCCCATTTAGGCTTATTAAATACACCTTATGGTGTTATGCTCACAGAGTTTGCTGACGGCATGGGAATTTTCCTCATGCGCCAAGCGATGCGCAGTATTCCAAAACCGCTTTTTGAATCAGCTATTTTAGAAGGGGCGAATCCGTTGACGATTTTACGGATGATTGTCTTCCCCTTAGTACGGCCGTCGGTTATTGCTATTGGGATTATGTTTTTCATTAATTCGTGGAATGAATATTTCTGGCCTCTCTTGATTTTAAAAGATAAGTCGCAGTACACGTTGTCCTTGGCACTGCAGATGTTCATCAGTGCCGAAGGCGGCAGTGAATGGAGTATTGCCATGGCTGTGGCTGTCCTGACGAGTTTACCGCCTCTTATTTTATATCTCGTTTGCCAGAAATTTATCCTCAATACATTTATGCAGGCAGGAGTGAAAGGATAATGCACAATATCGTATTTGATTATGTGAGCAAATCATATGGTTCCAAAGAAGTTATAAAAGATCTTAATTTTGAAATTAAAGAAGGGGAACGCGTCATTTTCCTCGGACCGTCTGGTTGTGGTAAAAGTACGACGCTCCGCATGATTGCAGGTTTTGAAGACATTACATCAGGCAAGCTTTCTATGGGTGGGAAAGTCATCAATGATGTAGCTCCAGGATTACGCAATATTGCAATGGTATTCCAGAGTTACGCCTTGTTCCCACATATGAATGTTTGGGATAATATTACCTTTGGTCTGAAAATCCAGAAGCTGCCGGAAACTGAAATCAAAAAACGGGCTGATGAAGCCTTGGAAATGCTCCATCTCCAAGGATATGAAAAACGGCCTGTACGTTCTTTATCAGGCGGTCAAAAACAGCGTGTTGCTTTATGCCGCGCTATTGTTAAGCATTCGCCGTATTTCCTGTTAGACGAACCGTTATCTAACTTAGATGCGCAGCTCCGTCAACGAGCTCGGCAGGAACTCGTCAAGATTCATGAAGTCAATCATTCGACCATGATTTACGTTACTCATGACCAAGTCGAAGCTATGACCGTAGGCCAGCGTATTGCAGTTCTTCATGATGGAACATTGCAGCAAATTGCCACACCGAACGAAATTTATCATAATCCAGCCAATACTTTTGTGGCATCCTTTATTGGTTCGCCGGCTATGAACTTAGTCAATGGAACGATTGCTGATGGTGCCCTCGTCATTGGTAAGACAAAAATTGCCTTACCGAAAGATATAGCATTTCGATTGCCACAAGGAGCCATTACGATTGGGATTCGCCCAGAAAATGTCAAACTTGTCAGTGATGATCAGGCACTAATTAAAGGGGCATGCCAATATACGGAAAATACAGGGAATTTGCAGACCATTTTGCTTCACTTAGAAGATGGTACACGCTTTTTCGTCCAAGCAACAGGCGAACAATACGATACGACTGTTGGTGAAAATCTTGGCCTTTCCTTCACGTGGACGGATGTTTGCTTCTTTGATGCCAAAACAGGAAAGAATCTCTACATTCATGAAGAAGGAGGCAAGGCATAATGGCAACAGTTGAAATTAGTGACTTATTATTTCCAGCGTTTAATAAAGGGGAATTAGCAAAAATTCCGGCACCGTATGGGATTGAATTATTTTATGAATTTGGTGGCAATGACTATTGGGATGGCGTCATTTCTACGATTACTGGTACAAAGCGGGCCTTGTCTCTTCATGGTCCGTGCGTTACTGTCAACTTAGCAGATGCAAATGACCACACGTATTTACATCGCTATGAAGAAACCTTTACGTATGGTAAAAAAGTAGGTGCTTCGTTTATCGTCATCCATACGAATGAACGATGGAGCGGAGAAAAAGCACCGTATCAAGAACGAGTAAAAGAACGGCTCCATAAAATTGAAAGTCTCGCTGTGCGCATTGGCGGCCCCAAGATGGTTATTGAAAATGTAGGGTTAAAGCAGTACAATCTCTTCAACCAAGAAGAATACATTGCTTTATTTGATGAATTCCCACAAGCGGCATCTCTTATTGATGTCGGACATGCTCACGTAAATGGTTGGGATATTCCTAGTGTCGTTAAAGCCTTGAACAGCCGGATTTTTGCTTTCCATTTACATGATAATGATGGACAAGGAGATCAACATTTGCCGATTTTTGCTGGTAACATTGATTGGGATGCTTTAACGAGAGCTATCGCGGCATATGCGCCTAATGCCATTCGTGTCTTAGAATACGCTAATGGCGATTACGCTAAAGCAGATGAATTATTAGATAATATAAAAACCGTACAAGAACGATATCCTGACTTTTTATAATCTAATCATGTACTATATGAACCAATGCTTTTGTAATCCTGACAAGAGCATTGGCTTTTTGTATTATGTTAAAAAAGCTCTTCTGTTTATTTACTAAAACGAGTATAATACTAGTAACACTTTGTGAATATGTAACGCACTTGTATAGGAAGGTGACATTGTGACACAGCCGATTATGCTGGATAAACCGGAACGTGCCGACAAGATGATTCATTTTATGTATGAAGATATAGGCCACCGCTTGGGTGTAAGCCCGAAAGGCCTCTGTCCTATTGATTTATTGGCTTCGTTTGTGCAGGTCTGTTATACCCAGAGCTGCGGTAAGTGTGTGCCCTGTCGGATTGGCATGGGTCGCGTGTTAGATATATTAGAAAAGATTTTGGATGGGAATGGGACGAATCGTGACATAGCTTTATTGCGACGTGCTGCGCAGACTATGGAAGATACGTCAGACTGTTCCATTGGCAGTGAAACAGGCCGCATGGTAGTGAAAGCTCTCGATGATTATGCTGCTGAATTTACGTCTCATATTACGGCGCATCACTGTGCTGAACTGATGGACCAAGCTGTACCGTGTGTGGCGAACTGTCCGGCTCACGTCGATGCAGCTGGCTATATTTCCCTCGTCGCTGCTGGCCGCTATGATGATGCAGTACAGCTTATTCGCCGGGATAATCCTTTTCCGACAGCTTGTGCTTTTGTCTGTGAACATCCTTGCGAACATTACTGTCGCCGCGGTATGGTTGACGATGCCATCAATATTCGCGGCATTAAACGCTATGCTGTGGATCACGGCGGAGCATTGCCGCCACCGACACAGCTGGATCCGACTGGCAAGAAGGTGGCTGTTGTCGGCGGTGGCCCTGGCGGTCTTACAGTAGCCTATTATTTACAGCTCATGGGTCATGACGTGACGGTGTATGAACAGTTTGACAAACTAGGCGGCATGATGCTCTATGGCATTCCGGCCTATCGTTTGCCACGAAAGCGTCTCGATGACGATGTAAATCATGTTTTGTCGACTGGTATTCATGTCCAATATAATACGACTATTGGTAAAGATATATCCCTTACGGAATTACGGCAGCAATATGATGCGGTCTTCTTATCTATTGGTGCCCACACGGATAAAAAGTTACGCATTCCCGGTGAAGACGCAATAGGCGTTATTCCGGCGGTCTCTATGTTACGGGCTATGGAAAAAGGGACAAAGCCTGATTTTAAAGATAAACGGGTCATCGTCGTCGGCGGTGGGAACGTCGCCATGGATGCGGCGCGGACATCTATGCGCCTTGGTGCGAAAGAAGTTATTATTGCCTATCGGCGGCGCAAAAAAGATATGACTGCTCTTGTCGAAGAAATCGATGCGGCTATGGCCGAAGGGTGCGAACTCATGGAATTATACGCACCAGACCACGTCGAAGTGGACGACGCTGGTAAGGTTACAGGCCTTGGCGTACGCCTACAGATTGTCGGCCCTATTGATAAATCAGGCCGTCCGAAACCGGTAGACGCACCAGAACCAGTAACGGTCTTGCCCTGTGATATCATCGTCGTAGCTATTGGGCAAAATATTGTCAGTAAGCCCTTTGAAGACGAAGGTGTGCCGACGAAGTGGGGCGAAATGCAAGCCGACCGCGGTGGTGCCATCGAAACCCTGCCAGGTGTCTTTGCCGGTGGGGACTGCGTGACCGGCCCGGCGACAATTATCTTAGCTATTGCTGCTGGAAAAGTGGCTGCATCGCAGATTGACTCTTATTTAGGATACGACCATCACTTAGATTTTGGTATTACCTTGCCGACTGTGGCTGTGCGGAATCGTCCTAAATGCGGCCGTTGCAACGACCGTACACGGCCTGCATGTATTCGAAAACACGATTTTGAAATGGTCGAATATTGCTTTAATGAAGCGGAAGTTACGCAAGAAGCGAGCCGCTGCCTTTGCTGTCACCTAAACGGCATGGGTTCCATGAAACGGGGGGATGGCAAATGGTAACGCTTACTATAGATAACCAACAGATTACGGTGCCAGCAGGAACGACGATTTTACAAGCCGCCAAAGAACTGGGCATTGCAATCCCAACGCTCTGCTATTTAAAAGATATTAATGAAATCGGGGCCTGTCGTGTCTGTGTCGTCGAAGTCAAAGGCCTGGATAAACTGGTCTCGTCGTGCAACACAGCTGTTGAAGAGGGCATGGAAATTTTGACGCAGTCCAAGCGCGTCCTCGACGCACGGCGGACGAATGTCGAATTTATCCTTTCTCAGCACCATACAGAATGTACCGTTTGCTTGCGTAACGGCAACTGTCGTCTCCAAGACGTAGCAGCTGCTGTGGGCGTGCAGACCTTGCCTTATGAAGAACAGTATCGCCCAAAAGATTGGGACATGACCTTCCCTCTTATTCGCGATGCATCGAAGTGCATTCAGTGCATGCGCTGCATTTCAGAATGTGAAAAAGTCACGTCTTCGACCGTGTGGACGTTGGCCAATACAGGCCGTCGTACGACTGTGGCTGTACGGGGGAATAAGCCCATTCGTGAAAGCAACTGCACCTTATGCGGCCAATGCATTACACACTGTCCCGTAGGAGCACTCCTCACACGGGACGATACGGCCAAGGCCTTCGATGCTATTCATGCTCCCAATACGGTGACGATTGTCCAAGTCGCACCGGCTGTACGGACAGCTTGGGCTGAAGCGGCTGGACTACCACGCGATATGGCGTCGCCGCGCAAGATGGCTGCGGCCTTGAAACGGCTCGGCTTTGACTACGTCTTTGATACGAGTTTTTCTGCAGACCTGACGATTATGGAAGAAAGCAATGAATTCCTTGTAGAATTTGCGAAAAAAGACCGAAAATGGCCTATGTTCACGAGCTGCTGTCCCGGTTGGGTTCGCTTTATGAAGCACGAATACCCCGATATGGTTGATGCTCTTTCGACATCGAAGTCGCCACAGCAAATGTTTGGGGCTATGGTCAAAAGTTACTGTCCTGACCTCCTTGGCGTAGACCGCAAGAAAATTTGCTCTATTTCCATTATGCCTTGTGTGGCAAAAAAATACGAAGCCGCTGTGCCGGAAGTCAATAGTGATAAAGACGTACAAGACGTAGATATTGTTTTGACGACACGGGAATTTTTACGCATGCTGAAACAGGCTAGTATCGATATTGCCCGTGTGCCGGAAGGGGATTTCGATTCGCCCCTCGGTGAAGTCAGCGGTGGCGGCATCATTTTCGGGACGACTGGCGGCGTTATGGAAGCGGCCTTGCGCACGGCGTATCATACGGTGACAGGCCAGAATCCCGATGCCAATACGTTCTATCAAGTACGGCCGAAAGACCGTTGGGTCGAAGGCACCTTCAACATGGGCGGTGCAAAAGTCCATATTGCTGTTGCCAATGGCCTTGGTAATGCGCGGGCTCTCGTCGAAGCTATTCGCGCTGGCCAGGTGCAGTATGATTTCGTCGAAGTCATGGCCTGCCCAGGTGGCTGCTCCGGCGGTGGCGGTCAGCCTATTCATGATGGCGAAGAATTAGCCGGCGTACGAGGACAATATTTACATGCTCTCGATGCGCAGTGGCACAACCGCTTCTGCCATGATAACCCAGAAATTCAGACTATGTATGCTGATTTCTTAGAAAAGCCCTTATCTGAAAAGGCGGAACATTACTTACATACGGCGCAAAAAGACTGGACTATCTAAGATACAGTCTAGGACAAATGCTCTCTATAGTACGCTATGGAGAGCATTTTTATGTATGTGAATTTAGTATCATAATTTTGCGAATCTAATTGACAAAAGGGAAACAAATATATTACTATTTTTATAGTGTGAAAATACCTTTTGCTATGCAAAAATAAAGGAGTGGTTTCGTTGATGGATATACTCGTATATTTAGACGATATTATGTATTATCCTATTTTGATTATCGTCTTGAGTGTGGCTGGTCTTATCTTTACGTTGAGTACGCGCTTTGTCCAGATTCGCCTGTTAGGCGAAAGTATTCGCGTCGTCATGGAACGGCCCCATACGCCTGGTGCGGTGTCGTCCTTCCAGGCACTAATGGTCTCGACGGCATCTCGTGTCGGTACAGGCAATATTATCGGTGTCTCGACGGCTATCTGTCTCGGCGGCCCTGGCGCAGTCTTTTGGATGTGGCTCTTAGCCATCATCGGCGGTGCCAGTGCTTTTGTGGAAAGTACGTTAGCCCAGATTTACAAACGGCGCGGTGCGAAAGGGACGAGTTACGGTGGCCCGGCTTATTATATTGAAACGGCTATGGGCAATCGCACGTTAGGTGTGATTTTTGCCTTTTTCCTGATTTTAACCTATGCTGGCGGTTTTAACATGCTAGCATCCTTTAATTTACAGTCCACTTTTGCCGTCTATGGCTTTTATCACGAAGGGACGACACCGTGGCTCATTGGTGGTATCTTAGCCTTGCTCGTTAGCTATTGCATCAGCGGTGGCGGCAGCCGCATCATTCAGATTACGTCCATTATGGTGCCCTTCATGGGCGGTCTCTATATTTTGGCGGCTCTCATCGTCGTCATCCTTCATGTAGAACAATTACCCCATGTCTTTGCTCTGATTTTCGCCGATGCCTTTGACTTTGAAGCCGTCTTTGGTGGCATTGCCGGGTCGTGCATGATTTATGGCATTAAACGGGGGCTCTACTCGAACGAAGCCGGTATTGGTTCTGCACCGAATGCGGCTGCTGCAGCGGATGTCAGTCATCCGGTCAAGCAAGGTCTCGTACAGATGCTCTCGGTCTTCATCGATACAATTCTCGTCTGCAGTGCAACGGTCTTCCTCGGCCTTTGCTCCGGTGTGCCCATTACGACAGAAGCGGCTGGTGCCGTCTATATCCAGCAAGCTGCAACGGCTACATACGGTGCCTTTGGGCCGCTCCTCATTACAGGCGGCATGGTTCTCTTTGCTTTTACGACGCTCATTGGCAATCTCTTTTACGTCGATAATTGTCTCCATTTCATTCAACGCCGTGAACCGAGCCTGTCCTTTATGTGGTGTTTCCGCATTGCTTGCGTTCTCGCCGTCTTCTTTGGTGCTGTCATGTCTATGGAAGCAGTTTGGGCTATTGCAGATATTCTCATGGGCCTCATGTGCTTGATCAATATTCCTGCATGCTTGAAGTTACGCCATGTTGCCATGGCTGCGCTCCAAGACTATGAAACACAGCGCAAAGCCGGGAAAAATCCCATATTTAAGGCCCAATCGGCTGGTATTCCCACAGAAGACGTAGCCTTTTGGAAATGACATAGTTTTACATATATTTCACAAATTCATCACAAGGTTTACATATAGCCTTTGTATACTATGTACAAATAATCACATTGCTTCAGTACTTCAGTGTAGAAAGGTTGATGAATTCATGAATATGTTTTCCAAACAAAAGAAAGCCATGATGGCTGTTGTCTTAGGCCTTGGCGTATTTGCCTCTGCCTACGTCCCGACAAGCGTACAAGCTGCTTACGACGCACCGCAGAAACATCAGATTAACGTGCTCCCTATAGATAATGCCAAGTTCTTACAAGGCCAGAAATTCGATTTCACTGTAGAAATTGCCGATGCAAAAGATGCCAATATGGATGTCAAAGTAAACGGCCAAGATGCAGCGAAATTCTTTGGTAAAAAAGCAGACCAGTCCTTAGACGGCACGACGGCTGTATACCGGATTAACGACGTTAGCTTCCCGAAAGCAGGGACGGTCAAAGTCGACGTTAAAGATGATGGCTTATCGCGCAGCGTAGAATACAACGTGACGAACGAAGTAGCCCAGAAAAAAGCGAAAAACGTCATCCTCTTCATTGGCGACGGCATGAGCCTTCAGGCTAAACAAATGGGCCGTATTCTCTCGAAGGGCATTAAAGAAGGGAAATACAACGATCTCTTAAATATGGAAAAAATGCCGAACATGGCCCTCATTACGACGTCTGGTTACGACTCCTTGACGACTGACTCGGCAAACTCTGCATCGGCTTACGCAACAGGCCATAAGAGCGTCGTCAACGCTATGGGTGTCTATGAAAACCATACGAAAGACCCCTTAGATGACCCGCGCGTAGAAAATATCATTGAACTTGCAAAACGGACTCGCGACATGGGCACTGGTGTCGTTACGACAGCAAGCGTTACAGACGCTACACCGGCTGCTATGCTCACCCATACACGCCGTCGGGCAGAACAGAACTACATTGCAGCCGACATGCTCGTTGAAAAACATCGTCCTGACGTTATCTTAGGCGGCGGCTCCCGGTACTTTACACCGCAGAGTGCCAAAGGTTCTAAACGGACAGACAACCGCAACTTAATTTCTGAATTTGAACAATTAGGCTATTCCTACTCGTCGAATCAGAAAGAATTAGACGCTACATCGCTGAAAGCAACGAAACTCCTCGGACTCTATACACCGAATACGATGGACGTATACTTAGACCGTGAAGTATTAAAGAATCCGGCAGTCCTCAAAGAATACAACAATCAGCCGAACCTCATCGACATGACGGACAAAGCTTTAAATGCATTGGAACAGAATAAAAACGGCTTCTTCCTCATGGTCGAAGGTGCAAGCATTGATAAACAGCTCCATGCTATGGATTGGCAGCGTGCTACGTACGATACGATTGAATTCGATAAAGCAGTCGGCCTTGGCCAAGAATTTGCCAAGAAACATCCGGATACACTCCTCATCGTCGTCGCTGACCATGCGCACGGTGCTAGCATTACCGGTACGTACACGGAAAAATACGGCAAAACAGGCCGTGAAGCTGTAGGCACCTATGCTAAATCGGAATTCCCGACCTTTGAAGATAAAAACGATGACGGTTTCCCAGATGACCCGAATCCAGATGTAACCTTAGCTGTCCAGTACGCTAACCATCCGGATATGAATACGAACTACAAACTGCTCCCTGTACCGACTCCTGGCTCGATTATGAAAGACGGTAAAGCCATAGCAAACCCGGATATTAAAGGCGAGTTCCAACCGGGCAACATTCCTGATAACGACTCGTCTGAAGCGCATGCAGCAGATGACATCGTCCTCATGGCACAAGGCCCTGGCTCGGAATACTTCCACGGTGTCATGGACAATACAGAAGTCTTTTTCGGTATCGTTCGCGCTCTCGGCATCGATGGCAACACTAACAGCAAATAAACGATAATGTCACGAAAGAGTTGTCCTCTTGTAACGAGAGGATGACTCTTTTTTCTTTTCAGACGACAGAAGTTGATTTATAATAAAAGAAACATATATTGGATGGAAAATGAGGTGTTTATAATGAAATTTAAATCTCTTTGGAAAAAAGCCGTGCTCACAGCGACGGCAACCATGATGATTGGCAGTGCCGCCTTTGCAGCGACACCAGCAGAAACGTATGCTGAAGCTGCACAAAATACGATTACCCAAACAGCTGGCGAATACACGCTCCATGTCGATATGTCGATGCCTTTCATTGGCTCTATGAACGTCAATGGTGTCATCGATGCCCAGGCGTTGCCGACGATTCAAGGCAAAGGAACGCTGCACATGACTATGGCTGGCAAGACTATGGAACCGTCGACAGTCTATATAGAACAGAACGGTAAAACGGTTACGTCCTATTACAGTACGACCAAAGATGGCCAGACGACATGGAAAAAGCGGTCTCAAGAATTAAAGAGTGAAACAGCCGCTAAAGACTATCTCAACGAACAACATAACGTCATGGATGGTGTCAAATCCGTTTCTGCTTTAGGCAATGACCAGTACCAAGTCGTTTTTGATAGCAGCCGTATTTACAGCAAAGATACGATTGATACGATCAAAATTAAATACGGTGCTAATGAAAAAGCCGTCGATTTGACCGAAAAAGTATTAAAAGCATTGCAGCAGTCCGATGATATTAGAACGACTGTAACCATCGACCCAACGACGAAGAAAATCACGAATATTGCCTTGCCGATGACACCGCAGTTACGGCAAATCGCCTTGACCGTCCTAGATAACGCCAATACGAGTGAAGCCAACCAGGCCGTCATTCGCCAGTTCATCAACAACAGTGATATTTCCATATCTATTGGTATCAAAGACTTGCCTGAAGGCGTAGACTTCACGATTCCGCAAGATGTAAAAAATCAAGCTGTAGCCATTAATCAATAGAAATCTAGATTTATAAACAGGGATGCTCAAATGCATCCCTGCTTTTTATGAAAAATAATAGGTGTATATTAGAAATATATTGATATTTTTTGAAATATATAATTTATAGTTTATAAAATTAAAATAAATTAAATTATATTTAATTTATTTTATTGACAAACAAAGGCACATTTAATATAATTAAATTAAAGTTAACTTGAATTAAAGGAGCTTCTTTATGAACGTCAGTATTGGTGTAATTCACGTGTCATAAGGAGTGATAACTATGAGCAGTACTATGTTAGTCATTTCATGTATTATCATTGCTATTGGGATTTTAATTTTTTTAACGATTAAAGTAAAACTCCATCCCTTTTTTGCTTTGACTATTGCAGCAATTTCTTTTGGGCTTATGATTGGACATAGTATTAATGATATTATGGATGGTTATGCTCAAGGTTTGGGAGGGACTATTGCTGGTATAGGTGTTGTTATTGCTATTGGCACGGTGATGGGAGCATTACTAGAAAAAAGTGGTGCTGCAGAGACTATGGCTAAAACAATTTTGCGAATTACCGGCAAAAAGCACGCTCCTTTAGGACTTGCTGTCACAGGATATTTCGTATCAATTCCTGTATTTTGTGATTCAGCATTTGTCTTGTTGGCTCCACTGGCAAAACGGTTATCCAGAGATACTGCTATTAGCATGACAACAATGGCTATTGCGTTGGCAATGGGGCTCCATGCTACTCATATGTTAGTACCGCCTACGCCAGGCCCCTTATCCGTTGCTGGTATTTTAGGTGCTGATTTAGGGATGGTTATTTTGCTTGGTATGTTAATATCTATACCGGTTGTACTTGTTGCTTTTGCTACAGGGAAGATACTTGGAAATAAATATTTCTTTATGGCTGAAGAAATTGCAGAAGAAGTTGTTCCAGAAGATAATCATCAGCGACCGGGTGCGTTTATGTCCTTTGCACCGATTATTTTACCAATTATTTTAATGCTATTACGAACTGTAGCTATGCTTAATTCCAAACCCTTTGGAGATGGATTGCTGTTTACTATATTCTTTTCCTTAGGTAATACGGTTGTTGCTCTATTAATCGGCTTGATTATTGCCTTTGTATCGTATATGAATGTACGGCCTCACGATAGAAAAGTTTGGACTTTTGAGGGAGAATTTGGTGAAGCGTTAAAAGTTGCTGGGCAAATTGTCCTCATTGTAGGTGCTGGTGGTGCTTTTGCTACCGTATTAAAAATGTCTGATTTACAGATGATTGTAACTCAATATTTTTCAGGTGTCTCTTTAGGTATATTAGTGCCTTTCGTAATTGGTGCTATTTTTAGAACAGCCATTGGTTCTGGAACTGTTGGCATGATTACTGCAGCCTCTATGCTTTTACCATTAGTAGATGTATTAGGTTTTAATACACCGATTGGTTTAGTCATTGCTATGTTGGCCTGTGCTTCTGGTGGATTTATGGTATTTCATGGAAATGATGATTTTTTCTGGGTCGTTACGACTACATCGGGAATGTCAGCGGATATAGCATATAAAGTATTTCCTATCATTAGTGTTTTGCAGGCACTGACATCATTACTTTGCGTATATATTTTATGGGTTTTATTTGTATAGTTTATAGTGAGGAGTGAGGGTATGCATATTAATCAAATTCAAACACCAGCTATTCTCTTAGATTTAGATATAATGGAAAAAAATATTCAGACTTATGCAGATATTGCAAAGAAACATAATAAACAAATTTGGCCTATGGTTAAGACTCATAAAAGTACTATGTTGGCAGAACTTCAGGAATCGTATGGCTGTACTGGTTTTTTATGTGGCACGTTAGATGAAGCTGAAGCTCTATGTAACAAAGGGAAGAAGAATATTATGTATGCCTATCCCGTAGCAACAAATGTTTCCATTCAACGAGTTATTACATTAGTTCAAAAATGTAATTTTATTATCCGTATTGATGGAGAAGAAGCTGCATCTTATATTAATGAAAAAGCTCGAGAAGCCAATGTAGTTATTCCGTACACTGTGATTGTAGACAGTGGTTTACATCGGTTTGGCGTAGCTCCAGATAAAGCTGTTTCCTTAGTAAATACGTTACAACGATATGAGTCCTTGTCTTTTAAAGGAATTTCTACACATCCTGGACATGTCTACAGTGCTTGCACACATGATGAAATCGAAGCGTATTGCCAAGATGAAGAACACGCTCTAGAAATAGCTGCTAAATCATTAAGTCAAGCAGGGTATACGGTGGATATCATTTCCAGTGGTTCTACACCAACTTTTAGAGGTAGTATCGGTAGCTCTTATATTGGTATATACCATCCAGGGAATTATATTTTTAATGACTCTATTCAACTTTCTACGCAAACAGCAACAGAAGAGGAATGTGCGTTATATGTATTAGCTTCTGTTATTTCCCATCCAGCAGAAGATATATTTATTTGTGATGCTGGAACTAAATGTCTAGGTTTAGATCAAGGCGCTCATGGAAATTCGTCCATACGTGGGTATGGCACTGTGAAAGGACATCCGGAACTTTGTATATATGGACTTTCAGAAGAAGTGGGGAAAATCAAAGTAGATGGAAAGACAAATTTAAAAGTAGGTGATAAAATATGTATTATTCCAAATCATTCTTGTTCAAGTGCTAATTTTACAAATTATTACATTGGCGTACGAAATGAACAGGTAGAAAAATGGATTGAAGTAGATATTCGAGGGAATTCTACTAAAAAAATAGTTGTATAATATAGAGTCATCCTTCTCTACTGTAGGGAAGGATGACTCTATATTAAAATGAAGGTGGAGAAACAGCAAAAATAATAGTAGCAGGTATTGTCCCCGTATTGGTCCACTGATGTTTAATTTCGCTTTTTATACGGACACTATCGCCTGCGTGTAAAATACACGTTTCATTTCCTAAGAATAAGGTGACCATTCCCTCTTGGACTAAAGCAACCTCTTCACCTTTATGACCTAGTGGAGTTTGGCAATTTGACATATTTACAGGTAGTGTTAATTGCATCATTTCAATAGTACCGTCCATATTAGGGGTTAAACTTTCATAGTAAATTCCTTGTGAAATAAGTTTCACCCTGTTTCCTTTGCGTACTATATCCGTATTTATATCCACTGCTTCTAAAAAAAAACGATACATGGGCTCATCTAAGGCTAAGGCTAATAAGCGAATAGTGTTAAGCGAAGGAGTTGCTTGACCTCGTTCAATTTGGCTCAGCATAGATGGTGTAATTTGTGCTTGCAATGCTAATTCTTTGCTAGTAAGATGTTTAGATAAACGGAAGGCCTTGATTTTCTGCCCGAGTTGAGTTGTAAAATCCATACAAATACCCCTTTCTAATGAGATAGTAACAGAGATAAAAGGGGCAGTCAAATATATTCTATATATTTTAAAAAATTAATTTTTTAGTTTCACTAATAGTATGGGAGGTATAGCTATGGAAAAAATTGCAGGAAAAACAAAAGAACAATGGATACAAGAATATCCTATTTTACAAGATGTAATTAATCTCAAAGAAACATATTGGCTCAATCCTCAGGAACAGAGTTGTCATGGTCGCAATATTAGTGAGCAGATGAATATGGCTGATATTGACGATGCAGAAGCGCGGCTCACACGGTTTGCGCCATATATTGCTAAAGCCTTTCCAGAAACTGAAGTGTCCCAGGGGATTATTGAGTCAGAGTTGCAAGAGATTCCAACAATGAAGGATGCCCTAGAGACGAGAGAAAAATCTATTATTCCCGGGAAAGTATATATAAAGTTAGACAGCCATTTGCCAATTTCTGGTTCTGTTAAAGCTCGTGGAGGCATTTATGAAGTGTTAAAACATGCTGAAGAAATTGCTATACAGCGAGGTATATTACATATTTCTGATGATTACACTGTCCTCATGGAACCGAAGTTCCGGCAATTATTTTCAGAATATTCGATTGTTGTTGGCTCTACAGGAAATTTAGGATTGAGCATTGGTATTATGAGTGCTAAATTAGGGTTTAAAGTATATGTACATATGTCTACAGATGCCAAACAATGGAAAAAAGATATGCTACGAGAAAAAGGGGCAATCGTTGTTGAACATAATGCCGATTATGGCAAAGCTGTTGCGGCAGGACGGGCTGAATCAGAAAAGGATCCAAAGAGCTATTTTGTAGACGATGAAAATTCGCAAACCTTATTCCTAGGCTATGCTGTTGCGGCGAAACGGTTACAACAGCAGTTCGATAATATGGGGATTAGTGTTGATGCATCTCATCCACTATTTGTGTATATACCTTGCGGTGTAGGAGGGGCACCTGGTGGTATTACTTTTGGATTGAGAAGTGTTTTTGGCGATGCCGTACATTGTTTCTTTGCTGAACCAACACATTCTCCGGCTATGTTCTTAGGTCTAGTCACAGGAAAGCATAATGAAGTATCTGCACAAGACTTTGGCATTGATAACAAAACTGCTGCCGATGGGCTTGCTGTAGGACGACCCTCTGGATTGGTTGGTAGAACCTTAGTGCATGATATTTCTGGATGTTTTACAATTAGTGATGAACGACTATATACATTGCTTACTATGTTGGCGGATACAGAGTATATTTTCTTGGAACCGTCGGCTTTAGCTGGATTTATGGGCCCCCTTTGGTTGCAAACTGAGAGAGGAAAGGCTTACTTAGAAAAGCAAAAATTGATAATGGTCATGCCGCAAGCAACGCATGTCGTTTGGGCTACTGGCGGTGGGATGGTTCCTAAAGATGTGATGCAACACTTTTATTGCCTTGATAGATTGTAAAATAAAGTGCGACAACTAAAAAACTCACAGTAGATTCGTGTACAATGTAAGCAACCACACTCCACAGGGTCACGAGGTATCTACTATGAGTTACATACATCTTACCATACAACAACGAATTAAGATAGAGGTATTACATGCAGAAGGATATTCCACACGGCAAATTGCTTCGCGCATTCACGTACATCATGCGACGGTTGCCCGTGAACTAAAACGCGTACCTTCCGACCAGTCTTATACTGCCCAAGAAGCACAACGAGATTATGCGTTAAAAGGACAGCGTAAAGGCCGTCCTAGCAAAGCCACGCCGCAACGGTTACAACTGCTGCAAACCCGGTTACAACAAACATGGTCGCCAGAACAAATTGCAGGCCGGGAAAGCACCTTAGGGATTTCCTATAAGACCATTTATAATTGGATATATCAAGGAAAGATTGCCGTCTTCCTGCAGGTACTGCGACGGAAAGGGGCTTCGCGTAAGCCGCCGGAAACTCGCGGCACGTTCCGCCTAGGGAGGTCTATTCAGGATCGGCCCGACGCCGTTGCTGCCAGAAATGAATTTGGACACTGGGAACTGGATACCGTAGTTTCCGCCCGTGGCAAGAGCAACCATTGCGTGGCCACATTCTTAGAACGGAAGACTCGATTTTATGTAGCTATCCCGATGCCAAACCGCACTAGTGCTTCCATGTGGCAGGCTATCCAACAACTATTGCAAGCGTTGCCTGTTGGTGCGGTGCGAACGATGACAGCTGATAGAGGAAAAGAATTTGCCTGTTATACAGCCGTAGAACAGCAAGGGATTCCGTTCTATTTTGCTGATGCGTATGCAGCCTGGCAGCGCGGAAGTAATGAAAATAGCAACGGATTGTTACGAGAGTTCTTTCCTAAGAAAACGGATTTTGCAAGGGTATCCAAAGAAGAATTATTGCATGTATTACTGCTATTAAATCATCGACCCAGGAAATGTCTTCAGTTTAAGACCCCATTTGAAGCACTTGTACAAGAATTACAGGTGTCGCACTAAAATTTGCAATTCATCGAATGATATTTTGGATAGAAACGAAGAAAATCAATTTACAGACATTATTTTCAAAGACAAAGACGCAGAACCGGATTCTTTTGATGGTAAGCTCTCGAAATTAGATATTTGTGCTAAACTCAACGACGGCAGCCTTGTTGACATTGAAGTGCAAGTCGCGGCAAGGAAAATGTTTTTCGAGAGAGCTTTGTTTTATTGGTCTAATGTATATGGCTCCGAACTCCCTGTTGACGGCAGTTATACAGAAATCGGCAAAACCATCAGCATTATCTTGACGAATTTTGATTGCCTTACAAATGAACCGAATTGGCACACGCCGTGTTATATTACGAGTGCCGTAACGGGGCAAAAGATGACGGACTACTTTGCCATTCATTTCTTGGAATTACCGAAATTTAAGTTTACAGATATACTCACGTTGCGCCGCTCAGAGCGGTGGATGGCGTATTTCTCTAATCGGTGTAGTGAAAAGGAATTGGAGGAATTAGCGATGAAAGACGAAACGATAAAACAAGTCTTGGCATATGAAAAATATTTCAGAGATAACCCAGCTGAACGGCGCAAATACGAACAACGCCAAAAAGCAATTCTTGACTACAATTCAGATATTGCAGAAGCTAAGGAAGAAACTAATTTAAAAGCCATACGAAATATTATGAAAAATATGCATATGAGTGCCGGAGAAGCAATGACAGCAATAGGCATTCCCAGAGAAGAACAAAAACGATATGAAGAATATATTTAGAACCTTGATAAGGGGCTAATAAAGAATTGGATAAATTAGCAATAAAAGATGGTACGAAGGTGAAAAAACAACGAGGCTGTCGCATAAAGCATTTATTTGCTTTGGCGGCAGCCCTTTTGTTATATCGTACGACACATGTTTTGTTGCATTGTAGAGAAATATCATGTTTGACCCTAAAAAAAGGGCGCATCGTACCATTGGCAGGAATACCTGTCAAAAAATAGATATATTCTCTCTATATTATGCCGTAATGGAAAGGGGAAACAGGTGTATGTCTTGCCTGCCTCGTTGTATTTTATGATGTAGTTTCCAGATATTGGCAGCCATCGCTACCACCATGCTTTCCACCAATACATTCCGTTGCCCGCGGCTTAGAAAACGACGAAAGGAGAGGTCTTCTTTGACCATTGCAAAGGCTCCTTCGGATTGAATGCTACGGTTCATGCGTAATTGTTTTCCTAACGGCGTGGTGATTCGTTCCTGGTCTTCCCGGCGTTCTTGTTGGAATCGTTTAGACATCTCTATCCGCTTGACACGGTCTTGGACAGGGATACACCATCGGTTCCCATGGATGCATGCTGGTTTGAGCGGACAGGCACTGCAGTCTTCACAGGTATATTGTGTTACTTCCGCGATATACCCGGAAGCAGCGCGACGGTGCCGTACCGCACTCACAGATAGTGTTCTACCCCGGGCACACGTAAAGGTATCGCGAGCCGCGTCGTAGTGCATATTTTCTTTCCGGCCGATGTCCTGCCTGTAGGAGCGGGTTTGCTGTTGCTCATAATTCGCTGGTTTGATGTAGGCGGTCTGTCCCCGTTGTTTTAGGCCGACATAATTTTCTTCACTTTCATATCCTGCATCGGCAATGACCCGTGGATACCTCCTGCCTGTATGTTGTTCCATATCTGCCAAAAAAGGGAGTAGTGTTGGCGTATCTGTAGGCTGCGGTCCTGCCGTGACCCACACGATGAACGCAGCATCTACCCCGTATTGGATATTGTATGCCGGTTTTAACTGCCCATTCTTCATGGCGTCTTCTTTCATGCGCATGAAGGTAGCATCTTCGTCGGTTTTAGAAAAGCTGTTCCGCCAGCCGCAGCGATGCAGTTTATATGCATACCCTTTCAGACGGTACAGGT
>UQHB01000046.1 GCA_900540735.1 uncultured Megasphaera sp. | reverse complement strand
TATGGATGTGAGGGAATATATACTTCCTTCGCGCAATTTTCATCTGCTGTAAAAACTATATTCATTATTACAATACGGAACGTATTCAACAGAAAACAAAATGGATGCCACCGGTAACATACCGGTTAGCATCCATCTAAACCATCTTATTTAGTTGTCATTACAGTGTCCAGGATTCTGGGTACACATCACAAAAAAGCTCCCAATGGGAGCTTTTTATTTTCTCAGTAATACTTTTTTAGCTGTTTCCACAATATGACTTGCTGATAAGCCACGGCTTTGGAGCAGTTCTTTCGGTTCGCCTGATTCGCCGAAAGCATCGGCAATGCCGACGAGTTCGACCGGTACAGGACAGTGTTGGCATAAAGCCAGACAAACGGCACTGCCGAGACCGCCGATTTGCTGGTGTTCTTCACAGACCACGACGGCTCCTGTTTGGTTGGCACAGGCAACGATAGTTTCTACATCGAGGGGCTTGACTGTATGGACATTGACCACTTGGGCACTAATGCCTTCTTCTTCTAAAGCTTTCGCCGCTTCGAGGCTTTCGTAGACGAGCATGCCATTTGCAAAAATCGTCACGTCTGTACCGTTACGGAAGATTTCAGCCTTACCAATCATAAAGGGTGTATCGTCAGTCGTCACGACAGGCGCAGGATTACGGCCAAAGCGGACGTACGACGGCCCTTTGAGGTCATAGACGGCCATAGTCGCTTTATAGGTCTCCATCCAGTCACACGGGACGATGACCGTCATCTCCGGAATGACTTGCATGAGGGCTACGTCTTCTAAGGCTTGGTGCGTTGCCCCGTCTGGGCCGACAGAAATACCAGCATGGGCACCGCCTAATTTCACATTGAGCTGGTTGTAACAGACTGTATTGCGAATCTGTTCCCACGCCCGACCGGTGAGAAAGATACCGTACGTCGAGATATACGGCACCATACCGGCTAGCGACATGCCAGCTGCTGTATCGACTAAGTCTTGTTCCGAAATGCCGACATTAATATATTTTTCCGGAAAATCACGGCGCACCCAGTCAGTCCGCGTCGATTTAGCAACGTCTGCATCGACGACCATTACGTCTGGTTTCGTCCGGCATAATTCAAGCAAGGCCTTGCCGTAGCCGTCACGCATAGGAACTTCCTTCATGGCTGCACCTCCAGCTCTTGCATGGCTTGTTCGTATAAGGCTGTATCCGGTGCCGTACCATGCCAATCGGCTTGATTTTCCATGTATGATACTCCTTTTCCTTTGATGGTCTTGGCGAGGATGACCGTAGGCTTGCTCTTGTACGCTGCCGCTGCCGCATAGGCTTCTTGCAAGGCTCCTACGTCGTGTCCATCTACAGTGAGCACATGCCAGCCAAAACTTTCCCACTTCGGTGCAAGGGGCGCAATATTCTTAATGCCATGAATATCGTCGACGAGCTGCATGCCGTTACAGTCAACGAGCAGACAGACATTATCTAAATGATGGTGCGCTGCAAACATCGCCGCTTCCCAGATTTGCCCTTCTTGCTGTTCGCCATCGCCAATAAGACAGTACACGCGCGGCGATTCGTGGCGGTATTTAAAGGCAAAAGCCATGCCGTTTGCTATAGACAAGCCTTGGCCTAAGGAGCCAACAGCGCAGTCGAGGCAAGGAAGTTTTGCTAAATTCGGATGGCCCTGCAAGGGACTGCCAAGTTTACGTAACGTGTCCAGTAAGGACACATCAAAAAAGCCCTTATGGGCCAAAACGCTATAATATGCCGGTGCTGCATGGCCTTTTGATAAGATAAACCGATCACGGCCCGGGTCTTTCGGATGGTCCGGGAAACACCGGAAGATGGCGCCAAAATACAAGGTCACGAGCATTTCGACTGTCGATAAGGAACTGCCCGGATGACCGGATTGAGCCAAATAAATAGACCGTACGACATCACGCCGTACGACTGTGCACAACTCTCTTAATTGCTGTATCATTCCTTCGCCTCCAGGCTCATACGATTCATTATATGCACGCTCATTGTACCATTAATAATAAATGAAAGTCAAATTTTATATGCTTTTAAATCATTCTTTTATAGCATCTCAAGCATACTAATTTTTGACATGAAAAAAGGACTCTCTGACGAGAGTCCTTTGGGAGAAGAGCTTGCGCTTCCTCATTTTTGGTGGGAATGACTGAATTCGAATCAGTGACCTTTACGATGTCAACGTAACGCTCTAACCAACTGAGCTACACCCCCGTGCGACTTGTTTATTATACCCGAAGATGAGCAAACTGTCAAGACGCAATTTACAGTTTGCTTACTAAATTTTTTCAGAAGAGATTTAGGTTAATGATGGTCTACCTCGCTATGCAGGAGTTCACCTGTGACAGCGTTAAATTCCATGTCGTATTCAATACCATTTACCGTGGCTTCTACTTCATAGACTGGGAAGAATTGCGGTTGTCCCGGTATCTGTTCTTGTGCTGCCGGGGCTTGTAGTTGCTTTGGCTGTGCCGATGGCTGACCTTGTGGTCCTTTTAGTCCTTTATCACCATAGTCTCTAGCAAGGCCATGACCTTTACGGTAATCGTCATCGTCCCATTTATTTTCGAGCTCTACTTTTTTAAAGGTCAAAGCACTTTCATCGACACCGACAGCTTACGCCGCTAAGGAACGAATCTTTGCTTCATCGAGGAGATTCAGGCTCCGTTCACTCGCTTGGTATTGTACCATCCGCGTTTGGGCTTGGGCGATTTGGGCACGCCGTTCCATTTTTTGCTGATGCATGTACCACGCACCGCCGCCAGCGGCAATGGCACAGACCACGAGGACAGCAACACCTATTTTAATTCTCTTTGCCGTAAAGATTCCTTTTGCTGTATCTTTCATATTTTGTGTATTCATACGTCCTGCCTCCTTCACTGTCTCTGTTTGACTACACATACAGTATACACAGAAGTTCTTACGAATTTCTAAACGCCACCCTAAACCTTTCATAAGAATTCCTTTCTGCAAAAAACAGCAGAATTTAATAGTTCTTTAGGAAATCGTTAAGATTATCTTGTATACTATAGATATAAAAGGAGGTATGACTATGCTCCACTTGCGTGACATATCGCTGCGAAAGCGGCTTTTACTCAGTAATTTCTTGATGGTTTGCATTCCAGTCCTGTTGCTCGCGTCTTTAGGTGCTGTCATTTTTGCAGGGCTTCAATTTACAAGCACGACACGCCAAAGTGAGCTCGCTTTACTTTGGCCGGACAAAGGCTCGTCCATGTCCGTCACTTACGCCACGACATCGCTGCAAACGAAACTCGATAAGAAAGAAAACATTCACTTAGACGATATTTTTGAAGAATGTATGATGCTCGAAAGCCAGCACATTCACATCGTCATCGTCTCAGACGGACGGCTCCTCTATTTATCGCCAGACACGAATCCGACAGCAGTCTTTCACGTCGTCTCGAAAGCTCTCGGTGACGCTAGCTCCGGCCTCTTGTGGCGCGAAAACAACGTCGCCTTTACGTACAGGCAAGACGACGGTCTGGGCGGCCGGACAAACGCCGTTCATATCGCCCTTTAGCGATGCCGATAGATTGCTGCGCACGTGGCTGGCCATCGTCTTGCTCGCCATATTACTGCTTGCCATTGTCATCATCATTTGGCTCGGTGTCTCCATTGCCCGTCTCCTGTCGCAGCAAATCCTTGGCCCCCTTGGAGAACTGCGCAAAGCAGCGGCTGAAATGCAGCGAGGCAACTTCGAGTATCCCTTAGCCGTGCCGGCACAAGACGAATTAGGCCAAACGTGCCGCGTCTTCAACGATATGCACCGCGCCCTAGCAGCTCGTCGATAGTCTCTTTCTGTTTTCGAAATTAGACTTAGGCCGTATGCCTTTTACGCTCGAGACGTTCCCTATTAGCCGTTTCGTCAGCGACATGGTTCAAGAAATGGCTTTGACCCTCCACGACAAAGGCATGACCTACGGTCTCGCCCCTCGCCGAAGACGTGCCTGTCCGCCTTGATACGATGCAGTTTCACAGGGTATTGCAAAATATCTTGACGAACAGCATAAAATACAAAAATATGCCGACAGCTGCGATGGAAATCGTCCTCCACCGTCATACGAGCAGCGTTGCTATTGCCTGCATCGACCACGGTGCCGGTGTGCCGACTGAAAGTTTAGGCAAGCTCTTTGACACGTTCTACCGCACAGACAAAGCCCGTACAGACGTGACCAAAGGGAGCGGCCTGGGACTTGCTATTGCCAAACAAATCATTACGACCTTAGTCGGCACCATCGTCGCTGCAGAAACGCCCGGTGGCGGCCTGACTATCACCATCACCTTGCCCATTGCGAAGGAGGAAGCGAAATGAAACGCATTTTACTCATTGAAGATAACCAAGAAATTACAGACCTCGAACGAGACTATTTAGAAGCCAATGACTTTACAGTCGACGTAGCCAGCGACGGCAATACAGGACTAGATAAGGCCCTCCACACGGACTGCGACCTCGTCCTCTTAGACATTATGCTCCCCGGCAAAGAAGTAACCTTGACGAATCGGGAATTTACCCTCCTCGTCTTCTTAGCCAAACACCCAGGCATCGTCTTCAGTCGGGAGCACATTTTTGACAAAGTCTGGGGGCTTGATGCCATTGGCGATACGGCGACAGTCGTGGTCCACATCAACCGCATTCGCAAAAAAATCGAACCGGACCCGGCCAATCCCATGTACATTGAGACCGTCTGGGGCGTAGGCTATCGCTTTGCAGAACTCTAATTACTTCTGAAACTGCGACGTATAGAGCTCATAGTACGCGCCCATTTTCGTCATCAGTTCATCGTGCGTGCCCATTTCGGCAATGCCGTCTTTCGTCAGGACGACGATGCGGTCGGCGTAGCGAATAGTCGCCAAGCGATGAGCAATGACAATGGTCGTACGGTTTTCCGACAGAGCCTGCAAGGCTTGCTGCACTTTCTGTTCCGTTTCGTTATCCAGGGCCGACGTAGCTTCGTCGAGGATGAGGACAGGAGGATTCTTGAGGAAGACGCGAGCAATGGAAATACGCTGTTTCTGGCCGCCAGACAATTTCACACCGCGCTCGCCAATGAAGCTGTCGTAGCCATCAGGCAAGGTACGGATGAAGGCATCGGCATCAGCTTGTTCGGCAGCCTGAATAATCTCAGCATGCGTTGCCCCAGTGCGGCCAAAAGAAATATTATCCCACAAGGAATCAGAAAACAAAAATACATCTTGCTGTACAATGCCAATAGCATGCCGCAAGGACGCAAAAGTATACTCCTTGATATTGACCCCATCAAGGAGTATTTCTCCTTTTTGGACATCATAGAAGCGCGGCAAGAGACTGCCAATACTACTCTTCCCTACACCAGTTGCGCCGACGATAGCAACCGTTTCCCCTGGCTGAATATCGAGGCTGAAATCATGGAGAATTTGCCGCGAATTGTCGTACGCAAAATCGATATTCTTAAAGGTCACATGCCCTTCCACATCGTCTAAGCGCAAGTCCTTCCAGCCTTCTTTAACAGCTGGAGCCACAGCGATGAGCTCTTCGTAACGGCCAAAACCGGCAATACCGCGCTGATACTGTTCGGTCAGCATCGTAAGCTGCATAATGGGCTTAATGAAGACCATGAGATACATGAGGAAGGCTACTAAGTCGCCAAGGGTCATGACGCCGAGCATAATGAAGAAACTGCCGGCTGCGATGATGACGAGGTTCGTCAAATTGGAAAAGAAGACGACGCTGCTCATGAGGTACGCTTCAAATAGGAAAGTCTTCTTCTGAGACTGATTGACTAAATCGCTAGCCTTTTTAAATTTCGTCCATTCCAGATGCTCGTTGCAAAAAGACTGAATAAGTCGAATCGCATTGAGGCTTTCCATGGCTTTCGCACTGAGCTGGCCAATCCGTTCGCGCGCCTTGCGGAAGGTCTCTTTCATGCGCTTGTTGAGGATAATCGTGCCAATCGTCTTGAGGAAAATGAGGAACAAGACAAAAATAGCAAGCTGCCAATTAATATAAAATAAGAAAAACGCACTGCCCACCATGGTAATAGCGCAGACCATAATCAGATTGGGCAGCTGGAACGTGAGCTGGCCGATTTCGGAAATATCACTAATAATCCGTGAAATGAGCTGACCTATCTTGGCATTATCGAAGAATGAAAAGCTCATGCTCTCAATATGGGCAAAGAGATTACACCGTAAATCGTTTTCGATATTTGCACCCATGCCCTTGCCAAAGTAAGCCACGCAGAAGGAAATGACCATGCACACTACATAAAGCAAGAACAAGAGTGCCGCTGTATGCGCCAAGAGAATCATGTTCTGTGCCGGTAAGATAACTTCCAAAATGTAGCGCACAATCATAGGAAACGTGATTTCTATGCCAGCCGTCAAGACGGAGCCAATGACAACAGCCACTAAGGTCTTGCGATATGGCGCATAACACGCCCATAATCGTTGTAACATAATTATCCCTTATGAGCCGTGTCGAAAATGAGGAAATCGCCGAAATCTTTCTTTTCTTTCGTAATTTCCTGCACATCGCTCGTGCCGTCATAATGAATCGTGTCGATAACAGCCAATTTCGCCTGCGGCTGGAGGCCTTGTAATTTTTCGACGACGCCAAGACGGCTTTCACCGTGGAATTCGCCCTGGACGTGGTAAATGACCATACCTGGATGAGCTGCCATGTAATCGGAAATGCTTTCGGCCATCGTGTCGTCTTTGAGGCACTGAGCCATAAACATGTTGTGAATCCGTTCAGGTGGTACTTGCATGCCTACACCGGCATGGTTCATAGCCATCATGGTAGCAGCAAATTTATCTTCGTAGGCCTTCGAGCCTGCTTTGTGGACGCGCGGCAAATACTGCTTCTTGTCGGCCGGAATAGAATCGAGCGTGCCGGACTTAGCGTAATCAGCTGCTAAATAGCGAGGAATATTGCCAGCAAGGACAGAAATCTTGTGGGCTTTAGCAAACTCAATGAGCGGTTTGTACGCCATCATGTATTGCGGCCACGGACGAGAATTTTTGAGGAACTCTTCTTCTGTAATCTTCCCTGCTAAATAGTCATTGACTACGGGCTGTACGTCTCGTTCAAACATTTCCATAGAGAGAACGAGCTTGTCGCCGTGCTGAGCATAGAGCCGCTGAAGTACAGCGAGTTCTGTGTCGTGTACGGGCTGGCTATCGTGGAATTCGCCGAGGAAAATACCGTCGTAACCATTTAATTTCGTAACCATGTCATCCACCGAGATGACTTTGTCTGTTGTCGTGTCCGTCAAGGTCAGCGGCACGTCTGCAAAAGTGCCGTGATGGTCAGCAGGCACTCCTGCCGCTCCTACACCAGGAACGACAAAGAGTGCCGCTAATGCTGCCATGAGGGACGCACGACGTAATGTTGTGCGTAGTATCATGTGTTATACTCCTTTTAAATTAAAAGCTTAGAATTTCCATTCTGCGCCTACACGCCATAATCTGCCGTCAATGTAAAGGTCGTCGACTACTTTATCGAAGATATTGTCGATACCAGCATATGTCGAGAATTCAGGGCTCCATTTTTTGTTAATAGAGAAGTTTACTGTGTTGTACGTGTAGTTTTCATAATTGTACTGGTAATCGCTAGCAAATTCATCCCAAAGGACTGCGCTAATACCAGTCGGTTTGTGGTCATCATAAATGAGCTGGAAAGTGGTCGTGTTTTTAGCACGGTTATTTAAGCGTTCACCTTTATGACGACCTGCTTTAATTTCATCAGCAGTAAAATTAGAAGATTCATTTGTTGCATCTAACCAGTTATGATTAACTTTAAAGGTTAAGCGGTCATTGAACCGATGTCCAAATTCAGCTTCAATACCATTGATTTGTGCTTTACCAATATTGATATATCTGTTGGAACTAATTGTGTCGTCAGCAGTTGGAAGTTCTTCCGTCGTAATCAAATTAGTAACATCATTGTTAAAATATGTTAATTTACCAAAATTTTTGCCTTTATCAAATTCGATACCGAAATCAAAACTCTTAGTTTCTTCAGGCTGCAAATCGGGGTTTCCGTATACATCAACTGTAGCAACACCCATAGCACGATGCATCTTCATATATAATTCGCTGATAGACGGTGCTTTATAGCCTTTACCATAGTTTGCTTTGAAACGAACATTATTATTAATGTTATAAGTTGCACCAATTTTCGGAGTTGCTTCCGAACCAAACTGGCTATTGTGTTCTAAACGAACAGATGGAATCAAGAGCAATTTATCATTGACTTGCCACATATCTTCTACATAGCCAGCATAAGAGTTGACATTTTTAGAAGCAACATTTTTCTGAGTTGTACTTTCTGTCGGTTCACCTAAACGAGTACCTTCATATTCTAACCGACGATATTCGCCACCGAAGGTCAAGTTATGGTTATCACCAATATACATAGTATTACGAGCTTCTGTTACCCATGTATTATATTTTGCATAATCATAATCTGTCGCCGGATACATATTAGCATAGTTAAATTCCATTGGTCTCATTGCCGGTGGTATAATTACAGTAACCTTATCAGCCGGCAACACTCTATCATTAACCAAATAAGAATATTTTTCTAATTGATTATAATATGAACGGAATTGATATTCATTTTTTTGAGTTTTACCAGTATATTCTACACTGAAGCCTTTTTGTTCATTATGATACCATTCACGTTTGTTGTTATTAGTCAAAATCCATTCTCGCGGAGCTTTGGGCATACTAGGCCCCATGCTCCTTAAATAACCATTCCCCGTATATATTCGCGAAAGTGTATTAGCAAAATCAGACCGCAAATTTTCTTTCATGTAGTCAATATCAAAACGCAACTTATTTTGATTTTTATTTTCGAAATCATAAATAGCATTAAAGTGGAAATTATTTTTTATTCCATACATATAACGATTATATCCATCAGTTATAGAGTTAGCCTTACCAGTATAGGTGTAACGATTAATAGCTCTTTGCTTATCGATACGACCATCAACGGATGTTGTCCAGCGACCATGCTTACCAAAGTTAAAGTTAAAGTATGCACCTGTATTTTCCGTACCAGTTACAGCACCAATCGTACCGCCTGCTTTTTCCGGTGTTTTTGTAATGATGTTGATAACACCGCCCATAGCATCAGAACCATAGAGCGCACTGGAAGGGCCACGAACGATTTCGATGCGGTCGATATCGCTAACATTCATACGTTCCAACGCATATACGTTAGTCGTGACATCCGTATCTTCTGCCGCTTGCCGTCTGCCGTCGATTAAGATCAATGTATGGTTAGTACTCATACCACGGAGTGATACAGCATTACCAGTCATGCCAGCTTTAGATAAGTTCAAGTTATTTGCTAAGGATAAAGCCGTCAAAACATCATTAGCACCCATGCGCTGAATATCTTCGGAATCAATAACTTCAACAGCCTGCGGTACAGCTTTGACTTCTGCTTCTGTTTTCGTAGCCGTGACGACGACATCTTTCGTCTTCACCTGCGTGTCCCCCCCCTGGGAGACATCTGCTGCATAGACAGACATGGACAAAGCCGACAAAACAGCGAGTGACAAGGCACTCATTTTAGAAATTTTGGAATTCTTCATGTGTACAAGACTCCTTTTGTCTTTGTAATATATACAGGAAACACAACTGTTTTCTGATGAGCGGGATTATTTCGTGGCAGCGTACGGGAAGCAGACGAGATTTTTCTTGCCTTCTTCTTCGACTTCCGTAACGACAGCGCGAATATTATAGAGCGGTTCGAGGATGTCTTTTGTAAAGACTTCTTTGACCGGGCCATCAGCGACGATTTTACCGTTCTTCACGGCAATGAGGCGATGGCTGTAACGAGCAGCATGATTGAGGTCATGCATGACCATAATGACGATAATGTGTGTCGTTTTATACAGGTGTTCAACCAAGTCCATGAGGTTGAGCTGATGATGAATATCGAGATACGTTGTCGGTTCATCGAGGAGCAAAATCTTTGGTTGCTTAGCCAGAGCCATAGCGAGCCAAGCACGTTGTCTTTCCCCACCGGACAGTGCCGAGAGACGATTATTTTGCAGTTTCTCAAGATCTGTGTATTTCAGGGCTTGGTCTACAGCTTCCATATCGCTGTCTTTTAATTTAGCAAACATCCCTTGGAACGGCATACGGCCAAAGGTGACGAGGTCACGGACGGTCATATCGCCCGGAGCATTGGTCGACTGAGGCAAGACGGACACCGTCCGGGCCAGTTTGCCGCGGTCAATATTTTTTAGGTCTTCCCCATCGAGATAGACAGCACCGCCTGTCGGTACGAGGAGACGGCACAGGGATTTTAAGAGCGTCGATTTACCGGAGCCGTTCGGCCCAATGATGGAGACGATTTCCGGTTTATCAAAGGTCACGTTCAAGTTGTCGGCAATGACGCGCGGCCCATATTGTAATCTAAGGTCTTTCGTTGAAATAGTACTCATGAATGACGCATCCTCCGTTTCAGCAAGTATAAGAAAAAGGGCGCGCCAATGAAGGACATGAAAATCCCAACAGGGATTTCAAAGGGACTTAAGAGCGTCCGTGCGGCTACGTCAGCTACGACGACGAGGACGGCTCCAAAGAGTGCCGAGCACGGTAAGAGGGCTTCAAAGTCAGAGCCAACGATGAGGCGCATAACGTGCGGAATGATGAGGCCTACGAAGCCAAGTAAGCCAGCGACGCTGACTGCAGAAGCAGCAAGGACTGCAGCTAAGGCGACGAGAACACCGCGTGTAAGTTCTGTCCGTACGCCGAGAGTCTTGGCTACGTCATCGCCGAGCTGGAGGGCGTTGAGTTTGCGGTAGTAGCAGAGCGTGCCTACAATACCGACGATGCTGTACGGGAAAATCATGCGTACGTGCGTCCAGTTAGCACCGGCAAAGCCGCCAGCCATCCACGAGACAGTACCTTGGATTTTGTCGGAGAAGAAAACCGACAGAGCCGTCATGCCGCCACCGAAGAACGCAGCGACTGCAACACCAGCGAGGACTAAGCGAAGCGGATTGACACCCCGTTCATACGCCAGGAAAAAGACGACAGCTGCTGCAAAGAGCGCGCCAATGAAGGCCGCCAGCGGTACAAAAGCAGTCATAGCCGGTGCGACGAGCATGAGGAACATAGCGAATAAGCCGGCACCAGCAGAAATGCCAATAATGCCCGGGTCTGCCAAGGGGTTACGCAAAATCCCTTGGAGAATGCAGCCCGACAAGGCTAAGTTCGCACCAGCAAAGGCTGCGCACAGAGCCCGCGGAATACGGAGCGAATAAATAATACGGTAATTGTCTGTCGAGCCCGGTGCCACGATGGCCTGATACACGTCAGACACAGAAATATGCACAGCCCCGGTGACGATGGCTAAGACGAGGGATAAAATGAGTAAGACGAGGCCCCCGACGATAGCTAATAAGCGCACGGAACAGCGGTTATCTTTTTGAAGTTCTTGTTCCATTACATACCTCCCTGTCCATATAAGCAGTCGGCCATATAGAGCATGGCTTCACCTACACGGCTTCCTGGATTGACAGTGAATAAATCCATTGGTAAATCATAGACTCGACCGTTTTTCACAGCGTCTGTCTGACTCCACGTGTCGTCTGTCTTCATTTGTTCTCTAAACCGTTCCATTGCGTCTTTCGTCGTCCCCATGGAGATGATGAAAATTGCTTCTGGATTGTGCTTGACTACGTATTCCATGCTGAGCGGAATATACTGCCCTTGGAGCGTAATGTCCTGGTCCGCAATATTGACACCGCCTAAGCGTTTGAGCAAGTCGCCGGAGAAGGTCGAACTAGAGGCCATAGAGTTGCTCGCCGGGTTGCTAAAGAGGATGAGCGAGGTTGGCCCTTTCTTCCCTTGGGTCATGGCAATGGCATCGGCACATTGCTTCTGGATTTCTGCCGTTTTCGCTGCAGCAATATCTTCATGACCGGTCAATTTGCCAAAGAATTCCATGGTCTGTAACGTATCTTCGTAGGAATCTAAGGAATTGATGTACAAAGGAATATGATTTTGTTCGAGCATATCCCGGAGCTGATTGTGGAAAGGCACGTTAATGCCAATGACTAAATCCGGTTTTAAAGACAAAATCTTTTCGAGACTGGGAGAATGAATAATGCCTACGTCCGGCACATTTCCTACAGATGCCGTCAGTTCTGGCGATATAGAGTGCGACGTAGGACGGCCGACGACAGCGTCTTTACCGCCAGCAGCGACATACATATCGAGGTTCGATACGTTGAGGAAGACAACGCGCTGGGGATGCAAGGGAATTTGCACTTCTTTTCCCGTACTGTCTGTTACGGTCTGCATGGCCACGTCCGGTCTATCGGGCTCGGTACGCATCATCATCGAACCGATGATACCGAAGAGGAGCACGACAATAGCCACGACAAGGCCTACAATAACCTTTCGCAATACTAATCCCTCCTATTTCATTCTATATCGTCTCATAATAGTACGTGATAGCTATATAAATTTCGCATATCCACCATAATGTAACGATAATCATTCTCTAATATAGTATCAGACTTTCACGTGATTGTCTACTCTATTCAGACAAAAACTGTGAAAGTCATTATATATTTGACAAATTTCACAAATATTTAGAAAAATGCTCTTTTTTATGGCTTCTGAAATTGATTTCTCTTTTAAAATATAGACAATCTATGGTATACTATAGAAAGTGAAAAAAGTTACTTATTACTAAAAGGAGATTACATCACTATGAACGCAAAAGCAGAAGTATTTAAAAAATTCTTAGACGATAACAACATTAAAGATTTTGCCATTGAAGAACCGGAAGGCAACGAATTGCACGCTGTTATCTTCCGTTCGACTCTCGATATTAACGGCACACAGATCCCGACGATTTTCATTTTAGATGATTCCATTTACGGTATGATTCGCGTCTTCGTCGCTCCCAATGCACAGAACAGCAAAGATATTGACCAGCTCCAGCAGCTCCTCAACGAATACAACTTGACGTACAAGGCCTTCAAATTCTTTACCGACAACGACGGCAACGTCATTATGGATACATGCTTCATCATTTCTGATGAAAAATCGGTCAACGGCGACTTAGTCTATGATATTTATCGGACCATCGTGGACCAGCTCAAAGGCTCTTATCCTGATATTATGAAAGTTATTTGGGGCTAATGAAGGGCTATATCCGGTATCTATGGATTGCCTTAGGGCTCTTAACCTTAGCCTTAGGGACACTAGGGATTTTCCTCCCTATCTTGCCGACGGTTCCCTTTTACATAGCTACGGTCTTTTGTTTCGCCAAAGGGTCGCCGCGGCTTCACCGCTGGTTCATCGGTACAGAACTGTATAAGAAACATTTGCAGCAGTTTTCCGAGACCAGAGCCATGCCGATGCGCTCGAAATTGACCATTATGGTCACGGTCATGCTGGGTTTGGCTTTGTATTTTATGCGCAACTTATTTTACGCGCCTTATATTATCGGCATCGTCTGGCTGGCCCATATTTATTGTTTTCTCTTCGTCATTAAGATGTACAAAAAAGACGAACACCTCGACGTGTAGGTGTTCGTCTTTTTTATATTATGAATTGAATCGATTGGCTTCTTCTTCGAGCACGTAGTCCCGATAGTTGCGCGGCAAACAGCCGACAATGCGATAGAAGCTATCTGTAAATTTACTTGGATTTTTGTAGCCTACGAGAAGGGATACGAGACCCACAGGCATATCGCCGCGGACGAGCAGCTTTTTCGCTTTTTCCATGCGATAGGCCTTGATGTACTGCAAAATGCTATTGCCATAGACGGAACGGAAAGCTTTCTTCAGGCTCGTCTGGCCAATGCCGTACGTCTCGGCGAGCTCGACAATGGTCGGGTGCTGGCGCAAATCACTAATCAAGGCATCGTGAATGGCTTTGACAATGGCCACTTGGCGGAGCGTGACCTTCCCTTCTTCTTGCTTTTGCGAATGAATGTAGAGCGTATTTAAATAGAGCAGCAATTCACTGAATTTCAGGCGAATGTGCTGACACTTCAAGGCATCAGGCACGCTGTATAATTCATGGAACATGGTTTGTAAATCGTCATCTGCTTGGACAATCATGCCAAAGTCGCTGTCCCGGCAAAAGCGGTTGCAAAGATTTGGTAAATCGACCTTATTCGTCCCTAAGAGCTCGTCTACGAAGGGTTGGCATGTTGCCGTATCAAAGACGATGGAAAGACCGTGATAATGGCTGGATGGAAAGGTGACGGTGTGACAGTAGTCGACGCTGCGCCGCCAGCCTACAGACATATCGCCAGGCCCCATGTAGAGATAGGAGCCATTGGAGAAGGCACATTCAACGCGCCCTTCTTCGCAGTGATTGATAGCAAAGGCACCGGGAATAGGCCGTCCATAACAGGAAAATGAATTAATGTGCGCATCAATATAGCCGACTTGGATACCTGGGAAAATGGCAAAGCGCGTCAATTTCGCCCGGCCTGTTTTATTTTCTATTTCTAAGGAAAAGGGCGCGTCCCCTTGCGCTTCGTATGTTGCGTATTGCTCTAACATGTCCTTCTCTCCTATGCATTAAAATTCGTAGACCTGCCGCGGTCCTTTGCCTTGTTTCGTAAAGCCTGCCCACAAGAAGACCGCATTGGTCAAGGTAATGTCGATGATGTGGAGCATAACCGGCATGGCCCGTAATTTTTCGACAGGAATGCGCCGCGTCTTGGCAATCGTTGCGTATTCGTCTTCTTCCGGTTCAATAATGCGTGCTTTGCCGTAGAGCTGCAAGCCAGCGAGATGCTGGAAATCTTTGAACGGTTCAAAAATGGCAAAACTGACTTGGTCGTTGCGGTATAAATGGGCAAATTTGCCGCCGCCTTCGCTAAAGATATAGAGGTGTCCATGTTCATAGACGTATTCAATAGGCGTAGCCCGGACGTGACGGCCCCAACCTGTAGCGAGAACGCCTGTATTGTGTTTATCCAAGAAATCTTCCATCACTTTTAAGACATCCGGGTCTTGGGCGTTTTCCGGTGTAGTAGCGGCGCAGAGCTTTTCAGCCCCTTCAATGGCATCGTCGACGTACTGTTCTTGGGAAACGAAAGTTTCAAAATCGAGTTTGCGCTGGAGCTGTATTTCTACATCTTGGACGCGCACTTCATAGCGCGTATTTTGAAAATCCGTGACAATAAGTCCTACCCATTTTTTCGCAAGCCCCTGGCTGAATTGTTTCAAATGTGCACATAAGGTATGTTTTGGCCCGACGACTAAGACGACGCGGTTGTATTTTTCGATGGCAACAGACGTATCCGTATAGGCAGCATAACGGCTCATACTGACGACACTGGCCATGATTTTAGCAATGTTTTTAGTAGTCCGATCATCATCATATAAAAATAACGTATTCATGTCATTCCACTCCTTTTCGTTTTATCTATCTGTTCTTATTATGAAGAATGAGAGAGTAATTGTCAAATAGATAGAAAAAAATATTGCCACACCAAGGGGACGGTGTGACAATATTCTTGAAGGAAAAATTAAAGTATATAAATGGGAGAGGTATCTAACAATTAGCCTTGCGTTTTTTTCATAATAGCCTGTAATTCTTCGGGGCTAAGGTTTTTCATGGCTTCTGCCATTTTCTGCATGGCTTCAATATTTCCGCCGCCGCTCTGTTTCATTTTACGCATCATTTCAACCATGCCGTTCGTCTTTTTCGCATCTTGTGCTGCGACTTTTTCGACGATCATGTTGTTCTTGCCAGTCATGAGATATTGAATGCATTCGAGTGTCGTCTGCGTAATGTTGACTTGCCAGAACTGGCCTGCTTCGGTGAGTTCATAGAGGGCACCGTTGAAGTGGACGAGACCCCGTTTTTCCCACAGTTCGTAGAGCCAGGACAAGCCTTTTAAGCGTTCATCAAAGGCGTAAATCGTATTTAAATCTAAGTAGCACATTTCGAGCTGGTATTTTGCAGCATCGACGATGGGCTGCAAAGGAGACTGCTTCATGAGAGCCATGAAGGGTTTCTTCCCTGCTTCGACGAACATTTCGTACGGCTGAATAGCCCGATGGAGCATCGTTGCATAGCCGTCGACGTTGCCGCCTGCACCACTGCCGAAGGGGAACATTTTCGTGCCAGCTCCGGCGAGACGGTTGTACAGGCTCCGTTCGCGGTTCGTGCAGGACCAGTGGCAAATGTTCAAGCGTTTGTACTGTCTCTTGTCGAGGTAGTCTTTCGCAAAAGAGAACATACGCGACTGGTAATCCGTCGTCGCTGCGGGCGACATACGGCCACTCTGGATAGCTTTGTTGAGGTCACTGCCGTCGAAGACGTTGAGTTGGTAAAGGTCAGCTCCGTCTACTCCGGACTGGACGAGCATTTCCAGATCTTCTTCCCAGACTTTCATATCCTGGTCAGGCAAGCCGTAAATGAGGTCGATGACGACGACGCACTGATTGTACGCTTTGAGGGCAGCTAAGTTCTTCAGGACCGTTTCTTGGTCATCGAGACGGCCTAACTGCTGACGGATTTTCGTGTGGAATGATTGTACGCCTAAAGACATACGATTGACACCGTTAGCCATCCAGACATCCATTTTTTCCGGTACTAAGTCGTAGATACGGCCTTCTAAGGTGAGTTCGTAGTCATTTGCTAAGGGCAAGCATTTTTGAATGGTCTGCAAAAGCCGTTCTGCATTTTTTGCCGAAAGGGACGTCGGCGTACCGCCACCGATGAAGACGGCGTGAATGAGGCTGTCTTTGAGGCGCGGCTTATCGGCAGCTGCTTCCATTTCGTTAATGAGGCAATCGATGTAATGGTCTTCTACATCTTGGTTGGTACCGTTTTGGAAGAAGCCGCAATAGAGGCATTTCGTTTTGCAGAAGGGAATGTGAATATATGCAGTCTGTGTTTCTTTTGTCGTCGGCGACACGCTCATTAAGTCATTCCAGATTTTCTGGGATTCATCAGGCGGTACGACCGAGCCATTTAAGCCAGCGTGAACGACACGTTTCCGTGGAAACGCATGGCCTAAAGGCTCGTCTGTTTCAGCACCAAACTGGAAGATTTTTTGTTCTGGCGACAAGCTATCGTATAAATCTTGTAAACTCATGGTTGTCTCCTACTAGGCTTTCGCTGCAATTTTCTGGAGCACATCTTCTGCAAAGGCTTTAGCATTAGCGCAGTCCTGTGCATCCGGATGTTTCGCAGCTTCTGCATGAAGAGCTTCCCGTTCCGGTGTCCGGCCGTGCGGATGGCCAGCTGGGAACATTTTGTACATCGCTTCAATTAATTTTGGGTCTACTGCACCTTGGCAAATGAATTTGCCAACGACTTCGCCAGGAACGACGGACGATGCTTTTTTAAGGCATTCTTTAGCATGGTCCGAATCGGGTTTAGCACCGAGTGTGGCAAAGACACCGACGTATTGGTTGTCGAGGGTCTGCATAACTTTTTTTGCTTCTGCATCGGCGTCGCCTTTGTCTACCCAGAAACCAACGAAGACGAGGTCATACGACGCAAGGTCTGCCGGTACGTCTTTGACGTTGACGCAAGGTGCGCCCGGTACGGCACTAGCAATAGCTTCAGCAATTTTTTTGGTGTTTCCTGTACGAGTGGAATACAATACGATTGTTTTCATTCTAAACACGCTCCTATAGAAAATAATATATATGACACGCAAGAGCAACTCTTCATGTGCTGAAGGCTTGTGCCGTGCCATTCCTCCTCCTCCGAGGCAAAACACATCTTACGATGCCTATCATGAAGAGCTCTTGCTATGTATATCTAGATTTGCTTATTGTTGTAAATTGAACGTAACAGGTACGTTGACCGTAATCGTCTGTCCTGTTGCATTCGGATACGGTGTAGCTGCATAGACCGCATTTTCAGCAGCTTTCGCTAAAATACTCGGGCCATCAGCAGAAATGCCAATGCAGTTGCCGCTTGCGTCGAGTGTAACCGTGACATTAACTGTACCCGTTAAGCCGCGGCGTACAGCCATAGGCGGATAGACTTTATTGGCATCAACAGCAGCCCAGAATCCGTCCGAGTCAAAGGCACCAGTACCCGTACCGGAAGCACCGCTATCGCCGGAGCCTTGGCCGTCACCGGAACCTTCGCCATAGCCTTGGCCATCGCCAGTGCCATCGCCGTACCCAGAGCCATAGCCTTCACCGGAACCAGCACCTGTACCAGATCCATAGCCTTCGCCAGTCCCTGTGCCTTGGCCGCCGCTACCGCCGCCGTAATCACTGCTCGGTGCGCTGTAGCCGCCAGATGCTTCTGCAGGAGCAGACGAACTAGTACTATCCGGCGTCGGCACTGCATCCGGTGGCGGTGTGACTTGGGGATGATTAGCCTGGGCTAATGGTTCTTGCTGTTCTACAGCAGCCATTTTTTGCTGCATTTGGGTTTCTGATAATTTTTCAGGGAATAAGCTGCTACTACCGCTGCTACCGCTGCTACCGCCGCCACCGCCGCCGGCATGACCACTACCGGAACTTTCCAGGTTGCTCGCGTCGAGGTCGACGACGTACATTTGCTTTTCTTCCTGTTTCGTTACAGTCCCAGCAATAAAGAGACCGACGACTAAGATGACGATGACGTGGAAGATAAACGATACGCCATACGCCTTAATCCATGATATTCCTTGCATAGGCGTCATCCCTTCTGTTCTGCCGCAATGGCAAGACGTTTCACGCCTGCTTGTTTGAGCATATCCATGACAGCTACGACCTGGCCATGTGCCGTCGAGCGGTCAGCCTGCAAGATGACAGCTGCGTTGGCATTTTCAGACATGTGTTTTTGCATCAACGCCGATGCTTCGTCAATGGAAACAGGTTTGTTGTCCATCGTAATATGGCCTTCTTTATCGACAGTGATGATAATCGGCATTTGTACAGGCTGTGATGCATGGGATGCCTGGGGCAACTGGACAGACAAGGCTTTTTGCGCCACTGTCTGCAAGCTGTTCATCATGAAGAAAACGAGCAGGAAGAAAATAATATCAATCATAGGGATGATCATGAAGACCGGTTTCTTTTTAGGTCTCAGATTGGTAAACATGTCCTCACCCTCCCCTATTTAGCGGCTGCTTTGTGGGCATTGACTACGTCCACACATAATTGTTCTGTGTCCGTAATAATCGTATCTAACTGATGGTCATAATAGGTATAGACAACGAACGCAATAATAGCTACGCAAAGACCCGTAGCCGTGGCAATCAAGGCTTCGCCAATGCCGCCGCTAATAGCAGAGGCACCAGCACCGCTGTCGAGGACGCTGAACGTACCAATCATGCCTGTAACCGTACCGAGAAGACCCAGTAACGGCGAAATCGTAACAGTTGCACTGAGATAATCGAGGTAGCGGCGGAAGTTGACCGATTCTACTACCATCTGTTCTTGAAAAGCATCTTTCATGTCTTTTTCATTGTCTTGATGCTGGAGGCCGCTCGCTACGATACGGCTCATAGCTGTGTTGTATTTACCGCAGTATTCAACGGCTGCGTCCCACTGCTGGTGCGTCACAGCCGATTTGATACCTTTGCAAAATACTTTGGACCCTTTGCGGTTTGCTTTGTAATAGAAGAACCGTTCTACAGCAATGGCAATGGTGAATAACGACAATAATAAGAGCGGATACATAACCAATCCACCACTATGGAATAAATGTAAGAAATAGGCAAAACCTGACATTGTACAACTCTCCTTTTGTAGATGAAAATAAAATTGTCTATGTGAAGCAAGGAAAGCCCTTGCTTGCTACCGCTTGTCACCGAATAATATATTTAGCTACTTGTGAGACAAAACCGGTCCATACACCGAGAAGATATAATACACTGCCAGCTGACGTTCCTTCCGTATTCGTATTGTGTCCCATTTCACAAAACCTCCTTCGCTAAATATCAGGATAGTGATTATCATGCTCATGTTTTAATTACGCTATAATCATAACAGTGTTTTTCGTTTTTGTCTACACCCATTCCGGCGTTTAACACTCCATTCAGACGTAAAATGCCAAAAAAATAAGGTCATCGTCGCCTAGATACTAGATAATACCTAGAATAAGATGACCTTGCTAAGAGTTAACAAAAAATGGCAGTTTTTTTAAATTTTGATATGACAACTCAGTACATCACTGTCTTCAGCCTCTCTTTCGAGGGTAATACTATGAATGATGACAGCTGGCATATAGGCCTCTAGAGCATTTATAAAGCTGAGTATATCGTACCATATTCCTTCTAAAACAAGCGTGTACGTACCGTCACTGCCGTGTCGTGCTTCGTACGAAAGGATGCGGACATTCGTCTGTAGAGCTGCTTCTTGGACGAGAGTCATCGCATCGTGTGGCTCCTCTTGCGGCAGCCATTCCCGTGACCGTTGTGTCCGTAAGGTCGTACTGTAGGCCTGGCTTTGAACGTAACACTGTTCATAGTGCTTTTTTTCTTGCCACCACTGCCAGGACAGACTATTCAACAAAATGAGGAGCAGCACCAATAGGACTACTGCCATCATCAGTCGCTTAGGGGTGACGCGGCGTAGTCGTTCCATTCTCTTTATCTCCTAAGATTACAGCAAAGGCAAATTGCTTCGGCCCTCCTATGCCCTGCTTCATGGTCTTCACTTGTACGTCTTGGATGCCAGCGCGGCGGCGCAGGCTTTGCTGCCACGACCGGGCCGTATCGATTTGCTCACCTACAGCCGTTACGGTAATCGTTTGGGTTTCACCGGAAATCGTTTGAACTGCTATGTCTGGTGGTTTCGTTTCAGCCAGCATAACCAGTATTGGCGACCAATGAATGCCCTTAGACTGTGCGTCGCGCAGTCGTTTTTCATAGGCCTTAACTTCTTGCTCTTTGGCATTATGCTCGCTTACTTGTTGCGTCACAGGATAGACGAAGTCTGTCATATATTGCTTGGCCCCTTGAGCCGCTGTATAACACCAAAGAGAAGTGATGCCGCTCAGTACGACGGCGACACTCAAGACGATGAGGAGCGGCCCTAACAGACGGCGCGCGGTCTCTTCTCGTTGCCCTTGCTGTGCTGATTCGGGCATAACATTACACTGCATAGTCCCTCCTTATGCTAAGAGAAAGGCAAAAAAAGGCGGTACATCTAACATTTGCAGGGATTGAGCTATCTTCTTTGACACGGCTAAAGGCTCAAAGGCATGGTCTTTCCTTTCGACTAAGACGGCCCCTTCCCCATAGATATCACAGGCTTTGCAATAACCGTCAGGCTGGGTTGGACTGTACGCATAGAGAGTCGGAGACCCCTTCTCTACCGTCACAAGATGGATACCTTCGCCATCAGGAATGTACAACGTACCTTCTTGAGACGTATGACAACGACTGACCGCTGCAGGCAAGACATCGATACGCTCTATCTGTACGTATTGCCGTAACAGCTCGTAGAGACGAGCCGACACTTCTCTTGGATAGGCCGCCACATACCACGACGCAAGACGGCGCGTACCTTGTCGTTGCTGTACGACATCGACGACATACTCTTCACTAAGGCCTGCTTCCCACAACGCCGCTTCTTTGGCTTCATCTCGATTGGCGGCGACACTTTCGAGTTTACGCCAAATTAAAGACGCACCGCTGACGATACACGTCACGGTATAGTCACTGAGGCCATAAGTCATGACGATGTCCGTAAGCATGTCTGGTAACGTTAGAGATAAGGGCTTACGATACACGTAGCCTTGGCCGTATCGTTTGCTCTTCCAGAGCGTTTTTTCATATTTATATAGATGATGAATTGCAACTTTTAGTGCGACACTCGTAATTCA
>UQHB01000045.1 GCA_900540735.1 uncultured Megasphaera sp. | reverse complement strand
TCCGATGGTATTTGATAGCTGCCTGGAGTACGCCGTGTCGTTGTGCATAGTGTAAAAGAGATAGACGATACCGACCTTCTTGTGTTATGCTAAGCATGAGAGAAAACCTCTTTTCGTGTGGATTTGGTGTGGTAACTTAATCATAACACAAAGAGGCTTTCTCTTTTTGCATTTTGTAACATATGGATTTTAACCCTACAATTTATTACGTTCTGTTTCCCAAGATTTACGTACACCCTTGACGAGTATTTTCGGTAACGCTGACATGCTCTTACGGGATGGACAGAAGTTGACAGATGAGGCAAAACGGAAAATCTGTCAGACCATGTATGACGATTCGATTTGGCTCATCAATTTAGTGGAAAATATTTTATCCGTTACGCGGATTGAAAATGGCACGATGGAACTCCACCGCCAAGATGAAATCCTCGATGACATCGTGCAAACGGCCATTTATAATGTATGCCGTCATACCAATGGCCATCATATTGCCTATGCGGTGCCAGAAGACATGATGCTCGTTTTTGTTGACGCAAAACTCATTGTTCAGGTCTTGGTTAATCTCCTAGATAATGCCATTAAATACACACCCCTAGGGACTGACATTGCCATTACAGTAGTCAAAGAAGGGCCGCGCGTCGCCGTCTCTGTAGCCGATACAGGCTTGGGCATTCCCGATGAGGCGAAAGAACGGATTTTTAAGATGTTCTATACAGCTGAAAAAATATATCTGATACGCGGCGCGGCATGGGCATTGGTCTCAGTTTATGCCAATCTATCATTAAAGCCCATGGCGGCACGCTGACGGTTCATGACAATCGGCCGCACGGCACGATTTTTACGTTTACCTTACCTGTGAAGGAGTTGAATGGATATGAATAAACTGTCTTTATTAATTGTTGAAGACGACCAAGCAGTGCGCAGCCTCATTGCGTCGACGCTCCAGCTCCATGGTTATACTTTTCATTTAGCGAAAAATGGTACGCAGGCTTTAATGGAAGCCACCTTATATGTACCCGATATTATGCTCCTCGATTTGGGCCTGCCTGATATAGATGGTGTCGACATCATCAAAAAAGTCCGGACGTGGTCGACGTTACCCATTATCGTCATTAGTGCCCGGAGCGAAGATAAAGATAAAATCGACGCCTTAGACGCCGGTGCCGATGACTATATTACAAAGCCCTTTTCCGTCGATGAATTGCTGGCCCGGATTCGTGCCCTCCAATATACGCGTGTTGCCAATCCCCAAGACGCAACCTTTAAAAACGGCGACTTAACCATCGACTATGAAGCAGGCTGTGTCTATTGCCGGGGACAGGAAATCCATTTAACGCCTATTGAATATAAACTGCTCTGTTTACTTAGCAAAAACGTCGGCAAAGTATTGACGCATACTATATTACGCGGGAAATCTAGGGCAACGCCTGGGATAGCAATATGGCATCCCTGCGGGTCTATATGGCAACGCTCCGCAAGAAAATCGAAAAAGATACGGCTAATCCTGAATTTATTCAAACCCATATTGGTATTGGCTATCGCATGATTCGCCAAGACCCGTCATAAGAGACAGACAAAAGTTGCTATCCGTTGGTGGACAGAAGCTTTTGTCTATTCCTTAGGTGGTTGATTCATATGGGGGAGTAAGGTCTGTGGTAACTGGTCTTCAATTTGGATTTGCTGTTTCATGGACATACTTTTCTGTGAGCAGTGCGTCTGCTTTTGCGTTAGCTGCGATAGGTGCAGCACTGCCTAATACATAATCCTGCTGTTTATGCCATTCCATAAAATTTCGTTCTATCATTTTTTCCATGCCCCAAACATACATATGTCATTCCTCCTTGCGTACAATACAGATAATAAAAAACAGAGGACAACATGTCTTTTGTTTAGACACCATTGTCCTCTGTTTGATTACATTATAGCCCGTTTTTGTTCCTTGTCAATATACAAGTGTATTTTTCATAGATTGTCTTGAATTACTAGACTAAAGCATATATAATATTTTATAGAGAATGTGATTCAATTATACGCGAAAGCGAGGAGTGTATTACGGGATTTTTTAGCAAATTATTACATCATGATGATGGAGAAATAAAGAAATATATTGGTATTGAAGGCATGGTTTGCGAAAACTGCTCAGACCACGTTAAAAAATCGTTGGAAGCTGTTCCTGGCGTGAAGAAAGCCAATGTGAGCCTCATGGACAACGAAGCAAAAGTAGAATTGACTCAGCCTGTCGATAATGAAACCTTATTAAAAGCTGTCGTCAATGCTGGCTATGCAGTTACAAAGATTTCGGATACGAAATTACCGCCCCAATAATATAAGAGAAACACCTAAACTACTTGACAAAAGAGGGCGTACCATTTAAAATACGTCTATGTAAAAAAGTATTACCCCTGTAATACTTGAAAAAAACAATGAACAAGACGGCATGCACGTACGCGTCTTTACAGCGAACCGGCGATGGTGGAAGACCGGTAAAGACAGGTTGCACGCAGATCACTTGGGAGTTGCAGCTGTGAGCCAGCTGCCGGGTCGCGTCGTTATGCGCATGTGAAGTGGCTGCGTTGCAGTCAATAGGGTGGTACCACGGTGATTACACGTCTTCGTCCCTTTGGGATGGAGACGTGATTTTTTTATGTCCTAGAGGAGGAAATACAATGGATTACGGTAAGACCTTACATCTGCCAGAAACAGCGTTCCCCATGCGCGGCAATTTGCCGAAACGGGAACCGGACTTTTTAAAATTTTGGGAAGACCACAATATTTATGAAAAACGCTTGAAAAAACGCGATGGTTCTCCTAAATTTATTTTGCATGACGGCCCTCCGTATGCTAACGGCAAAATCCATATTGGTCATGCCTTAAATAAAGTATTAAAAGATATTATTTTAAAATATAAAACGCAGCAAGGATACTATACGAAATACATTCCTGGCTGGGATACACACGGCCTGCCGATTGAACATGCGGTCATTAAAGATACAGGCCTCAATCGTCACGAAATGGCACCGCTCGATTTACGACGTAAATGCCGTGACTATGCATTGGCTCGCGTAGAAGAACAGAAAAAAGACTTCATCCGTTTAGGTGTCTTTGGGGACTGGGAACATCCATATTTAACCTTATTAAAACCAATCGAAGTCGCTCAAATCGGTGTCTTTGGTAAAATGGCTAAAAAAGGCTATATTTACAAAGGATTAAAAACGGTTTACTGGTGCCCGCACTGCGAAACAGCCTTAGCAGAAGCAGAAATTGAATATAAAGATGATAAATCTTTCTCCTTATATGTCAAATTTAAGGCTGTCGATTTAAATTGCCATATGCCGAAAGATGCTGACCCAGATAAGACCTTTGCCGTTATTTGGACGACAACACCTTGGACTATTCCTTGTAACGAAGCAATTTGTGCCAATAAAGACTTCGATTACGTTTGGGTTAAAACCGGTGACGAATACTTATTAATGGCCAAAGACCTCGTCGACGCAACGATGGCTGCTGCTAAGATTGCTGACTATGAAGTCTTGCCGGAAGTCATGAAAGGCGAATCCCTCGAAGGCCTTGTCTTCCAGCATCCGTTCTATGAAGACCGCAAAGTTCCTGTTATCCTTGGTGATCATGTTACACTCGAAACTGGTACTGGCCTCGTTCATACAGCTCCTGACCACGGCGAAGATGACTTTAACGTCTGCATGAAATATTCGTCTTGGGGCCTCAAACCGTTAGGAACTGTAGACCCGCAAGGGAAATACACGCACGTCGTTCCTGATTTTGAAGGCATGTTTGTCTTCGATGCTAACGTTCCGGTTATTAAAAAACTCGCTTTTTTAGGCGCGCTCTTTGCTAAGAGCACATTCCACCATCAGTATCCGCACTGCTGGCGTTGTAAAGAACCGATTATCTATCGTGCAACGGAACAGTGGTTCTCGTCTGTCGACGGCTATCGTCAGAAAGCCCTAGAAGCAATCGATAACGTAAAATGGATTCCGTCTTGGGGCCGCGACCGTATTTACAACATGATTCATGACCGCGGTGACTGGTGCATTTCCCGTCAGCGTGTTTGGGGTGTACCTATTCCTATTTTCTACTGCAAACATTGCGGCAAACACATCATCAACGATGAAACGATTGCGCACTTACAGAAAATGTTTGCTAAAGAAGGATCCGATACGTGGTGGATGCACGACGAAAAAGAACTCCTTCCAGAAGGATATACATGCCCTGATTGCGGCGGTACAGAATTCAAAAAAGAAAGCGACATCATGGACGTTTGGTTCGATAGTGGCTGCACGCACCAAGGTGTACTTTGCAACGATCCGGACCTCGATTATCCGTGCGAAATGTACCTTGAAGGGTCTGACCAGCATCGTGGTTGGTTCAACTCGTCCTTGCTCACATCTGTTGCTATCAATGGCTATGCACCGTACAAATCCGTCTTGACCCACGGCTTTACTGTCGATGGCGAAGGACGGAAAATGAGTAAATCTGTTGGCAATACGGTCGCTCCGCAAGAAGTTATTGAAAAATACGGTGCTGACGTACTCCGTCTCTGGGTATCTTCTGCAGACTATCAAGGTGATATCCGCTTGTCTCCGAAGATTTTAAAACAGCTCTCTGACGTATACCGTAAGATTCGTAACACTTTCCGCTATCTCTTAGGTAACTTAGACGACTTCAATCCGGAAACGGATGCTGTTGCGTACGAAAACATGACGGAACTCGATAAATGGGCTCTTATGCGCCTCGAACAGGTCTATGAAGAAGTAACGGCTGCATACGAAAACTATCAGTTCCACGTCATGTACCACGCTATTCACAACTTCTGCACTGTCGACCTCAGTGCCATGTACTTAGACGTCCTCAAAGACCGTCTCTATACAGAAAAACAAAACTCTCAAGAACGCCGCAGTGCCCAGACGGCTATGTATCGTATTCTCGATACGCTCGTTAAAATCATTTCGCCTGTTCTTTCCTTCACAGCTGAAGAAGTATGGCAGTACATGCCGAAGACAGCGGATAAAGAAGAAAGCGTTCTTCTCACAGACTGGCCAAAAGAACACAAAGAATACCTTAACGCCGACCTCGAAGCTCATTGGAATACGTTCTTGTCGTATCGCCGTGATTTGATGCGTGTCCTCGAAGGTGCTCGCAAAGATAAGAAAATCGGTCATGCCCTCGATGCCATCGTTACGATTTATGCAGACGGCGAAGACTATGATTTCCTCAGCCAGTGGCAGGATAAATTGGCAACACTCCTGATTGTCAGCGAAGTCAAACTCGTCAAAGGTGCTGCACCTGCTGATGCCGTAGCCGGTGAAGACCATGCAGACATGAAAGTCGTTGCGGCTCCGTCGACAGCACCGAAATGCGAACGCTGCTGGATTCATACGGATACGGTTGGCAGTGATCCAAAACATCCGACACTTTGCGCTCGTTGCGCTTCTGTCTTAGCAGACTAAGTATTACAAAAACATATATAATATCATGCTCAACGGGGAGCTCTCATCAAGAGGGCTCCTTTTTGCATGGTTGCATGTATCTATTAGAACACAATTGCATAATATAAATTTAAAGTTTATAAAGAAAAATAAAAATAAAACGAATAAAAAGGTAAAATAAATCTTGAAAATATAATTAAAAAGGCGTATAATGCACGCATGTACATATTTGATGTACATGGTATAGTTTTTATATAGGGGGAAATGAAATGAAAGGTCTCATGCATTTTATTAATCGTTTCAGCCTGATACAGCAAATTATTGTTGGTCTTATTATTGGTATTGCTGTATCGACTGTATCACCTGCAGCAGGGAAAAGCTTGTCCTTGTTAGGGGTACTCTTCGTCGGTGCCTTAAAAGGTATCGCACCGGTTTTAGTCTTTGTCTTAGTAGCTTCGGCATTGAGCCGTAAACAAGAAGGCCATGAATCAAATATTCAAAGTGTCATCATGTTGTACATCATTGGTACCTTCTTAGCTGCTTTATTCTCTGTTTGCATCAACTTCGTCTTCCCGTTGACTATTCATCTCGATGTCAGTGCTGCGACGAATAAAGCTCCAGAAGGCATTGCTGAAGTCTTGATTACGTTATTAAAGAATATCGTTGACAACCCGGTTCATGCTTTGATGGAAGGCAACTATATCGGTATTCTCGGCTGGGCTGTTATCTTTGGTGTAGCCCTTCGCCGTGTATCTGACATGTCGAAGAAAGTCTTAGATGATTGCTCTGACGCCATTACGCAGTGTGTACAATGGATTATTCGTTTTGCTCCGCTTGGGATTATGGGCCTCGTTGCTGACTCTATTGCAACGAATGGTATTAGTGCTTTAGTTGGTTATGCTCAGCTCTTAGTCCTTCTCTTAGGCAGCATGCTCCTCTTTGCTTTCGTTATTAATCCGCTCATCGTTTTCTTTGTTATTAAACGTAACCCGTATCCGCTCGTATGGCGCTGCATTAAAATCTCTGCTGTTACAGCGTTCTTTACTCGCAGCTCGGCTGCCAACATTCCTGTTAACTTAGCTTTAGCAAAACAACTGGGCGTTCATCCTGATACGTACACCATTACGATTCCTCTTGGTGCTACAGTCAACATGGCTGGTGCAGCTATTACGATTTCGACGATGGCCTTAGCAGCTGTTCATACGCTCGGTATTTACGTCGATTTCCCGACAGCCTTACTGCTTAGTGTCTTGTCTGCTATTGGTGCTGCTGGCGCATCCGGTGTTGCTGGTGGGTCCTTGCTCCTCATTCCGATGGCTTGCAGTCTCTTTGGTATTTCCAATGATATTGCCATGCAGGTCGTAGGTGTTGGTTTTATCATCGGGGTCTTACAGGACTCGACAGAAACAGCACTCAATTCGTCTACAGATATTCTCTTCACAGCTGCTGCAGATTTCCGTCTCCGCGGCTATCCAGAATCGTTAGATAATCCCGTAGAAATTGAACAGACTCACGCTGGTAAATAAAATATAAATTATAAACCTATCTGAATAGGTAGTGTAGAAGCACGACTATACTTTAACGACTTAAGAGCTTACGCTATGCGTCTTATAAAGTATAGTCGTACTTCTTTTCATATGCGTAGTATTTATTTTATTTTTGCGAAGTCTTTGGGAGGAGAAAAGAAAAAAGCAATCCCTTCCTAGTGACAGTGATAAGGAACGTGGTGTTGAGATACCTAGTGTTCGCTGAGCAAGATGCCCACTGATGTAAGAACATTTCTTTTTTCGAGGAGTCAGACAATTTTATCTATTCGTATATGGCATAAAAATTTCCTAAAATAAATGAATGAAAGAATCATTTCGATGTGGTATAATATTTAATCAAATGCGAGTAATAGAACGAAAGGAAATGAACCATGGACGAACGAGTGCGAAAGGTACTAACAGCCTTAACAGAAGCTGGCTACGAAGCCTATGTCGTTGGCGGTGCTGTGCGAGATATGCTCCGTCATGTGCGGCCTCATGACTACGACGTGACGACCTCAGCGCGGCCTGATGATATCCGTGCTGTAGCTCAGGCGCAAGGCTGGCATATGGTAGAAATCAAAAGTGAACGCTTTGGCATCGTCGTCCTCGTCGTCGACGACATGACCATCGAAACGGCTACGTTCCGCGGCGAATCGTACGGTAGTGACAGCCATCGGCCAGAACAGGTATGGTATGCAGACAAGTTGGCAGAAGATGTGCAGCGTCGTGATTTTACGGTCAATGCCTTGGCCATGGATAAGGATGGGCATATTGTCGATTACGTTGGCGGACAGAAAGACATTAAAAAGAAAAGGCTTGCTACTGTTGGCGACCCAGTCGTGCGCTTTCATGAAGATGCACTGCGTCTCTTTCGGGCGAGCCGCTTTGCTGGGCAGCTCGACTTCCAGCCGACCAAAGACTTGCTCCGGGCTATGCCCAAGGCCTTTGACCGCGTGCCGGGGCTATCTTTAGAACGGGTCGTCAACGAAATCGACCGACTCATGACGACGCAGGCTGCCTATAAGGGGCTAGATATTCTCGTTCGTTCGGGCCTGTCTGACTGTACGTGCCGCCAGCGAGTCAATGGAGAATACAAGAAAATTCCTATTCTCCCAGAATGTCATCATTTGCCGTACACACCGCAGTCGAAGCCTTTCCACATGTTTGATGCGTGGGTGCATACGCTGGCTACTGTGGCTCATACACCGCCGGATTTAACCATTCGCTACGCTGCCTTTTTCCATGATATTGCCAAAGGTCTGCCAGGTATTCGCGGTGTCCATAAGGGACGGTATACGGACTATGGGCACGATGCCAAAGGTGCCGAAATGGCTCAGGCTATATTGCTCAGATGGCAAAAAAAGCCAGCCTTTGCAGCGCGCGTAGCTTGGCTCGTCAAAACGCATATGAAATTTCATTTCTTTGCTAATTCCGGCCAAGGCGATGTCGATAAATGGCTCCGCCATGAAGCTTTAGAGGGGCCGTTCCGTCGTACAGATGAGCTCGTCGAAGCGGTCCAGCAGGCGACGGCTGTGGCCTGTGGCGATATCCTTGGCTGCGGCCATCCTGAAGCCGATACGAGCGGTACTGAGTCCTTTGGGGAATACATGGATATCTTAGCGAGCCAAATGCCCGTAAGAACGAAGGATTTGCACTATGACGTGCGGATTCCTAAGGCCTGCGGCCCGAAAACAGGGGAATGCCTGAAAGTCTTATTACAACGGGTGCAGAACAAGAATTTACAAAACGATGCCGATATCCTGGCAGCAGCAGCTACGAAATGGCTGGCCCGTCATGATGGAGAGTTACACCATGAAACAAGATAAGAACAGACAATCGCCACAGCGGCTGCACCGCCGCATGAGTGCCTGTATTGTGTTTTTATTTGCCTTTTGTTTACTCATTGTAGGCCGTCTTTTTTGGCTCCAAGTCATTCAAGGTGCCGATTTGACGCGCCGTGCAGACAACCAGACTGAAATGGACAGGGAGCTGCAATCGCCGCGCGGCTCGATTTTAGACCGTAACGGCAAAGTCCTGGCCATTAGCGAAATGGCTAAGTCCTTGTACGCAGACCCGACGATGATTAAACGGACGCCTGCGGAAGTAGCTAAGATATTAGCTCCGTATTTGCGCATTAATGAAGCAGAAATTACAGAACGCTTATCTCGTGACACGGCCTTTGTCTGGCTCGACCGGACGATGGATGCAGACAAGTACGAAGCATTGAAGGCGGTCATTGACAAAGAAAAGCTTCAAGGTCTCCGTTTTGTTGATGAAAATCATCGGTATTATCCTAATGGCTCTTTAGCGGCTCAGCTCATTGGCTTTGTCGGGACAGAAGATAAGGGCTTATCAGGCATTGAAATGGTCTTAGATGACGAAATCCGCGGCGGTGTCCAACAGCTCCGCATTACGACGGACAGAAATGCTGTACCGATTTTCGATTCGGCCTTAGAAAAAGTCCTGCCTGATAAGGAACGGACTGCACGCTTGACTATTGATGAAACGCTCCAATTTGCAGTAGAGCAGAATCTCGACACCATTATGACGCGCCATAAACCGACTGGTGCAGCCATCATCATTATGGACCCGAAAACGGGGGAAATCCTCGCTATGGGGAGCCGCCCAACCTTTAACCTCAATGAATATGGTAAAGGCAATGTAGAGCAATATAAGAATAGAGCTGTCATTAATCTCTATGAACCGGGCTCGACCTTTAAGCCTATCGTCGCTGCTAGTGCCCTTGATGCAGGGAAGTGGCGACTGGACCAAGTCTATCATGACCAAGGCTTTATTGATGTCGATGACCGGACCATTCACAACTGGGATAACGAAGGCAATGGCAATGTGACGCTCAAGGAAATCCTTAAGTTTTCTATCAATACGGGCATGGCTAAAATCGCTATGACGGCCGGAGCGGATACGCTCATTACGTATGCGAAACGCTTTGGCTTTGGCGAGCCTACAGGCATTGAACTGCCTGGTGAAGGCGAAGGTATTTTATTTAACGCCAAAGACATGACGCCTATTAATGAAGCTACGATGGGCATTGGTCAAAGTATTGCCGTAACGCCCCTGCAAATGGTACAAGCTTTTGGGGCCATTGCTAACAAAGGCCATATGATGAAACCTTTTGTCGTAAAAGAAATCGACAATCCTGACGGTACGATTTACAAAAAGACGGAACCCCAAGAAGTGGGCCAGCCTGTAAGCGAAGCAACGGCTACGGCCATTAGCCAGATTTTAGCCGAAGAAGTATCGTCCGGCGGCGGCCAAAATGCTCATATTGCAGGCTATCGCTTTGGCGGCAAAACAGGGACTGCCCAGCGTCTCAATGCAGCTGGCACAGGCTATGCCGAAGGCCAGTATATTTCGTCATTTATCGGCTTTGGCCCTATTGAAAATCCCCAATACGTCGTCCTCATCGTCGTCGATAACCCAAGCGGTATCTACTACGGTGCCCAAGTCGCAGCACCTATCTTTAAAGAATTAATGACGGATATTATCCGTTTTAAAGGAATACCACCGTCCCAATCGGTAGAAGGAACACCGAAATCCTTGCAAGCTGTCGGGCCTACTAAGCCTACGTATACGATTCCGCCAGTGGAACGGACAGCCCAAGGTGTTCGCCTGCCATCCTTTATGGGTTGGGACAGCCGCGAAGTCAACGATTGGCTTAACAGTGCTAATCTTGGGTTCGTACCTCATGGCACAGGGCGGGCCATTTCCCAATCGCCCGTAGCAGGAAGTTACGCCCTGCCAGGGAGTGATGTCACTGTTACATTTTCGCGTTAGGAGGAACTTGTCGTGCAGCTTTTAGAGGGAAAACCAGTCGCCGCATTTTATAAAGAACATATTGCAGCAACGTTGGTTGCGTTAAAAGAAGAACAGGCTCAGCCGGAACTGGCCATCGTCCTCGTCGGCGATGATGCACCATCAGCGCTGTATGCCAAATCGATGCAAAAAGTCGCCAGTGGAGTCGGCTTAGGCGCAACGATTCATACGGCTCCGGCTGATGTAACGGAAGATACGCTGTTGCAGATGATTCATGGCCTAAATAATGATGATAAGGTCATTGGTATTTTGCTCATGATGCCCTTGCCCGAGCACATTCACGCTGCCCGGATTATCAACGCCATTGCGCCGGAAAAAGACGTTGATGGCCTGACGGACAGCAACATTGCCCATCTCTTTTCGGGCCAGCCTGCGCTCGTGCCGTGTACACCCCAGGCCGTAATGGCTATCTTGCATTACTATCAAATTTCCTTAGACGGCAAACACGTCGTCGTCTTAGGGCGCAGCAATGTCGTCGGCAAGCCTGTAGCCCAGCTTTGCCTGGCTTGCAATGCGACGGTTACGATTTGCCATTCTCATACGCAGGATTTGGCAAGCATTACGAAGACGGCAGATATTTTAATTGCTGCTGTCGGCAAAGCTAATTTCGTCACAAAAGACATGGTAAAATCCGGTGCGGTTGTCATTGATGTCGGTATTAACCGTGTAAACGGTAAGACTGTCGGTGACGTTGACTTTACCAGTGTAGCCGCTATGGCCGGTGCCATTACTCCCGTTCCCGGTGGTGTTGGCACTGTCACAACGACTATGGTGTTAGCGAATGCCCTCATGGGTATAGACTAGAAGACACATAGAATGGAGTGAATACGTATCATGTTAGAATCAATTTTTGACACCTTTTTAATTCATTATTTACACCGTTTCGATGACTATTGTTTTACGGTCGAATTACACGGGCAAACCTACACTATTGGTGAAGGCAAACCGAACTTCGACTTGGTCATCAACAAAGACATTCCGAAAACGGAATTGATGAATTCCACATCCTTAGCCTTAGGCGAAGCATACATGCGTAAAGATATTGAAATCCGCGGCGATTTATTTACGGCTTTAAAATGCATCCTCAGCCAGACCAGCCAGTTTGCCTTGAATAAATCTGCCTTTACGCGCTTGCTCCATCCGTCGGAATCGAAAAAAGCCCAGAAAGAACAAGTTTCGTCTCACTACGACTTGGGCAATGATTTCTATAAATTATGGCTCGATCCGTCCATGAGCTATTCGTGCGCATACTTTAAAACTGACGACGATACGCTCGAACAGGCACAGCATAATAAAGTCCATTATATTTTGGAAAAATTGCACCTCCAAAAAGGGATGAGCCTCCTCGACATCGGTTGCGGTTGGGGTTATCTTCTCATTGAAGCTGCTAAAAAATATGGCATCAAAGGCTATGGCTGCACGTTGAGCCAAGAACAGTGGAAAAAAGGACAAGAACGGATTAAAGCCGAAGGCTTGGAAGGACAAGTCCAAATCGACCTCATCGACTATCGTGACCTTTTGGCTGAAGGCAAGACCTATGACCGTCTCGTCAGCGTCGGTATGCTCGAACATGTTGGCCGTTCGAACTACGATGTTTACATGGAAACAGCAAGCCATCTCTTAAAAGACGGCGGCCTTTTCCTCTTGCATTACATTAGCGGTCCAGACGAAACGAACAGCAATCCATGGATGCGGAAATATATTTTCCCAGGCGGAACGCTCCCGTCTCTTCGCGAAATCGTTTGGAAAGCTTATGACAATGATTTTTGTGTCATCGACGTAGAAAGCTTGCGCCGTCACTATTACAAGACTCTCATGTGTTGGTACAATAACTTCCAAGGCGTTCGTGACCAAGTCATGGCTGCGCGAGGTGAAGAATTCTGCCGTATGTGGGATTTGTATCTCTGCGGTTGTGCCGTATCCTTCTACATTGGCAACATCGATTTACATCAGATTCTCATGACCAAAGGCAACAACAACGACTTACCTATGACTCGTTGGTATTAAGCAAAAGCTTAAAAATTTTATGCCGCGTACAGTGTACATGCTGTATGCGGCATTTTTTTCGTCCTCTTTTAATCATGCAAAATAGACAACATAGCTATTCTTGACTTACATATAAAATAGGCGTATACTGAAATTAAGAAAACTAAAACGTTATACGTAAAATGGACTTTATCAATTTGCAAGTGTTACAAGAGGATAGGAGAGGTACTTATGATTACGCAACGGATTAAAACGATGGACGGCAACGAAGCGGCTGCGGACGTAGCATACGCTTTTACGGAAGTAGCGACGATTTACCCGATTACGCCCTCTTCGCCCATGGCGGAGCATATTGATGTTTGGGCTGCGAAGGGACGGAAAAATCTCTTCGGCCAGCCTGTAAAACTCGTAGAAATGCAATCTGAAGCAGGGGCTATTGGTGCCGTTCACGGTGCGGCAGAAACGGGGAGTCTCTGTTCGTCTTTTACGGCCTCCCAAGGGTTGATGCTCATGATTCCCGTTATGCATCGCTTGTCTGGCCAGTTAAAACCGGTAGTCCTGCACATTGCCGCGCGTACCGTCGGCACGCACACTATGTCTATTTTTGGTGATCATTCAGACGTTATGGGCTGTCGGAATACAGGCTTTGCTATGCTCTGCAGTGCTAGCGTCCAAGAATGTGCAGACTTGGCTGCAGTAGCGCACTTGTCAGCTATTAAAGGGCACGTGCCATTTATGCATTTCTTCGATGGCTTCCGCACGTCTCACGAAATCCAAAAGATTCAGATGCTGCCGGAAGAAGAATTGTATAAGTTAATCGATCAGAAGGCTCTGTATGCGTTTAAACATCACGGCCTCAATCCGGAACATCCGGTTATGCGCAGTACTGTCACCAATCCGGATATGTTCTTCCAATCTAAAGAAGCGAGCAATATTTGGTACGACCGCTTGCCTTATATTGTCCAAGAATACATGGACGCTATTAGTAAATTGACAGGCCGTCCGTACCATCTTTTCGATTATTACGGTGCCCCTGATGCGACACACGTCGTCATTGCTATGGGCTCTGTAACGGGAGCCATTCAAGAAACGATTGATGCCCTGACGGCTAAAGGGGAAAAAGTAGGGTATATTCAAGTGCATCTCTATCGACCGTTCTCGTTAGACCATTTCTTAGAAGCTCTGCCAGATACGGTAGAGACGATTACGGTTATGGACCGGACAAAAGAACCAGGTGCCTTGGGCGAACCGCTCTTTGCTGATGTTTGTGCGGCCCTCAAACGAGCAGGGAAGAACCTCAACGTCTATGCGTGCCGCTATGGTTTATCATCTAAAGATGTGCCGCCTGCGTCGATTCATGCAGTCTTTGAAAATATGAAGGCACCGCAGCCAAAAGACCATTTCACCATTGGTATTTTCGATGATGTCACTAATTTATCCATTCCTGACGTGCCCCTTGCGGTCGATACAGAAGGCGTTATGAATTGTAAATTCTGGGGCTTTGGCTCTGATGGGACCGTCGGTGCTAATAAGAATTCCATCAAAATCATTGGCGACAACACGGATATGTATGTCCAAGCCTATTTTGAATACGACACGAAAAAATCTGGCGGCGTTACGAAATCGCATCTTCGTTTTGGTAAACACCCCATTCGCTCGACATACTATATTAAACAAGCTGACTTCTTAGCATGCCACAAGCAAGCCTATATGGATACGTACGATATTGTCGGCGAAATCCGTGACGGTGGGACGTTCCTCTTAAATTGCAACTGGAAGCCAGAAGAATTGGCGCAACATCTCTCCAATAGGGTCAAAAAAGAATTAGCTGAAAAACATGTCAACATGTACATCATTGATGCAGCAACTATTGCCCAAGGGATTGGCCTCGGCCGCAATCACACGAATATGGTGCTCCAAGCGGCCTTCTTTAAACTGACGCAGATTTTACCGGTCGAAGATGCGGTGCAGTATATGAAAGATGCTATTGCTAAGACCTATCTTGCTAAAGGCGAACGTATTGTAGCTATGAATCAGGCTGCTGTAGACCAAGGCATGTCGGGCCTTGTGAAAATCGATATTCCTGACACGTGGAAAGACTTACGTGTCGAAGAAAAAGGCGCAGATACACGGGATATTCCTGATTTTATTAAACACATTGTTGAGCCAGCGAATGCCCAATTAGGCGATACCATTCCTGTAAGTGAATTCCTTAACTATGCGGACGGCTCCTATCCCTTAGGCTCTACGAAATATGAAAAACGAGGCATTGCGTCAGTTGTACCCGAATGGATTCCTGAAAATTGCATCCAGTGTAACCGCTGTTCTCTCGTTTGCCCGCACGCAGCTATTCGCCCGTATTTAGTAACAGATGCAGAAAAAGGACAAGCTCCGGCAGGATTTACGACGAAGAAGGCAAGCGGTAAAGGCCTTGACCAATACGGCTTTCGTATGCAAGTATCACCACTTGACTGCTATAGCTGTGGTACGTGCGTGCAAGTTTGCCCGGCAAAAGAAAAAGCTCTCGTCATGAAGCCCCTCGATACGCAGCGGCACGAACAAGATAATTGGGAATACGCCCAAACAGTCAGTGAAAAACAGACAGGCCTCGATAAATTCTCCGTCAAAGGCAGTCAGTTCCATCAGCCTTTGCTGGAGTTCTCCGGTGCCTGTGCTGGTTGTACAGAAACGGCATACATGAAGATTTTGACCCAGCTCTTTGGGCCGCGCATGATTGTGGCTAATGCTACAGGCTGTACGCAAGCTTGGGGCTCGGCTATGCCTAGCCTGCCCTATACGGTCAATCGTGAAGGCTTTGGCCCGGCGTGGTCGAACTCGGTCTTTGAAGATAATGCTGAATTTGCCCTCGGTATGAGCCTCTCTATGGATCAACAACGGCAAGATATTATCCTCAAGACAGAACGGCTCTTAGTCCACGTCAAAGGAACCTTGGCTGATGCGGCGAAAGCTTGGCTGGACTCCATTGGCATCGACAACGAAGGGGAAGTGACAGAAGGCATTAGCCGGGCTTACCTCAAAGCCTTGCAAGAAGCCAATCTCTCTGGTGAAGCCGAAGAACTGCGTGACTATATCTTAGCTCATAAAGAGCACATCATTAAGAAAACCGTCTGGATGTATGGCGGTGACGGCTGGGCCTATGACATCGGTTACGGCGGCTTGGACCATGTCCTCGCTATGAATGCGAACGTCAATATTATGATCGTCGATACAGAAGTCTATTCTAACACAGGCGGACAGTCGTCGAAAGCAACACCAGTCGGGGCAGTAGCACAATTTGCCTCCTCTGGCCGCCGCTTCAATAAGAAAGATTTAGGCCGTCTCCTCATGACGTATGGACATATTTACATTGCCCAAGTCGCCCTCGGTGCCGACCCGAATCAGCTCATTAAAGCCATTAAAGAAGCAGAAGCCTATAATGGCCCATCTATTATCATTGCGTATGCACCGTGCATCAACCATGGCCTCCGTGCCGGTATGGGCTGCGCTCAAGAAGAAATGAAACGCGCTGTTGCTTGTGGCTACTGGCATCTCTATCGCTACAATCCGCTCCTTAAAGAAGCAGGGAAGAATCCCTTTACGCTCGATTCGAAAGAACCGAAAGAATCATTCCGTGATTACCTGATGGGAGAAACGCGCTATGCTGCCCTGACACGGACCTTCCCAGAAATTGCAGACGAACTCTTTGCAAAAGCCGAAGAATTTGCAAAACAAAAATACGATATTTATAAAGAATTAGCAGGAAAATAAGGAGGCATGACAAAAGACAACAATGGCTATGGCGTACTAGCTGTTGTTGTCTTTTCGTCTGTCTTCATGCTACAATAGGATTATATTATTACGCAGAATGGAGCGACATTCACTATGAAAAAAATATGGCTTATTCGACACGGTGAAAGCATTACCAATGCAGGCCAGCCAACACAAGACCACAGTATGATTCCCTTATCGCCATTAGGGATAAAACAAGCCCAAGATCTGGCCCTGACGATTACAGAAAAACCGGAACTCATCGTTACGTCGCCGTACTTACGGGCACAACAGACGGCTTTGCAGACTATTGGGCGGTTTCCCGGCGTGTCTACGGGCATTTGGGATTGTATCCATGAATTCGTGTATTTAGCACCGGCAGATTGTGTGGGGACTACGTCCGTGCAGCGGCGGCCGAGAGTCATTAACTATTGGCGCGCGTGTGACCCGGATTACGTCGATGGTGAAGGCGCAGAAAGTTATCATCATCTCTTAGAACGGATTCATACGACTATGCGCCTCCTCGAACAGCGGCCGGAAAAATTCATTATCCTCTTTACGCATGCCCAATTTATCCGTAATTTCCTCTTAGTCTATAACAATCCAGGATTAAGCGATTTAGATTATATGCGAGCCTTTCGGAAGAGTAATCCTGTACATAATTGTGAAGTCGTTGAAATTACGATGTAGATTATCTAATGATTGAAGTGTACCCAGTATAGGTGCATTTCAATCATTTTTGCTTTATAATGAATATAATACAAAGGAGGCGGAATAGATGAAGATACGCATGCCCATTTGTATAGAAGACTTTAAAAAAGTACGAGAACAATATTATTTAGTCGATAAAACGAGATTTATTCAACAAGTATTAGATGAACATGGGAAAGTTACGTTACTTACGAGACCACGGTGCTTTGGTAAAACGTTGACCATGAGCATGTTAGAATACTTCTTTTCTGTTGATAAAAAGAAAGTTAGCAAAGAAATCTTTAAAGGACTATATATTGAACAGGCTGGACAGGAGTACACGAAAGAACAAGGCCAATACCCAGTTATTTTCATTTCTTTTAAAGAGCTAAAAAATCTTTCTTGGGAAGATATGTTAGATAATTGGAGCGTTTTTTTACGTACAGTCTACTTAAAATATAAATATGTATATCAAAGTGAGCGCATAGATGAAGATATGAAAGCTGACTATCTGCGGATTACGGAACGAAAGGCTACGCGGAATGAATTAGCCAATGCGTTGGCCAGACTCATGGAAATACTGGCAGCGTATTATGGAAAACGGGTCATTGTGCTTATTGATGAGTACGATGTACCTGCACAAAAAGCTTGGGAAGATGGCTTTTATGATGAATGCATTAATTTTGTCAAACAGCTTCTGGGTAATGTGTTGAAGACAAATGAAAACTTGGAATTTGCCGTCTTAACTGGCGTATTGCGGATTGCCAAAAAAAGTATTTTCAGTGATTTAAATAACTTTGAAGTTTGCTCCGTTTTACATGAACAGTATGGTGATGCTATTGGTTTTACGCCGGAAGATATTCAGTAAATGGTGCAGGACTTGCAGATGGAAGAGTTGTTGCCAGATATTAAGAAATGGTATGATGGTTACCATTTTGGCTCTGCTGAAATATATAATCCTTGGTCTGTATTAAATTTTTTCAAGCAAAAACGGCTTGGCGATTATTGGGTCAATACATCAGGGAATACCATTTTAGGTTCTTTATTACAACACCAAACGGCAAAACAAGAAGAGGACTTATTGGCTCTATTGCGCGGTACCCACGTTTTTGCTGTTGTTCGGGAAGGTGTAACGTATGAGGAAATCCATCATAGCCGTGATGCTCTTTATATAATGCTAGTTGCTACTGGCTACTTAACTGTATTGAACACAAAACGTATTCCATCTGGCATATTTTGTGAATTAGCCTTACCTAATAGGGAAGTCAAAGATATTTTTCAACAAGAAGTGTTAGAACGTTTCCATGCAGGTATGGAGCCATCGGAACTATATGTATTAGTACAGTATTTAGTTCATGGGGAAATCGAACCATTTTCTGAGGGGCTAGCTAAGTATATTACCCAACTCGTTAGTGTGTATGATACAGCAAATAAGGAAAGTTTTTATCATGGTTTAGTGTTAGGGATGACGGCTTTAGTGTTACCTGAGTATACAGTAGAATCTAATCGGGAAAGTGGGTACGGTAGATTTGATGTGGCTTTATTTCCTAAACGGAAAGAAGCAAATGGTGTCATCTTAGAATTTAAAGTAGCTCAACAGGAAGATGAATTAGAGAGTAAAGCTCATGAAGCATTACAACAGATTCAGGAAAAAGAATATGATGCTACTTTTGAGCAGCGAGGCGTTCGCCATGTTTGGAAATATGGTATAGCTTTTTGTGATAAGAAAGCATATATTATGATGAAATAAATATAGGACTTTATTGTTGTAAATAAAAAACGGTTGTCACGCAGTAGATATACTGAATGACAACCGTTTTGTTATGTCTGTATGAACTTAGCCGACAAAGGCTTGACCGAAGTAGACGATGCAGCCTAAGACGATAATATATGGTACATAGACCATAATGATAGATTTGAGGATTTCGCTGTCTTTACCAGTAAGGGCAATAGCACCGACGGCAATAGCGATACTCTGGGGAGAAATCATTTTGCCGATACATGTACCAGCCGAGTTGGAAGCAGCGAGCCACGTTTTGTTAGCGTTAATTGCTTCAGCAGCATTGGTCTGCAAGTTACCGAAGAGGACGTTAGACGACGTGCCGGAACCAGTAATGAACGTACCAACGGAACCGATGAGCGGTGCAATAGCCGGATACATCGTACCTGTTACAGCAACGGCAGTATTTGCGATTTCGAGGGTCATGCCGCTATAGCCCATGACTTTCGCTGTGGCAATGACGGCGATAATCGTAATAATCGTGTTGCGAAGGCCTTTAATCGTGTTGATTAAGACATGGAACATTTCGCTAAAGGAAGCTTTCTGGATTTTCCCACTAATGAATGCAGCGAGGAAAATCATGATGCCCGGTGTAGCAACCCAAACGAAGGTGTACGGCGCAGCACCAGCACCGCTATAAATGGTAACAGCTGTGCGAATTGTGTTAAGCGGTGTGTAAATGAAGGGAACTAATTTCGATGTGAGTAAGAGGAAAACGAAAATCAAGATGAACGGCATGCAAGCAAGGACAGCCCCTTTGGCAGGAACGTGAGCCGGTTCGATGTCCATTTCGTATTCCGGGTTATTGACAGGACGAGCTTTGGAGTACGCAACGATAATGCCCATGATGACGATAGAAGAAACCATAACCGTTAATTCCGGGCCAACGAAGGCAGCAATGACGAGTTCCGGAACAGCAAGGCCAAGAGCGGAGAATAAGGTCAAGAGGAAGACACCTTTTAAGGCTTTGAAACCACCACCAACAATCATGACGACGAGGAACGGCGAAACGATATTGAGCGGTAATAACTGCAAGCTAATGTAGGTTGCGAGCTGTACAGGGTCGACGCCTGTTAAGTTTGCCAGCGTACTAGCCGGGATACCGATAGAACCAAAGGTCGTTGGTACGGAGTTCGCAACGAGGCAGGCTAAGATAGCTTTGATGGGGTTGAAGCCCATAGCTACGAGCATACTAGCCGGAATGGCAATAGCTGTACCAAAGCCGGCCATACCTTCCATGAAGGCACCAAAACCCCAAGCAATGAGGAGGGCCAGGACACGGCGGTCTTTACTAACGGTCGTCAACATGTGTTTCACAACGTCCATAGCTTTGGTGTACAAGGTCAAGTTGTATGTAAAAATAGCAGCAATAATGACTAATAAAATAGGCCAGCAAGCAAGGGCTACGCCTTCGAGAGCAGCTGTACCGGCATCGATAACAGGCATGTTGTAATAGCCAAGGGCAACAGCGAAGGAAATGATTAATGCAATAGGACATGCTTTAAAGCTTTGCATTTTGAGGAAGCCCAAGGAAACGATGAGCCAAAGAATAGGGGATAATGCTAAGAAAAATACCATCTGTTTTGTTCAATCCTTTCTTTTATACGTTTTAATTGATGAAAAACATCTAACATAATAACTGTAATTGTAGTACGAGTCACTTCCTTTATCCGTAAAATAGTTTTCTTGTTATTCCATTTAACTATAGAATTTATGAAAATCTATATGTGAAAATTATAACATTATTATATAATAAACAATGTGCATAATTCAAGAGAATTCCTATGCTATTATTAAATAATACAATAGGAGGTATACTCTTATGAGATGAAAAGATAAAAAGAATATGTACAGAAAATAAAAAAGTAATGTTATCCTATTATTTTAGAATAACATTACTTTTCTTTGCTTTACTTAATTTCAATGACACTTTAGTATCCTAAATTTTCGCCAACAAGAATGACTTTTATGCGTTCTTTAGGCTGGCAGCGGCGTGTGCGTACGAATTGATTACAAATACTATCGGAACTTAGGCAGTCGCCACACATACCTGTTATGCCGCAAGGCGTTGGTTTTGGGAATCGCTGCATGTTAATGGGAGCGGCAATCGTCCGAGCTCGTGTGATCGCATCGCCTAAGGTCGGGACGACTTTGTTCATGCCTACAATGACGATAACTTGCTTCGGTCCGTAAATAAGGGCAGCCACACGGTTGCCGTTGCCGTCAATGTTGTAGAGTTCGCCTGTTTCGGTGGCTGCATTGGTGCCCATAATGAAGGTATCGCAAAGGAGTGCTTTGCGCATTAATTCCACTCGTTCTTCTGGAGAAGCTGCATCATCGCGATTAATACAGACGTTATGCTGTAATACATAGTCTTTCAGTCCTAGTTCATCACAAGAAGCAGTGCCGCCCCACGAGACGATATCGTCTTTGGGAATTAAGGTAATGGCTTTTTCTAAAGCCGCATGTTTCGTTGGACAGTAATAGGCCGCAAAGCCCCGTTTAACAAATCGTTCCGCTACGATTGGGCCTTTTTTGTCGTATGCTTGGTGCATCAGGTCTGTTCGTGTCATATCTATTCCTCCTTTATATACTATATACTAGTATGGTAGTCCATTTCTCATTCATTTTCAATATGAATTTTTTGCTTCTATACGGAAGAATTGGCACACAAAAGGGGCTGTCGCACGTAATTTGTGCGGCAGCCTTTTTGTGTATACATAAAAATAACTCCCGGTCTATGCAAAACCGGGAGTTGGTGTAGAATAAAGATATGACCAAATACCTATCTACACCTTCAGATTATACAAGA
>UQHB01000044.1 GCA_900540735.1 uncultured Megasphaera sp. | reverse complement strand
GAAGTATCTAAAGGATTTGCGCAAACCTTATTTACACAAACTATTTTACACTACCTTCTTCCTCCTTTATTATACTATATTTTAAGCGTGCTGTACTATACGTATAGTGTAACAGAGAAAAGAAGAGGTTTGGAAAATTTTAATATTCATCTCAGTATAAGGGGAAGATATAAATATTTATAATTTTATTGTCCTAATGAAGGGCGTATGATATGCTTAAGATAAATGTAAGGTGGTGAGATGATGAACGATACAGTAAAAATAAAAATGGTGTTGCAAGAAGTAACGTTACAAGTAAAACAGTTATTACAGGAACGGTTGCACGCTGTGATTTTATTTGGATCCTATGCAAGAGGTGATAATAGCACCGAATCTGATATAGATATAATGTTATTATTAAATGGTTTTAAGAGTGAAGTTTTAAAATATCGGAGAGATATTAGTAAAATTGCTAGTCACATTGGTCTTAAATATGATGTAGTCATCTCCATTTTATTTAGGACGAATACTGAATTTACAGAGGGCGTACAGTATCTTCCATTTTACCAAAATATTGTACGTGAAGGGATTCAAGTATATGGATAATTCACATAAGGCCTTAGCAATATACCGTTTAGAAACGGCTAATCAGGAATTACAATCAGCGACTTCTTATTACGATATAAGGGGCTGCCAACCGTTCGTATTATAGTATTTTTCATGGAATGCGCAGCATCTTAGCCTTAGATGGTGTTGACTTTTCAAAACATGCAGGTGTTATTGCGTATTTTCGTAAGACCTATATTAAAACTGGCGTATTTGACGTTATCTTATCGGATATTGTTGGTGAAGCTTTTGATATACGAAGTGATAGCGATTACGATGATTATTACGTTATTGCTAAAGAAGAAGTGGAACAGCAAATACAAAATGCTACCTTATTTTATAATACTATCAAAAACTATGTTAACACCCGTATACAACAAGATGTGTAAAAAATATAAGATGCAGCAGATTTATAGAGTAATGACTTGTTGTAGAGCATTCAGATACTTCGTTAGGGCAGGCTTTTTCCATTGCACATATCCCGTGTATCGTCGAAAGATATACTCTTTACATAATGAGATGAGATTCTGTTAGTAAGAATGTCTTTTTTCATCAGATATAAGACATCTTTATGATTGGTTGTGTAATCTTTTGGATTCAACATGTAGGTAACAGAATCATTGTTCTTAAATAATGGAATGACATTCATATGAAGTTATTCTGAAAATTTAGTTATAAAAAATTACCACCAAGTATTGAATTATCGTTCAATACTTGGTGGTAATTGCATATACGCGAGGCTTTCATGACTTAAAGTTATTTATTAATAGAATAAATAGTGGATAATGATTTCTTAGGAATTTACTGGAATTACCTGTAATGGAAGAGTAATAGCTTCTCCTGTAAATCCTCCACGAGCTTTTAATTGTAAGCCTGTTGCATCACCTGGAACATCAAAGACAAAACGGATACGTGTAGTTGAACCTGGATTTATTTTACTTAAGAATCCATCGGCATGACCTTCACTCATTTGTAAAGCTGTCATACCTTCATTAGATGTAGAAAATTCACGATTTTTATTATCTATTAATTTAAAACTAGAGCCATCTACGGTAATTGCATCTTTTTGATTATTATAAATTACTAAATCAACAACAACGAATTGCCCTTTTGCTTTTTCATTAATAAATTCATTGCCAATAGATTGTTGGGTATTAACCCCAGCTACGGCAATTCCAACATCTGAAGAGATACCGCCCTTTATTTTTCCGATACCATCTACATCTACAGTCCATTCTTTATAGGAAGGTTTCTTTTCACTTGATGTATTGGATTGATTTTGGCTAGTAGTGGGTTTTGAGGTGTTTTTATCATCCCCGATTAAATTGTCGATGACACTCAAGATAAAAAGTATGCCTATTACTACTAATGCGATTTTTTTCTTCGTCCATTTCTTTTTGTGAGAAGAAGTAGGCAGATTAGAAGAAGATTTTTGTGAATTAGTGGAAGTATTGGTGGATTCTCCACAACTAGGGCAGAATTTAGCATCATCCGCAATCTTTTTACCACATTTTTGACAAAACATTATTAATCATTCCTTTCTCTTACTTATATAATTCAAATTATATAAGTAATTTATATTATACATGATTTTTTTTTGATATTTATATAGGAAATTATAAAAAATCCACTGAAATATATGAATCATTTCAGTGGATAAATGAAAGATAAAATGCTATTGTTCGCGGAACATATCTGTATAGAACTGTTTTAATTCGGCTTCTGTCGAGAAGGTAGCGAGATAAAGCTGGTTGCCCATGGCACCAGACAGGGCATCGGGTACGCGGCTTTCGAGTTTCATATGAGAGCCGTAAATGCGTATAATATCGTCGTGATTGAGGTCGAAGTGTTTGCCATCACGGCGGCCGGCAAAGCCGCAGAAGTAATCGGGCCCAGAGGTTTTCGTCGATTTATCAAAGGCAATCATATCAGCCCAGATTTTATAGACATCTGTGCTGTGAGCGAAGTTAATCATATCCGGTGTCACGCCGCCGCTAGGACGCATATTGACTTCGAGGCCTACGAGCTGGCCTTTTTTGCCGAGGCCATCCATATCTTGTAAGAGACGGAAGAATTCAAAGTGAATGAAGCGGCTCTTTACGCCGAAACTAGCGACCGTTGCACGGCCTAATTTCCGCATGTCTTCAGGCAGGTCTTTGACGATATAAAAGACGCTGTTGTCGTTGTTATTGACAATGTCCATAATGGGTACAGGCGAGACGTTGCCTGTTTCAAAGATCGGCTGGCCTTTAGAGTCGATGATAGCGTCATAGGACTGGACTTCACCGACGACGTATTGTTCCATAATGTACTGGACGTTATTGTCTTTGGTGGCAAAGAAGTATTCTACGTCTTTTTCGGTTTTTAATTTATACGTCGACGTAGCACCGACACCGTTATCGGGCTTGACGATGACCGGAAAGCTAACTTCTTTGATGAAAGCTTGGCACGCATCCCAGTCCGTGACGAGATGGTATTTAGCTACAGGAATGCCTGCTTTTTCGTAGTAGGCTTTCATTTTAGATTTAAATTTAATGTGCGGAATGTCACTCGTTTGGAAGCCGCTTGTAATGTGGAAGTCTGTACGCAGTTTAGCATCCCGTTCGAGCCAGTATTCGTTATTTGATTCGAGCCAGTCGATGCGGCCGTATTTGGAAATGAAGAAGGCTGCAGCCCGATAGACTTCGTCGTAGTTTTCAAGGGTACTGACTTTGTAGTATTCGTTTAAACCATTTTTTAAATCTTGCGAGAGGTTGTTATAGGGCGCATCGCCAATGCCGAGGACACGGAGACCGTTTTTCTTGGCTTCGTCGCAGAAATGCCAATAGTTTTCCGGGAAGTTTGGCGAAATGAAGACTAAGTTTTTCATTGTATCAAATCCTTTGTTAGATTATTGTCCTAAGAGATAGGGCATGAAGTACGCTGCTTGTTTGTACCACCAATCCCAGTCGTGGGCGCAGTCATAGCCCCAGAAATCGACCCACGTGTGGATATTTTTACTAGCCAGGGCATTGGCGAGCTGACGGGTCGAGTCGGGCATTTCCCATGGCCCTTGACCGACGCAGACGACAGAACGTTTACGGTTATATAAATCAATGTACGGATGGTCTGTAGGCATGTTGGAGAGATAATCAATAGGGGAATTGGCGTAGACTAAGTCGTCCATGTACCCATCAAAGCCGTAGGATGCAGAGTAAACACCGCTCAAAGCGAGGAGGCCGTCGAATAAATCGGGCCGTCTGTAGAAGCAGTTGACTGCATGGAGTGCACCTAAGCTGCAGCCAAAGACGAGGCAGTCCGGGTTGCCGGTCCAGCCGTTTTTGGCATTCGCTTCAGAGCGCATGAAGGGCACCATTTCGTCTGTAATGTAGCGCATCCAGCTTTCGTGCCGTTCAATGCGCCAGCGCGCGTCACCGCCGCCATTGGACCACGTTTCGACGTCAATGGTATCGATAGAAAAGACCATGAGTTGGCCTGATTCAATCCACGGTGCGAGAGTGCTGTCCATGTGGAAGTTTTCAAAATCAAAGAAGCGGCCGTCTTGACAGGGAATGTAGAGCATGGGCCGACCAGCGTGACCATACCGTTTGTATTCCATGTCGCGTCCTAAATTAGGGCTGTACCATTTTCCATACCAAGTTTCCATCTGTGTGACTGATTGCGTATCAGTCGTGCACCTCTTTTCAATTAATAATATAATAAGGTATTCATAAAGAAGGGAATCTGCCGTTCCCAGCACGCTTCGCAGTGCGTCCCATGGGGCACGATGCGCGTGGTCACGAAGATTTTGCGGCTCATGAGGATGGATGCCATTTCGGGGATGACCGTATTCATGCGGCTGCGGTGTTCCATTTCTTCTGAGCCATAGTCCATGTAGACGACCGTATCGCCCACGAGGTTGGCCCGTTTTGCAAGTCCTTTCATGCGGCCCGGTGCTGTCCAGAGCGACGGCGAAAGGACGGCTGCACGCGAGAAGATATGATTATATTGGAGCACTGCGTAGAGGCTCATGAGGCCGCCCATGGAGCTGCCGCCAATATACGTGTAGTCTCGTTCGCGGATCGTGCGGAAGTTGTCGTCAATCATGGGTTTAAAGGAGTTGACGAACCAATCCATCGTGATGTTCCCTAAGCCTTCGATGGAGCCGAAGTGATTGTCTTTAAAGGAGTAAGGTGAATATTCTTTGAGGCGGCCGTTATCGGCATCATCGTTACATTCGACGGCGGCGACGATGATTTGCGTGTGCGTGCCGTCTAAGTATTCCTGCATGCCCCACGATTTGCCGTATGTCGCATCGCTGTCAAAGAAGACGTTGTGTCCGTCGAACATGTAGAGCACAGGGTAGTGGTTTTCTTGTGCCCAATTATATGTATCTGGTAAATAAATGTACGCCCGTCGCGGCTTGTCGCCAGTCAGTTCGGGAATCGTAACTTGCCAAGTATGTACCATGAATTCCTCCGTGTAATCATTTAGTTTTGAAAACACATACTAAGATATACTTAGTATTTTAACATACTGTAGCATAGTAAAGTGTAAAGTGCAAGGTTTTCTTAGTTCGATATATTATGTTCTTTAGGTCTATGATATACTATATGAGTATACTTAGGAAAATCAGGTGAATCTATGGATAGTCGTAAACGAAAAATTGCATGTTCCTTTTTAATTGCTATCTTTTTAGCGGCTTTTGAAGCCGTCGTCGTCGCCTCAGCTGCACCGATTATTGTGCAGAGCCTCCACAATTTTAAGCTCATGAGTTGGATTTTTTCAGCGTACTTACTGACGTCGGCCATGTCGACACCGATTTATGGGAAATTAGCTGACTTATACGGACGAAAACGGATGCTTCTCATAGGCATTACGATTTTTCTCGTTGGCAGCACCTTAGCAGGTCTTGCGCAGACGATGGAGCAGCTCATTGCTTTTCGTGCTGTCCAAGGGCTCGGGTCCGGCGCGATTTTGACGATTTGCTTTACTATGATTGGCGATATTTTTACGCTCAAAGAGCGGTCTGTCGTCCAAGGCGGTATTAGTACCATGTGGGGCGTTGCCGGTCTCGTCGGGCCTCTGCTTGGGGGCTTTTTAATCGATTATTTATCGTGGCACTGGATATTTTTCATTAATATTCCTTTTGGTCTTGTGGTCATGTATATTTTGTGGCGGTACGTGCACGAGCAAAAGCCAACGCGCCAGCCGTCTGTCGATTCTGTCGGTGCGGTCTTACTGGCTGGGGCCATTGCGATTTTCCTCTTAGCCGTCATGAATAGTACAGGCAATGTCTATGAAGCATGGGGCTTAGGCGCGGTGAGTCTCGTCATTCTCATCATCTTTTACCGGTATGAACAGCACGTGAGAGAGCTCATTGTGCCTCTTTTTATTTTGAATCGCTCTATGGTGACGGTCAACGTCATTACCTTTGGCAGTTCTGTCATTTTAATTGCCAACACGGTCTATTTGACGCTCTACATGCAGTCTATCCTCGGCTATAGTGCGACTGTAGCTGGTATGTCCATGGCTGGTACGTCCTTGTCGTGGTTCTTTACGTCCACGGTCTTGGCGAAGTTGATGCTGCGCTATAGTACGAAATGGCTGGTCATGGCTTCGTGCGTACTCCTCGTCGTAGGCGGTGTGCTTTTGAGTTTCTTGACCATGACGTCGCCTTTATGGTACGTCTGGGTGGCTGTACTCATCTTTGGTATTGGCTTTTCAGGGACCCTCAACACGATTATGTTCATCGTCCAAGATTCCGTGCCGTATGAACAGCGCGGTGCTGCAGTCGGCCTCAATATGCTCACGCGGACATTGGCGCAGACGATGGGTGTCGCTATTTTGGGGACAATCCTCAATTATTTTACGAGTCAGTATATTATTTCCCAAGGTCTTACGGGCATAACGATTCAAGATTACTACGATAAGACGTACCCTCAGCTCCAAGAGATATTAGGGCAGGCCTTATTCGTGGGCCTCCAACATGTCTTCATCGTTCTCATTGGCGTAGGGATTGTTTGCGTCGTGCTTTCTTATTTTGTGCCGCAGTATAAAAAAGTATCATAAACGACAAAAGGACTTGCTTGGGCAAGTCCTTTTGTGTGTTATTTCGTAACGGAAACAGTATGTAATTCTTCACCTGATGGGAGATAACCCGTAAAGGTCAGTGTGTTTGCTGTGGCAGCTATGACGAGGTAGTCGTCCGTTTCCGGTTGGGGTGCTACGTATTCATCTAAGCTGTGTTTTTTCCACAGGTCAGGATAACGTACGTTCCCGGCAACGCCTGTAATGATGTAGAGCGGCCCTGATGGGTCTCGCTGGAAATTCTTGATGTGGCCGCGGTCGCGGAAGGTGTGGAGATGAGCCGAAAGGACGACATCGACCCCGTACTGGTCAAAGAGAGGCATCCACGCTTCTCCTTCTGGGTCAAACCCTTCAGGACGCGGTTCTGGGCGATTATTAAAGGAGTATTGGAGCGGATCTTTGTGCATTAAAACGACTTTCCATTTCTTCGTCGTTTTTGCCATGTCTTCTTTAAACCACACTTGTTCATCAGCTAAGAGATTCGGTTCAAAGTCGGCGAGCTCTTTATCTTGCGTATTGAGGACGACAAAATGGACATCGCCGTAATCAAAGGAGTAGAATTGATTTTTGTACTGGTCACTGCCGTTACCAGGCAAGGCGAAGAGGTGTGTGTACGCTTCAGGCATGCGCATTTTCCAGTTTTTTGTGTACGTTTCGTGATTGCCCATGACCGGCGCAACAGGAATGGTTGAGACCATATCTTCAACGACGTCAAACCAAGCATTCCACTGGTAACTGTCTTGACCGTTGTCGACGAGGTCGCCCATGTTGATAAAGAATGCTGCATCTTGATGGGCTTGCCATGCCGGTTCTTCCGTCTGCTTCCACACGTTGTAGTCACTCGACTGAGAGTCCGGGAAGATGAGGGCTTTAAAATCAGAGCCAGCAGCAGTCTTTAGGGTCTGCCAGTTGCTTCGTTTTTTGTCATAGCCCACGCGGTATTCGTAGGTTTTGTTAGGCTGTAAATCCGTCAGTAGAGCCGTATGAATGTATGTGGTCTTGTCGTCGTCTGTGAATTTTTCGCTCGTTGCTTGTACGGTCTGTACGTCTTCTGTGCCTTGGATGCGGTATTCGACGACAGCATCGTCTTCGGTGAGGGCAGATTGCCACATAATCGTCCGCGACGTCGTGCTGTCTGCCGTAATGACTTGGCGGATGTTCATGGCATCGACGCTGTCTGTCAGTTCGTAATGGGCTGCTGCGGCCTCGGTCAGGCGCAGGCTTTGTTGTACTATGGTTTTCACACCAGGCACAAAGGCATAGGCTGCAGCACTGGCGATGACTAAGAGGGGAAGGATTCCTTTGAGAATCGTCCGTTTTTGTATTTTCATAGCATATCCTCCTTCGCTAAATGTGTATAGGTTTACTATGCATTATATCATACATGTTAGAGAAGACTCAAAGTCAAGGGGAACGAGAAATTTTTCTTGACAGACTATGCTAATGGCTATACAATAAAGCCAACATAAGATAGCGTCGAGGAACGGGAGCAAGTACGTATACTTCACGTCGTTGCAGCGAGCTGGCGATAGTGCAAGGCCAGTACGAAAGAGTATGCCGAATGGGCCCGGGAGATGCCGCCTGAAGAGAGTAGGGCTGGCCGGAGCTTTCACCGTTATGAGAAAGAATGCGTCACGTTGCGCATGTTTGAGCCGGGCTGTTTGCCAACCAGGGTGGTACCGCGGAAATGAACTTCCTTTCGTCCCTAATTGATAGGGATGGAAGGTTTTTTTATGTTCAATGAAGATGGAGGAATCTACGATGGCAGTTATTTTTTCAGGTATTCAACCAAGCGGCAGCTTGACCTTAGGCAACTATTTAGGCGCATTGCGCAACTTCTCTAAAGTACAAGACGGCAACGAATGTTACTACTGTGTTGTCAATCAGCACGCTATTACGGTGCCCCAAGACCCGCAGCTCTTACACGAACGGACACGGCGGCTTGCTGCTATTTACTTAGCATCCGGCTTGGACCCGGAAAAATCGACCCTCTTCGTGCAGTCCGAAGTACCGGAACACGCTATGCTCGGCTGGATTATGACGACCTTGTCTTACGTAGGCGGTCTCGAACGGATGACGCAGTACAAAGATAAAGCAGCGAAACAAGGCGACTCGATTCCGGCTGGCCTTCTGACCTATCCGCCTCTCATGGCAGCGGATATCTTGTTGTATCAGACCAACCTCGTCCCTGTCGGCGATGACCAGAAACAGCACATGGAATTTACGCGCGACTTAGCACAGCGGTTTAATCGTCTGTATGGCGACGTCTTCACCGTACCGGACATCATGCTCGGCCAAGACGGGACGCGCGTCATGAGCCTCCAAGAACCGACGAAGAAAATGAGTAAATCTGACGACAACAAGACGGCCACGATTTACCTCTTAGACGACCCGAAAGATATTGAAAAGAAAATCAAACGGGCCCAGACGGACAGCGAAAACTCTGTCCATTACGACCGTGAAAAGAAACCGGGCATTTCCAACTTAATTGAAATCCTTTCGGCTGTGACCGACCAGACTCACGAAGAAGTGGAAAAGGCCTACGAAGGTAAAGGGTACGGTGCCTTCAAGAAAGACGTAGCTGAAGCAGTCATTGCCACACTCGAACCGATTCAGCAGCGGTTCAATCAGTTGGTCAATGACCCAGAATTAGACGACATCCTCGACAAAGGTGCTGCAAAGGCTCACGCCAAAGCAAGCATTACCTATCAGAAAGCCGTCCATTCTATGGGTTTATACCGTAAATAAGAGAATTGATAAATTTTTAAAGATTCTGTTCGAATCATTTAAAAAGAATATACTGAATATAAAAATAAAATTAAATACACTATTGACATATGCTTAGTAAAGTGATAGTATCATTACAGACAAAATAATAAATGAGCAGAGGCAATGGAGCCGAAAAGATTACGAAATAGGTTCCGTGCGCCTCTGCTTTTTTGTTACCTTTGTATATTGGTAAGATGTAGAGTTTATTGTGGTTTTTGTAGTAAAGGGGAGTTTAGTCAATGAGATTAACAGACACGGGACTTACAACAGAAGACATTAAAGCAAAAGTTAAAAAGTACATGATGGAAACGTACGAACGGTACGATTTCTTAGCTGAACGGGCAAAGGGCATGTACGTGTATGATGAAAAAGGCACGCCGTACCTCGACTTCTATGCAGGTATTGCCGTCAACAGTGCCGGCAGCTGCAACGAAAAAGTCGTCAACGCCGTCATCGACCAGTGCATGGATATTATGCAGACCTTCAACTATCCGTATACGATTCCGCAGGCACTCTTGGCTGAAAAGATTTGTACCACCATTGGCATGGACAAGATTTTCTATCAAAACTCCGGTACAGAAGCCAACGAAGCCATGATTAAATTAGCTCGTAAATACGGTGTCGATACATATGGCCCTCATAAATTTGATATTATTACAGCAAAATCGTCCTTCCATGGCCGTACCTTTGGTGCCATGAGTGCTACTGGTCAGCCGGACACAGCCTGCCAGAATGGATTCGGCGATATGACACCGGGCTTTACGTATGCTGAATTTAACAACTTAGAAGCTTTTAAAAATGCGATTACAGAAAATACCATCGGTATTATGGTTGAACCGGTCCAAGGCGAAGGCGGTGTCCACCCGGCAACGAAAGAATTCTTGCAGGGCCTTCGTAAATTGTGCGATGAAAAACACATTCTCTTAATGCTCGACGAAGTACAGACTGGTTGGTGCCGTACAGGTGCTGTCATGTCCTACATGAATTACGGCATTAAACCGGACCTCGTCTCCATGGCAAAAGCTCTTGGCGGCGGCATGCCGATTGCAGCTGTTTGCGCAACCGACGAAGTAGCTAAAGCCTTCACGATTGGCTCTCATGGCTCGACCTTCGGTGGTCATCCTGTATCTTGCGCTGCTGCCCTTGCAGAAGTTAATGAATTGCTCGACAAAGACTTAGCTGGCAATGCGAAGAAAATGGGGGAATACTTCCTCGAACAAGCCCGCATCAAAGTACCGCACCTCAAAGAAGCGCGTGGTCAGGGCTGCCTCTTAGGTCTTGAATTTACAGATGGTCTGAACGCCGTAGATATTAAACATAAATGCTTGGATAAACATTTGCTCACGACCGCCATTGGCTCGAGCATTATCCGTCTCGTTCCACCGCTCATTTTGCAGAAAGAACACGTAGATAAAGCACTCGACATCATCAAAGAAGCTGTCGAAGAATTAGCAAAATAACATCAGGCATAGGGACAACGCCTGCTGGAGGGGACAGCAGGCGTTGCTTCTATCTTAGGAGGGATAGAAGATGAGACATTTCGTAGTGACCCTCGGTTGTGAATACGGCAGCGGCGGCCCGGAAATCGGGAAGATTCTGGCAAAATCCTTAGGAATTGAATATTACGACCGGGATTTAGTAGATAAAGTTGTCGAAAAAATCGGCATTGATAAAAGCCTTGTTGAACAAGCAGATAATAAAAACTTCGTGCCCTTTGGCATTAATACATCCTTAGGGACACGGTATGCGAACTTATCGAATAAAGTTATTTATACACAGTTTGAAGTTGTCCGGAAAATGGCCAAACACTCTTGCGTCATCATTGGCCGGTGCAGTGACTATATCTTAAAAGACCAGCCTGACGTGGTCAATGTCTTCGTCTATGCACCGTCGGCTGTACGCGTCCATACGGTCATGGAACAGATGAATTTATCGGAACGGCACGCAGCAGAACTCATTCGGGAATATGACAACATGCTGCACCGCCGCTATAAATACATTACCGGTACCTATCGCGGTGACCGGCACAACCGGCATTTACTCGTCGACAGCAGCGTCCTTGGCTGGGAACGGACGGCAAAATTCATTCAGTCTTTTGTCGAAATGCGGTTTGAAGAAGAGTAAGGGGGAAACGTAGAATGGCAGAGGCAAAATCATCTGATTTTGATAAAGTATTAAGTGCCTGGGACGTCCTCGTCATTGCCTTCGGCGCTATGATTGGCTGGGGCTGGGTCGTCTCTACTGGTGATTGGATCATGGGCGGCGGCATTTTAGGCGCCATGCTCGGGTTCGTTATTGGCGGCATTATGATTTTCTTCGTCGGCTTGACATACGCTGAACTCACATCAGCGATGCCTCAGTGCGGCGGCGAACATGTCTTTAGTTTTAAGGCCATGGGGCCAGTAGGCTCTTTTATTTGTACGTGGGCCATTGTCCTTGGCTATGTCAGCGTCGTTTGTTTTGAAGCGTGCGCGTTACCGACGATTATTACGTACATTTATCCTGATTTCTTACAAGGCTATTTGTACACTATTGAAGGCTTTGATATTTATGCGTCCTGGCTGGCTGTAGCTGTCTTATGCTCCGTCATTATTACGTATATTAATATTGTCGGCACGAAAACAGCGGCTATGTTACAGACGATTTTGACGGTCATCATCGGCGGTGTTGGTATCCTCTTAATCGCTGCAGCTGCCGTTACAGGCCATGCATCGAACTTAGATAATCAATTATTCATGGGTGCCACCACTGGCGATATGGTCAAAGGGACCATCGCTGTTGCCGTCATGACACCGTTCTATTTCATTGGCTTTGACGTTATTCCGCAGGCAGCTGAAGAAATTTCCGTTTCTTTAAAGAAAATCGGCCGTATCTTGATTTTATCCATTGTCTTGGCTGTATTATTCTATGCCCTCATCATTTGGGGCGTTGGCTTCGTCATGAATAATGCTGAAATCGCTCAATCCATGAAAGGCGTTGGCGGCCTCGTTACAGCTGATGCGATGGCTGTTGCTTTTGGCAGCTCGATGATGGCGAAAGTCCTCATCATTGGCGGCTTGTGCGGTATTATTACGAGCTGGAACTCCTTCCTCATCGGCGGCAGCCGGGCTATGTATTCCATGGCGAATTCGTACATGATTCCGCGCTTCTTTGTGAAGCTCCATGATAAATATAAGACGCCGGTCAATGCGTTGTTATTAATCGGTCTCTTATCTTGTATTGCACCGCTCTTTGGTAAGAAAATGCTCGTTTGGGTCGTCGATGCCGGTAACTTTGGCTGCTGCGTGGCCTACTGCATGGTCGCTATTTCCTTCGTTATCTTGCGAAGTAAAGAACCGAACATGCCTCGTCCGTACCGCGTAAGCCATTACAAAATCATCGGTGCCTTAGCTATTTTGATGTCTGGCTTTATGGTCGTCATGTACATCATTCCTGGTTCCGGTGCTGCCTTAGTACCGCAAGAATGGGCCATGGTCCTCATTTGGTCCGTCTTAGGTGCCCTCTTTGGTATTTATTGTAAATTTAAATACGGTGAAAAATTTGCTACTCATATCGATGTGGCTACAGAAGAAACGACAGCAACGACTGCCGAAGACCTTGCCTTTGGCCGGGCTATGGCTGCAGCTATGCAAGATGTGCAGAGTGAAACACCGGTTACATACGTCGTCAAACCGATTAACTTCATGTTCTCCATGCCTGTGAATATGGCCTTTGGTACAGGCAAAGCTGCCCAGACTGGAGACTTAATCAAACCGTACGGCAAGAAAGCCCTCATCGTCACCGATTCGGCTATTTCGACCACTGGTGATGTCCTGAAAACGATTATAGCAAGCCTGGAAAAAGCAGGCGTAGCCTATAGTCTCTTTGCCCATGCCGGTGCCGCTGTCAGTGCGGTCACGACCGATGCCGGTGCCGACAAAGCACGGCAAGAAGGGTGCGACATGGTCCTCGCTGTAGGCGGCAACATGGTCGTCGATTGCGCGAAGAGCATTGCCTATGCTTTAGCAAACGGCGTAAAATGGATGCAGCAGTCTGCTAGCAGCATTAAAGAAGCATTGCCGATGGTCTTCGTACCGACTCAGTTCGATGCCGGTGAAATTTGCAGTCCTTCCTTTACGGTTGTCGACGGCGATAACAAGATTGTTCCTATTCAGGAAAGCCATTTACTGGCTAAAGTCGTCATTGTCGACCCGGAATGCATGAAGTCTATGACGAAGAAAGACATTGCTTTATCAGGCTTTATGTCCCTTTGCAAAAACCTGAGTGCTTACATTTCCGTATCGTCTCAGCCCTTGTCCGATGCCTTAGCCTTATACGGCTTGACGCTCCTTAAAGACAACCTCGCTGCTGTCTACGACGACACAGCTGAACGGGGAGCCTTTGAAAAAGTCGTCTTAGGCGGCATGATTGGCAACATGGTCAGCTACGAAACGGGCGGTCTCTTAGAAAAGACCATGCGCGGCCTGGCGGCACAACTCAACAAGCCCTATGACCTCGTCGTAGCCGCAGCCTATCCGGTCGTTATCGGTAGTGCGTGCAAGAGCGATGTCTTCCGCTATGGCAAAGTCGGTCGTCTCTTAGGCGGCTATACGGCTGAAGATTGCTCGCCGCGGCTCGTCGGTTTAGCACAGGCCTTACAGCTCGACATCCGTATTGCAGATGCAGGCATTACGTCGGCTGAAGTAACGTCTATTGCGTCGCAGTACATTAAGAAAGCAGCGGCCACAGCAGACGGTATTACAGTCGAACAGCGTACATCCTTGAAGGGTGCCTTAGAAATTTAAATTTGCTCTCCCCTTATATCCCCATATGTTGTAGAGAAATCTATGACCTATGGGGATTTTTTTCGTAAAAAAAGGATTTTATAGGCCTATATAGAATATAATAAGAATAGGATAGTTAGAATTTTCCTTACATATGGAGGTAGTACTATGACTCTCAGTTTATTTTGGTCGCGCTATACCTTGGAGCTCCAAGGCCGTCATATGCGCGATGTAGATGAACAGTACCAATATGTCATCGCCCAAGAACGGTGGAATTGGTTCTTGGCAAAAGTACCAAAGCAGACACAAATTCAGATTCTGCGCGGCCATAACCATGGCGAAGATTCGTGGTCCTGCCGCAAGTGGCTTGAACACATGCTGGAATGGGTGAAAGAAAACAAACCTGCTGCTGTGTCTGAAGCCATTGCTGAACGCTTTGCAATGATGAGCAAAAAGCCTGTCGAAGAGCTCGAAAAACAAGCGGCTCATTCCCTTTCGCCGGAAGAGCTCAAAGCCTTTCAAGATGCAGGCTATTTTCAGTGTATTCCCCCAGTCGTGCGGGGCTGAGCAGAGGAGGTGGCGCGATGACGAAACGATTCGTTCAATCTATTTGGCTGATTCTCTTTGCCTGTCTCGCCATGGTTGCTGTCAGTATACCGACTAGTTATGCTGCTGATACGGCACGGGTCATTACGATTGATGGTGAAATCGACAGCAGTCAAGTGGCTCTCGTCCAGCGAGGCCTAGCGGATGCGGCGGCCAATCAAGATAAGGCTGTCGTCGTTTCCATTAATACCTTAGGCGGCGAAGTCGATAGTGCCCTAAAAATCCGGGATATGCTCGAACAGTCCAGTATTCCGACTATTGCCTATATTCCGTCACGAGCTTGGTCGGCCGGTGCCCTTATTGCTCTTTCATGCCGTCATATCATTATGGCTCCGGGCAGCAGTATTGGCGCAGCTGAACCGATTCCTAATACGGAAAAGAACATTGCTGCCTTAAAAGCAGAATTTAGCGCGACTGCATCCAATCGGGGCTACACGCCGCGCATTGCCGAAGCCATGGTCGATAAGACTGTCGGCTTTCCTCACTATGCCGAACCGGGCACGATTTTAGCTTTGTCTGATACGCAGGCGAAAGAATTAAATATTTCGTCTGGCACAGCAAGTTTCCCGGAAGACTCGCTCCGTTTCTACAGCCTTGGCGATGCCACGGTCTATTACACGCAACGAGACTGGCGTGATGCCATGGTTGGGATTCTCCAAAATCCCTACGTCCGCGTCGTCTTCATTGCCCTCATTATTGCGGCCGTATTAGCCGAAATCAAAATGGGCGGTATTGGCATTGGTTTACTGACGGCCATCATCTTAGGGGCTATTTTGCTTATTTCCGGTGACGGGTCCTTTACGGATGATGTGAAAATGATTGCTGCCTTTGCCGGGAGCATTATCCTCATTGGCTTAGAGCTCGTCACGCCTGGTGTCGGTATTTTTGGTATTGCCGGAGTGATTATGTTATTTGGTAGTTTGTTTTACATGCTCGGTGCCACTGCTGAGGCCGTCTATATCTTAGCCGGCGGCACAGTCCTTGCTTGTATTGTTTTCTATTTCATTGGCAAACACTTGCCGAAGAGCAAGCTTCTCAACCGTCTGGCTCTCTATAACCGCTCGACGAAAGAGAAGGGCTATACGTCGCAAGTAGACCAATCGAAGTATTTATATCAACGAGGCACGACCATTACGATTTTGCGCCCAGCCGGGACGATTCGCATTGGTAAAGAACGAGTCGATGCCGTCTCAAGCGGTTCTTTCATTGACCGCGATGTAGAAGTGCGGGTCATTCAGGTCGAAGGCAGCCGTGTCGTCGTTGAACCTGTTCCGAAACGTCCGTCATAAAGGAGGCTTTTATGCTTACAGTGATTGCATTTCCCTTAGTGATTATTGTCGTTGCCATTATTGTCGTATCCCTGTTCTTGCACTTTGTGCCTATTGGGCTGTGGATTTCGGCCATGGCTGCCGGTGTCTCGGTAGGGATTATTAACTTAATCGGTATGCGGCTCCGCCGTGTTGTACCGTCGAAAATTATTTTACCTTTAGTCAAAGCCAATAAAGCAGGCCTTGATGTCAATGCCAATCAGCTCGAAGCCCATTATCTTGCCGGTGGCGACGTCGACCGCGTCGTCGATGCCCTTATTGCGGCACATCGCGCAACCATGGCCCTGACTTTTGAACGGGCGGCCGCTATTGACCTCGCTGGCCGTGATGTTCTCGAAGCCGTGCAAATGAGCGTTAACCCGAAAGTCATTGAAACACCTTTCATTTCGGCAGTGGCTCAAAACGGGATTGAATTAAAAGTCCGCGCCCGTGTGACCGTCCGCGCGAACATTGACCGCCTCGTCGGTGGTGCCGGTGAAGCGACAGTCATTGCCCGTGTCGGTGAAGGTATCGTCACGAGCGTCGGTTCTGCAGAAGACCATACGAAAGTATTGGAAAACCCTGATGAAATTTCGAAAACTGTCTTGAATAAAGGCCTTGATGCCGGTACGGCTTTTGAAATCTTGTCCATCGATATTGCTGATGTTGACGTAGGCCGTAACATCGGTGCCCGTCTCCAGACAGACCAAGCCGAAGCAGATAAACAGATTGCTCAGGCAAAAGCAGAAGAACGGCGCGCTATGGCTGTCGCGAAAGAACAAGAAATGCAGGCGTACACGCAAGAAATGCAGGCGAAAGTCGTCGAAGCCCAGGCCGAAGTGCCTCTGGCGTTAGCACAGGCTTTAAAAGAAGGAAATCTCGGTGTTATGGATTACTATAATATGAAGAATATTATGGCTGATACAAACATGCGCACAGCCGTTGCCAAAGCAGGCGTGCCGAAACCGAAATCGTCCTCATCCAGTGAAGGGACGAAACACGTACCGCCAACGGTTGGCGATGAAACATAGGTGAAGGCTATGGATAGTTTCTTCGATGGTAGTTTCTTAAAACTATTAGTACCAATCATTATGGTCTTGCTCTTTTCACTCCCAGACTTCTTGCGGAAGCGGCGTAAATATCCGCCAAAACAGCGGCCTTTGCCACCGCCAACGGAGCAGCAACCTAAAGAAGAGAAAAAAGCAAAATCTACGGCACCTATTCCGGACGAAGAATTGCCGGATATTGCCAAACCGCGCCGGGAACAACGCAAAGCTCCCACAGCACCGGCTAAGCCCATTCCGGAACCAGTCACGCCGCCTGCACCAAAGGTAAAACGGCCTGTCGTACAACCTAAACCTGTGCCGCAAGTGGCAGCTATACAGGCGCAGCAGCCCACGCCAGCGGCCGTGCCCCATATCGTCCATGGTCAGCCTTGGGGTGAACTTCCTCCAGAAGCACGGGATATTTATGCGGGTCTTGTCTGGTCTGAATTACTCTCGCCGCCTGTGGCGTTACGGCGCAAAAAATAAGGAAATCTACAACGAAAGAGGTTCGTAAGATGATAGAAGAACGTAAAATTTATATTAATGGTATTCCGAGTTTGCTCATTACGTGTGGAGAAACGCCTAAAGGAGTAGTTCTCTTTTATCACGGCTGGTCGTCGACGAAAGAATACCAGTCTGTCCGTGGGCACTTGCTGGCGGCATACGGCTATGATGTGGTCATTCCTGATGCGGTTAACCACGGTGAACGAGGCGTTATTGATTACAATGATGAACATTCGTATCGTGCCTTTTGGCAGACTATTTTCCAGAATTTACAGGAAGTACCGGCACTATTGGAATACCTCGCCGTATGGCGGCCTAATGTGCCTCTTGCTGTGATGGGGCACTCTATGGGAGCGATGACGGCACAAGGCGTGATGACGCACTTTAAAGAATTCCAGACTGTCGTTGCCATGAATGGCTCTGGCTGGTGGGATGAATCAGAACGGCGGTTCCGGGCTGATTTCCATTTAGAACAGCCCCGTGGGGCAAAATCCATTACCCGGCAGATTCGCGCCTTTGACCCGTACGATTATACGGAATACTTGGCTGGCCGTTCGGTCTTGGCTTTAAATGGCGACAACGATACGGTCGTCAATAATAAAGCCCAAGAGTTATATATGGATAAGCTTGCGCAAGATGAAAATGTAGAAAGCAAGTTTGTGACCTACGAAGGGTTAGGGCATTTTGTGACGACAAATATGATGGGGGACGCTATAGAATGGCTTAATTCCCATCTCGGATAACTTTGATAGCATATGCTTGGACGGTCCACAGTATTACCATGGCGTTCCGCTGGGGAAGCCTCACGATGTGGTGAAGTCTCTGATTCCTTCGACTGCGCCACTCTCGACGTCATAATCCCCAGACGGAGACACCATTAGTAATACTGTTCCCCTCCCTGTATTTGGGAGCACGTAAGCTGAGAAGGGAATAGGCTTTCTTATGCTGAAAAGAGAGAAAAGAGAAACGACCTATATTTATACGCGAAACGCACTGTTTACATTATGTAGACAGTGCGTTTTTGCTTGACGAAAATGTTAACTCTTTGCTATGATGGTAATGTTGCTTACACCCAATCCATGAGCAACTGGAAAGGGGGTGAACGCTGATGTTAGCATTACTTTTTACTTTCCTGTTTTCTATTATGGCAAACGTAGTGTCCCATTACTTTTGTAAATGGCTAGATAGAAAAATCGGACGTTAAGCAACTAGCCTAGGCTGTGGCGTTTGGCCTTTAAAATAAACGCAAGAGAGCCTCCCCGTATTCGCAGTACGGTAAGGCTCTCGTTTTTTTGTGAATGCCAATGTTAGACATTCTGTCTTTTTACTTTTCCTACGTATAGTATATCATAGAAAGGCTATAATGCAATAGCCTTTCTATGGGATGTTATTTTTCTGCGTGGAGGGAGCTGTTAATATGAACGCCCTTTAAGAAGGGCATAATCGGTTTGGCGTTGGTTTGGACTGTTTCGCGAATGCCTTCGAAGGTTGTTGTGAGCATGAGTTTTAAGCGGTTCGTCTGGTTGACGGAGCTGGCACTTGGGTCATAGTCGATAGCGACGATATTGACATCTGGGAAGGCTGCTTTCAAGGTCTTAATCATGCCTTTACCGGTGACGTGGTTCGGCAGGCACGCCCACGGCTGGAGGCACACGATATTTTTTGCGCCCCGTTTAATGAGGTCAATCATATCACCTGTGAGGAACCAGCCTTCGCCGGCTTCGTGGCCGAGGGAGAGATACCGTTTGGCATCGTCGGCAATGTCGTAGATGTCCGTGATTTTGTCAAAGTGACGGCTCTTAGCGACGGCTTCGCAGTAAGGTTTACGATACCATTCGAGGAGCTTGACGACGGTTTTGCTTGCCATGGATGAGAGCCAACTGCCGGAGAGGTATTTATGGCGGAACTGACTGTCGAGAAGGCCGTAGAGGAAGAAGTCTGTCAGGCCGGAGACGATGATTTCACCGCCTTCTTCTTCAATCATGCGGACAATGTGGTTATTAGCAATGGGGTGGAACTTGACGTAAATTTCACCGACCAAGCCAATCCGCGGTTTCATCGTTTCTTCCATGTCGATGTTGTCGAATTCGCTGATTAAGTTGTGAATATTTTTCTTGAATGTACTGAATTTCGCGTCTTTCAGGTCGACAATACATTTTTCTTGCCATTTATGGAAGAGTTTTTCTGCTGTGCCTTTGACTTTTTCGTATGGCCGCGTCCGATAGAGGGCTTGCTGCAGGGCATCGCCGTAAATCATGGCCATGACGAGGCGGTTCCAGAAGCCTAAGTGAGGCTGGAAGCCCGGTTGTTTATTGAGGCCTTTCGTGGTCAACGAGAGGATAGCCACGTCACCCATATTGGCATCATCAAGGGCTTTACGAATCATGCCGATGTAGTTCGTTGCACGGCAGCAGCCACCGGTTTGGGAGATAATGACAGATGTATGTTTTAAATCGTATTTACAGGATTTTAAGGCTGTAATGATTTGCCCGAGGGACATGATAGCCGGGTAGCACGCATCGTTGTGGATGTACGCCAAGCCTGTGTCGATGGCTTCTTGTCCTTGGTGGGGCAGCATTTCGATGCGGTACCCTTCGTGGTCAAAAGCAGGCTTGAAGAGAGGAAAATGAATCGGTGTCATCGACGGTGCGAGGATGACGTTCTTCGCCTTGTCTTCTTTCGTAAAGACCGCTTTGTGGTACGAATAAGGTTCGACTGGCGTATTGGAAATCTTGCGGTGATTCATGACGAAGAGGAGGGAGCGCAAGCGGATGCGGATAGCACCGAGGTTTGACCCTTCGTCGATTTTTAATAACGTATGAATCTTGTGGCCTTGGGCAAGGATTTCTTGTACTTGGTCGGCAACGATGGCATCGAGGCCGCAGCCGAAGGAGTTCAGTTCAACGAGTTCCAGGTTTTGATGCTGCACGATGTATTGCGCTGCCCGATAGAGACGGGAATGATAGGACCATTGGTCGACGACGCGGAGGTTGCCGTTAAATTGCCCAAAGTGGGCGACACCGTCTTCACTGAGGACGGCGAGTCCCAGGCTGTTAATGAGCTCCGGAATGCCGTGGTTGATTTCCGGATCGACGTGATACGGACGGCCGCAAAGGACGATTGCTCTGTCGCCGGTCTTTTGGAGGTTGTCTAAAATCCGTTTCGTCATGTCGTAAATCTTTTGTTTATATACTTCTTCTTCATCCCATGCAGCCAGTGCTGCTGCTTTGATCTCACTCTTACCGAGATTCCAGACGCGCAGTTCTTCTTGGAGCCGTGTGATAATGCGTTTTTTGTCGTGGAGGGGCAAGAACGGGCACATGTAAAGCGTGTTCGTATCGGAGAGCCGTTCCATCATGTTGTTGCGAATGACTTCAGGGTAACTCATGACCATCGGGCAGTTGAAGGTGTTGTCTTTGCTGCCTTCTTGAGGGCCGTTTTGGATGCACGGATAGAAAATGCGGTCTACTCCTTTTTCGAGGAGGTTTTCAATGTGCCCGTGCACCATCTTGGCTGGGTAGCACGCCGAGTCAGACGGAATCGTATCCATAGCCTTTTCAAAGAGGTCTTTTGACGACTGGTCTGAGAGAATGACCGTGTAGCCGAGCTTCGTAAAGAACGTATGCCAGAATGGATAGTCTTCGTACATGTTGAGAACACGAGGAATACCGACTGTACCGCGTGGACCATCTTTTAAGGATTTCCGGTTAAAGAGAAGGTTGTATTTAAGTTTATACATATTCGGCAAAGGCTTGCGATGCTGGTAGCCTGTCGAGTCGGCTGCGCCCCGTTCGCAGCGGTTGCCTGTAATGTACGAACGGCCATCGTTAAAGGTATTGACCGTGAGGAAGCAGTTGTTCGTGCATTTGCCGCAGTGGCGTATGGTTGTTGTCACGCGCAGTTGCGAAAGCAATTCCGGTGAGAGAACCGTCGATTTCACATGGGCTTCTTGGTAGGCGTGACGGCAAATGAGGCCCATACCGAAAGCCCCCATGAGGCCTGCAATAGATGGACGGATGACGTCGCGGCCTAAGAGTTTTTCAAAAGCCCGGAGGACGGCATCGTTGTAGAACGTGCCCCCTTGGACGACGATATGCTTGCCCAGTTTTGCCGGGTCTTTGACTTTAATAACCTTATATAAAGCATTTTTGATGACCGAATAGGAGAGACCTGCCGAAATGTCGGCCATAGTGGCCCCTTCTTTTTGGGCCTGTTTTACTTTGGAGTTCATGAAGACTGTGCAGCGCGAGCCCAAATCAATAGGGCTTTTCGCCATGAGGGCTGCTTGGGAGAAGTCTTCAATGGACTGATTTAACGATTTAGCAAACGTATCGAGGAAGGAACCGCACCCAGACGAGCATGCTTCGTTGAGGAGAATATCTTCGAGATGACCGTCTTTGAGGCGGC
>UQHB01000043.1 GCA_900540735.1 uncultured Megasphaera sp. | reverse complement strand
GAGATACGGACGCTCAGCAGAGCATTATGCAAGAGTTTAGCGATATGCAAACGGCTTATGCCGAAGCAATTGGCAAATAAGGAGGAACTCATCATGGCATTTTTCAAACTGGCAAAACGTTGTAACTTTTGTGCGCATAAGTTAGATAAAGATGATAACTGCGTTAATCCTAAATGTATTGCACACACAAAACCAGAAGAAAATAAGCAGGATAATACTTCATCTGATAAAAAGTAGGCTATTATGCGAAGACTAAACAAACATCAAGTGCGTACGGTGTCATTTATTGGCATGACAGGCGGCGTAAACATCTCTCAAGCACCGGAACAGATAGCCGACACAGAGATGCAGGAAGCTAAAAACTTCATATATGCCAGAGACAGCAAACGTCTAATGGGACGGGGCGGACTGAAAAAGCTGTATTCACTAGATGGCGAGACGATTCGTGATATGTGGTATGACGTAGATACGAACGTGTTGCTCTTTTTTACTACGAACTACAAGGCATACCGTTATATTATCGGGCAAGACCCACAGTATATTGGCACTCTCAACGGCTCTAGTCTGCCGTCGTGCGCTAAATTCATGGATAAAGTATGGATAGCCAGCGGCGGCAAACTACAGTCCTACGACTACTCAGAAAATGGACAGTTAGAGACGGTGACAGGTAGTCCGACATGTAATATTGCTTTTCAGCGATTTGCCCGTTTAGCAGTTTCTATGGACGGCACCGAAGGATTTTACCTGTCTGCTGTTGGAGACGGCTCAGATTGGCAAGAAGACACGAATAGAGCAGACAAACAGCAATGGTTAGAGGTTGGTTATGGCGACAGCGGTACGATTGTCGCGATTGTTCCTCTTGCTACGGATATTATTTTCATTAAATCTAATGGGAAGATTTATCAGCTCTCCGGTGATGCCGACCCGAATGCATGGCAAGTCACGGAGATAGCTAATAATACCGACCCGGCAGGGCGTAAATGCGCTGTTAATATCGGCAATTCTGTTATTTTCCTATCTATTCGCGGCCTAAAAACACTAGCGGCAGTCATGGAGTATGGGAATATTGCTACGTCGGATATAGGCGATAAATTTAACGGACTTATCACGGAAAGCATGTATGAGCCACGGTTTTATCATCTCTTGCGGCATAGTATGTTACTAATCCGTCCGCAGGAAGACCATACCTATTTCGTGGCTTACAACTATCTATTGGGCAGTGCAACGACGCTGCAGTTCAACATACCTATAGATGCGATATGCGAGACAAATAATGACCTCATTGTTACGAGCGGCGGCGATATATACCGTTGGGATAACATCTATACCGATGATAACGGTACGCCAATTGACTACGAACTCAAGCCGAAAGCTATCATTAGTACAGAGCAAATCCTTTTAAAATCTGTAGATACGAAATTTTCCGCTGATTATGATGGAAAAGCCGAAATTATTGACGGGACGCTGGACGTAATCGTACCGACAGGGACACGGAATAAGTTTAAATGCAACCATAGTGCGGATTGTCTGGATTTTACGATTACATCTAAGGACAGATTTACACTGGATCATATCTTGTTGGAGGTGGCTGATTTGTGAGTAAAGGTAAAAGCTTACTGGAATGGATACGAGAATTTGAACGCAGAACAGGCGACGTTTATATACCGCTCCAAGGATTTTCTACATGGTATATCCCAACACGCGGGTTTTGCCAGTGGAAGGACATGAAGGAAGATAAAACTATCCTTATTTGGAATTTGTGCCATGATGCTAAGTTTTGGCGTGATGCCTTAGAGTGTGTAGCTTTGCAGTTTGGCTATGAACGTCTTATGACTATTTGTATCCTGCCAATCAAGGTGTATATACGTTACTGGGGCTGGAAAATAGAGCAAGACTTTGAAAAAGACGGCTTGCACCGATACATTTGCTCCGATGCTGTAGGCCGTGAAGTGGTTTGCACACCGAAAGACATAAATGACGATGGAAGTATTAATTATATCGTAACCAACGAATTACGACGGCAGTATAAGCCATGGAAAAATTTTAACGAAAGGGACTGAGGATAATGGGTAAAAAAGGGGGCGGAAGCAGCAGTACAACCACAACGTACCAACCTTCCGCGGAAGAACGAAAGTTAATTGACCAACAGCTCCAATATATCCAAGCGATAAAACCAAACGCATTAAAGCTAAATGATGTAGCAGGGAATTTGTTGTACAACAGCTTAGGTGCGAACCAAGTAGACTACAACAAACTCATGAATAATGCGTTAGACCAGATAGAATGGAGCCAAAACGGCATCAAAGGCTTAACACAAGGGCAGATACCGGCGGCCTATCAACAGAATATGGAAGACAGCATTAAATCAGGCGTACAAAACAGTATGGGGAGCCTGCTCGGTGATTTAGGTGCTAGAGGCATCGTCAACAGCAGCGTCATGGATACAGGTTTGAAAGGCATCAGTGACAGCGCAGCCAATGCCATGACACAGAACTGGAATAATACGATTTCCCAACTCCAATCTTTATACGGCACACAGATTGATGCGGCTGGGCAACCAATAGCCAACGCCGCGGCATCACAAGAAGCAGCACAACAGCCAGCATTAAACTTATGGAATGCATCGCTGGGATTAAATGGCGCAACAACAGGCGCATTATCCGCTATTGGTGGGAAAGGGACGAGTACGTCGTCGCAATCTACCGGCGGTGGTGGAGGCTTATTTGGCGGCTTGCTTACAGGTGCGGCTACCATTTTCTGCTTTGCGCCGGAAACAAAGGTACGCAAAGCGGATGGCAAAGAAGTACCGATTACAGACATCCAAGTCGGCGATGAAGTCATTTGCCCACATACAGATGGTACAGAAACGACAGAAACCGTCTTACGTGTCATGTCGCCGGAATACAACGATTGTTGGAATATTATTTGTAGAGAGGGTAATGCTACTCATATTGTTTCTGCTACACTGACACAACCATTATTGACTGCTGATGGCGAGTTTATCGAAATAGGTAATCTTACTATAGGCAGTGAATTAAAAGGCCGTGGCAGGGTAATTAACATGGTTTATAGTGGCGAACGCAAGGTATACGACTTACAAGTAAGCGGGGAAAACAACTACTATGCTGACGGCTTCATTGCTAAAGGTGGCAGTACTGATAACTGGGTGCCAAAGGGGGAATAACAAATGGCGCAGACAGGCGATAAACAGACACAAAATTATCAATATAACAATACCTATCCTATGCAGCTCTTTGCCCAACAAGCGTGGGCCAGCCCCCAATTTGCATTGGGGAACTTATTAGGGCAGTATTTAGCCAGTGTGTATATGGACAAACATACACTTAAGGATACAGGTGCAGCTCAACAAACGACAACACCTGTAAATGCTGGAGATTTTCAGAGTACATTGAACAGTGGCACCCCTAAAGGAATTATAGATGATAACGGTAACTGGCAATACCAGTCCCCTTCATTTACTCCGGGAGTGGACTATGCACCCATTCAAACACCGGAAACGTTTAAAGATTTCTATAACGGCACAAGAAATGGACAAGGTTTGCTTAATTTCGACCAGTTGGCTCAAGCCGCAGGTATTACACCTGAAAGTTATGCACGAACATTATCAGACAGCACAACACCTCGATTCTCTTTAGATGCCAACGGAAACGCGCAATACCATGCACCGACTGCAGGCTTTACTGTTCCTTCCACTGGTATGGGGACAACCTTACAGGACTATACGGCAAATCCGACGACAATGACTATCCCGACTGCTGATGTACAGCTAACAGGGAATTCCGACATCCCGGCTATTACGGGGCAACTGGGACAGCCAATTAATGGCCAATTAACGATGTCTTTAAAAGGTAATTCCCCATTTTCTGGTGGCTGGCAGTATAATGGCGCGTATTCCCCAAAAAACTATGGTGATATAGCACAGATGGCAACTATATCACCGGATAATGCAACGGCCAGTAATGAACAACCTATTCAGGCACCGGAACAGCCTATAAAGGAACCAGAACCGGCTATCAAAGCAGAAGAAACTCCTATCAAGGAAGAACAACCACCAATTACAGAAGACAAAAAAGAAGTACTGGACGGCAGAAAATTACGTATTCTCTCAGCAAATGATGGAAATATGTACAACTTTACGATTTCTGATGATGGAAAATGGCTCACCTTAGACGGGAGCAATGCGCGGTATGCGGCGACAGATAAAGATAGGCTGATTGCGGCTCTTCATAATCCGCAAAATAGCCCGATTGATATAGAAGAAATGGGGACATCTACGCACAATAACGTTATACAGCCATCTAAAGAGGATGCGGCGTTGATTGCAAAAGACCCGAAACTCTATGCTACGTGGCGTGCAAAAATGAATAACCAAGATGCTCGGAATATGAACGACACGTCTAATCCGGGCATCTATCCGGATGTACACATTGGCATGCCTACAGCTAATGCTATGCAAAATAATAGTGCCCAAGGGACGGGTATAGGCAGTAATGAGCCGCAACCGTTTAAAGCACAACAAGCAGCCGACGATTATGTACGAACTATGCTTAGCCGTGGTTTTAATATGAATGCCATCAATGAACGCTTACAGACGTATTTGCCGGAATGGGAAGCCAAAGAAGCTGACTACAATAACTATCAAGTCGGCAACTTGTTACCGTTATACTACAACGCCTTACAAGGCGAAGAAGCTGGCAAATTTCCGTGGGGAACATCGGCTACAATTGCCCAAGCTATTCGCCAGTATGATAGCAGCTTAGGGGATACGTTCTTAGGGAGCCAGCCAACAGCATCTAACTTCTACGCGTCTGCTGATGCTCGGAATAGAGCGGCACAGGCACAACAGTACGCTATAGCGAACGCTAAACAAAAGAACGAATATGATAAAGAACGCAACGCCATCAAGTATGCTAATGATATGGAAATGGCTGATTTGAAGTATCGACTAAACATAAGTTTAAAAGAAATACAAAATAAACTAGACAAAGAAAAAGAAGCATGGAATTACGAACAAAAACGTAAATATGCAGCTGGCACAACGTTTGATAAGATTGCTCAGCTTTCCGAAATAGGCGGCGTATCGCCACAAGAAGCCGCCATGTACGTTCTAGGCAAAGGCAGCGGACGCGGCGGTTCCGGTGGCTCGTCTGGTGGTTCTAGCGGGGAAAAAATGACGCAAGGAGAAAAGGAAATATTTAATCAAGCCGTCAATATGTTTAACTCTATAGCTAGCCCTAACGGGTCGGTAGACCACGATGCCGTAGATGCATTTGAAGAATTCTTTGAAAAGGAAGGAAACAAACTTCCGCCGGAAGGAAAAACACAGTTATACTACTTAGCTGCGATGGCTCAAGGCATTATGCAGAAGAGCGACGGACATGATGATGGGGCTGCCGCCGTTTGGTCAACTGTACCAAGACATATACTGGAACAATATTTGCCGAACATTAATTGGGATGGATATGAAGATTGGTAGAAGGAGCAAGCTATGTCAAAATATTCTGATTATTTAAATTCAATTAGTTCACCATCTAGTTATACAGGTGAAGAATATGGTACCGCAGATAGTGAACAACAAGATTCCGGTTCCTTTTGGGGGGCCGCTAAACAATGGGCAGACAATGCGTGGCAAGATATTTCAAATTTTGCTGGAGAATACGCCAATGCTGTTAAAGAAGGCAGACCGATGGAAGGCTTTGGTGGAGGCACACAACCGGTAGATTGGTCTAATTCTACCTATTCTAATGTGCTCAGCACCAATGGAACAACAGCTGATTATGCGTCTAATGTAGCTAATGCAACGGCTGATACGTGGAGTAATGTACTTCCGACACCAGTACAAATTGGTAATGGTTATACACGGCCCTTTGACGATAGTGTATATACGGATATTCCCGGCACACCAACAGCTGATGGGCAATTGGGACAGCTAGAAGATGATGCCGTGCGTCAAGCACGCATGGCTGAATTTAACACTAAACATCCGTATATTGCGGCGGCTGGTATGGGCGCAACTCAAGGTTTTGCCTCGGTTATGGGCGGCATGCAGTCTGCCTTAGGTGGCGGTACAAGCATTTTAGATAATACGGATAAATTCAATGAAGCTACACAAAAATATCGAGATAAATGGAATCAAGAATACGGTGACAACTATTTCACCAATCCTAATGGCCTTGTTACCGATGTTAGTAATGGCTTAGGCTCTAGTGTTCCTATTATGGCTTTATCGGTGCTTATGCCGGGAGGTGCTGTTGCGGCAGGCTCAGCTCGTCTTACGCAAGCATTAACAAGAGCTGGGTTAGGACGTTTTGCTACAAGCAAAATCGGTCAAGAACTGATTGCCAACACCGTGCGTAGTCCTCTTTCGACGTTTGCTGACTCTGCTTCTGAAATGGGCGGTGTTATCCACGATAAAATTCAAAATGGTGAAAGTTATAGTGACGCGTGGGTTAATTCACTCCCGGTATTTGCCAAAAATACCGTTTTAGATACATTGATGTTACCGACAGAATTAACAGTCATGAAAGGCGCAAAGGGCTTGAATTTAGGGCCATTAGGCGCAAAAGCTGGCGAAGGCATTGGCAAACGACTGGCAAAAGGTGCGGCACGCGGTACGATTCTTGCTGGGGCTAATGGCTTAACAGAAAGCTTTCAAGAAGCAGAACAACAAGCTATTGAAGACAATGCTAAAGGTGGCGATTTAAGCTATAACCCATACTATTGGAATGATGACCAATGGAAAGCATTCCGTGGTGGTGCTGTTGGTGGTGCTGTAATGGGTGCGCCGGGTAACTTCATTGAAGGGTATCGGGGCGAACAAGAAACACCTGGCATCACTGGCAAGACACGTCAAGAAGCAGTGGATATTCTCAATGGTATTCGTAATAATGACAATATAGACGCACAGACAAAGCAGAACCTTTATAATGCCGCAACGAGCAATGATGAAGGTGCAGTCCATGCGGCTTATACGACGTTGCAGAATATGCAAAATGGGACAGCTACAGCAGAATCCGTTCTTACGAAAGACGATATGCCAGAAGATTACAAAAAGAAACAACAGACTATTGGCGACTTTATTGATAGTCATACAGCTGATGAACTGGGAGACGATACATATAATGCGTTGTACAATGCGACAAATAGCATGAATCCTGATGAAATCGACAAGGCCTTTGACTATATCTCTAAAGTCCAAGCACAGCAAGCGGCGCAGCAACAAGCTCAAGCGGCAGCGGCTCGTCAAGCAGCACAACAATCTCAAGTAAATGCAGAAACCTATACTTCTCATGCAGGAAACAGCATTGCTAATACAGGTAATGTCAATCAAGATGCGGTCATCAATGCAGCACGAGAATACAATATTCCGCCAGCTGTTGCCCTTGCGATTGCTGCGCGTGAAACTGGTGGTGATGATGTCAACGCTATCAATATGTCGGAAAATGGCGGCCTTATGCAGATAACAGAAGAGTCTGCTAATGACTATGGCATTAATGATAAATACCCGGATTGGCGCACCGACCCACAGCAAAATGCCTTAGCTGGTATGTATATCCTGTCTCAGAAAATTGCTGAAAATAACGGCGATGTATGGGCTGGCGTGCGGGCTTACAATGGTTCTGGCTCGGCGGCTGATGAATATTTGGCACAAGTACAGCAGAACTATAATAACCTCGGTGGTGAAGATGCTTCATTTGGAAATGGAATTCAGCCATATAATTTGCCTACACAAGGCGATGATATTACTGCCCAAGTCAATAATTTAACGCCACAATTTCAGTCTGCCTTGCCTACTATTGGTGGTATCCTAAATGAAATGGGATTAGCCGAAGGTGCTGCTATTTCTTCTGCCGCTCGTACACCGGAGCATAATGCCGAAGTAGGGGGCGCAGAAAACAGCTATCATGTACATAACGATGCCGTAGATATTGTGTTGCCAGAAGGCACAACGGAAGAACAGGCGCAAGCTGTCTTGCAACGCTTTAAAGATACCGGTGCCTTTAAAGAAGTATTGTTCCATGATGCAGGAAGCGGCTACCATCTCCATTTAGGCGGCTATAACGGCGGTTTAAATAGTGGTGGAGTAAATACTAGCGGCATGGATGAAACAGGCTCTCGTGACCATTCAGATACCGAAATGAGCGATGCAGACTTACGCCAAACGTCTTCGGAAAATGATGCGATGCTCCGCCAGCAGTTACAAGAAATGGATAACATCCTTAAAGCCCCTGATACGAACAAAATTGCAGGCGACGTCCAGCAAGAACAACAAGCCGCGGCACAGCAAGCCAAAGAGAATGAAAAAATCTTGAATGGTAAAAAGCAGGAAACTGTCAATGAAAACGCAGCTATTCCTGAGTTTGCGCAGTATATGAAAGATACGGCTGATACGATTGAAGACGTAAACACGTTCAGCGATATGTTTACTACAGACCGCAAAGGCCGGGATCAATTCATTGATACACCGCAAAACCGTCAGTTCATTAAAGATAATTACGGAAAGGCCTTACAATCGTTTGTACAAAAGCAAAATGGAATTAAAATACAAGAACAGCACCCTAGCATGGTACAAACGAATATCTCTCAACCGCAAATTGAAAAAGGCGGTTCTAATCCTACACCTACAGAGCTTATCAAACCGGCACAAGATGCGGAACAACAGCACATAGATGCGAATACGACTAATAACAATACCGTTGCACAGCCACAAGCCGTTACGGAACAACCGACACCGGGGCAACAGGCCTATTTAAATAAAAAGGAAAAACTTATGACCCTTGTGCCTGCTGGCAAAACAGAAAAAATCCATGCCAGTGCTTCTGATAATGGCATGGATGCTACGTATAAAGTGGTATCTGCTGCGGACCTTACGGCAAGCCATGATACCGCCTTTAAGCCAAACCGGTTCTACCCGGCAGCGTTACAGCCTCGTGACAGAGGACGTGTCGTCATGCAAGGGCAAGTCGAAAAAATGGCACGCACCATTAAACCGGAATTATTGACAGACAGCCAATTTGTCAACCAAGGTGCGCCAGTCGTCAATAAAAACGGCATTGTCTTAAATGGAAACGGCCGTACGATGGCCTTACAGCTGGCATACGGACAAAATAGTCAGAGTGCCAAGGACTATAAAGACTATATAACGAAAAATGCCGGAAAATTTGGCCTTACAGCGGAACAAATCAGCAAAATCCCGAATCCTGTCTTAGTGCGCCAAGTTGGCGATGATGCCGATGTACAGTCTATTATCAACAGCACGGAAGGTGGTGCACGGCTCGGCAGCTCCGAACAAGCTAAAGTAGATGCGGATAAACTGAAACTCGCCACGCTGGAACGGTTTGTCGATAATGGTAAAGGTGAAATCCTGAACGCCGGGAATCGGGAGTTCTTGCGTGCGGCTGTTCATGATATTGCAACAGAAAACGACGCAAACACCTTCTTTACGTCGGATGGTCATATTACACAGCAAGGGGTTGAACGCGTCCGTAATGCGCTCTTTGCTAAGGCTTATAAGGATTCATTTATTTTAGCTCGCATGAGCGAAGCAACAGATAGCAACAGCAAGAACATTTTAAAAGCAATGATTGCCGTTGCGCCGAATGTATCGAAAGTTAATGATGCCATTCAGCGTGGCGAAGTATATCCCGAATATAATGTATCGAAGGTTATTACAGATTCCGTCAAAAAGCTCATATCCTTGCGCGATGCAGGCAAACCGCTGGACTACTATTTAAACGAAACGGCTATGTTTCAAGAAGAAAATAGTGCAGAAAGTAAGTTAATGCTACGCTTTATGAGCGCTAATAAATTTAAAGTAAAAAATATGTCGGATGCGTTCAATGGTTTGACACAACGAGCATTAGCTGTTGGCAACCCGCAGCAAAGCAATTTGTTTGGGGCGCAGGAAATACCGACTATGGAAGAATTGATTAAGAATACCGTGAAGGAGGTACAAGGTAGTGTCTTATTCAACGAAAACGAACGGCAAAGCGAAACAAATACCGGAGTGGCAACAACCGAATCCGCCGGAAGTGGACCAGTACATAGACCAGAAACTAGCGGCGTGGCGCAAGAAACAAGCCAGTCTGAAAGCACAGAAGGGACGATAACAAATGAAAATACGCAGACAAGTGAAAGTGGGGAAACCCAGCAAAATAACGATGAAAACGCCGAACCTCGACAAGCTCAAGCGGCAGAAGGTACGCAAACCGGTGAAGGTAAACCGAATCAAGATAAAGTAGAACTTGCACCGGGATATAAAACGTCATCTGGCAAGCTGTTGAGCGAAGCGGATAAAGACGACTTCATTGTAAAGCCTGACGGAAGTGTGGACTTTGGCTATATCACAGAAGACATTGAAAAAGCTACGAATGGTGAACTAAAAAAAGCCCCTATCCGATTAAAGGTAGGGGATAAGTATCAAGGGCTTATACATGCTAAAAAACATGAACAAGAAGCAAAAAAAATCGGGTATTCATCTATTGAAAATCTGATTGATGATGTTGCACAAAATTTTGATGCAATTTATAAAAAAGAAACGGGAGCCAAATCAAAAGCAACATATACTCTAGTAAAATACGGGAATAAAACAGAAGGAATTAAACATAAAATTGCACCAGTGTACTTTGATTTAGAAAAAGCAAATGGGCAATATTATGTCGTTATCACGGCTTTTCCAAAGAAAGATAGAACGTTGCGACAACAAATAAAAAAAGAACACCTGATTTATGGTAGCCCGGCCGTAGATGCTACAGTTACCCCCAACGGTAACTCGGTTTCGCGCCCTGCCAGCAATGGTGTTGGGGCTGAACAGAGAGGACTGCCTACATCCGATAAATCAAGTGTTCTTTCTACGTCTAGTGTAGGACAGGGACGAGAAAAAGTCAACGCCGTGGACAATGCTAAAATCGCACCGTACAAAGACGCTGTTGACCAGATTATAGCGCAACGCAAGCGTCATGAAATCACGGAGTATGAAGCCATCAATCGGTTGAAGAAAGTCATGTTTGACGCAAACAGTGCTTCGCAAGGGCAGTTTGACGGTATGGAAATCGTCAAAGACGCAACGAGTGTATTGACGCACGAAGAAAAACTAGCCGCGCAGAAAGTGGCAGATACGGCACTCGGTGACATCCAAGACCAGCAAGCACAACGCCGTGCCAGAATCAAAGCACACGCAGAAGAACGTAGAAAGTACAAAGAACTTACGCAAACGGCCTTAGATACAGAATATGCAGATAATTTACAAAAATCTCTTCATGCCGTGGAAAAAGTCATGACAGGCTATCAAGATAAGAACTTTAGCCTTGATGAGGCATGGCATTTGTTGGAAACTGTAGAAGACGGTGCTAAGCGGTATGGATACGACACGAATGAAGACATGAAAGCTGCTCTTGAGAGTGCATTTAAAGCACTGGAAGCAGAAGCCAAGAAGCCGAATCCACAAGATGCACGGTTTGGTTCTGTAGAAGATGCAAGAAAGGCCGCCCTAGAAGCTGCAGGTATTACGTCACCACGTGAAGTACTTACGGACGAAGATATTGCCAAGACGGGCATTGACCCCAACGAAGAAGCAAAACTTCAATTCCATTTTATTGACCAGAGTGATGAAGCCTTACAGCAGGCGAAAGAGGCATTTAAGAAAGAGTTAAATAATTTGAGTGCAAACCCGATGTTCAATCCGACACTCATGTATTATGGGCTAAAAATCGGGGCTATCCACATGCAGAGAGGAGCAAATAAATTTGCTGATTGGGCGGCGAATATGGTTGCAGATATGCCTGAAACGCGTCCGTTCCTCCAATCCATTTGGAATACCTTGCAACATCTGCCTAAAAATGGTACGCTCAATGAAAAAGAAATGACGGCGTATATGCGATATGTCGGAGCGCAGTATGACCACGGCATGACAGATAAGACAGACTTACGCCGGGACTTTATCAAGACCTTAGGCGTAGCAAAAGCCAAATACTTTGAATCTGCGTATGAAGCTGTTATGAATTACCCAACAACGGAAGAAATTAATGCGGCGAAAGGAGATAATAGCAATGTTCATGGCAATGCCGGCAACGTGGCTGAACGAACTGGCCAAGGGAACAATCAAGACACAGTGGGGACAAATGATGAAAACCAAAGACCCACTGGAAGAAATGGACAAGGTGGCGGAACGACTGAGAGCGGACAAACAGAACACCTTCAAGGGCGTGACAGCGTTTCTGGAGGTAGCACCACTACTAGCGGAACGACTGGCAATAGCACAGTACAAGCAGAAAAATCCGCGGATAACAGCGGCGGCACCGGAAATCCTGAGTTACCAAGAAGCATTACAGATAGCTATGAAGGAAATCCCGACGATGCAGGCAGAAGACCTGAAGACGTTGTTGCGGCTGCTCAAGACGGACGAAACGATGCAACCGCTGACGACATAAAAGCCGAAGAGTCGGCGGCGCAGGAGACCGACGATAGTGAACGGCTGGCAGATGTGCGAAAAGAATTACCCCAATTATTGCCGGAACAAGCTGGCGATGTTGTCTTTGCAGAAAAGCGGCTCCTTGACGCAAATGGCAACGGTGTCATGTTTACCAATGGCACTGGGACAGGGAAGACCTATACTGGATTAGGCGTAGCAAAGCGATTTTATAATCGTGGCAAGAAAAATATTTTGATTATTGCGCCGTCTAATGACATTATTAAACAGTGGAAGGATGCCGCGGCAAAAGACTTTGCTATGCCCTTGTATCAGCTGGAAGGTAAACAAGATGCTGGGAAAGGACCTACGATTACCACCTTTGCCAATGTAGGGGATAACCAAGAAATACTCAAACGTCATTGGGATGCTGTTTTGGTAGATGAAAGCCATAACCTGATGAACAGCAAAAGCGGTAATGTAACGAAACCGTTGCGAGCTGTTCGCGCTATGTCCCGGCACCCGGAAGGATTCCAACGTTATTTTGATGCGGTATATGCCAAAGAAACGCAAGAACTACACGATGCATATAAAGCGTATGCGCAAGCCGATACCTATAATGCAAAAAACACCAAAGAGTTAAAGCAGAAATACGATGAACTAAAAAGCAAATATGAACAGCTCAAAGAAAAAGCAAAACAAGACTACCAAGGCGATGAAAAAGCCAAGGTAGTTTTTTTATCGGCTACACCATTTGCGTATGTACCTGACGTAGACTATGCCAATGGCTATTTATTCGACTATGGCGATAAACAGTCTAATGGGTATAACGACCCAAGTGCGTATGGCCAATTCTTTATTGAAAACTTTGGCTATCGCATGAAAGACAATAAGCTGACGAAACCGGATGCGGATGTCGATAACAGCGTGATGGAACGTCAATTCCATGATAAGTTAGTAGCTGACGGCGCATTACATGGCCGTGTCCTGACGTCAAACTATGATTATGACCGCGGTTTTATTCTGATAGACGGCGGTGTAGGCAAGAGTATTGATGAAGGATTTGAATGGCTGGCTAAGCATCGTGAGTTTAGCGATTTAGCTGGTTTTATTCAGCAACATTTTAAATATCACGAAAGAATGTACCTGCTAGAAGCTATCAAGGCTAAACAGGCCGTTCCTCTCATTAAGCGGTATATTCAAGACGGAAAGAAAGTTGTCATTTTCCACGATTACAAGAAAGGCGGCGGTATCCATCCTTTCAAACTCTTAGAAAGTGACTTACGTAAGGCTCGTGATGAAAAGGCACCGTGGGATGCTTCATTCGGGGCTAAATTATTAAGCCAGTACGAAGCGTTTAAACGGCAACGTCCAGATTTAATTAAGCTGGATGTCGATAAATTGCAATCTCCCATTGACCTGTTTGCAAAAGTCTTTGGTGATGAAATTGCCATTTATAATGGCGACATAAGCAAGAAAAACAGAACCAAGGCCAAAAACGCATTTAACGATGATAATGGCAAAGTAAAAGCTATCTTAGTACAGTCAGATGCTGGCCAAGCCGGGATTAGCCTTCATGATACGACCGGTACATACCAACGTGTCGAAATCAACTTAGGACTTCCGACTAGACCGGTTGCGGCAATTCAAGAAGAAGGTCGTATCTATCGTGTCGGTAATAAGAGCAACGCCATATTCCGGTACTTGAATACAGGCACCATGATGGAACAAATGGCCTTTGTAACAAAGATTGCCGAACGAGCAAGTACCGCGGAAAACCTTGCCTTAGGGGAACAAGCACGCTCTTTGAAGAACGCTTTTATTACGGCCTTCAATGAGTCGCAAGAAGGCGATAGCTGGCGTAAATACCTGCCGGGAAGCCCGACAGAAGGAACAGGCGGTAAGGCTGTCGACTATGAAACAAACAATGCCTTGACAGATTATGATAGAGCCAAGTCCTTCTACTTTGCGCAGCAGAAAAAGACAAGCCGCAATAAGGCCGCAGAAGGTGTGGACTACTTTGCAACGCCGGAACCGCTGGGCCTCAAGATGGTAGAATGGGCAGGATTAAAAGAAGGCGAAAGCGCACTTGAACCGTCCGCAGGGCATGGTGCTATTGCGCGGTGGCTCCCGGAAAACACGAAGAACACCGTTGTCGAACCGTCTGGCAAGCTCATTCCTAAACTTAAAATGACAACGCCTAATGCCAAAACGGTTGGCAGTACCTTTGAAGACTTCAACCTCGTCAATAAGTTCAATGGCATCGTCATGAATCCGCCTTTTGGACATGGCGGTAAAACGGCGGTGGAACATCTGGCGAAAGCGTTCAAGCATCTCTCCAACGGTGGCCGTATCGTCGCTATCCTTCCCGAAGGGCCATCTACGCAAAAACATTTTGACAAGTGGTTTTATGGGAATCCGGACGCAAAACGGAAAGAAGACCGCGGCGAAGAAGATGCCGTACTCCGTGGCATTATCCATCTACCTAAAGTAACCTTTGGACGCGCAGGGACGAACGTTCCAACCAAAGTAGTCATCATTGATAAATACTATAATGAGGCGGATAGAGAACTAGCGAAAGCTGATTCCTTTGCCTCCAAGGAAATACCCGGCAATGACGTGAAAGAATTTTTTGACAATCTAGCAGGGATTACCGTCCCAGACAGAGTCGATACAAACCGTAAGTTTTCTGTTACAGAAGTGCGAAATGCAAAACGCCGTTCTATCAATGACTTGAAGGATGAAATACAAAAAGCCTTTCCGACGGCGACTGTTGCAGAAGGGGAAAACCGTCTAACTATGACCATGCCGAACGGTAAAAAAGTCGTAGTAGACTTTAGAAATAATATTGTTGCGGCAGAGGAAGACCTTGCAAGAGCTAAAGAGGAACATGGGTACGATGCCAACGCTGACGTTATTGTGGAAGGCTTTGCCGAAACCCATGGACAGGATTCTTACATCGCGCTCTCCCAAGGGAGCCGTGCAGGGACAGGCTTCCATGAAGCTTTCCACGTAGCGCATGACATGGTACTGACAGATAAAGAAAAGGCTCTCCTCAATAAACACCTCGGTGATGAAGAAGCGCAAGCCGACCATTATGCCAGCTGGGTAGAAGCGCGCCGTAAAGGCCGCGGTACAGCGTGGGGCAAGCTCTGGCAGAAAATCAAGGACTTTGCCCGGAAGGTTCAAACTATTCTTACAGGAGTAGAAAACGTCCATAACGTACTGCGTAAGATTGAGAGTGGACACGTGTGGAATCGAACTGGAAATGAATCAAATACAATGCATGCCAGTCTTTCACCTAAACGGCAGTTACAAAAAGATGTTGCGCAGTTTGGCAAGTCCATTGATGATTTTATAAACAATCGCATCAAAGATAACTCTGCCATAAAAGTGATGACTACTCCGTTGGTCATGCGTTTAACCGGTGCCAAAATACAACCGGTATATATAGACCAATCTATATTAAAAAAGATATTGGGATACAAGCATTTTCAAGAAGTCACTCCGGAAATTTTGAAGAAAATACCACAAGCACTATCTGACCCATTATTTATTGCTAAATCAGATTTAAAAAATAAAAGATTGGTTGTCATAGACTTGAAAGATACCAATGGAGCTACTATTATTGTTCCCTTTATACTGGAGGTCGATAATGATGGAAAAACGATGAAAATTAATAAGATTATGAGTGTATATGGTAAAGGGACACCCATTCCCAATAATAGATGGATTATGAAACGGATAAACAATGATGAATTGTTGTATATAAACAAAAAAAGAACCGCTCACTGGATACAATCTGTATCCCGGGCACCCAATGGCCCACTGGTGAACGGTTCCTTTAATTTGTCTTCCACTATACCAGATGAAACTGATTTGGTCAAGCTCAAGAAGGCAAATCCAACGAAGTATTCCATCCGCCCTAAAGAGGAGTCGGAAGAAGGAGAACTCAAACCGATTGTCAGTCCGCAAAACATCATCGATGCTATTAACGACATCGTACCGATTTACGAAAAGTCGAAAGTCAAGCCCGATGATACAGGGGACAAGCTGTACAACGAACACTCCGGTGCAGGCTTTTCTGGCAGCTACTTCAATCTGGCACAGTATGGGCGCATCCTTGCTATGCATATAGACAAGACGCTCAAGCTCAAAGGGAATCGGGAACTGACGAAAGAAGTGATTGCCCGGTACGACAAAGACCGTGGGTTTGACAGCTTGTTTAGTCGAAAAGACGATAAGAACCTGACTCCGGCAGAAGCGCGACGCGAAGGGGTAAGTGAATTTGGCTCGACACTCCTTGAAAACCCCGAACTCGGTGCAGAACGGTATCCGGGCTACGCGAACCAGTTCTATACTGAATTAACAAAAAATAAAGAGTTGAAAGAAAAATTTGATACGCTTACAGCATTGATTAAGGCCTATCAAGAACAGACCGTAGAACAGCGCGCTAGTGCCACTATTGCGCGGAATGGTGGGAGAATACCCAGCCGCAAACGGGACGGCATGAAGAAATGGCTGTCCTATCAGATGAAAAACTTCTACACGAAGATGGTAGACGATACGAATCCATTGGGGCAGATGGTAAAACAAGCCGAAGCCGTAGCAGGCGAAAAGATTGCTTACGAACACGATGTGCAGAAGCAAGCCCTGATGGCAAAGAGTAACGCTGTTGCCCGGACGTATATGTTACTTACTGGCGGTAAAGACAAGAATACATCGTTCAAGCTCTTGAATGAGATTTACAAAGGCGCAGTGACCAAGAAAGACACCATGCAAGATGTGTTGGATGAAATGGATAAGACGACAAAAGCAGACTTGCAGAAAGCCGGATTTGCAAAGGCAGAAGACGCATTAGGCACGTATTTAATTGCCATGCGCACCGAAGAATTAGCAAAACGGTATCCTAAAGAGTATGCTCGTCCTGCCGGATTTAGTGCAGAAGAGTGTCAACAAATCATACAGAATGTACCAGAAACTATTAAAAAGGCGGCGGAACATTACTGGAATGTCAATATTAATCTCGTGAATATCATGCAGCAACAAGGCTTGATTACGAAACAGCTGGGGGACAAGCTCCGTGCCTATAAGGCTTACTGCCCGATGTACCGGGACATGTCCGACGGTAAAGACATAGATACACAAATCAGTGATTTAAAGATGGACAACCGTTTTGTCAATATTACGTCCCCTGTCAAACAAATCGAGATGGGCGGACAGCGTGCCGTTCTCGACCCGGTGAACAGCATGATATGTTATATGGCCTCGGCTATAAACCGTTGCGAACGGAACAATGTAGGCAAGTCGCTCGTGCGGCTAGATAAAGATTTCCCGGGACTTGGTGAAATTGTGGTACGTGATCCAACGATGCAGCATGCAAACTCGAATATGTATGCCTTTACGGTGTGGGTAGGCGGCAAAAAAGTCGTATACCGGACGACACCGGAAATATATAAAGCATTAACGGCGATGAATGAAGCCAGCTCGAATTTTGTCTTAGAAGGGGCAAGACAGATTGCGCAGTGCTTACGACGCGGTGCGACCATTTCGCCATCGTTCATTGTCCGCAACTTCTTGCGTGATACCATGGCTGCTTCGGTCAACTCGAAGACGGGATTCATTCCTATCGTATCGAGTGTGAAAGGAGCGTGGAAGCTGGCAACAGATAAGAAATTTGCTACGCAATACTATGGCAGTGGTGCCAGCATGAGTACGTATATCCGTTCCGATGTACAGTCAGCAGATAACATGATTCATGACATGCTGGGAGACCAATACAAGGACTCCAAAGCTGGTATTAAGCAGATACGTAAACTAATCCATATGCTATGGAACAAGTACGACAGCTTTGCTAATCTTATCGAAGATAGTACGCGTGCGGCTGAATTTGCTGGAGCCATGAAAAAAGGCTTGACTATCGAACAAGCTGGCTATTTAGCAAAAGAAGTGACGTTGAACTTTGGACGTGCCGGAAGTGAAGGCCGTAAATATAACCGTTACATTCCCTTCTTTAATGCCACCATTCAAGGGACAGACAAGTTTATCCGCTCCTTTAAGGAAAACCCGAAACGTTCCATTATTGCGACCATGGCTTATATCGTCTTGCCGTCTCTTATTTTATGGGCGTTTAACCATGATGACGACTGGTATAGAGACCTTGATGAAGAAACGAAGCTCTCGAACTGGGCTATTAGCTTAGGCGGTGAACATTTGCTTATTCCAAAACCGCAGGAAGTGGGTATTCTTTTTGGCGGCGGTGTAGAAGCTGTGCTGAATCAGATGAACGGAGAAGACCCGAAGGCTATGTCTTCGTGGGCTTATCAAGTCGTACAGGCCATGACACCGAGCCTGTTCCCTGCTGTCTTTAAGCCTATCATAGAATGGATGGCAAACTATTCATTCTGGACAGGCCGGCCCCTGGTGTCACAACGGTTGCAGAAGTTGCCGTCTGAACAGCAAGCGAACCAAAACACGACAGAACTTTCACGCCTCTTGGCGGATACATGGCCTGCTAAACAGCTAAAAATCTCGCCGATTGCCTTAGATAACTTTATTTCCGGGTACTTTGGCAGTGCTGGACGCTTCATAGCCGGCTCATTGGATGACTCGTTGGATGCTGTACAGGGAAAATCGAGACCAGCGCAGCCTGCAAAATACTGGTATGAAAAGCCATTCATTGGCAGTTTCATCAGACAAGATGGTGCAAATTCTGAATATGTCAATCAGCTCTACGATTTAAATCAAGCCATTAGCGATTCCGAAAACCGTGGAGACAAAAAGCCAAAAGGCAAAAAAGAAGTGGAAACGACCATGAAGACTGTTACGAAGCTCAATAAGGAAATCCGTGCAATACAGGATAATCCGAAAATGAGTGCAGAACAGAAACGGTTGGAAATCGACAAACGCCGCGATAAAATGCGTGGGTACGCGAAGAAAGCTGTTACGAATTTTGGCAAGTATTATGAATAAGGAGTGATACGCTATGCATTATATTCGTGAGCCTACTTTCTAGGCTTGGTAAGTGCTTATACATAACAATTAAGGAGAGTAATCATGGATATTGAAAACGAGCTTTTTAGAATTATCTTAGGCACTGTTATTCCGATGGTCATTGCGTTTATGGCTGGCTGGATAAAGTCGAAAGTGTCGGAACAAAGACACGAACGCAAAGAATACGAAGCCATTAAAAACGGCTTGCAAGACTTACTACGTGATAGACTTATTCAGTCGTACTACCATTACGAGGCTAAAGGCTGGGCACCCATTTATGCACGGGAAAATTTTGCGCGCATGTATAGCAGCTATAAAGCACTCGATGGAAACGGTGTCATGGAAGATATTAGCCGCAAATTTAAGACCTTACCTACAGAAGAAGGTGAAGTCCAATGAAAGAAAACATCATAGCCTTTGGCAAGTGGGCGCAGGACAACTGGCTTGCCTTAATCATCATGATGGGAGCTGTTATGATGATTTTTTTATGCCTTGTCATGATTAGCTGGATCTATGGCTACTGGTCAAATGCCCTGTATGGTACAAAGTTTGACTTAGCCAGCTGTTGGGCTGGCGTATCTGTTGTGGTAACTGGATTAGGCGGTATGGTAGGGCTTGGTAAAGCCGCTTGGACAAAGTACGGCATGGACAGCCGCTGGAACAGCAATCTTGGTTGTCCGCCGCCACCGATGAAAGGAGAGGAAGAACATGCGAGAAGGAATTGACGTAAGTTATTGTCAGGCTGGCTTTGATTTTCAGCAAGCCGCTGCATTAGGAAAAGAATTTTGCATCGTCCGCATTGGGCGAACCCGTAGTGATGGCGTGCAGGAGCTGGATGATTATTTTGTTGAACACATTAACGCCGCAAAGGCTGCTGGAATGGATTTAGGCATTTACTTCTACAGCCTTGCAACGACTACGCAAGAAGCCGCGCAAGAGGCAAAATGGCTTATTGATATGATGCAGACCTATTTGCGCGGTGTCGAACTAAAAGCCGGTATCTGGTTTGATGTAGAGGAAGAATCCCAAAAGGTGCTAGGGCCGGACGCTCTTGCCAGTGTCATCATGGCTTGGGTGAATACGATGAATGCCGCTAACATATATGCCGGTGTGTATGCCTCGTATGACACATTAACGAATTACGTCAATACGGATATGATTCCCTTGTATGTACCATTTTTCGTAGCAAACTACGATAAGACGAACTGGTATAAAATCGAGCATCCGGAACGGAACGTGCCAATCTGGCAGTATAGTGATACGGGGAACATTGACGGCATGCCTGTTGATTTAGACGTTATGTATTGATGGCGTAACGGTATAGCTGTAATAGGCTTATATAAGGCCTATATTTAAGGGTATGAGGAGGAATATAGTATGAACGAAGAACAACTCATTAAATTACGGGAAGAATTTAACGCTAAGTTTGCAAAGCTTAATAAAGACGTTATCAGCAAGCTGGACGAAATCAAAGCGTCTCACGATGCCGTGACGGACACGACGAAAAATAAGTACGGCGCGTATTTCTTTCGCGTCGTAGAACTGGTAACGTGTGCTTGCGTCGTGTATGGTGTGCTAAATCGCTTATTTTAGGAGATACAATGAATGAAGAACGTAAAAAGAAGCTGCTGCTTGTTGGCATTGCTTGCATCCTTATATTTGCCGGTTGTTGGTTATACGGCAGATACATCGACAGCCGTGCCAGAGCAGACAGTCGTAATGCCCTTGAGTCAGTACAACAGGCTGAGCGAGATAATCAATCAGCAAGACATGACATTAACGACGCTACAGAGCAAATTAAATCAGCTCAGTCAGCACTCGACCGCGGACAAGCAAACCTTGATACAGCTACAGGACGACTTGAAGAAATGCAAGGAAGAGCTGACACAGACGAAGCACTTATTAACGACAGCCAACGGCTCGTTGAACAAAGCAGAGCAGACCTTGCAGAGGCAAAACGAATCCTTGACGAGATTGACCAACGAAATAAAGGCAATGGAACATAAGCAAGCCGTCTTGCGTCGTCAACGCGATATGTGGGCGATTGGTGTGGGGGGATTACTTGTAGGAATGATGTTCAAATAACCAAAAAAAGAAAAAGCGAACTAATATAAATCATTCATATTAGTTCGCTTTGATTTTGACATCATCTTGACATCATTATCAACTATTTATAGCTGTTTTAAACTGTTTCTAGCAGTTCTTTAGTATACCACAATCAGCGTAAAATGGCTGTTTTAAGCCATTTCTTAAAAATTAAATTTAAGACTTAGAATCTGGCGTCTTACGACGTAAGGGTTCAAGTCCCTTCACTCGCACCAAAAAAGCTCCTGTTCCATAGGGAATAGGAGCTTTTGTCGTATATGGATTATAATTCATGGAATAATTTCCATACAGGCCGGGCCAAGGCTGCGGCACCGAGACACTTGACGATGTCTAAAGGAATGAAAGGCAAGACACCAGAAATAAAAACGGCACTCCACGGCATGCCTGTGAGGAGCTGTAACTGCACGGCACCTAAAATGTAAATAACGGGCATACCGATGACGATACTGACGAAGGCAAAGCGTTTGAAATTATACGTTTTGCCTTTCAGCCAAGCAATGAGCGTTGCCGCCACGGCCCAGCTGAGAATATAGCCGCCTGTAGGGCCAAAGAGTTTCCCAGGGCCGGCACTGCCGCCAGTAAAGACAGGGACGCCGATGAGACCGAGAAAAATATAGGCGGCCATAGCGATGAAAGCCTGTTTCGGTGGCAATAAAAAGGCGACTAAATTGACGACCAACGTCTGCAAGGCCAAGGGAGACTGGGAAAAGGGAATAGGAATAATAAGGTAGGCTGAAATACAGTTCATAGCAATAAGTAGAGCAAGCCGTGTCATGACGGCTGTTTTAGTGCGTGTAGATTCCATGAAAAACACTTCCTTCATATATAGACTATGCGATGATTATACCACTCCTTAAAATATTAGTCAACTGAATATAGAATACGATATAGTTAACAATTGTAGATTTGTCAATCATATGTTACATGCTATACGAGTCGAGTACCTCTTTCGGTGATTTCCATCCCAGCGGCTTCATAGGAAACCGAT
>UQHB01000042.1 GCA_900540735.1 uncultured Megasphaera sp. | reverse complement strand
AGAAATTAAGGCAAGATTTGTATGCTTTGCAGTCCATTGACTATAGCAAAGACCGTGTTGACGGTGGCCAAGGCCTGGATATGGGCGATAAGATTGCCAAAATACAAGAGCTGGAAAAGAAATTCAATGCTGAATGGGATGAACTGAGCCATATCAGAGAAGAGGCTGAAGAAAGAATCAATCAATTACCGGACACGATGCATCAGGCGGTACTGACAGAACGCTATATTAATTGTAAGGACTGGGAAAATATTGCTGTAGATTTGCATTATAGTTGGAGAGGAATCTTCAGATTACACGGCCAAGCTTTAAAAAGCTTCGAAAGAGTGCACTCAAGTGCACTAAAGTGCATTTAAATGCACCCTCTTGACGTGATATAGTGTATATGTGGTTTTCAGGTCATAGAGAAACACATCCTTTAATTAAGAAGCTCGAACACAAGTGAATAGCAAAGTCGTCACCATCCTTGATACGGGTCGTTGTAATGGTGGCGGCTTTTGCATGTAGAAAATAAAAAATCTCCTCCTATACTTGAAAAATACTATTGACAAAATAATCAAGATATAGTATAATATAAGTATAGAAAGGAGGTGAGAGATATGAACGAGATAATAATTATAATAAGCCTTGTAACAGCAGTGATTAACTTGGCAACGGCAATCCTGCTGTACAAGGCTTCTAAGAAAGACTAAGGCAAGCGGCCTGAGGGCTTCGGTTCTCAGGTTTGCCTAACTAAATTATATCGTTCATATCAGAGAAATGCAAGAAATTACATTAGCTATTGCCATAATAGCATTAGTTGTTTCTGTCATTGCGCTGGTCAAGGTCGTCAGACGATGACGGGAAACGGCTGGGGTGGTAAGCGTCAAGGCGCAGGCCGTCCCAAGGGTACAACGAAAGACGTAAGCGTGCAACGAAAACAGCATCAAGTCCGTGCCTTTGATGACGAATGGGAAATGATTAAAGCGTTTGCTACTATCGTCAAGAAAGACCGGGCAAGAGCAGAACGCATGATGAAAACAGAATAGGAAAGACAAGAAGGAACGCCGTCAATGCGTTCCTTCTTTGTTGTAGAAACTATAAGGGCGGTGGTGAATACATGTGAATGAAGAAATACGAGAGAAAGCCTATAAAGACTTTCTCGCCGGAATGAAATATAAAGATATTGCAGAGAAATATGACGTATCGCTATCGACTGTTAAGAGTTGGGCTGCTCGTCACTGGAAGGTTGCAACCAAGGGGAAAAGGTTGCAACCAAAAACGAGAAAGGTTGCAACCAAGAAAATACCAAATAAAGTCAAAGAAAAGCTGCTGGAATCAGTCAACGAGAATGAAGAGTTGACTGACAAAAGACGGCTTTTTTGCTTATATTATGCCATCTCAAGAAATGCTTTTCAGTCGTACCTAAAAGTGTATCAATGTGATAAGCCAACAGCCATGACAAATGGACCGAGATTGCTCAGGTTTGCTCAGGTTCAGCAAGAGGTGGCAAGGTTGCGGAAAATCATGCGACAAACCATAGACCTCAAAGTCGTGGATTTAATGCAGTACTGCTTGAAAATTATCGGTGCTGACATTGGCGATTATGTTTCTTTTAAGGGTTCGAAAGTTACCTTGACAGATAGCACAATGGTGGATACGTCGATTATCTCAGAAGTCAAACAAGGCAAAGTTGGTGTCTCTATCAGGTTGGCTGATAAGAAATGGGCGTGGGATAAACTGGAAAAGTACCTTGGGTGGGATGCGCTGACCATGGATGTCAAGGACGAGAATCCAGATGTGTATGAAACTGAAGTAGATTTACCAGATAATGGACGTGATGATGATGCATACTAAAGAAAGACAAAAGTTAAAACCTCAACCGGGGCCGCAACAAACTTTCTTATCGACTAGTGCGGATATTGCTATTTATGGCGGCGCTGCCGGTGGTGGCAAAACGTATGCCCTGTTGTTGGAAAATCTACGGCATCGAAAGAATCCACGGTTTGGGTCTATCATCTTTCGTCGCGACAATGGGCAGATAACGAACGAAGGCGGCCTCTGGGACAACGCCAAGAGTATGTATGCCAATTTCAATGTTACATTTCGCGAGAGTACGCCGAAGCAGGTTATTTTTCCTTCTGGGGCTAAGATTACTTTCAATCATTTACATGACCCCAAAAGCGTATACGGGTATCAAGGGGCACAGATTCCGTTGATTTGCTTTGATGAATTGACCCATTTCACAGAGCAGCAGTTCATATACATGATGAGTCGTAACCGTACGACGTGCGGCGTCACACCATATATCCGGGCAACATGCAATCCTGACTCTGACTCGTGGGTCGCGAAATTCATCGCTTGGTGGATTGATCAGGACACGGGGTATGCGATTCCGGAACGGTCGGGGAAAATCCGGTATTTTATTCGTCTGGATGACCAGATTCATTGGGCGGATAGCCGTGAAGAACTAGCTGAGACATTTCACATTGAACCGTCGCTCACGAAGAGTGCTACTTTTATCTGTTCAAGCATCTATGATAATAAGGTGCTTCTAAAGGCTGACCCGACGTACTTGGCTACGCTGAATTCCTTAAGTCTTGTGGAAAAAGAACGGCTGCTGTCCGGTAACTGGAAAATACGCCCCGCCGCCGGCCTGTATTTTAAGCGAAGTATGTTTCGGGTCGTGCATCAAGTACCTGACAAGATTGTCAGTATTGCCAGGGCATGGGACTTGGCAGCGACGGAAATCACGCCGGAGAACGCCAATCCAGACCGCACGGCGTCGTGTTTGATGGCCAGACTCAAGAGCGGCCAGTATATCGTACTGGATGTGCAACGTGTGGCCATGAATGCTAATGCTGTACGAAATCTCTTGAAAAACACGGCGATTACAGACGTACAGCAATACAAAAATAACCGTATCTTACTGCCGCAAGACCCGGGCCAGGCAGGTAAAGACCAAGCCGAAAGCTATGTGCGTATGATGTCCGGCTTTAACATTCAGATACACGGTATTAGCGGCGACAAAATCACGCGAGCCGAGCCGTTTGCCGCACAGGTGCAAAATGGTTCCGTGTTGGTTCTGGAAGGGGCCTGGAATGAAACCTTTTTTGATGAGCTGGAATCATTCCCCGACGCACTTCATGATGACCAAGTCGACGCGGCGAGTGATGCCTTTACCGCTGTATCACAGGCGAGCGATTGGACGGCGCTGTATACGTAGAAAGGAATTATCATGCAAGAAAAGAAACCAACACAGACGACGCATACCGACGGATATGTCAATGCCTTCTTAGGGGTTGGCATGCGTCGGCGTGACCCGTTCGAGTCGACATTTTACAAGCCTCCGGGATTAAACAAGATGACTGATAAAGAGGCTGACGACCTTTTCACATACAACGGCATAGCGCAGAAAATCATTAAGGCACCGGCTGAAGAAGCCGTACGAGCCGGGTTTACGCTCCAAGATGGTGACGTTGACTTAGAAAATAATGATGACGTCCAATCCATCCTGGAAGACTTAAACTGGAAAGCCGTCTTTTCGGAAGCACTTTGCTGGGACAGGCTTTTTGGTGGTGCTGCTATTTTTATGATGGCAGATGATGGCCAAGACATCACGGAACCGCTTAATCTCGATCGTGTACAGCGTATTGAAAAGCTAGAGGTATTTGACGCGCCGGATATTTCCTTTATCATCCCAGAACAGCAGAACCCATATGACGCGAATTACGGACGACCGGAAATGTACACACTGACCAATTACAATGGTGGTACATTTACAGTACACGCTAGCCGTCTACTTATCTTTGATGGTGGCCTGCAAAGCCATCGGAAACGGCGTGAGCATAACGGTTGGGGCGCAAGAGTGTTCGACCAAGTACAAGATAATCTCAAACGCTATGACGTTGGCCAAGTACTTAGCAATATGGCCTTGAATCGACTATCTCAGAGTATTCTAAAGCTGTCTGGTATGGCTACGCTCTTACAAAACGATTTTGGCGAACAGCAGGTACAACGACGCTTGCAAGTTATCGACATGGCCAGAAGTATTATGAATACGATTGCCTTGGATACAAACGACGAATATGATTTAAAAAATATGAATGTTGCCGGTGTGCGCGACATCATAGAAATGTTTGAAAATGCCGTGTGTGCCGCCGCTGATATTCCGGCAACCATTCTCTTTGGTAGAAGCCCGGACGGGCAGAATGCAACCGGCAAAAGCGACCTGGAAAACTACTACAACATGGTTGGCCGTATCCAAGAACGGAAATTAAAACCACAATTAGTTAGACTATTGAATGTCATTTCTGCGTCAAGCGCGTATGGTATTACCTTGCCGGATTCATATACTGTGCATTTTAAAAAGCTTTGGAATCCATCTGAACTAGAACAGGCTAATACCGAAAATGTACGAGCACAAGCACGAGAACACGAAGCCAATACAGCACAAATTTACGTCAATATGCATGCTCTTGATGCCATGGAAGTACGGGATAAGCTTGATAAAGAAGATGAGTACGAGCTTGACCGTTCCCTTGATAAAATCATAAGTGAGCCAGTAAATCCAAACGGAGGCACGAATGAAAATAGTAGCCAAACGTAAGTGGCATTATCCACTCAGCCAAGAACGGTTATACGCAAAGTATTTAGTCGCCTATGTACAGCGAAAATTCAATGTCATACGAGCGTTTGTACCAGATATAAAAAAGGTCATTCTTACATATGGCGTACAAGTGGATGCTGACGGTGACGCAACGCTTGTGAATGCTCATATGGATGTGGTCATTGACCAAATCACAACGTCTGTGGAGTCAGCGGAAACGATGCGAGGCATTATACAGCAAATATTCCGCAATGTTGATGAGTACGGACAGCGAGAATTTAATGCTATTACAAAGAGTCTCTTTGGGTATCCTTTACCAGAGATTTTGCCGGCAATACCGCCTAACGCATCACGCATGGATGCCGCTGTGGACGATGAGATTGCCAAGTATCGGGATATGTGGGTACAGCAAAATCTTGACCTTATCAAGAGTATTGATACGGAAACGATGCAAAAAATCCGTAATCGTATGGCTGAGCGAATCATGCATACCGTAGATGCGAATCTGTTGGCCAAGTATTTGATACAGGACATTCAAGAGCTGGCAAGCGTAGAGATTCGGCGTGCTACACTGATTGGCGTTGACCAAGTAGGCAAGTTAAATGGTCAGCTTGCCCAATTTCGCCAAGAGTTTGCCGGAATCTCAGAATATAAATGGGAAACAGCTCATGACAGCCGCGTACGGCCTGCGCACCGTCTTAGGCAAGGAAAGATATTCAAATGGTCCAATCCACCGCCTGACGGTCATCCTGGCTATCCTATTCGGTGCCGTTGCGTGGCCTTGCCGGTCATCGACTTAGATAAAATACCTATACGTGTGAAACCTGGTAAATTTGAGCCTGCAACGCTAACAGAAAAGTCTGAAACACCAAAATCACCTAAAAAAACAAAAGAAATGCTCGCAGGTGTGGAAAAAGGTGAGCCGATGACTTGGAAAGATGCAGATAGCGGGCACGTCAACCCACATTTTGAAGAGGGCGGCGGCTATACGATTAATTGTCAAAGTTCTGTGGTCACGATGGAAGCTCGGTTGCGCGGATATAACGTAGAGGTATTGCCCAATACTCGTGGTAGTGTATTGCAACGGTTGGCACTGCAAACCAACTTAGCATGGATTGACCCAGCAACTGGGAAATACCCTGAATATATCCTTAAACCACAATTTTTGGATACCATGACAGAACAGGTTAATACGCCAAAGCGTTTGTATGCGTGGTTAAATAAAAATCTTGCCAAAAATGCTCGATATACGATACAATTTGGTTGGAAGGGAATGCGGCGTTCCGGCCATATTATTTGTATTGAACTTGACGAAAACGGACGGTTGCGAATGTATGACCCGCAAGTCAACAAAACCTATTATGGTGATGATATTATAAAATATTTTACGCGGGTTAAATTCCAAACGAAGCATTGGAGCGGTCGCAAAATATACATTGGCCCTAAATTGCTCCGTATTGACAATCTCGACTTTAACCGAGAAATTGTAAATTACATCATGAAGGAGGCCTCGAAGAAATGACCATGGAAGCTATTACGGCCTTTGCCAATCGTCAAGGCTTGTTTGATTTTGTCGCTATCGAGCGTCAGCCAGATTGGCGAGGATACGAGGTATATGAGCCTATATATGAGGAAAAGGACAGCCAAGGGCCAGTTATTGGCTTGCCGTATGTGATTTTAGTCAGAGGCTCGGCCATTCGCATGTCGACCACTGAAGAATCGTTGGAGCGGTTGGATGATTTACCAAACAAATAGAATATAGTAGAAAAAGCAATGTGCAAAATTGTCACATTGCTTTTTTTATGCCTGAAAGGAGGTGAAAACGTGCAACGATACGACGCATATAGAATCAAAGCAGTCAAAACGAAAGAGGGATTTATTCGGGATACACCGATTATTGGCCGTACTGGAATTCTGAAATATCGAAATGCCGACGGCTCGACAAGGCTCGAATATAGGCCGCCAGAAGAAGCGTTCAATGCAGACAGCTTGCAATCTCTCAAGGGGATGCCGATTACAGTCGGCCATAAGGCCATGGTTACGGCGCAAAATGCCGCGAGAGTACAACCCATTGGGACGATTCTTTCCGATGGCAGGCAAGACGGTAATGACATTGTGGCAGACGTGGTTATTTATGACCTTCCCACGTCAGCGCGTGAACTGTCTTGCGGTTATAACCTCGATTTAGACGAAACGCCAGGCGTCACGCCTGACGGCCAGCATTACGATGCTGTGCAGCGCAATATTCGGTATAATCACGTGGCTGTTGTTCCCAGAGGCCGCGCGGGTGTAGCACGCCTAAATATGGATGGGGAACAGATTATTGAAGACGAAACTAAGGAGGTTGAAGTCATGCCAAATATGACCAAAGTTTGCACGGACAACGGTATCGAATACGATGCCGCGCCAGAAGTCGGCGTATACGTCGGCAAACTGCAAGATGAAATTAAAGACCAGAAGACGAAATTAGACCAGTTGCAGGCTAAATATGATGCTTCTTTAGACGACTTAAAGAAAGCGAAGCAGGAAAAAGAAGACGCCATCAAGGAAAACAAAGAAAAGATGGATGCAGCCATTAAAGAACGCGTCTCGATGCTCGATGTAGCCAAACAGCATAAGATTGAAAAGGCCGATGAAATGTCAAACATGGACATCAAAAAGGCCGTTATCAAGGCTGTACGGGGCGATTCCTTTTCCTTTGATGGTAAGAGCGACGATTATATTGATGCAGCTTTCGACATGGCCAAGGACGATGCTAAAGATGGCACGCATGCTAACAGTTTGGCTAATCAGCGCCGCAAATTATACGAACGAGGCGACAATGGCGGCAAGCATGAGGATGTCACAGATGACCCAGTAGCGGCTATGGAAAAACTGCGTAAAGACGAAGCTGAGTACTGGATGAAGGAGGTAAAATAATATGTCTAAATTATTTCAGTGGTACAGAGATGACGATGCCAAAGGTTTGCCCGGCATGAAGGCAAATACGTCTACGGATGTATGCGATAGCTATACCGCAGAAGAGGGCGTAAATCCCGGTGATGCCGTGATTCGCGGTACAGAAGACGGCTTGTGCAAACCGCTTACGAGCAATGCAGATGGTAATAAAGTCATAGGGATTGCCGTACATGTACATCGTGAACCACGAGACGGCGCGTACTATGAAAAAGGGTACTGTTTACCTGTTATGAGCTTTGGCGATATTTACGTGCGAGCAGGAGGCGAAGTTCATGCAGGCGAACCGGCGGCTATTTCTATGGATGATAACGGCATGGCTTACACTGCGGCAACAGCGGACACCGCCGTGGCTGGCGTGCGTACCTACACCGTAACGACTAATTTGGCAGACGGTGATACTGTAAAAATCGGCACGACAACGCTTACCGCAAAAGCGACGGGTGCCACAGGTGCTCAATTTAATGTGGGTGCAGATGTAAACGCTTCTGTTACTGCCTTAGTTGCAGCACTTAAAGGCCAAAAGAAAATTACTGACGTATTCGACGTCACGAGTAAGGATGCTACGTTTACACTGACGGAAAAGAACGCAGGTAATGGCAATACACCGGGCGAAGCGGTCGTAACTGGTACTGGAAAAATCTCCAGTGCTGCACCGACGGCAAGCGTTGCCGCTTCTAGTAGTGCCATTAAAGGCCTTACGTTTATGGAATCCAGTTCTGCTGACGACATTGTACGGCTCCGGGTACGTCTCTAAGATAAGGAGGAAATCATAATGCCAGTAAGATATGATGAAAGAGAATTGAAATACATCGAAATGACGCCACACTTGGACAGTACAGAAAGTGCTTTCTTAGCGCGCCAATTAACCCATATCCGGGCGCAGACATTGACGGTCAAACGGGCACCGATGAACGCCTTTCAAGTCTTCCCGGTACAGACAGATATTCCAAGCGGTGCCGAAACTGCTGTTCAATACGTATTTGACGCTGTTGGCGTGGCTGAAATCATTTCGAATTATGCCGATGATTTGCCACGTGTCGATTTAGTCGCTCGTGAAAGTGCTGTCAAAGTTTTCTCTCTCGGCGATTCCTACGGTTACAATTACCGGGAAGTTAAAAATGCCGCCTTTGCTCGTCGTGATTTGAATGCCACAAGAGCACAGCAGGCACGGCGTGGCATTGATTTGAAATTGAATAAAATCGCATGGTATGGCGATAAAAAGCATAATATCATGGGCTTTTTAGATAATCCCAATATTGCTGAAATCGCATTAGCCGGTGATGGGACTAGCAATAAAACCCAACTCAGCACGAAAACGGCTGACCAAATGATTCGGGATATGAATGCGATTATTAATGCAATTCCACTCTCTACCAACGAAGTAGAACAGGCAAACACCGTGTTAATGGCTCCGTCCGTGTACTATACGTTGTCTCAGACACGTATTCCTGACCTTGAAACAACGGTATTACAATTCCTTCGTGGTATCCACCCGGAAATTACGCGTTGGATGAAAGTAGGCGAATTGAAAGGTGCAGGTGCTGACGGCTCGGATATGATTATTGCCGGTATGTTTGACCCGTCCTACGTTAAATTTGAAATCCCGACACGGTTTGACCAGTTGCCCGTTCAGTACCGGAATCTTGAATACGTTGTCAACTGTGTTGCGGAAGCGGTCGGCGTAACCGTATTTATGCCAATGGCATTTGTAAAAGCAGAAGGAGTATAAGAAAACTATGACAATTTTATTAAACACGACCCAGCACGCTATTGTGTATGGGTCCATTTTATTAATCCCGGCTAAACCGGTAGAAGTAGAAGAAAATGAAGTTGAGTTGAAAGAAAAATATCCGGCTTTACGGCGTGCCTTGGAAAATGGGACGCTCAAAGCCGTTACGAAAACACAGGCCGAACGAGCTGAAAAGGCATTGACAGCTAATACGATTGAAGAGTTGAAGCAATTTGCCGAAAACAACAACATTGATTTAACAGGGCTTACTAAGAAAGACGACATTATTGACGCCATTAAGAAAGCTAAGGGAGTGGCGTAATCATGAGTTATTGCGCCGCAGAACAGGAAAATTTAGCGTTATTAGATGCTTTTCGGCTCATTGCAAAAGAATATACCATGATGGATGATGAAGAAGTCTTAGCGTATATGGAAATTTGCCGGGACCTAGTCAGCAAGAAGCGTTTTGGCCCTTTTTATGCAAAAGCTGTTGCCTATTACGCGGCGCACCTCATGAAACTCGGTGAAATGGTAGAGGATAGCGGCGCAAACGGCGGCGCTTTAGTAGCTGGCAATATTGTCAGTGAAACAGAAGGCGACCTCTCGCGCTCTTATGGGGCTGTACAAGATGGGCCGAGCAAGTCCGAAGCCGATGCCATGCTCAATAAAACGAGTTACGGCAAAATGTTTTTGGCCTTGCGTGCCGCTTGTATTGTGCCGGTGTGTACCCGGATGGGAGGCGGTGGCTATGGCTGTAGAAGATAGGGATTTGGGCTACACTCATATTATTCAAAGCTTGGAAGACCTTGGCGGCACGGTTGAAGTCGGCGTGTTTGCTAATGCCGGCACCGATGACGATGGGAAAACGAGTTTGGCCGACGTTGCCATTTGGAATGAATACGGCACGGAACATATACCGGCGCGGCCATTTGTCAGAAAAACAGTTGACCGTAATGCCAAGAAATGGGATAAAACAGCTGCTCAACTAACCAGTAAGGTCATTGATGGCATGTCAGCAGACCAAGCCCTTGAACTACTAGGGGAAGAGGCTAAAAAGGACATGCGAAATATGATTACCTATGGTTCTTTTGCTCCCAATGCTCCGGCAACGATTGCCAAAAAGAAATCAAGTCATCCCTTAATTGATTCTGGGTCCTTACGCAATCGTGGGGTTAATTATCGCGTCAAGAAGGGAGAATAACATGAGCTTTAGGAGACCTATTACCATATTACGCCGCTCCATTGGTGTGATGGGGGAAGACGGCTATTATAAGCCTGGCAGTACGTCCGAAATGACCATACGGGCGTCCGTGCAGCCGTTAAATACCAATGAATATACGTTGGTGGCTGCAGAAGGCTCTCGGAATGTGGGTTACGTCAAGATTTACACAGACGTACCCTTACAAACTGAAAAAGAAATCGGCTGGAATGAAGGTATGTCCGAAGCGGACATCTTACTATGGCAGAATCGGCACTATAAAGTCGTCCAGTGCGATGCCTATCAAAGTAATGTCATCAATCACTATAAGTCTATTGCAAAAGAGGTGATGCCAGATGACGAGTGATAAACGCCGCTTCATCCATGACATTTTAGCGACGCTGTTAGAACTGCCCGGTAGCAGTGTGATTTGGCAGCATCAAAACCGCATGCCAAAACAAAAACGGCCGTATGCGACATTGCGGATATACTCAGCAGTGCATGAGGTATCGCCGGAGCTTAGGCGCACGGATAAGCCGGGCACGCTGAACGTTTTCGTGCCGACGACGGCAACCGTAGAAGTCCAAGTATTTGATGCCGGTGACAGTGAAGCATATGACCGCATCGAGCAAATGATTCGGGGACTGGAAAGGCCGACCATTGTAGATAAATGTGTATCTGCGAGGGTGGCCTTTTTTGATGCCGAAAATACGGTGGATTTGACGGCCTTGCAAGAAAACCAGACATGGGAATCACGCGCCGCCGTAGATTTACACCTACGGTATAACAGCGAGGTAATGGACACGCCGGGCTACATTGATGCCGTGAAAATTGATGGGGCGACGTTGGTTCCGGGACGACCGGAACCATTGCCGCTGCCGATTGAAGTAAAAGGAGGAACGTAAGACATGGGGAATCTATCAAGAATCGTCAACGTCCAGATTGCGCTGAATACAACAGGCGTATCCCAAATGGGATTTAGTACGGGTATGATTATTGGCCCCCATTTCCACAGCTTGAGCCGTGCGCTGACGATTACCAGCGTCGACGAGTTAGTAGATATGGGATTTAGTACAGAAGATAAGATTTATCTAGCTGTAAGTGATTATTTTGCGCAGACGCCACGGCCTACACAAGTCAAAGTGGGACGTATGGCGTGTAAAAATCTTACCGTAACGGTAAAAAATATTCTCCCAACAGGGAAATACTCCCTGACAGTGTCCACAAAAGATGCTAAGGGAAATGTTATGAAAACACCGTATGAATACACGAATGCAAGCGGTGACGCCGCGGCTATTTTGACCGGCCTTGCTGGCGTAGTGACAGCAGATAAAAACGCCGTTATTACTGCGACCGCTGTTGCAACGACCCTGACTATTGCGAAAAAGGATGTTGATTTTTCGCTAGAAGTGTCGCCGAATTTGACGGCTCTTACTGGTGATGTGAATGAAGATATTCCGACAGCTATGGCGGCCATTACAGCAGAAGATAATGATTTTTACGGCATTATCCTGACGAGCCGCAAACCTGCCGACATTTTGGCTATGGCAGACTGGACAGAAAGCCATGAAAAACTGTTTTTGACAGCGATTGCAGAAGCAGGGGCCAAAGATGCAGCCGTTTCGACGGATACAGGTTCTTTGCTCTTTGCTAAAAACTATTACCGCACGTCCTGCTGGTATCATGCATTAGCAGAAACGGAATTCTTAGATGCCGCGTTGATGAGCCGCGCCTTTTCCATTTCTCCGGGTGGGGAAACGTGGGCTAATAAAAAATTGGCTGGTGTATCTACGGACGCATTGAATGAAACAGAATTTACAGCCTTGACTAAGAAAAATGTAAATACCTTCGAACGGTTCCGCAATGTCGCTATTACGCAGACCGGTAAAGTAGCGGCTGGCGAATGGATTGATATTATTCGTTTCCGTGATTGGCTCGTCGAGGAAATTAGGACAAACATCTTCTATCTGCTCATTAATAGCGACAAGGTCGATTATACGGATGGCGGTATTGGCTCCATTGAGTCTGTTCTGCGTAAAGCCTTAGAAGACGGCCAAACGGCTGGCGGTATTGCACCAGATGAGTATGACGCAGACGACAACCTTAACCTTGGCTATGTCGTATCGGTTCCCCTTGCGGCCAATATTACGCCGAATCAAAAAGCACGCCGTATTTTAACAGGTGTTTCCTTTACGGCGCGCCTGGCGGGGGCCATTCACGTGGTCCACATTAACGGCTCCTTTACGTATGATAACCTGATTCAAGTGAGCCAATAGAAAGGAGGTAGCAGATATGACAGAAGCAGAAAAGAAAAAATTACGGTTTAATTTACAGCTCTTTGCCAGCGGTGACGTTCTTACCTATGATCCAAAGAAAAACATCATTATCTTTGGCGGCCGTCAACTGACAGGCTTTGCAGAAGACGACATGATTACCATTAAACCATTAGGCGACGGCATGCAGATTTATTCCGGCGCAGATGGCGAAGTTGGCCGTTCTGTGGACCCGAACAGCACCTTTGAAGTCACGGTGTCGCTGGCTACATCGTCGAAATCAAATGACTATCTTTCTTCGATGTACAACAAAGACCGGGCAAACGGTGGCGGTATGGCGCCGCTTCTCATCAAGGACTTATCGGGCTCGACGCTGTTCTTTGCTAAACAAGCGTGGGTTCAGAACTTCCCCGAATCCAAACGAGGCCGTAAAATCGACAGCCAAGATTGGGTATTCAACACTGGGCAGGTTTCTAATCCTGTTATTGGCGGCAACAATTAAAGGAGGATATAAAGAATGTCTATTATGTATTCTGGCGGCAAGGTCGAAAAATACACGCAAGGGCCGTATGTCTTTGCTATTCGTCAATTTACGCCGTTCCATGCCATGTATGTACTAGGAGAGCTTCAAAAAATTATTGCGCCGGCGCTTGGTGGAGCTGTTCAAGGCTTGAAAGATGATTCGTTGGATAAAGATGTACAAGACATGCTTTTCTTAGGCGAAACCTTATCTAATGCGTTGAATAATTTGGCGAAAAACGCAGACGGTAAACAATTCGAACGGGCGGCCTCTTTGTTGCTCGACCCGGATTATATTAGTGTGGCCCCGAAAACAAATAAAGGCGCGCCAGAGTTTCAAGTATTAGATGAAGCGGCTATTAATGAAGTTTTTTCTGGCCGTATCATTGATATGTTTGTCTTGATGATTAAAGTATTCCGAGTCAATTACATGGATTTTTCCAAGCTCTCCAGCGTCCCGACTGGCGTCCGAAAAACGTTGGCAGAGGTAAAGCAGTCATTCCAGGGGAATACTCTTCTGAGTTCGGGCAAATAACCTTTATTTACCGCGTCATTGCTAGCGGTATGGTGACATTTACAGAGGTCAAAACGGGTATGGTATCTCTTGCGGATTTGGTCGGACTTACCCATTATCTCGACATGAAAGCGGATATTGAATACGCTACCATGAAGGCAGAAACGAAGAAAGGACAGAAAAATGGTCGTTCGTGAGCTTATTGTCAAAATCAAAATGGCCATGGACAAAGGGAGTGCCAGTGCCGCAACGGCATCTATTAACTCTACGAAAGGCGCACTTTCCACGATGGCTGCAAATGGTGCGCGTGCGGGTTCTGCTGTATCTCGTGGCCTGGCTACCATTCGTACAGGTGCCGCGCAAGCCGCCGCAGGTGTCGGCATGATTCGCAATTCTATTAATGGCTTAATGGGGATGATGGGGCCGCTCGCTGGTGCCATGGCCGCGGCCTTTACTGTAACGAGCATTAAGGGTGCAGCTGACGAAATGATGAACCTTGATGGCCGACTGCGCACCGTTACGAATAGTGAAGCGGAACGAATAGGAATAGAAGACCGCTTATATTCATTGTCGCAGGATAACCGGCAAAGTTTGTCATCCATGGGGGATTTGTATTATAAAGTTGCCCGCGGTGCTAAGCAGTTCGGCGTATCACAAGAGGACGCCATGAGGGTTACGGATATTGTTTCTAAGGCCTTGACCGTTGGCGGTGCGTCAGCTACAGAAGCACAAGCCTCTATCTTACAGTTAGGGCAGGCTCTCGGTTCCGGTGTCTTGCAAGGCGATGAACTTCACTCGTTGGATGAAAACGCCTCGCTTTTGATGCAACATATCGCCGAAAATATGGGCGTAACTATTGGGGATTTAAAAAAAATGGGTTCCGAAGGTGAACTCACATCTATCAAAGTCATTCAGGCTATTCTTGCCAGCGGCGGCGCTATAGATAGCGAGTTCGGGCAAATGCCGATGACCATCGGCCAGTCCTTACAGATGGTATCCAATTTCTGGGATTATTCCATTATGCGCATTCAGCGGCGTACACAGATATTTTCTCGAATTGCGCAGTCTATTGTCGGTGTTATGCAAGACGTAGAAAGTACTGTAAATACGTTCATGGATTTATCTGAAGGCCCTAAGAGCAATTCCGCTGAAGACCAACAAGCATACGCCAATTTACAAGCGCAACATCCTGTTTTGGTATCTATTTTAGGAGTTGTTAATGCCATTGGTGCAGGAATTTCATTTATTGAAAACCTTTTAGGCACTAGCAACATTGTGGCCAAGTTCGTGATGATTGCGGCGGCCGTCATGGTTGTTGGCGGAATTATCAGTCTCTTAGGGTCGGCAATATCTTCGGTCGTGGGTATAGTGTCAGGCTTATATACGGTTCTTTCGGCGGCCTTTGGCATCATTACGGCCCTAGGATGGCCGGTCATTGCAGTATTTGCGGCCATTGCGGCGGCTATTTACTACGTAAAAAATAACTGGGATGAAGTGGTAGCGGCGTTTGCTCCCGGATTTGCAAGGGTTATGAGTGGTTTGCAAATGCTTCAGGAAGCATGGATTGCTTTGCAACCATTGATTCAAGCACTTATTCCAATTTTGCAGATTATTGCCAACATTGTTGGTTCGGTTATTGTAGCGGCTGTCTTGTATTTCTGGAATTTAGCCACAACAGCATTTCAGGCGGTTGCCGCTGTCATTGAAGGCGTTGCTTCTGTTCTTGGCAAAGTGGGCGAATTGATTCAGTGGTGCGCCGATGGATTGGCTAGCCTCATCAACAAGGCAAAAGAATTTATAGGAATGCAAGGCCAATTCGATGCGTCGGGTAGTGCTTTAGAAAGCTATGCAAGTAAGGTTGTCAATGTAAGCCAAACAAACAACTTTGCACCTATGGATAATCAAGGGCAAACAGCAGTAGAAGCTTATACCGGCTTACAAATAGAATCTTATTTATAGGAGGTGACGACATGAATATAGCAAGCCTTACGTCAAGCTTAGTAGGTGGCGGCGGTTCTCGTGGGTTCGTATCGACGAATACAGGGATTTTACCGCCTTTAGTACAGCCTGCGACGATAGGGGATTTATCTTGTGATGTAATCATTAGCCGGACGACGACCTTTGAAAGCGAAGTCACGGAATACCCTGTTGAAGACGGTTTTTCTATTTCTGACCATGTCACACGTAAGCCCTTGAAGCTGTCGCTGGATGTGCTCTTTACACCAACGCCGGTAACGTGGTTCAATTCACTTCTTGGCGGTGGCCATAAGCTGGATGTCGTACTCAAAAGCATTGCACAGATTTACCAAATGGGCGAACCCATCACGATTACCTTGCCCGATGGCATTTATACGGACATGGTCATGACGTCGGCACCGATGCCGCGGAATGTACAGGATGGGTATTGCTATAAATGCTCTTTGGAATTCGTTCATGTGCGCCGTGTTGTGCAGCGTACAGAAGATGTACCGTCGGCTTATACAAAAAACGATGCCGCAGGCAAAGCAGGGACGACCGTAGATGCCGGTGCCGCTTCAACGAGGAACATAGGCACAGGGTTGGAGGTTGTCGATGCTACACAAGCCAAGCCCGGCATGACGACGAACAATATTGATTTAAGCCAGTACGGGAGTATTGGCACAGGCCTAGAAGCCACGGCGTACACGGCGGCGTATTCTATTTTCGGGTCTACTGGTGGAGCGGGGGTGCTTTGGTAATGCTTACTATTTCTATGGCTGACGCAAATGATTTTGTAGAGACTGTTATTTTGGATACGACAGCGTACCGTTTCCATTTCGCCTGGAATGATTATGCTCAAATATGGACGGTCGACGTATGTGATAACGATAATGTCGACATTGTACGCGGTATTCCGTTAGTCTCTAATTTTCCGCTGTTAGCGCAGTACCGGCGTCATGCCAAAATTCCACCTGGTGAGTTAGTGGCCGTTGTCACAGATATGACGAATCAGACACCTATAGGCCGTCAAGATTTCTTGAATGGTCGGGTGTCTTTTGTATATGTACCGGAGGATGAACTGCATGTCATTATGGAATCGGCAGTATCGGGTTAAATTCCCGGAACTGAAAATTGAGTATGCCAATACGTTACGCATTACCTTTGATGTCGAAAAAGACCTAACAAAGGAAACGAATAAGAGCAAACTCACGTTATACAATCTCAGCGAGACATCGCGAAAAAATATCGAAGTTGCGGACAGACAGGTAGAAATATATGCAGGTTATAAAGATAACGCTGGACCTGTCCGTATTTTTGTTGGCACTGTTATTAGTAGCAAGACCACCGACGACGGGAAAGACGTGAGTACAGAGCTTACCTTATCGGATGGTCAAGTGCCGTTACGGGATACGTTCTTTTCCCTGTCTTTTGCGCCGGGCGTAGCGGGCAACACGATTCTAAAGTATATCGCCGATGAAATGGGCCTGCCGCTGGTCCTAGGCCAGGGCGTGCAGTTTGGGTCGTTTCAAAACGGCTATTCCTACGCCGGTTTGCCGCGGGATGCGCTGGACGGTATTTGCTATCACTCCGGCTGTACGTGGAGCATTCAAAACAACGCCTTGCAAATCATTATGAATGGCGGTGTCTTTGCCAATCGCGGCCTTGTCTTTGCGTCAGATAGCGGCCTTATTGGCTCGCCAGAGCGTATTGTAAAGGCCAATCCTAAGCCGGATAAAGAGACGCCAAAACGTAAGCGTAAGAAGAAAGAGGAAAAAGAAAAGCCTGAAAAACAAGCGGGCTGGAAAATCAAGACGCTTCTTGCTCCAACCGTAACGCCAGGCGATGCTGTCAAGGTAGAAAGTCGGTACATCAAGGGATGGTTCCGCGTCGAAGCGGTCAAACACAGCGGTGATACGCATGGCGGTGACTGGACGAGCGAAATAGATTTGATTGAACGGCTAACGTACGAAAAGAAAGAAGGTGGGAGCAATGGCGCAACGACCTAATGAAGTCAAAGACATTATCGACGGGTGGATGAATGACCGCGACGAAAATCTACATACGGCGATGCCTGGCATAGTCGTGTCATATTCTGCGGCGACAAATCGGGCGCAGGTTCAGCCCGTCGGCAGTAAGAAGGTCTTTGATGGCCGTTCTCTGCCATGGCCCGTCATTTATAACGTTCCCGTCGTTTTCCCGATGGGGATGGGCGGCCGCGCCGGCGTTACGTTCCCTGTTCAGCCAGGGGACGGCTGCTTGCTCGTCTTTGCTGAATCTCAGCTCGATGATTACCTGAGTGGCGGCGACAGTGATGATACACGGCGGCATGATATGAACGACGCCATTTGTGTTCCTGGACTATATGCCGATTCCGTACCGTCTAATCAGTCGAACCCGTCGGATGTCTGCTTGTTTCATAGCGGTTCCCTGGTCACGCTGAATGGGGGCGCCTTTGCCGGAACGCTAGCCGATGGGACGACATTTTCATTCAGCGGCGGCGATTTGATAGTCAATGGTATTTCTCTGACGAAGCATGTCCACGGCGGCGTTATGAGTGGCGGCAGTAAGACCAGCACGCCGCAATAGGAGGATGATATGGCCTATGATTTAGCGATGAATATAGAAACAGGCGACCTTGTTATACAAGACGGTGATTTAATACTGATTGACCACGCCGAACGAGTCGTACAGCAGGTGCTTATTTCCCTGCGGGAGTGGCTCGGCGAATGGTTTTTGGATACCAGAGACGGCGTACCATATTTAGAATATATCTTAGTAAAAAATCCGAACGAGAACCATATACGGCAAGTGCTGAGTGATGCTATTTTAGCCGTAGAAGGCGTAGAAAGCATTACGTCGATGGATTTTACCTTTAACAGGATTTTACGCACGCTGACGGTCGAATACGAGGCAAAAACGCAGTACGGCATGATAACGAGTAAGGAGGTGTTAGGGTATGGCGGACGAAATTAAATACGGCTTATCTCGCGAAGGCTTTCGCCGGAAGAGACTACCGGAAATTATCAGTTCCATGAACAGCCGGTTATCTGACCAACTCGGTGTAGAGATACAAACTGGGAGCAATTCCGTTTTTGGGCAACTCGTCGGCGTCTTTGCTTACGAAATTGCCGACCTTTGGGAAGTAGCACAAGATTCGTATGATGCCATGTATCCCAATACGGCAAGCGGTGTGTCCTTATCTAATGCCGCCGGCCTTGCTGGGATTACCTTGATTGAGCCGGAATACAGCACCGTCATTGCGACGTGTTACGGCGCAGACGGTGCGGCGGTGCCATATGGGGTGCAAATCACAGCGTCAACGGCGGACGCGACGGCGTGGACATGTACAGACGGTAATGCCTACATTTCGTCGAAGCAGGCTTGTTATGCTCGTATTGAAGTAGATACCGTGACGGCTGGCACGATGTACGGGATTACGATTAACGGCGTACAAAAGAAGTATACGGCCAAGGCCAAAGATGATAAAACGGCTGTCTTGACGGCCTTGTCTGCGTTGTTTTCGATAGCGCATATTACATTTTCGCTAGTCAACGAGGTATTGCAAATCAGCTCGGACGCGCCACAGACAACGTTTGCTATTACAGTTGAAAATGTCTTGCTTACTCGTGTGGGCTCACCTGTCACGTTTAAATGCACGACCGCGGGGGCTGTCAATCCGGCCATTGGCTCGCTGACGCAGATTACGACGGCTTATGCCGGTTGGACTGGCGTATCTAACAACGCCGCGGCATATGTGGGCCGTGATGCCGAAACGGATGTATCACTACGGCAACGGTGGAGCTCGTCCCTCTATGACCGGGCTAGTGCCATGATTGAGGCTATTGTCGCGGCTGTATACGCCAATGTGGACGGCGTGCTTACGTGTCGCGGCTACACCAACGACACAGACGAAAAAGACGCTGAAGGCAGGCCGCCACACTCTATTGAGATTGTCGTAGATGGTGGTGAACCCGATGCCATTGCCTCGCAAATCTGGAAAAATAAAGCCGGTGGGATTGATACCTTTGGCAGTACGTCCGGTATTGTCGTAGACAGCCAGGGCGTACAGCGGACCATGAATTTTAATAGGCCGGAACCGATAAAGGTATGGCTAAAAGTCACGATTGGCACCAATCCCGACGAAGTCTTACCGCCAGCAGCGGAAACCGAAATTGCCGCGGCCTTATTGGCCAAAGGCCAGACGCAGACCATCGGGGAAGATGTCATTTTGCAACGGTATTTTGCAACTGTATTCGCGGCGACTACCGGCGTGGGCTACATTGATTTATCTGCCTGCATTGGAGATACAGCCGGGACATATACCAAAGACAACATTTCCATCAATGACCGGCAAATTGCAGTATTCGATGCGTCCCGAATCGAGGTGGCGAAACAATGACTAGGGCGGAGAATATGCAAGGCCATGTAATCGCGCAGTTTGCCAATAAAAAAGTTACCTATGCTATTTTGGATGCTTTTGGTGCCGAATTGGATGAAATAAGCCAAGCTTTTGCGGACCTCAAAGAAAAACGTTGGATTGATACTGGTGAGGGGGCACAGCTCGACGGCATTGGCCAGATAGTCAATCAGCCGCGGCAAATCAAGGACGCTATTCCCTTGTCATTCTTTGGCTTTGAAGGGCAGGATAATGCCTTAGGCTTTGATGTGGGGCGGTTCCGGGATAGTTGGGAAGTATGGCTCCAATCGGTCAATCTGAGCGACCCGGAATATCGTAAAATCTTATGGCTCAAAGTCTTTAAAGACGTATCACGCGGCACGGCGGAAGACACGATTGCAAGCACGAAGCGTATCTTTGACGCGCCCTATGTGTCACTGGCCGAAGTTGGCAATGCAAAGATTACCCTTGGTATTGGCAGGACACTGCATGCCAATGAATTGGCCTTAGCGCGAGCCGTGGACCTCATCGTCCGTGCTGGCGGCGTGGGTGTACAAGGCATGAGCAATTTTAATTATGACAACTATTTAGGCTTCCTCGGACAACCTAATGCAAAAGGGTTCGACGTGGGGGCCTTTGCTGACGATATACAAGTAATCTTTTAGAAAGGGGTGACTATGTACTATGGCAGATACAGACAACCGCCCGGATTTTATGAAAATATGGGCTAGTAACTCACCGCTGCAGCCGTATACGTTTACGGACGAGAATTATCTGACGGGCTGGAACTTTATCGGGTCTACACCACCGTCACGGTCTATGTTTGATGCTTTTATGAATAAAGCTGACTTAAAAATGAAATGGCTCTATGAAAATGCCTTTTCCGAAACTTCATTAGCCGGATTTATGTTCTGGCGTATCCCGTCAACCGCGTATTTTGTTGGTGAATTGCGACAATTTAAAAACGGGCCGCTGAATGTGTACTTAAAATGTGAAACAGCTGGCATGAGTTCCGCTGATGCCGTAGAAAGCATGCCGTCCGGCAAAAAGGTTGGTGATTCTTGGCAGGATGGCACTGTTGTCTGGACGATTCAGGCCTTCGCAGATGAAAACAGCGTGAATAATACATTTACAACTAAACTGGAGACACATTTTAATGATAGTAATGCACACGCCGCGGCTTTTAAGAAGCATAACGAAGATAAAACAGCTCATCAAGAAGCATTCAAGGCACATATCATTATCAGTGATACAGAGCCAGAATATATAGAAAATGCGATATGGTTTAAAACGTAGGAGGATGATTAGATGAATGGGTTACGCGTAATACGCAATGAGATTTTCCACATTCGCGGCGATACAGGGGAACTAGGACTTGACCTATTTTCTCGCGGTGTGGTAATACAACAGGATGATACTTGTGACATTGTATTTACGGTTAAAAAGAGTTATGACGATGATGACATTGTGATGCAAAAATGTATTTGTGATAATCGAATAACCTTTTTGACCGAAGATACGGCGGACTTGCCGTTCGGTGACTATGTCTATGATATTGAGGCTCGTGTACATGATCCGTTAGGCGGTCCCGACCAAGTGGCGACCGTTGTTCGCAATAAGTATCATCTACAGCCGGATGTTACACGGTAGAAGGTGGTGGTGATATGGCATGTGACAACTGTGGAAATAAATGTAGTATGCCGTTATCTCAGGCATTACAGTGCGGCGGACGTATCACGGCTGAAATGCGTGTATTGATGCGCGGCAGGGATGGGAAAAGCGCGTATGATTTGGCGGTAGAAAATGGTTATGACGGCACCGTCGAAGAGTGGTTGGATTACTTAAAATCTACCTCATACCAGCACTACGACAGCATTTACAATTTTCCGAACGAGGGTGATGTCAATGTCTTGTATGTCGATACAGGTCAGAATAAGACATATAGATGGGATGATATGGACAAAAAGTATTTTGTTGTCGGCAGTGATTACGAAGACATTATAGCGATTGATTGCGGAAACAATTTTGAAAAAGAAAACGGAGGACACTAACATGGCACAAATTACATTAAACATTGGCAAATTATATCTCAAAAACAAAACGGCGGCAGAATGGACCACGCAAAATACGGTACTTGGCAAAGGCGAACCGGGCGTAGAAATCGACTCTTACAAGATTAAAGTCGGTGACGGCGTAAAGAAATGGAGTGAACTCCCCTACGCTGGCGTTGCGGTTGGTAAGAGCGGCACGAATGGACATCTTATTGTGGACGGTCAGGATATTGTCATTTACACGTTGCCGCAGGCGACAGCAACCGTCCTCGGCGGTTTGAAATCTGCAACAGGAGCCGGAAAAGTCACCGTAGGAGAAGACGGCACGGCAAGCGTCGAAAGCGTCGGCAAATTATCGACGGCTCGCAACATTTCTCTTACTGGAGACGCAACGGGCTCGG
>UQHB01000041.1 GCA_900540735.1 uncultured Megasphaera sp. | reverse complement strand
AGAAATTAAGGCAAGATTTGTATGCTTTGCAGTCCATTGACTATAGCAAAGACCGCGTTGACGGTGGCCAAGGCCTGGATATGGGCGATAAGATTGCTAAAATACAAGAGCTGGAAAAGAAGTTCAATGCTGAATGGGATGAGTTGCTGCGCATCCGGACAGAAGCAGAAGATAAAATTAACTGCTTATCTGACCCGCTGCATCGCGTTATCCTGACAGAGCGGTATATTAACTGCAAAGATTGGGATGACATTAAAGACGTATTGCAGTACCGGAGTATGCGCGGTGTCCTGAAATTACACGGAAATGCCTTAAAAGAGTTCGAATCCGTTCATCTCCGTTCACTAAAATTCACCTGAGTTCATAGTAATTCACCCCCTTGACATGATATGATGTATGTGTGATTCGTAGGTAATCACCTCCTTTTGACAAATAAATAAGCGAAAGCCGCCGCTAGACACGATACGGGTATTGCCTGCGGCGGCTTTTGCATGTAGAAAATAAAAAAATACCTCCTTTTCTTGAAAATAGATTGACGAATATCATGAATTGTGGTATACTATAATCATCAAGAGGAAAGGAGGTACGCAATGGATATAGAGTTGGACGACATTAAAAATCTGGTTGTTATTGGCTATACTCTTTGGAAATGGCGTAAAGAAATAGCCGAAAAACAAAAGAAGCGCTCACAAGTTAAGCAACGCAAACGCAAACCTGTGAAACGCTCCAAGTAGTAAAGAAAGAAGGGACGGCGGAAACGCTGTCCTGACCTTCTACATATCCATTGTAAAAGAAATGAAGAAAAGAATCAAGCGAATAGAAAAAAAGGATTGGATTGTTTTCGGGTTATGGCTCGCGTCTGTGCTAGGCAGGCCAGTAGATGTATTGACTGCTATTACTGGCATCGTTATCTTGTTATACCTTTACTATCGAATGGTAGGTGATAGCCATGACTAGTAATGGTTGGGGCGGTGCCAGAGTAGGAGCCGGGAGACCTAAGAATGCCAATGGCGTGCGTAAACAGCACCAGGTCAGAGCGTATGATGATGAGTGGGAGCTAGTTAGAGCATTCATCAAAATCATGCGTGAAGATAGGGAACGGGCAGAGAAATTTGTACAATCTAAATAAGACCATCAAGGGACGTAGAGATACGTTCCTTTTTTGTTGTAGAAACTATAAGGGCGGTGGTGGAATATGTAATGAAACTAACGGAGAAACAGCGGCGCTTTGTAGATGCCTACATAGAGACAGGGAATGCGTCTGAAGCGGCACGTCGAGCGGGATACAGCACCCGAATTGCGAATCGGATAGGAACTGAGAACTTGTCAAAACCTGTCATTCAAAACGCCATTAGAGAGCGGCTGAAAGAACTGCAATCGAAGCGCACGGCGAGCATCGTCGAAGTCATGGAATATTTGACATCGTCCTTGCGCGGCGAAATCAAAGAAGAAGTCGTCGTCATTGAAGGCGAGGGTGAAGGCTGTTCGAGCGCACGTATCATGAAAAAGCAGATAAGCGCGCGTGATAGATTGAAAGCAGCGGAACTGCTGCTAAAACGCTACCCAGCGCAATTGGATACAGAAGAACAGCAGTTACGTATAGCCAAAGCAAAGGCCGAGGTTGATGAACTACAACAGAATACCTCGAAAGATGATATTGTCTTCACTTTTGACAGAAAGGCGGTACGAAATGATTGAACTAAATATTGCGTCACGCATAGCACCGTCTTTTGATGGCGCTTTTTTTGATGTCCAAGAACACAATCACACATTCTACTGGCTTCCTGGTGGTCGGGGTTCGACGAAATCGTCTTTTGTGGGTATCCAGGTGCCGCTTCTTTTGTTGCAGCACAAAAACTGCCATGCTGTGGTACTGCGTAAGATTGGCAATACTATTAAAAACAGCGTGTACCCGCAAATTCAATGGGGCATCGAACAGCTGGGCCTGCTGGATAAATTCAAGTTCATCACGTCACCTCATGAGATTACGTATAAGAAGACAGGGCAAAAGATTCTTTTCTTTGGCGTCGACGACCCGACAAAGGTCAAGTCGATTAAATTGCCCTTTGGATATGTCGGCATCGTCTGGTATGAAGAGCTGGATCAGTTTTCTGGGATGGAAGAAATCCGTAATTTAAATCAGTCGCTCCTTCGTGGAGGTTCGACGTACTGGGTATTTGGGACGTATAACCCGCCGAAAAGTCAAAATAATTGGGTCAATGAAGAAATTCTCGTCGATGACCCGGATAGATTAGTCTATCCGACGACGTATTTGACCGTGCCTCGTGCTTGGCTCGGTGAACAGTTTTTGCTGGAAGCAGAAAAGCTCAAGGAAAAGAATTATACGTCTTATGAGCATGAGTATCTCGGCAAGGTGACAGGGACAGGCGGCGCAGTCTTTGAAAACGTCGAGGATATGCGTATGACGACGGAGCAAATCAGCCAGTTTGACCGGCTTTATGACGGCTTAGACTTTGGTTTTGCCGTGGACCCATTGGCGTATGTTGCCATGTATTACGATGCGAAACACGAAGATTTATATATTTTTGATGAACTCTATCAGCAGAAGCTCAAGAATAAGCAAGCCGTTGAGCTGATTAAACCAAAAGCCAGCGGCCGCCGCATCACCGCCGACAGCGCAGAGCCCAAGTCTATTGCAGAGATGCGCGACTATGGCCTAGTAGTCGACCCGGCACATAAGGGGCCTGATAGCGTGGATTTTGGCATTAAATGGCTGCAAAACTTAGCCCATATTTATATTGATAAGCGGCGTTGCCCGAATACGTATAAAGAATTCGTCAGCTACGAATACGAACGGAATCGGGACGGGCAATTTATTTCCGCTTATCCGGATAAAGATAATCACGCTATTGACGCCACACGGTACGCAATGGGCCGGGCAATGCCGCGGTCACGGTTGAAGATTTTGAAGAGGTGAGACCAATGGATTTAGATGTTGTGAAAAAGCTGATTCAACGCTATACGCAAGGACATGCGGATTTTACACGGCGTGCTGATGTAGCAGAACGATATTACCATGTGCAGAATGACATTCTCTACCTGCCTAAGAAACGGTCTTGTGACTGCGAGACAGAAAATCCGTTACGCCAGGCAGATAACCGTATAGCTCACAGCTTTTATAAGCTCCTCGTCAATCAGAAAGTAGCCTATATGTTTACAGCACCGCCTTTGTTTGATACCAAAAACGACGTACAGAATCAACTCATTACGAAGGCCTTAGGGGATGCCTATGCCAAGAAGGTGAAAGAACTGGCTGTCAATGCCTCAAACGCTGGCGCAGCGTGGGCGCATTACTGGAAGCAAGATAATGGCTTTGGCTGGGCTGTCATCCCGTCAGCACAAGTTATTCCCGTATGGTCAAGCACTGTCGACCATACTTTACTGGCTGTGTTGCGCGTATATCAAGATATTGATACCGATACAGGCGATTCCTATGACGTGTATGAGTATTGGACAGATACGAAATGCCAGGCTTTTCGTAAGCTCGTCTCTAGTGCGGTAACTCTTGAAAATGGTCTACAGCCGTGGCAATGCTTCATGGACTACGACATAGGCAGTACTGGCGAGCCAACGAACGAATTTACTCATGCTTTGGGTGCTGTGCCGTTCATTCCTTTTTACAACAACGGTGATGGGACGAGCGACTTAGACGAAGTAAAAAAACTCATTGACGCTTACGACAAAACCTATAGCGGCTTTATGAATGACCTCGAAGATATTCAAGAGGTCATTTTTGTATTGAACAATTATGGTGGGGAAGACCTGACAGAGTTCCTACGTGATTTGAAATATTTCAAGGCGATTCAAACGGAATCGACTGGCGGAACGGATACAAGCGGTGTATCGACACTGACCATAGATATTCCAGTCGAGGCTAGAGAAAAAATGCTTGAAATCACACGTAAGGCCATTTTTGACATGGGTCAAGGCATTGACCCTCAGCAGCAGGGGTTAGACGCTACAAGCGGCGAAGCAATGAAATTTCTCTATGCCTTGCTGGAGCTCAAAGCCGGGCTAATGGAAACGGAATTCCGCCTCGGTTTTAGTCAACTCGTGCGGGCTATTTTGCGTATGAGTGGACAAGCTGAACCGGAAACGATTACGCAGACCTGGACACGCACGTCCATTCGTAACGATGCGGAACTCGTCGATATGTGCAGTAAATCCGAAGGCATTGTCTCGCGTAAAACAATTTTGAAGAACCATCCCTTTGTAGAAAATGTCGAAGACGAAGAAAATCAGCTTGACGCAGAAGAAGCGGAAGCAGCGGCAAAGGGCGATATTTATAATGACGATACGACGAATGGAGGTAAAGGCAATGTATAAATGGCTGAAAGCATATGTGGAAGCCTTTGGCAAAGACTTCCCCTTTTCGGAGGTCGTAGATTATACGGAGTATGAAGTGTGCCGGATACTCCAATACTGCGTAGAAACGAATACGGTATATGGTGGCGCAGAGACGATAGCGGCGGCACTGGTCGGCTCTGCTAAGGTAGGACAGTCAGTTATTTAAAGGAGGGTATTGCTATGGCATATACACCAACAGCATGGAAAAATGGCGACACGATTAGTGCTGAAAAATTAAATAAAATGGAACAGGGTATTTTAGCTGCCGATACAAGAACGATGACACCAGGGCCTAAGGGCGAACCTGGTGCAGCTGGTAAAAATGGTGCTGATGGGGCTAAAGGAGACCCTGGCACTCCAGGTGCTCCGGGGGCTAAAGGTGCAGACGGTAAATCGGTGACGGCTATTACGCTTACGAAAGACGCAACCGGCGCGATTACTGGCGGTACGGCGACATTGTCGGATAAATCGACCATTGCCATTACCGTAACGACAGCTACAGTATAATACATGGAAATATAACCTAACGAGGACGTGACCTCGGGAAAAACGGGAGGAAAGAACTTATGACACTTGATGAATTATTACAAAAAATTGGTATTGAAACCGATAAAAAAGATGTCGCTCAAAAGGCTTTTAAAGAGTTTTTAGACGGCAGTTATGTACCTAAAGCACGATTTAATGAAGTGAACGAAGAAAAGAAAACCCTGCAGAACACCGTCAAAGACCGCGATACACAGCTCGAAAAACTGAAGAACAGTAAAGGCGATGTCGACGCATTGAAAGCACAGATTAAGCAGTTGCAAGAAGCCAATAAGACGGAAAAAGAAGCGGCAGATGCCAAACTCAAAGACTTACGTCTCACGTCGGCAATCCAGTTGGCTATTGCAGGGAGTGCGCAGGACGCGGACATTGTGGCAGGGCTATTCGATAAAAGTAAACTCATCCTTGGTGACGATGGAAAAATCACCGGCTTAGACGAACAGCTGAAGACGCTGAAAGAATCTAAACCTTTCTTGTTTAAAGAAACTACGAATGCAAAGAATAAAACGCAGTACACGCCAAACGGTGGCTCTGGCAATCAGACAAAAAATCCCTTTGCTAAAGACACGTTTAACCTGACCGAACAAGGCCGGATGCTTCGGGAAAACCCGGAACAAGCACGCGCTATGGCGGCTGAGGCAGGCGTGACTATTTAGGAGGTAACGACATGGAAACGAAACATTTCCCCTTTAATATCCAGCTTTTTGCCGGTGATGGCGGCACGACTTTAGCCGATGTCATCGTGCCGGAATTATTCAATCCTTACGTCATTAATAAGACGGCAGAATTATCGGACTTCTTTAAATCCGGCGTCATTACGACGAGCCCGGAATTTACGAAGCTTGCTAGTGAAGCGGCACGGACACATAATATGCCGTTCTTTGAAGACTTGCAGGGTGACGCGCAGAACGTCATCGAAGGACAGCCTATCAGATACAGCAAGATTACATCGAGTAAAGACGTATCGACGACTATCATGCGTCAAATGGCTTGGAGCGCAACGTCTCTTTCGGCGGCACTCGCAGGTAAGGACCCGATGGCGGCGATTGGCAATCTCGTCGCTGGGTACTGGAACCGAGAATTTCAGAAAGAGTTATTTAACCTTTTGTCTGGCGTCTTTGCGTCGGCTTCGATGGCAGGTCACATCTTAGATGTATCGGGCAATACAGGAAATAAAGCTAATATTAGCGCGTCTGTCTTCATTGATGCGTTGCAGCTCTTAGGCGATGCGCAGAGCCAGCTTACGGCTGTCGGCATGCACTCGGCCGTTAAGTCGTATCTGAAAAAGCAAAACCTCATCACGACAGAACGAGACAGCAATTCCGTCGAATTCGATACCTATCAAGGCCGCCGCGTCATCGTCGACGATGGTTGTCCTGTTAAGGCAGGCGTTTATACGACGTACCTCTTTGGCCAGGGGGCTATTGCTTTTGGTGTAGGCTCTCCAGTCGGCTTTGTGCAGACCGAAACACAGCGTGACCCGTCCATTGGTGCAGGCGTGAATATGCTCTACAACCGTCATTGCTTCATTATGCATCCGCGTGGTGTCGCGTGGACGAACGCGCATCGGGCAAACGTCGAATCTCCAACAAGAGAAGAATTGGCGAACGGTGAAAACTGGAACCGCGTATATGAATCGAAGCAGATTCGTATCGTCGCATTGAAGCATAAAATCGGCTAGGAGGAACGGCTATGGACAGCGAAACCTATTGGGCGCGGCGGGCCGAAGAGCGGGAAAAATACTGGTACCAAAAGTGCCAGGATACCATCGACAAAGAGCTGGCGGCGTACTATGTGGACTCGCTGGGCCGTATCCAAACCGACATAGCCGCCTTGTATGGCCGGTTTGCCAAAGACAACAAACTGACCGCCCAGGAGGCGCGCAAGCTCCTGAAGGGGAGCGAATACCGCCAGTGGCGTATGAGCATTGACCAGTACGTCAAAAAGATACGTGAGACCGACGACAAGGGCCTCGAAAAAGAGCTAAATACCTTGGCTATGCGCAGCCGCATCAGCCGCTTAGATAAGCTCTACAGCGAAACCTTGATGGAGATGCAAAACCTTGGCGAAAAAGTCACGACGACCATGAAAGCCTTTCTTTCAGAGGCGTACAAAGACAACTACTACCACGGCGTCTATGACATCGCTAAGGCAGGCCAGCTCCGTAATGCCGTTTCTAAGGTCGATACGAAGGCCCTGGAAGACGTGTTGCGGTATCGCTGGAGCGGCATGAACTACAGCGAGCGTATCTGGAAAAATCAGCGTTTCCTGGCGTACAATCTCCGCAAAGAAATGATTGCCGCCGTCCATCGCGGTGAGAGCATTGATAAAATCTCGAAGCGTATTGCCAAACGCATGAATGTCGGTATTAGCAACGCTAGCCGCCTCGTGCGCACAGAACTGAATTATGTCAACAACCATGCCGCCCTCGACAGTATAGCCGATAGCGGCATGAAATATTTCCGCTTCATTGCGACATTGGACAAACGGACGACGCCGATATGCCGTTCTCATGACGGCCACATCTACCCAATCAGCGAAGCACAACAAGGCACAAACGTGCCGCCCCTGCATCCGAATTGCCGCTCGACCATATCTGGGAGTCTGCGAGGTGAAAGAACCGCGAAAACAGGCACGAGAGCCGCACGAAATGGACGGGGGAAGACCATCTTTGTACCGGCTACCATGAAGTACGACGACTGGAAAGCCGTGTATGTCGATAAGTCACAGAGTCTGGCTGATTGGCTCAAGAAGCATACGCCGCCTAAGCCCGTAAGAGAGACAAAAATCGTTATATCTGATATAATGAACATAACGGAATTAAGGCACTTGGCTGCATCACTCGATTTAAAAAGCTGTACTAAAGATGATGTAATAAAATTGGGAGAAAACGTAGCAGAAAGATTTGATATTGCCGATAAGATAGGCGATAAAGAAGCGTTGAAAGAGATTTTTGCGAACTTCAGAGAAATGGGTGCAGAAGTGCCAGAAGCTAATTTTGCCAAAGGAAGCTCTAAGCAAAATAAAGCCTTGCTCCGCGAAGCTTTTTCATATTATCCTAAGGCTTGGGCTGATTTTTTAGAAAAAAAACAGCGTAAGCTATATACGGTTAAAGCTGAACGTGGATTTTTTCATGAGGGGGCTGTAATGGCTAATGGTAGACGCTACGCAAGTAATAAATTTTCTGACTATAAAGATGGGTATGTTACCATTAATATGGATGGGAAAAGGAAGACCACTCCGTACCATGAAATTGGGCATTATGTTGAGTTTTTTAACCGTGATGCATTAAAAATATCTTTGGATTTTGTAAAAGCTAGAACACGAGGAGAATCTCAAGTTCAGTTAATGGAACTTTTCCCCGGATGGGGGTATAGTGCAAATGAAAAAACACGAGCAGATGATTTTATAAGCCCCTATATCGGCAAGGATTACGGAGAATCGGCATCAGAAGTATTAAGTATGGGGCTGGAATCAATTTTTGAGCCAGGCAATGGAAAAGTCAAGAAATTAGACGAAAAGGGAAGAGTGGTATATGCTAAAATCACAGAAGATAAGGAATTCCTACATCTTATTGTTGGCTTAATTTTAAAGGCGTAAGGAGGTGAAGTTATGTCCATACCAGTAAAAACGAGTGATGATTTTGTAAAAGCTCAAGAATCTTTGACACAAGCGGAAATCGAATACGAAAAACGATTTGGAAACGGGACGTTGGACCGGGTTATCTATTTTGACCCCTTAAATCCACAAGTAGAAGACTTTGTAAAAGCGGCTGAATTGTTGCGCCGTGCAGTAAAAAATAATAAACGACTCAAACAAGTCCCGGAAGAAATGTGGAAAACTCTGGTATTTTAGGAGTAGAAAAATAACGCATGGATAACTTCACATTGATTTATAAAATACTGCGATGGCTGGAGCAATCTATGGACTGCGAATGTCCAGACTATTCAGAGCTATCGGCAGAACGATTCAAGGTTTCAGAGCCGCGCTTTCTTAAGGTTATGCGTATGCTTGTCGAAGCAAGATATATCAAAGGTGTAGAAATAGAGTTGCTTTTTGGTGGGGACTTTGATTTGAAGTATTTACAGCCTATGATTACGCTGGAAGGCTTGGAATTCTTGGAAAATAATACAACTATGCAAAAAGCATACCGGTTGCTGAAAGGCATTAAAGATGTTACGCCGGGAATATAAGCAATGTGTACATTATGCACATTGCTTTTTTCATGCCTGAAAGGTGGTGAATGTATGGAATTATCCAAAGAGGAAGCGCATTGTCTGGCAAGAGTCTTTCAAAGTCTTCTTTATGGTGGTCATAAAAAGTTCTTTGAAGGATGTACATTTTGTAAGTATCCATGCCGGAATGCAGTAGACCCTGTAAATAGATTTACTGTTATCCTTCATAAATTAGAAGAAGAGTCCGGCGTAGATTTAAAGCCTTGTGTATATGGCAACTTACAGCATGATGGATTTCCATATAAAAAATTCCTGAAAAACGCTAACGAACAAGCCGCCACGTTTTTCAGGAATTTCTTCAAAGATGTGTAATATTATGGATGGTCAGGGGATTCTACAAACAAAGGACATCGGCCATAGCTATCTAAGTGCTGGCAGTATTCACCATCGGGGCACTGAAAGCTCATTTTCTTGTATTCTGGTGTTAATGCCCCAATGAAAGATACTTCTGCTAAGTCAATATAGATGCGTCGACGTTCTTGATTTTGTGGGCAGTATCCACTGTATGCTATTGTTATATCCATGATGAACACCTCCTTTCACTTTGTATCTTACCATAAGGAGATGATGCAATGCGATACATTTGCCGCTGTGAGGCGGTACAAGACATTATAGATAAGGCGATGGTACTGAACTGTCAAATTGTGCAATACGAAAGCCTGACGCGGCTCTACGCAGAAAAATTCATAGATGACGTGCTGGACTATTGCCACCGTGACGATTTTCCGGCGGCACTGACACTAACGGCGGCGGAATTCGTCGTTAAGTGGGCACTGGCTAAGGCTGATACAGAAGGGCAGAGCGTTGGCAATGCTCCACTAAAGAGTATCAAGCAGGACGATACAGAGTTTGTTTTTGCTATTAATAGCGTATCTGCTACGGGTAGCACCATAGAGGCAGATTTTGACAGCATCAAGCCGCGCCTACACCTATACAGAAAGCTGGTGAGACCCTCATGCAAATGCCATACGCTCGGTGCCGGGCCGCCTTGCGGCAATACATGTACAACGACACTGTAACCGTTTCCCGTCAAGTGCCGATTCTTGACGATGAAGGGGCTGACGACTACGAAGTAGAGACGATTTACACGGACGTGCCGTGCAAGCTCAGCCAATACGACAAAGAGCTGCAAAGCGAGAAACGGCCCCGCGAATTCTGGATGCGTACAGACTTACGCATTTGCCTTTCGCCGGAATACGAGATTTTACCGAACGATATATTGACGATTACCCACGACCGAACCACGTTTGTATTAAACGCGGCACGGTCTTTTTTATATCCGACGCATCAAGAGATTAGCGTACGACGGGAGGATGAGGCCTAATGGGCATCTCTTTTGGTGGCTTTGATGAGCTGAATGAAAAACTGGAACGCATGGCCAAAGAAGGGGCGCACAAGCGGAACCAATTCGTCGCGCAAGAAGCGGAAATCCTCATCGGTAACGTCAAAGACAATACGCCAGTCAAATCGGGCCATTTACGGGAAGGCTGGAAACGTACCCGCGCCGTACAAGGCAAGGTCACGGTCTACAACAACACAGAATATGCGAGCCACGTAGAGTACGGACATCGGCAACAGCCAGGGCGGTACGTGCCAGCTATTGGCAAGCGGCTGAAAAAAGATTTCGTACCAGGCCAAAAGATGCTTCACCGCGCAATGCTCCAGACGAGTAAGACCTTCAAAGAGGATGCGGCGGACATCATGAAAGGGCTGATTGATGAGTGATAACCCTGCGTAGTATCAAAGCGGCCTTGACGGCGCGCCTAAAGAGCAAATATACAGACTATAAGGTTCATTTCGACAATGTAGAAAAACAGTCGAAAGAGCCTTATTTTTATGTCGAACTTATGCCAACCGTAACGACCGTCGATGACGTGTACAGCGACAGGTTCATACAGGTCGATATTACCTTTTTCGTACCTTATGACGCATTCGGGCGGGTGGAGCGCATGCGTTTGTATGATGTCGCTGATGGCTTGGACCTCTTGATACGGCCTGTATTTCGGGTCGAGGACAGGGCGATTACGATTTTATCGGCAGAGACTACGACGATTGACGATATACTGCATTACATCTTTACCCTCGACTTTAGGGATGCTGTGACGGACGAAGAAGCAGGGCGTATGCAGTATGAATTGATGCAACAATTACAGTTGCGACTAAATGATGAAGACAAAACAGAGGAGGAATAATACATGCCAAACGAAGCAGAAGTATTTGGATTGCCCCAAGTACTGATTAATTTCCGTACTTTAGGGACGACAGCGATTAAACGGTCGGCGCGTGGCATTGTGGCTATGATTTTGCACAACGAGACGACAGACGTCATGAAGACCTACAAGGTGACGGATATTACAGATATTCCGGCTACAGGCCTGACTAACGAAAACGTCGATTTAATCAAGAAATGCCTCTTAGGGACGCCGTTACGGGTCTTGGTATATACCATCCCTAATAGTGGCGTAGCCGACACTACAGTGACGCAGGCGAGTGCCTTGAAGGTATTGGGCGGCATCAAATGGAACTGGATTTGTGCCCCTACAGCAACTGACCAGGAACAGAAAGACCTGGCGAGCTGGATTAAGACCATGCGCAACAACAAACGCAAGACGTACAAGGCAGTCCTGGCAAACCAGGCGGCCGACCATGAGGGGGTTGTCAATTTTTGCACCAATAACATTCAGGTCGAAAACCCGAATTATAACGCTAGCGCTGCCATTGCGGGGAAGGCTGCTGTTGGCGAAGCTGTTACTGAGGATAATCAAGAATTTATTACCTATACAGCCACGCAGTATACGGCGCGTATTGCCGGGATTCTGGCAGGACTTGCGCTGGACCGGTCGGCTACGTATTTTACGTTGCCTGAAGTCGTATCCGTCGAAATCTATGAAGACATTGATTCTCTTATCGATAAAGGCCAGTTATTACTCTTTGACGAACAAGATGGCGACGGCGTAAAGATTGCCAGAGCGTGCAATTCGCTTGTAACCTTCACGACGGATAAAGGCGAAGAGTTCCGTAAAATCAAGATTATCGAAGGTATTGACATGGTCACTGATGATGTACGTGATACGTTCAAGAAATATTACGCTGGCAAAGTCATCAATGATTACAACCATAAGATGCTCTTTGTTTCGGCTATCCTCGTTTATTTTAGTGAAATTGCAGGCAATGTTCTCGATGCTGACGCTGATAATACGGTCGACATTGATGAAGAAGCACAGCTCAATTATGCCAAACTCAAAGGCGCGGATACAGAAAACATGACGGCTATGCAGATTCGCCAATATAACACAGGTGATAAGGTCATGCTCGCTGGCAGTGTGAAATTCGTCGACGCCATGGAAAACTTGACGATTAACTTTACGATGTAGGAGGTAATACGTAATGAGAGATGCAGAAGCAACGAAATACAGAGGCCGGAGACGGTGGAATGGCTCGTGGGGGAAACTTTGGTGGGATAACGAGCTCCTTTTTGAAATTGAAAAGTTTGAAGCCAAAGTCACGGCTGACCGGGAAGATGTCCTCATTGGCATTGATAAGGACTCGAAACAGGTTTCACTCACTGGTTCCGGCACATTTACCATCAAATCGGTCATTAATCGGAATATTAATAAGTATTTAGAAGAATGGAAAAATGGCCGTGACCCACGGGCTACACTGGTAGGGCTCATGGATGATCCGGATGCCGTAGATGGGCAGAAAGAACGCGTCACTTTCGACAATGTTTGGTTTAATGAGTTGACACTTATGACCTTTGAAAAGGGCAAGGTCGTTGAAAAAGAATTTCCCTTCGGCTTTACGCCGAGCGATTCGGGCTTTATGGAAACAGTAGAATAGGAGGCTTTTACATGGCTGTTAGTGTACAAGAATTAATTAAGCAGAAAGAGCAGATTTTAGCGAAAAAGAAAGAATTGTTTGACCTTACGACGAGTATCGGCGTGATTACCGTACAGAAGCCGACGCGTGATTTCGTAGCCGATGCGATTGACCTGACAGACGGCCAGCTCTATACGATTTACGAGCTGACAGTCGCACCGAATTTAAAGGATGCGAAATTGCAAGAAGCATACGGATGCCAGGAACCGACGGACATTGTCCTGAAATTATTCGATGCTGGTGAAATCAAAGCCATTGCTGACCAAATCTTAGCAAATGCTGGCTACGGTAAGGATATTGAAACGAAGGTACATAAAGACGTAAAAAACTAATTGAAGAGGACTGGGAGGCGCAGACAGCGGCCTTCTTGCTCCTCAAAGGGCATACACTAGACTATTTCTTTTCCTTGTCGAAGACAGAGAAACTCTTTTGTCATGCAGCTATGGAGCTGGCAAATAAACGAGAATTGGATTTAGCGGTTATTAGCGGCGGAGGGAGGTTGAAGCCGTGAGCAATTTTGTATTAAGCGCAACATTGGAATTAAAAGACAATTTCACAGCGAAAGTCAAAAAAGCGCAAAGCGGGTTCAAAGACTTTTCAACCTCTCTCAAAGGACTTGGCCCTGCTGTCGATGGCGCGGCCACGCAGATGGCGAAAGCCGGTACAGCGGCAGAACAGTTAGGGCAAAAAGCAACGAAGGCAAAAGCCGGGCTTTCTGGTATTCGCGGTGTCTACGAAGCAACTATCCGGGCGAAAGACAATATTACTACTACAGTACGTAAGGCGAAAACAGAGCTTTCCGGCCTTACCGGAAAGACCTATACTGTAGCCTTAAATGTCAAGCAAAATATGGCTGGTGGTGGATTTGGCAATGGCATCAAGGGCAAAATGTCTGATATGGCAAGCGGTATGCTTATGGGTACGTCCATGCAGATGGCTGGTGCCGCTGGCATTGGTTTTGGCGTATATGATGCCGTGAAGAATTATACCGATTTTACAGCGCAGCTCTCGGAAATCAAAGCATTGACAGATTTAGATGCTGATTCGATGGAAAAAGTTAAGCTCAAAGCCATGGAATTAGGCGATGCTACATCGTACAGCACCACAGAAGCGGCGCAAGGTATGACAGAACTGCTCAAAGCCGGCATTAGCGTCAGCGATGTGTTAGGGGATGCGTCTGAAGCGGCTTTGGATTTGGCCGCCGCCGGAGGACTAGCATTGCCAGAAGCAGCAGAAATCATGAGCACGGCGATGAACGCCTTTCACATGGATGATCCAACGCATGCCGCTGATATTTTAGCCGGTGCGGCCAATGCCAGTGCGACAAGCGTTGAAGAATTGCGCTATTCCCTAGCCGCTTGCTCAGCGGTTGCGGCTGGCGCAGGTATGAGCTTTGACGATACAAACACGGCCCTTGCTGTATTTGCGCAAAATGGTCTGAAAGCCTCTGATGCCGGTACATCTTTAAAAACGATGTTGTCGAATCTAGTCCCTAAAGGTAAAACGGCTATTACGACCTTTGAAAAATTGAATCTGTTGACAGAAGACGGGGGCTCTAAATTCTTTGATGCGTCCGGCAAAATGAAATCTTTAGCCGATATTGCAGCGTTGTTGCAAGACCGGATGAAGGGCATGACGGACGAAGAAAAGTTGAGTACGTTGTACGATATGTTTGGCTCTGACGCTATTCGTGGCGGTATGATTTTACTCCGTGAAGGTGCTAAAGGCGTCAAAGATATGGCAGACGCTATGAGCCAAGTCACGGCAAAACAAACCGCCATCGAGAAGCTGAACAACCTCAAAGGTTCTTTAGATGAACTATCGAGCGCATGGGAAAATATGGGTATTCTCTTGCTGGATAAAGGCCCCGGTGAGGGACTACGCGATTTTGTCAAGGAATTGACATCTCTTACGCGTGGTTTTAATGACCTCTTACAAGATGGTTTCCAAGTATCAGACCTCTTAAAAACTATTGGCAAAGGATTCGTCGACCTCAAAGACAAGGCTTTTGCCGCTGATGGTGTTGGTTCCGTCCTTGCTGGCGGTGCCTTAGTCTTAGGCCTTGGTAAAATCATTAGCCTCTCTATGAAAGCCGCTGATTGGCTGAAGAAGATTACGTCTATGCCGATACCAGGCGGTAAAGGGCCGAGTACGGATGGCGGCCTTGGTGGCAAAGGCATTGGTGATATGGTCGTCAATGCGAAGACCGTCATCGTCAATGGTAATGCACCAAGCACTCCGTCAGGGCCGGGCTTACCGCCGAGCGGCCCCAATAAACCGGGGACTCCAGCAACGTCCAGGCTTGGTCGATTAGGCCGTTGGCTCGGTCGACTGGGCTTGCCGCTGACGCTGGCCAGCGGACTTCTTGATGTGGCCTATGCGCCAGAAGACCAACGGGAGACGGCTATAGGTGGTGCCATTGGCAGTACCGCGGGTGGGCTCGTAGGGGCTAAAGGCGGAGCCATGGCAGGGGCCGCAATCGGTTCTATTGTACCGGGTATTGGTACCGCTGCAGGTACTGCTGTTGGTGGCGTGGTCGGCGGCGTAGCTGGTGCTATGCTTGGCGGTAGTGCCGGGCAGGCTATTGGCGGCCTGGACTGGGACAATGAAGTCCAATACGCCAGCGAGTCCTTTGACAAGATTTCTGCTAATTTTGCAGCCAAGAATGAAGAATGGAAACAGACCTTTGCCGGCTTTGGCCAAAGCGCGCAAGCGACGTGGGATAGTTTTACCTCGACCGCAGACGGTGCTCTTACGGGTGTGCAATCCTTTGCCGCTGGTTGCTGGGATACGATGACGCAGATGATTGCCGAAAAGAATCAGCAGTGGTCCGCAGACTTTGAAAGTGCAAAAAACATGGCTGGCCAGTCCCTCGATGACCTCGGTCAATGGGCACAAAGCGTGTGGGATAGTATCTCTTCTGGCGCGTCGTCTCTTTCGAGTACTATTGGCAGTGCTTTCGATACGGCGGCAGAAGTTGCTAAAGGTGCGTGGAGCGGCCTCTCTGGGTGGTTTGACGAAAATGTCTGGGGGCCTATCAAAGCTAAGGCTGCGAGTATTTCCCTGCCGTCTTTTGACTTTAGTATTTCCTCGCTGACAGGTCATGCTACTGGTGCAATGAGCTTTGGCGGCGGCTGGACAGAAATCAACGAACGAGGCGGCGAAATCATCGACTTGCCGTCGGGAAGCCGGATTTATCCGTACGCGACGACGGTCAACATGCTGCAAAAGCAATTTTCTAGCACTCGCAATACGGTACCGCCGCAAATCACGTTTACAGGAAATACCTTTACGGTCCGGGAAGACGTGGACATTGACCGGATTGCCTATACCATCATGCGCCTTATACAACAGGCAGAAGTAAATCATGGAGGTGCGTACTAATGGGCTTAGGAAAACTCGGCAATATGCTCGATGTGCTGTCTGCCATCTTTGCCACTGGCGGCGGTACGCTTCACCGTCAAATTATCATCCAAGGCGCGACGGATACACTGACTATTCCTGTTACGCCGTCGAAGTATTCCATCACGTCAGGACAACAGAACAAGGTCGTTAATATTACGCAAGTCGGTGAAGCCTTGGTCTTTGGCATGCCGAAATTGAGGACCTTGTCCTTTTCTTGCTTTTTCCCATCTCTTATACATGACTACCCTTTCGTCGTAGGTGACCAAAAGGAGCCCGCCGAGATTGTCGAGCTTTTGACGAAATGGAAAGAGGTGCGCCAGCCGGTTCGCGTCATCATTACGGATACGCCGGTCAATCTCATGTTTGGCATTATGCAGTTTGATTACTGGGAACAGGATGGGACGAGGGATATTTACTATACCTTGTCCTTGACGGAATACAAAGACCTGAACACGCCGATGGCCAATAATGACAAACCTGTCGACGAGACGACAGGCCTCAAAGACAGACCTACAGAGACGACGGAGCCGACGCAGGCCACGCTCTGGCAAAAAGGGTCGGACATCTGTGATGCGGCTAAAAAAGCGTACGGCGACTATAATCATTGGCGACGTGTCGTCCAGAGTAACGACCTCAAAGACTTAGCTATTAATAACGCCAGCAAATTACGTAAGTTGGTGATTAAATGATTATCAAGCACTATACGACAAAAACGGAGACCGTACAAAATCCAGACGGAACAACGAGCACGAAAGAGACGAAGGTGTTGACAGATTTATCGCCTCTTGTCCGTGGTCGTATTACGTGGGAAGGGTCGCGGCTCCAAGTAGCGCGACGTCTTGAATTTAGCTACGTCTTCGAGCCGCGCGACCCAAATCTCCAGCAGTATGTCATCAACTTAGGGGAGACCGTTTACGCTTACGATGAGGAGGGCAATGAAGTCTTTGAAGGAAATGTCTATCGTATCGAGCGGAATACGCAGCAGTCAGAAATTCAGATTACCTGTTATGACCACCTCTTTGTCTTATGCCGCTCAAAGATGACCCGGAAATTTACAGATATGACAGCGGAGGACATTACCAAGGCCGTGTGCGCGGAAATGGGTGTTCTCGTCGGCAATTTGGCAGAGACTGGCAAGAAAATCTCTTTCATTGCCCAAGAGAAGACAGGTTACCAAATTATCATGATTGCCTATACCGAGGCGGCGAAACAAATCAACGCGGCAAAGACGAACGCCGCTGATCCGGATGTTCTCTTCCACCCTGTTATGAATGGCGCGGCTCTTGATGTAATCAAAAAAGGTACGCTTATCGAAAACTGGCAGGCTGACCAATTTACGAATATGGAAAACAGCCAGTATAAAGAGTCCATTGAAAATCTCATTGACCGCGTCATGATTACGGACGAGCAGGGCAATGTGACAGGGTATCAGAGCAATGATGAATGGATTCAGAAATATTCCATGTTCCAGGACGTGTATAAGACGAACCCGAATGAAAACGCGCAAGAACAAATCAAAGCTATGTTTCATGGCCCTGATAGGGAAGGAATCCTCGATTTGCTCGGTGATTACCGCGTCAAGTCGTCCTATTCTATTGCGATTCAAGACATCATTACCCAGCTGACGGGTAAGTTTTGGGTGAAATCTGATACGCATACGTTTGAGAACGGCATCCACGAAATGCGTCTTGAAATCGAGTTTGAAAACATCATGAACAAAGAAGAATTACCGAAAGAAAAAGACAAGAAAGGCATTGGCAACGGGAATATGGACGTTGGCGCAGGTCTGCAAGCTGGGTATACAGCTTGGCAAGGCTCGACAATGCCGAACGGTCGTAATGGTTGTGTCGAAGCAACAACACGTATTGGTAGTTACTATAGCCCGTATTTAAAATCACAGTACGATGCTGGCGTAGCCGATGTACCGTCTTTAGTAGCGAACGCAGGTAGTGCGAACGTCGTCCCCTTTGATGAAAGTAATCTAGCTGTCGGTGATTGCGTTGTCTATGGTGATAATGACCATGTCGTCATTTATGCCGGTAACGGTACGTATGTCGGCAATAACTCCAGCGCAAACGGCGGTGCTGGCGGTGTCGGCCAGGGCGGTATTTACAATATTGGCCAAACGCCGACAAAAATCATTAAGACGAGCCGAATATAAGGAGGCGGGCCTATGGCAGGAAAAAACATACCAACTGCATCACAGTCGATGGCGGCTGTAGTCAATACAATGCATGATATTGCCACTGGCGCGCGGCCTCAGCAAACTATGGTCGGCATTATCCTCAAGCCGCCGCCGGACATACAAGTACAAGTCAATACGATTGTCTTGACCGCTAAGGACTGCTACATTTCCGAATACTGGCTTGTAGGGCATACGCGCGCGGCTAAAGGCCACCTCGTTAGTGCTACGCAAAACCGCGCGGGTGGCAGTAGCTATGCGGAGTATGAAAGCCATAACCACGACATCGACAACGATTACACAGATACGATTATCTATACGGATACGCTTAAAACTGGTGATTTGGTGACTGTCGTGCCGATTTACAATCCGGACCCAGTCAAGGGCGAACAGCTCTATTGGATTGGTCAAAAGGTGGTGAAACTATGAGCGCGGAGTTTCCTTTCACAGGGGCTGCGACAACAACCGCTACAGAAACGTTGACGCTGCCAGTACCAAAGGAATGGGCGTGGAACTTTGAAGTCAACCGTTTTATCTACGACGACAAGGGAAATCATGTCATTGTCGAGGGTAATGAAGCTATCAAGGTATGGATTTATAAGGCTCTCAGTACGGAGCGGTTCCAGTATTTGGCCTATAGCTGGCAGTATGGCATAGAATTGAAGCCCTTCATTGGTAAAGTGATGGGTGTGCAACAGCGATACAGCGAATTGAAGCGGGTCATTATTGAGTGCCTCATGGTGAACCCCTATATTAAATCCATTGACAGCGTCGTCATTACGCATGAAGGGGATAGCGTGACCGTTGATATTGCGCTTACAACGATTTACGGGGAGGTGAATGTCAATGTATGAGGCAAGAGAGCAAGGCGCCATCCTGGCGCAGTTGCAAGCTGATACAGGCGGCGACGCTAGTAAGTTTGAAGGAACCTTTGAATATGATGTGCTTGCGTCCAACAGCATCGAGTTTGCCAAGCAGGAAATTGAACGAGAGCAGCAGTATAAAGCTGGGTTTGCCCAAACAAGTTGGGGCGAATATTTAACGCTTCGCGCAGCGGAACATGGCGTTATCCGTAAAGCCGCGGTCAAGGCCTTAGGCGTAGTTACCGTTACCGGTAGAGGAACCATCCCGGCAGGCAGCCTCTTTGGCACGCAGTCAGGTATTTTATTTCATACCCTACAGGATACGACCGTACAAGAAACGGCGGACGTAGATATAGAGGCCGAAGTCGCTGGCATTAGCGGTAACGTACAGGCTGGGGTGATTACGGCTATACCTATGAGTATACCCGGTATTACGAGTGTAACGAACGCAGAAGCTGCGCATGACGGCTTTGATGAAGAAGACGATACGGCTTTGTACGAACGGTTGAAATTTAAAGTACAACAGCCTGCTACGTCAGGCAACGCCAACAATTATATCGAATGGGCTACGAGCATCAAAGGCGTAGGCCGCGTATCCATCGAAAAATTGTGGAAGGGCAACGGTACAGTGAAAGTCATCGTGACCGATGCAAACGGACAGCCTGCGTCTGAGATGCTGTTACAACAAGTACGGGACTACATTGAAGTGATGCATCCCGTCGGCGCAACCGTCACCGTAACGGCTCCGGCCATCTTAGCCCTTACGGTGGGACTGACGCCGACTAACGGAGCTGGCGATGCAGAGGCTATCAAGACAATGCTCAACGCGTACTTTGGCTCTGTTGACTTTGACGGCAAGAAAATTTCTTACGCCAAAATCGGCAAACTTATTTTGCAAAACAGCCAGCAAACGCGTGTCTTTGACTATGATGATTTGCTGTTAAACGGGGGCCGTGAAAACATTGCCGTCACGCAGGAACAAATCCCGTCCGTCACGGAGGTGGTACTCCATGGCTGATTTTCAAATGTTGCGGCTCATGCCGGTATCGTTGCGGCGGTACCTGCCTTCCTTCCTATATGCAGATGAGCGGTTCACGGCTATGCAGGGAGCCCTGGAAATAGAGCATGAGCGGCAACGGCTGGATGCTATCGATGTAGCAAAACAGTTTTTTATCAGTACGGCTACGTGGGGACTTGATGATTGGGAAGAATTTGCAGGCCTTGAGACCAATCATGCTCTAGATTATGCGACGCGACGCAAGGCTATTTACGTCAAACTTAATGGTACGCAGACGGTGACGCTGGAGTTTTTGACGGAGCTTGTGAACCTGTTTGTTGCTACGAAAACAGGCATCGTTATCGACCACCCGGAAGGGTATTTTCTCGATGTGCTCTTACCAGATGGGCAGGTTACGAGCTTTGAACAGCTTGAAAAAAGCTTGGACTTATACGTACCAGCTCATATTGGCTGGAAATATATTGGCTATGCTAAGGTCACAGGCAAAATATATGTGGGCGGTGTCGTTTCTAGCCATTTTCGGACGGAGATTTTAGCTGATACCGCGATTGAAATGCACGTGCCGGAATTGGTCTCGACTGTTGCTGGCGTCATTACATCTGGCGCGGTGACGACGATTCCGGCAGAACAATATAGATAGGAGGTTTGTATGGCGACGAATGTAGGAGAATTCAACAAGGTCATCCTCACCAAAGCCGGGCGCGAGATGATTGCTAAATCCCAAGGCGGGCAAACGCTGAAAATCACGCGTGTTGTCTTAGGTGACGGTATCCTCGGCGCGACGGATAATCCCGATGACTTTACGGCTATCAAAAGCGCGAGGTTAAGCGTGCAAATCACGTCCTTCGAAAACTTGAAAAACGGACTCTATACGGTACATTTTGGCATGACTAACGCCGAAGTAGAGACGGGCTTTTGGTTTAGGGAACTCGGTATTATGGCACAAATCGACGAAGGCGCAGAACAGCTCTACGCCTATACGACGGCCAGTGGGAACGGCAGCTACGTCTACGATAAGACGACACCTCTGCAAGAACGGCTCTATGATGTCAGCTTTGGTATTGGCGATGCGACGAATGTAGAAATCGTGTTGAATAGCAGTATCGTCTATGTAACGCTGGAGGCTTTTAACAAAGCGATGCAGTCTCATAAAGCGGATAAAACCGCTCACGCTGATGCGTTTAAAGCACATATCATCATTAGCGACACAGAGCCTGCGTATATGGACAATGCTATCTGGTTCAAAACGTAGTAAGGGGGTGCAATCATGTTTCGTATTGTAGGAAACGAAATTTACCATAGCCGCGGCAGTACTGGCGGATTTCGTTTCAAACCTAAGCTTTGCGGCAAACCGTTGACGGAGCCGTTTACAGCGGTCTTTGTCCTCAAAAAGAGTCTCAATGATATTGAAGAGACACTCTGCAAAGAAATGAGGTCTGACGGGGCGTTCATCTTCAAGCGTGAAGATACGCTGAATTTAAAGCCCGGCGATTACTGGTATGACATCGAAGTACGCGTACCAGGACAGGATGGATCTATTACGCAGTACCAAAGTCTTGGCGTGCGTAAATATCATCTGCTTGCGGCGAATACGATGAGGTGTTGACATGAATGATATGGAAAAATGCGGTTGCTCTTGCGGGGCCACGCTCTCCGCCGACTTGGATATTATCGCAAAAGGCGATAGGGGGTACAGTGCCTATGAAGAGGCCGTACTTTATGAAGGATTTAAGGGAACCAGAAAAGATTTCCTGGAATCCCTGCGGGCTGTGGCGTATCAGCGATATGGTAGCCGGTTTGAATTCCCGAATATTGGCGATGTCAGCGTGCTATATGTAGATACGACAGCCAACAAGACATACCGTTGGGATAATGAAGGAAAGAAATATTACTGTGTTGGCAGTGATTACGAAGACATTATAGCGATTGATTGTGGGAACAATTTTGAAAAAGAAAACGGAGGACATTAATATGGCACAAGTTACATTAAACATTGGCAAATTATATCTCAAGAACAAAACGGCGGCAGAATGGACCACGCAAAACACTGTCCTCGGCAAGGGCGAACCGGGCGTAGAAATCGACTCTTACAAGATTAAAGTCGGCGACGGCGTAAAGAAATGGAGTGAACTCCCCTACGCCGGTGTGGCTGTTGGTAAAAGCAATACGAACGGCCATCTTATTGTAGACGGTCAGGATATTGTCATTTACACGTTGCCGCAAGCGACAGCAACCGTCCTCGGCGGTTTGAAATCCGCAACAGGAGCCGGAAAAGTCACCGTAGGAGCAGACGGCACGGCAAGCGTCGAAAGCGTCGGCAAATTATCGACGGCTCGCAACATTTCTCTTACTGGAGACGCAACGGGCTCGG
>UQHB01000040.1 GCA_900540735.1 uncultured Megasphaera sp. | reverse complement strand
CCTTCTTGTGTTATGCTAAGCATGAGAGAAAACCTCTTTTCGTGTGGATTTGGTGTGGTAACTTAATCATAACACAAAGAGGCTTTCTCTTTTTGCATTTTGTAACATATGTATTTTAACCCTACAACATCATAAAATAAGTACGAATCACCTAATACACCTGCCTTATCTCCCTATTCGCACACATCCTATTATCTTACTTTTTCAAGATTGTATTATAAAAATTAATTATTCTAATCTAACTGCTTCTCTCCTCCACCCCACTTGCGTAACGTAGCAAGTGGGTTTTCCATGCCTATTCCCTACAAATCATTAGGCAAATCCCAGTGTTTATGCTACTATATACATAACATACAAACAGGAGGCATGCTCATGCTGCAAATAGGACTCGTTCAACTCAACGTACACGCCGGCGACCCGCGCCGCAATACAGACACGATGAAACACTACATTACGAAAGCCAAAGACGCAGGCTGTGACATCGTTATTTTCCCAGAACTAGCCATTCCGGGTTACTTTATTGGCGACATGTGGGATCAACCTGATTTCATTGCAGACTGCGTGCAATTTGGTGAAGAAATCAAGGCTGCTGCCACAGATATTACGGTCATTTTCGGCAACGTCGGCATCGATGCAGACCGCATCAACCACGACGGACGGCAGCGCAAATACAACGCCATGTTTATTGCACAACATGGCCAATTTATTGCACCGGCTCACTCACCCTATCCTTTTTACATTAAGACCTTATTGCCTACGTACCGCGAATTTAGCGACATTCGCTATTTTACGCCCTTAACGGACGTAGCCCAAGAACGGCATGTCTTTCCAGAGGATTTATTTTCGCCTGTACAGCTTTCTTTTGCAAACGGTCAGACCTTGACTGTTGGGCCGTTCATTTGCGAAGATAGTTGGGATGAAAATTACGCTTTTAAACCGATGACGACGCTCAGCCAGACTTATGACGTAGATTTATTCATTAATATTTCTGCTTCGCCCTTTACCTTAGGCAAAACGAACCGCCGTCACCGCTTATTTGGCAAAGCCATTGGAGAACTGCATACGCCGGCGATTTACACGAATTGCACAGGCATTCAGAATAACGGCAAAAATATTTACTCCTTTGACGGTGCTAGCGGCGCGTATGACCAAGATGGGAAGCTGTATTTTGAATGCCAGCCTTTTACGGAAGAGCTTGGCATCGTGACCTTTGATGCACAGACAAAGCAATTTACGTCACCTCAACAGGCCCATCCTGTAACGGATGAAACTGCGAGCCTCTATGAAAGTCTCCATTTTGGCTTAAAATCCTTCCTTACAGATATTCACGTCCAGAAAGTCGTCATTGGCGTGTCAGGTGGTATCGATTCAGCTGTCAACGCCGCTCTCTATGCTACGGTGTTGCCTCCGGAAAACATTCTTCTCGTCAACATGCCTAGTTGCTACAATTCAGCAACGACGAAAGATTTAGCCAAGCAACTAGCCGATAACATTGGGGCCAATTATACGGTCATTCCTGTGCAGGATAGTTTAGAATTGACGCGCCGCCAGTTTAGGGAAGCGTCCTTATGGCAAGGCGATGTAGAAGGGAGGCCGCTTCAGCTGACGAGTTTTATTGAAGAAAATATTCAGGCCCGTGACCGGTCGAGCCGTATTTTAGCAGCAGCGGCAGCGGCTTTTGGCGGTGTCTTTACGTGTAACGCCAACAAAGCCGAATCGGCCGTCGGGTACGCGACATTATACGGTGATAGTGCAGGCTTCCTCGCAGCGACGGCCGACTTATGGAAACATCAAGTCTATGATTTAGCGCGTTATTTAAATACAGCTGTATTTAAACGGGAAGTGGTCCCGCAAGGGAGTATCGACATCATTCCCAGTGCAGAACTTTCAGCCAACCAAGACATTGACAAAGGCCAAGGGGACCCGATTATCTATCCATACCACGATTATTTATTCGCTGCCTTCATTGAACAGTGGAACCGGGCTACGCCGGAGCAAATTCTCACATGGTATGCAGAAGGCACCTTAGAAGAACACTTGGGCTGCGCCGTTAAGGTAGCTGATATTTTCCCGACGGCGAAAGAATTTATTGCAGACCTGGAAAAATGGTGGAATCTCATCGCTGGGTTTGCCGTGGCAAAACGCATTCAAAGTCCTCCGCTTCTCTCGGTAAGCCGCCGTTCTTTTGGTAACGACCTGCGCGAAGCTCAATTAAAACCATATTATACAACAAAATACATGGTGTTAAAAGAAAAGCTGTTACAAGCATAAACAAAAGCGAGACATGTTGAGAATTTTTACTATTCCCACTCGTCTCGCTTTTTGCTATAATAAAGCAGTGTATATAGAAAGGATGGACCCTATGAAACAAAAAGCAGATAAAATTATTCGTCCCTTAGATTATTGGCTGAAAGGGACGTTTGGCGATATTACAGGATATATCATTGCCCTTCCGGAAGACGAAAAAGAACGCAATTACTCCCTCCTCGGCCTTAGTTCGGTCACGCCCGACAAGGGGCCTCTCGTCTTTGATAGTTATTTAGCCGCATCCCATGAGCTGCGCGAACGAGAAAAAGCCTATTACGGCCTGACGAAAAAACACATTTCCATTCGCGGTGTCATCATTCAGCTGCGCGAAGGAAAAATCGTCTCTGCTGAAACAGATGAAGGGATTTCGTATAAAGGAAAAATCATGCGTATTTGCGGTGTCCTCTTAATCATCGCCATCATTTCCTACAAAGTGATTACGCATATGCACTAATAGGCTATATAAAAAGAGAACGTCAATGCCTGCCTCCGTAAAGGTCACGCTTGACGTTCTCTTTTTTGCTTTCGTTCTCTTTTTTGCTTTCGTTTCTTTCTTGATTACATTATATCTTGTTTTTGTTATTCTGTAAAGTAATTATATTGTAAAACTGTAAAGAATAGTAAAATTTACTCGCGTTTGAGCCAATCGACAAATTCTTCTTCTGTAATAATATGAGTTCCCAATTTCCGCGCTTTTTCGTACTTACTGCCCGGTTCAGCTCCAACGACGACGAGAGTCGTTTTCTTCGTCACAGACAACGTACATTTACCGCCGCGGTCTTCGACAGCTTGTTCTGCTTCTTTGCGCGTCATAATTTGCAGTTTCCCTGTAAGAACGACTACTTCCCCATCAAAGGTCGTGTTAATGAGCTGCCGTTTTTCAGCGGTCATGTTTACGCCATACCCTTGGAGCTTCTGGACGAGAGCCCGATTTTTTTCATTTCTAAAGTAATCGGCAATGCTTTCGGCAATGCGCGGCCCAATATCGTCAATCGCTGTCAATTCGTCTACAGAGGCTGCCATAATGGCTTCAATAGAGCCAAAGCATTCGGCCAGGACACGCCCGGCTTTGGCACCGACGAAACGAATCCCTAAGGCAAAGAGGACGCGCGCCAAGCCAACAGATTTACTGGTCTCAATAGCTTTGATAAGATTATCTGCCGATTTTTCACCAAAGCCTTCGAGGTCAACCAGTTCTTCTTTCGTCAAGCTGTAAATGTCGGCTACGTCGTGGATTAAATGCTGCGCCAAAAGCTGTTGTACAATAGCATCGCCGAGGCCATCGATGTTCATAGCATCGCGCGACACGAAATGAGCAATTTTTTCGCCAATGACGGCCGGACAATCAGGATTGATGCAGCGTGTTGCAGCCTCTCCCTCTTTACGCACGACCGGGCCGCCACAGCTCGGGCACGTTGCAGGCATGGCAAAGACTTGTTCTTCCCCTGTCCGCAAATTCGGCAAGGAGCGGACTACTTCAGGAATAATTTCGCCAGCTTTTTGAATAATGACGGTGTCACCAATACGGATATCTTTTTCTTTGATGTAACCTTCGTTGTGGAGCGTTGCCCGTTTGACCGTCGTCCCAGCCAAGCGCACCGGCTGTAAATCTGCAGCCGGTGTGAGCACGCCCGTCCGCCCTAAGGATACGGAAATGCCGAGGACTTTTGTCTTCGCCTGTTCTGGTGGGAATTTATAGGCTATCGCCCAGCGCGGAATCTTGACTGTATTTCCAAGCCGCTGTTGTTGCGCAAAGGAGTTGACTTTGACGACCATGCCGTCTGTCGCATACGGCAGTGTATCGCGGCGGTCATCCCAGCTATGGATAAAGGTAATGACATTTTCTATATTCGTAAATTTCCGGTATTCTGGATTGACTTGGAAATGAAAATCCTTTAAATCTTGTAGCAGTGCTTCTTGGCTAGGAATCTCAATCCCCACAGTGCCTCCTAAAGCATAGGCAAAAAAGGCTAATTTCCGTTGTGCCGTAATGCGCGGGTCGAGCTGACGGAGCGAACCGGCTGCAGCGTTGCGCGGATTAGCAAAGGGTTCTAACTCATCGTCGCGACGCTGGGCATTGAGGGCTTCAAAGGACGCAATGGGCATATAGACTTCACCGCGGATTTCAACATGCGGCGAGTCACTGGGAATGTGTAAGGGAATCGTGCGAATGGTTCGGACATTATTCGTAATGTCTTCGCCTACTCGCCCATCACCGCGCGTCACGCCGCGGACAAACTGGCCCTGTTCGTAAATAAGATTGACCGCCAGGCCGTCGATTTTTAATTCCACTACGTATTCTAAGTCTTCGCCACCTAAATCACCACGCACGCGCTGGTCAAATTCACGCAGTTCATCGTCATTGAAAACGTCGCCCAAACTGAGCATAGGCCGGTCGTGCGTGTATTTAGCAAAGCCGCCGGAAATCTTCGAGCCTACGCGTTGCGTCGGCGAATCTGGCGTAATCCAGTCGGGATGAGCCTTTTCTATATTTTCCAGCTCGCGGTACATCATATCGTACTCGTAGTCCGTCACAGTCGGCTTATCGAGTGTATAGTACTGATAACTTAATTCATCAATTTTCTTGCGCAAGGCCAAGAGCCGTGCTTTTTCCTGTTGTTCATCCATAAGACCCTCTCCTTACTTAATATTACTTGCTTGGTCAATATCCATTTCCACAGCCAGTTCTTCTTCGTCTTCTGCACGGGCTGCAGCGAGCAGACACTGGAGCCGTTTATGCTTGCCCTTTTCGAGGAAGTGATGAGCAATCATATCCGGCAGTGTAGCACCTACGGCAATGGCTAAGAGTTTTGGCGGAATATTAAAGATAATAGAAAAGCCCACCGGAGACAATATAGTTATTCATCAAATCATCAAAGGAATTGATGAGCGGAATACCAGGCACTAAAAAGAGCATACACGCAATCATAGGAAACCACGGTGTCTCTGAGCCCGGCAAAAAACTCGTCCCATACGCGACGACCGTAGCCGCACACGAAGCGATAGCCGTGCTAATATAGGGATTGATTTCGAGGCCATTGCACCAGCGGCGCGCCCAAAAACCCAGACACGCAGCCAGTGCCGTATAGATAAAGGCCACCCAGTCACAGCCAAAGAGTTTACAAAAGCCGCCGCACGCAATCCCCGAAGCGATTGAGATCACTAAGGGGCTATAATAACGGCGCGAACTCTCTAGTTTCATGCCGTCTAAATCGGCTTTAAAGGCCGGGACGACGTATTTCTCGGCCAGTGCCCGCCACGACAGCTGACTCACGTCGATGATGGTCTTCATGCATGCCGTGGTGACAGCACTTGCGAAAAACCGTATACGAGCGCATATCGCCGTCGTAATTGGCCATAATCGTCGTGTAGGTCATATGGAAATTGAGAAGCTTCCAGTGGAGCCCAAATAGGCGGCAGCGCGCAGCATGTCGCGGACGATGCTCTTTGAGTCGTCACCGCTTTCCATGAGCAGCTGGCCTACATCTAAAATCATTTCCATTTTCTCTTTAATCGTCGTTTGTCTGGCAGAACTAATGGCTGCTGTATCGCAAGCCGTGATGGTGCCTACATCTGTTTCCATCCAGAGCCCTCCTCCTTTGGGTGGTTACGCTTTTTCAATAGGTGCATATTTGACGACGACTTGCCGCACCCCTTTTGTCGGGAATTGAATTTTCATTTGCATATTCGGCCCTTCGCCAATGACTTCGAGGACTTCACCAATGCCCCAAATTTTATGGCGCACTTTGTCGCCTTTCGCAAAGGTCGACGTGACGACATGCTGTTTCGGTAAACTCGTCGCTACAGGCTTCGTTAAAATAGAAACACGTTGTCTCCTAGGCACGCTCGTCGTCTGAGACTGGAGCACAGCAGCCTTGCGGTGGTATTCTTCGATTAGTTCCGTTGGGATTTCATCTAAGAAGCGGCTCGGCAAATAGGCCGACACACGGCCATACATGGTCCGCGTCGACGCATTGGTCACGTAGAGTTGCCGTTCTGCTCGCGTAATACCTACGTAGGCTAAACGCCGTTCTTCTTCGATTTGATTTGGGTCCATGAGCGTGCGGCTGTGTGGGAATAAGCCTTCGTCGAGGCCGACGAGGAAGACTACAGGAAATTCTAGGCCTTTTGCTGCATGAAGCGTCATTAAGGTGACTTTCGATTCGTTATTTTCAAAGGAATCGACATCACTCACGAGAGCTACATTTTCCAGGAAATCTTGGAGATTTCCATCGGGATTAGAATCCATATAATCTTTCGCTACAGACAATAATTCGCCGACATTTTCTTTGCGGCTTTCGCCCTGCGGGTCCCGTGCTGCTTCTTGGTCGAGCATGTTACCGTAGCCCGTCTGCTTGAGCACTTCTTCCATGAGAGTCAGCACATCCCAGTCTTCGATGTGATTTAAGAGCTCAAAAATCGTGACGGCAAAATCTTCTAAGGCACCTTTCGCCCGTTTCGTAATAGGTAAATCGTCTGGTGACGACAAGGCATCAAAGAGAGACATGTCGTGTTCTTCGGCAAATTCAGCAATATGCTCTAACGTCGTCGCACCAATATTACGCTTCGGTACATTGATGATACGCGTCAAGCTAAGGCTGTCATCAGGATTGTACAAGAGCCGTAAATAAGCCAGTACGTCTTTGATTTCCTTGCGGTCATAGAACTTCGTGCCGCCGACCATCGTATACGGGATAGCATAGCGCATGAGCTTTTCTTCGAGCGTTCGCGACTGAGAGTTCGTGCGGAACAAAATGGCCATATCACCATACGGTTCATGGCTAATGCTATGGCGGTTGTAAATGACGCCAGCAACGTAGTCCGCTTCGTCGTGTTCCGTCTGAGCATGGTAATGAATGATTTTATTGCCCCCTGGGTTTTCGGTCCACAAGACTTTTTTCGGACGGCTTTCGTTATTTTCAATGACTGCGTTAGCGGCGTTCAAAATGGTCTTCGTCGAGCGGTAATTCTGTTCTAGTTTAATAGATGCAGCATCAGGATAATCACGCGTAAAATCGATGATATTGCGAATGTCTGCACCACGCCAAGCATAAATGCTTTGGTCTGCATCACCGACGACACAAATATTGCGCCACCGGGCTGCTAAGATTTTCGTCAATGTATACTGGGCATGGTTTGTATCTTGGTATTCGTCAATGAGGATGTATTGGAAACGAGACTGATATTTTTCGCGGACTTCCTGATTTTCTTGTAATAACTTGACCGCTAAGAAGAGTAAATCATCAAAGTCGAGTGCATTATTTTCTTTGAGCTTCTGTGCATAGAGCTTGTACACTTCGGCCACTTTTTGTTCATAAAAGTCTTTCACTTCACCAGCAAAATCATCAGCATCTAAGAGAGCATTCTTGGCACCTGAAATCGTACCCAAGACAGAACGAGGCGGAAACTGTTTGTCATCGAGATTAGCTTGTTTCAAGCAATCCTTCATGAGCGTCAACTGGTCTGTACTATCATAAATGGTAAAATTATGATTGTATCCATGGAAGCCTTTTAATTCAAAGCGCAAGAGTTTAGCGCAGAACGCATGGAACGTACTGAGCCACATGCTTTCGGCCTGGGCGCCGACGAGTTTTTGCACGCGCTCTTTCATTTCTTTTGCTGCTTTATTTGTAAAGGTAATGGCTAAAATTTTATAAGGCGACACACCTAATTCTAATAAATGAGCAATGCGGCACGTAAGGACTTTCGTCTTCCCTGAGCCAGCACCAGCCGTCACGAGGAGGGGCCCTTCTGTATGGAGGACCGCTTCTTTTTGACGGTCATTTAAAGTATCTAAAATGAGATTCATACGTACTCCTTGAGAGAAAAACAAAAGGCCTCACCGACGAGATGGGGTCTTTGTCATCAACCTGTGTATTCCTTATTTCATAGCGTCTAAGAGTGGCGGAATAATCTGTTTCTTCCGGCTCATGACTTTCGGCAAATAGACTTCTTTGTCGAGTACTTCTTTGTCGAATGCTTTGGCAACGACAGCGTCCATGTTACCAGCAAAGATGAAGTTTGTAGCTTCGTCGATGATGCTCGTAATCATGAGGAAGGACGCAGCATAGCCTTTTTCAGCACGCATTTTTTCGAGGGCATTGAGGAGGACTTGTTTCTGTGCCAGTAAGTCGCTCGTATCCATGACCTGTACCTGCGAAACTGTAAAGGTTTGGCCGCCGCCAGTAAATTCTTTCATATCGTTGTGAGCAATCTGATCCGGTGTCAAATCGGAGACATTTGCACCGGCTTTGAGCATATCCATGCCGTATGTTTCGATGTCTACGCCAGCAATTTTAGCGAGCTGTTCTGCAGCGTCTTTATCTTGCTGTGTGCATGTCGGCGAACGGAACAAGACCGTATCGGATAAAATAGCCGATAAAAGAAGGCCGGCGATTTCCTTCGGAATGTCTTGTTTAGCGTGATTGTAGAGCTGTGTCAAAATCGTAGCAGTGCAGCCGACCGTTTTGAAAAGGATGAAAATCGGTCCTTCTGTCGTCAGTGTGCCGCCAATACGATGGTGGTCAATAACCGTGACGATTTCTGCTTCGTCAATGCCGTCAATAATCTGTTTCTTTTCGTTGTGGTCGACGAGGACGACTTTCCGTTTTTCAACACCGGCAACGCACTGAGCACAAACCATGCCGACATACTGGCCGTTGTCAACGACAGCATACTGGCCTTCAGCCGGTACGTCATGGCCGTTAGAAGTCGTACTGAATGTCAGAGCCGGTTCATGAGTCAACGATTTAACTGTATCTAATTCTTTGCCAACGACAGTTTTAACAAATTCATTAGCTAACGCTGCGCGGTCGATAACGCCGACGAATTTGCCGTCATCAGCAACAGGAGCTACGTCTGCTTCATGTTCATCGAACCATTTTGCAGCATCTTTTAAGCTCGACGATGTGGATAAGGCTTTGACATCCGTATGGACAGCTTCACCGACTTTGATGTAAAAATCAGTGACTAATTGTTGCGGTTCTACGTGGAAATAATTCAGCGCAAAAGCCGTTTCTTTATTGATTTCGCCAGCCCGAATAGGCGCAGCGTCTTCTCCTAATAATTGTAATAATTTTGCGTATGCAATGGACGAACAAATAGAGTCTGTATCCGGGCTCTTATGGCCTGTAACATAAATCTGTTTTGCCACTTTCATCACCTCATTAAATATTCTTTAATTTCTTGTCCCATTATACCATAGACGGCGGTGCGTGTGAACAGAAAAAAAGAAGGATTGGACTGAATCCAACCCTTCTTTTATGTGTTCTTGCCAGGGAATTACCGACGTTCGCGAATACGAGCAGCTTTGCCTGTTAAGCCGCGGAGATAATGCAATTTAGCGCGGCGAACGATACCACGGCGAACGACTTCGATTTTAGCGAGACGCGGGGAATGTACTAAGAAAGTACGTTCAACGCCTACACCGTAGGAAATACGACGAACTGTAAAAGTTTCACGAAGGCCGCCATTTTTACGAGCGATAACAACGCCTTCATAGGCCTGTGTACGTTCACGGTTACCTTCGACAACCTTTACCTGTACGCGAACGGTGTCGCCAGGACGGAATGCAGGGATGTCGTTACGAAGCTGTTCTTGTTCCAATACGCTGATAATGTTCATTATTTTTTCCTCCTATGAGACATTCGTGTTCTTCGTTACTGCCCTACTCCACAGTAATCGTCTTGCGAACAGAGGACTGCCTAAATTAAACAAGAGATATTATACTATACCCCTAGCTGTTTGGCAAGGGATTTTTACATTTTTACGCCGCTCGGTACAAAACTCCGGCCCATGTGCGAAATGATGGCATCGTATTTATTCTTTAATTCATTCGGATAGACAACAGAGAACGTCGTATACGACTGGCCGTTGTCGGTCAAGTAGAGTTCATGGTAGTACGTCTTCTTGCCGTCAGTCCAGCTGATGGCGTAACTGTTTTTCGTCTTAATATTAGATGTTAATTCCGGGTTGTGGTTGGCATTTAAATCGACGTTGCATAATTCATCGATGTTAAAACCCAGTGTATTTTTCGCAGCATAGACGATAATCAAGGATTTATCCTTCGGGTCTTGGAAATAGCAACCGTCGCCAGCAGCCGTTGTATCGGCTTGGTTGACACCTTTTGGAATATCTAAGACGTAGCCATACGCAGCATTGTAATACTGGTAGTAGTTATTGTCTTTGGCTTTATTCACTTGGACAACAGCAGCGTTGTCTTTGCTCGCACTTTTTAAGGATACTGTATCTGCTGCCATGACGGTCGAACCAGCGAGGCAGGCAATCCCAGCTAAGACTAAGGCAATCTTTTTCATTTTCATAGAAGTCATTCCTTTCGTATCTAACGTACGCCTCTCATACCTACAATGCAATAATAGATGTGACGAGGTGCCACATCTATTACGTATTATAGCATAGACAATTTTCCAAGCTCAAGGCAAGAGGCCGTTTCACTAGAAATTGTCAGCGTGCTGTAACATTATGATAATTTTTTAATGTCTCCTAAGGGGCTGATTAAGCTGTATGTCAGCGTCAAGAGATGGATACGATTGTTCTTGACTGCTTCGTCGTCATGCATGACGAGGACATTATCGAGGAAATTGTTAATAGCTGGAATGCCTTCGGACAAGACTTCAACGACGCCAGCATAGTCGTAGACTGCATATTTCTGCGGTACGTTGGCACCCATAGCCTGGTCAGCTGCGTAGAGAGCTTTTTCTTCTTCTGTTTCAAAGAGATTCGGGTCGACTGTCGTATCTTCTGCATCTTTAATCATGTTGCCAACACGCGTGAAGGCTTGGAGCAAGTCTGTCTTGCCCATGACATCGGCATCGATGAGGGCTTGGGCTTTCTTCGCTGCTTCCGACGCATTGAGTGTATCCGCACCGAGGACGCAATCGATAATATGGTAATCTATGCCTTTATCTTGGAAGATGTTCTTCAGGCGGAGCGTGAAGTAATCATGGAGTTGTCCCATGACTGTATCGAATTTATCTGCCGGTACATCGAGGAGATGTAAAACGTACGCAAAGACTTCGTGGCAATTCAAGTTCCAGCCAGCATCCATGAGAATGTTGAGGACGCCAATCGTCTGACGTCGCAGTGCAAACGGGTCCTGCGAGCCAGTCGGAATGAAACCTTGGCTGAACATACCTGTAATGGTGTCGAATTTATCAGCCAGGCCGAGGACTTTGCCCATTGTCGTCTGCGGCAGCACATCGCCAGCAAAACGCGGCTGATACTGTTCGTTAATAGCTTCGGAAACGTCTTCGTCTTCACCATCGATGAGGGCATATTCTTTCCCCATAACGCCTTGAAGTTCTGTAAATTCTTGAACCATCTGCGTTGCAAGGTCCGTTTTCGCCAGGAGCGATGCGCGCTGAAGAGCTTCGTCGTCGAGATTTAAATCGAGTTTCTGATTGAGGAAGACCGTAATCTGTTCGAGTCGTTTTGCTTTATCATAGAGCGTGCCGAGGCCGTCTTGAAAGACGATTTTCTTCAATTTTTCAACGCGGTCTACGAGTTTCTGTTTCTTATCTTCTTCAAAGAAGAATTTCGCGTCATCGAGGCGAGCGCGGAGAACCCGTTCATTACCGTGCTGTACTATTTCCAGATGATAGTCATCGCCGTTGCGGACGGTGAGGAAGAGGTTCATGAGCTTGCCGTCTTTATCACGCATAGGGAAATAACGCTGATGGTCTTTCATCGGCGTAATAATAGCCGCTTCTGGGAGCTGTAAGAAATCTTCATCGAAGGTGCCGCAAAGAGCTGTCGGATATTCAACGAGGAAGACAACTTCTTCCAGGAGGTCGTCATCCATAATGATAGTGCCGCCTTTTTCATCGGCTAATTGTTGGAGACCAGCGAGAATCATTTCTTTTCGTTCTTCTGGGTCGACGATGAGGAAATGTTCTTTCGTTACGGCTTTATAATCAGCCATGGAAGGAATGGTAAAATCGCCAGTCCCTAAGAAACGATGGCCCCGGCTGACGTTGCCAGATGTTACGCCGGCAATTTCAAAGGGAACGACGTCCGTGCCAAAGAGAGCGACAATCCAGCGAATAGGACGAACGAAATGGTAGTCTAAAGAGCCCCAGTGCATGCTCTTCGGGAAGGACAAGCCATTGATGATGCCCTTTAAAATATCCGGTAAGAGCCCTACTGTCGGTGCGCCGACACTCGTAACGTTGGCGTAAATATAGCCATCTTCGACGACTAAGTCTTTAACGTCAATTTTTTGCCCCCGTGCAAATCCTGTAGCAGCTTTCGTCGGGTTGCCGTCTGCATCGTACGCGATTTTCACAGACGGGCCTTTATGTTTAGCCGATACATCGGCCTGTTTTTCTGCGACCCCTTTAATGAGGAGGGCAATGCGGCGCGGCGTACCGAGGGAATCGATTGCTTCGTAGTCAATATGGGCTTCATCTAATGCCGTTTTAGCTAATGTCTTTACTTGTGCTAACGTACTCGGCATGTAATGGGCCGGCATTTCTTCTGTGCCAATTTCCAATAATACATCTTTGCTCATTTATTTATCCCCCTTCTTGAGTAATGGGAAACCGAGAGCTTCCCGTTGTGCTAAATACGCTTTAGCGCAGGCCCGAGCCATGTTGCGGACACGGCCAATAAAGGCAGCACGTTCGCTGACACTAATAGCACCGCGAGCATCGAGTAAGTTAAATGTATGGGAACATTTCAAGACATAATCATATGCCGGAATGACGCAGCCTGCTTTGACGACGCGCATCGCTTCTTTTTCGTATTCATCGAAGAGATGGAACAGTAAATCAGCGTTGCTCAATTCAAAGGAATACGTCGACTGTTCTACTTCGTTTTGATGGAAAATATCGCCGTATGTAACTTCGTCGTTCCATTTCAAATCGTAGACGTTTTCTACGCCTTGGATATACATAGCGAGACGTTCCATGCCGTATGTAATTTCCGACGAAACAGGCATGACATCAATGCCGCCGACTTGCTGGAAATACGTAAACTGCGTAACTTCCATGCCGTCGAGCCATACTTCCCAGCCAAGACCCCAGGCACCTAAAGTCGGCGATTCCCAGTTATCTTCAACGAAACGGATATCGTGTTCTTTCGGGTTAATGCCGAGTGTTTCAAGACTCTTTAAATAGAGTTCCTGAATTTTATCAGGCGACGGTTTCATAATGACCTGGAACTGATGATGCTGGTAGAGACGGTTCGGGTTATCGCCATAACGGCCATCAGCCGGGCGGCGCGACGGTTCGACGTACGCTACATGCCACGGTTCCGGGCCGAGAGTCCGCAAAAACGTAGCCGGGTTCATGGTGCCTGCCCCTTTTTCTACATCATATGGTTCATAAATGATGCAGCCTTGGGAGGACCAAAAATTTTTCAATGCAAAGATCATGTCCTGAAAATTCATCTAATTTCCCTCCTAATAATACAAAAAGTCCCTGTAACACATCACATGTTACAGGGACGAGTATCCAAACTATACCCGCGGTTCCACCCCGCTTGGTCCATAGACCCGCTTCATTGTCGGCCATACACATCCGTAGGACTTCCTGCCGCGGCCTTCAGAGCGCCTTCAGCACACCTGGCCAGCTTCCACTCTCCTGGCCTCGCTAAGCTTGTGCCTACTCCTCTCTTGCATCGCCATATAGTATTAGTACAGCTCTTATCATAGCAAAAGGGAGCGTAAAAGTCAATGCAAAAGGGGCCTTGCCTTACTTGTATAATTTATCTAACACATCATCGCTAAGGGAAAAGGTATGTTCTGCTGCCGGGAACTTGCGTGTTTCTACATCATGAATGTAATCTTTGACAGCACCGACGATGGTCGTGTGCAAATCAGCGTAGGCCTTCGAGAATTTCGGCCGGAAACCGCCGCTCATACCGAGTAAGTCCGTGCAAACGAGGACTTGGCCATCACAGCCATTGCCTGCGCCAATACCAATGGTTGCAGCGTGTTTCAAGGACTTCGTAATTTCCGTAGCAAGTGGTGCCGGGACACATTCAAAGACAATAGCAAAGGCACCGGCTTCTTCCAATTCTTTCGCATCTTTTAAGAGCTGCCGTGCCTTTTCTATATCTTTCCCTTGGACGCGGAAACCGCCGAGCTGATGGACTGACTGCGGTGTTAAGCCTAAGTGGCCGACGACGGGAATACCGGCTTGCGTCATTTTGTAAATCGCTTCGCTCACGCGCGCACCGCCTTCGAGTTTGACAGCGTCACACTGCGCTTCTTTCATGAGACGTGCCGCGTTATGTAAGGCTTGTTCATTACTTTCTTGGTAACTGCCAAAAGGCATATCGCCAACGACGAGGGCGTGATTAACGCCGCGGACAACGCACGCCGTGTGGTGAATCATATCTTCCATCGTCACAGGCAAGGTCGAGTTGTAGCCCATGACGACATTTCCTAAGGAATCGCCGACGAGAATCATGTCAATGCCTGCTTCGTCGACGTTTTGGGCCATGACATAATCATAAGCCGTAATCATAGAGATAGGCGTTCCTTCCTGTTTTTTCTTGGCAATCGTCAAGGTTGTGACTTTCTTATTCATGTGAAATCTCCTTCTCGTTACGCAGGACCGAAAGAAGGGCTGTATATTGTTCTCGTGAAATCGTACCGTTGTCTTTAGCTAACCCAGCCGTCGCTGCGCCAAGGGAACGGTACACGTCCTGATACGCCGCTGGCAGCGTTGCTACATGCTTTTCTATAGTACCGACATCACCGCGCGCAATAGGGCCTGTGAGGGCAGTCCGCATCAGCGGGCGGTGCGACACGTTATGGATAGTTCCGGCGATCAAAGGCCATAAGGCTTTCCCTGCATCTTCCGGTGTTGCCGTCCAGCGGCTCATGAGCGATTGGGCCAAGGCCATCACAGCGACAGCGTAATTAGACGCAAAGCACGCCGCCGCGTGGTACATAGGCCGTTCTGATGCAGGCACGGCAAAAGCCGTACCGTCCAGTAACTGCACGAGCTGACGTGCCGCTGCTTGTGCCTTTGCATCGCCGTCAATAGCAAAGAAGATATGCCGTAATTGTGCCCCATCAGGAACAGCAAAGCTCTGTAAGGGATGTAAACTACCAATAGACATTCCCTTTTCTTGTAAGGGATACAAAGGCGACAAATCCATTGCGCCGCTGCAATGGAGCACGACACACGGCATGCCTTTATCGATGTGCTGTGCCAGAGACTGACTTACATCACCAATGTGGTCGTCTTGTACCGTAAGTAATACGACGTCACAATCTTTTACTAAGGCCGCGCCGTCTGCATAGGCCGTTACGCCATATGTTTTCGCTAAGGTTGTACTTTTAGCTGGCGATGAAGCAACAATCCCTACAGATGCTATGCCTTCAGCTTGCCGCAAAGCCAATACAAAAGAGGCACCGACTCTGCCGGTGCCTATGATTCCTAAACGCATATACTACTCCTACAAAAAAGCGCACTCCACCCGGGAATGCGCAGTATAGTCACGTTTCATCCAATACGTCCCGGTCTTTCGATCCAAGCGAAATATAATATATTGTCTTTGCAAGGTATGTTGGTACAGAGGCTTCACCTTCCGCCCATCTTGCAAACACACGAGTAGTATAGCATATGTACCATAACGTTACAATCCTTTTTTCGCATCTCATCTATTCTATATTGCGTTCATCCCTATTCTATAGTATTATCAACACGACATTACTTTAACGAAAAGGAACGAAAGATATGACAAAAGATGAATTTTATATGGGTAAGGCCTTGGCCGAAGCAGACATTGCCGCCGCTGTCGGTGAAATCCCGATTGGTGCGGTCATTGTTTATCAAAAAAAGGTCATTGCCCGCGCCTATAACCTTCGTGAAACGTTGCCTTGTGCCACAGCGCATGCCGAGCTCCTCGCTATTGAAAAGGCCTGCCGTGCTCTCGGTCGTTGGCGGCTCACAGGCTGCACGCTCTACGTCACTGTCGAGCCGTGTCCTATGTGCGCCGGTGCCATTGTCAACAGCCGCCTTGATAAAGTCGTCTATGGCTGTGATGACCCCAAAGCCGGAGCGGTGCGCTCGCTCTTTCATATTGTCGATAATGAACGGCTCAATCATCGCGTCGAAGTCGTCGCTGGTGTGCGCGCAGACGAGTGTGCCCAAAAGATGAAAGATTTCTTTCGCACGCGGCGGCTAAAATGTTTCGGAAGGTAATACCGATTTTTTCTATATCTTTGGGCTCTTCAAAGCGTACTAAAATCTCTACATCATTAATCTGCACATATAAATGCTACGTTATCAACATGCTCCCAGATTTTTTCATCATCTGTATATTGTTTGAGTATAATCAAGCGTTCATTGCGCTTTGCAATCGTTTCGACATCATCCATTTGCTTTAAAGACTCCACTACTTCTCCAGCAAAGGGAACCTCTAAAATCTCACAAAGCCGTTTGGGCAAATCGGGCGTATCTTGCGTCAATTCCCGGACGGCTTCTGCTTTTTCCTCAAGATATCGGTCTTCCAGCCACTCTGCTAATTTTCCACTCGCAAAGTAAGCCATAATTTTTTCTAAATCAAAATTTTCTTGCAAGTCTTCTAAATTGCAAACTTTTACTCCATCTTTTAAAATTAACGGAAATTTTGCCATAAATTTCTCTTTCTTCTATACTTATATGCATTATAGCATGTAGGCGCGACAGATTCTATCGCCTGATTGGAAGAATTCATAGATTCTTTATAAAAAATTTAAACCTAAGGCGTATACTCAGAGTCTATTAGAGGAGGTATTGGTATGAAATTGTGGTTTGTATACGCTTTGTTGTCTGCTATTTGTGCAGCCTTCGTTTCTATTTTTGGTAAAGTCGGCTTAGACGGTGTCGATAGTACAGCAGCAACAGCTATTCGCGCTGTTATTATGGCGATTTTCTTGCTCATCGTCACTATTGTCCACGGCAATATGACGGCTATGCCGACGGTCTTTTCGCACCCGAAAGGGCTGCTTTTCATTGCCCTTAGTGGGATAGCCGGAGCAAGTTCGTGGCTCTTTTACTTTTTAGCCCTCAAAACAGGCAATGTCTCTCAAGTTGCACCGATTGATAAGTTGAGCGTCGTCTTTTCTGTGGTCTTAGCAATTCTGTTATTTGGTGAAAAAGTCAGCTTCTTCCACGGCGTTGCCATTTGTTTAATCGCCATTGGCGGCTTAATACTTGCCTTCTAAGCAGCATTGTTACCTCATGGATATTTTTGTTCTATGTATGTAGAAAATTTTTCAATTCTGCAAAAAACTAGAGAAGATATGCCAAAACTGTTGTATAATAAGATGAAAAGCAAAAATATACAGAAAAGAAATGAGGTATACAATGGAAAAGTTAGCCATTATCGACATGGGTTCTAACTCGATCCGCTTTGTGGCCATGCAAATCAATGACAACCAGTCCTATTCCCTTCTCTATCAAGAAAAAGAAGCGATCCGACTGGGGCAAGGCCTGAACAAAACGGGCAAACTTAGTGAAGACGGTATGGACCGTGCCATGACATGCCTAAAAGTGTATAAACACATTATGGAAGTCATGGAAATCCCGACCTGCATGGCTGTCGCTACAGCAGCTGCGCGAAATGCAGAAAACGGCGCGTCCTTCCTCAAACGGATTAAAGAAGAAACAGGCATTGAAATGAACGTCATTTCCGGTGAACGGGAAGCATACTTAGGGTATCTTGGCGTGATTAACACGATTGCCATGAAGAATTTCTTGATTTTCGACTTAGGCGGTGCCAGTGTAGAATTGACACTCGTCCAAAATGGTGAGCCTCTTCATTCCTTGTCCATTCCTCTCGGTGCAGTTACACTGACTGAACGATTTGGTATGCAAGGCAATGTTTCGCCTGATACAGTACAAGAATGTATGAAGTACGTACGCAAAAAATTATCTGCTGTATCATGGCTCAAAGACATTGATATACCTCTTGTCGGCATTGGCGGCACAGCCCGTAACTTTGCCAAAATGAGCCAGCGCGCGTCGAATTATGAATTTTCCAAAATCCATAATTACATTATTCCCCTTGAAGGATTTAATGATTTATACACGGAAATTACGACGCGAACTAGTACGAACCGCAAAAAGATTCCCGGTCTTTCAGCAGAACGGGCGGACTTAATCGTAGCCGGTGCCATTGTCATCAAGACGATTTTCAATCTGACAGGCAGCCTCGATTTGACCGTCAGCGGCTGTGGTCTGCGCGAAGGCTTATTCTTTGAATACTATGCCAAACATTTCCACTTGCCGAAACCGCAATTTGATGACATCCTTGACTTTAGTGTCCATAACTTCATCGGTACACTCGGCAATGTCATCAACGTGCCCCATTACGAACAAGTTACACGTATTTCGACGCTGCTCTTTAATAAATTAAAAGCCCTCCATCATTACGGCGACCGCGAACGCATTTTGCTCCAGACCGCAGCGCGCCTCCATGATGTAGGGAAAATCATTAACTTCTACGACCATGCCCGGCACTCGGCCTTCATGATTGCCCATGCGCCGCTCTATGGCCTGACCCATCGGGAACAAATGATTTGCGGCTTCATTGCCGGCTTCCATCACGGGATTAGCCGGAAAATCATGCGTGCTTATCGCTATGCTATGATGGCTACAGCTGATGATTGGACTATGATTCGCCAGTTGTCGACGCTCTTGGCACTGGCTGAAGCTTCGGACTTAACGTACGAACGCATCGTCAAAAACATTGATGTAACCATTGCCGAAAACGTCGTCGTCATGGTCATCGAAACAAAGCCCGGCTCGACATACAACGCAGCAGACTACGAAATGAAACAACTGACCAAGCAATTTAAGAAAGAATTTGGTGCGTCTCTCTTATTAGTTTGGAAATAAGGACATCCGCAAAAAGGACTTACGACTACATTGTAATCGTAAGTCCTTTTGTATTAGGGCTGCATGTCGCAACCTATGAGCACGACTAGGGTCTTACATTTCCGGTTCAATAATACCATACTTGCCGTGTTTCCGTTTGTACACGACGTTAATCGTATCTGTTTCTGCATTGAGGAAGACGAAGAAATCGTGACCAACCAAATTCATTTGCAAAATCGCTTCTTCTACGTCCATTGGGCGAGCTGCAAATTTTTTCACTCTGGCGATTTCGAATTTTTCTTCCGGTTCCGTTGTGCCTTGTACTAAATCAGCTTTGAAGGTATTTTCGTTTTTCATACGACGAGCAATTTTGGTTTTGTATTTATGAATCTGGCGCACCAGTTTATCATAGACTAAATCAATCGCTGCATACATATCCGCATTCGATTCTACGCCACGGAGTACGACACCGTCTACTTTTGCTGTAATTTCTGCAATTTGCCGATCTTTTTCTACAGAAAGCATAGCCTGTACGTTGACTTCGCTATCAAAGTACTTCGTAATTTTCTTTTCTTGTTTTACTACATAATCTTTCAGAGCCGGTGTAACATCTAAATTCTTACCTCTAACGATTGTTGCCATAAAACATCCCTTCCTTTCGTGGAGAAACAGCCCCCGAGGAACAGTGGCAATGCCGTTCGTCTTCGTTGCTTCTCTTATATATATAAAATTCTACGAACGAATGGAAAGTCCTTCTTTTTATTTCAGTAAATTGTAAAAAATTTACAATTTAGTAAATACATATTGAACTAAGAGCATATAGCAAAGCGTACCGCCTGCAATGGATATGAGGAAATGCCGTTTCCACCGATGGAGCGCAATCGTCACAAAAACAGAAATGAATTCCGGCAGACCGTGAGCACTGCTACTTACATCGACATGGCGCAGACAGTAAACGACGAGCATGCTAAAAACAGCACCTGGCAGGACTTTGCCAAGATATTGAATGTATTGTGGTGTCGGCTTGTTCGCCCGAAAAGCAACGAAAGGCAAAAGCCGCATACTCACTGTCGCCACGACGCAAAGGGCAATAGTAATCATTTGTTCTGATAGAGACATCATGCCCCCTTCCCTACCTTTCGTTCTAACGACTTACGCCAAGCTGTGAGCACGACGAGAATACAAACCATCGTTGGAATCATAAAGTCATTGGGGCCAAAGACAAAGAGGCAAAGGACACTGGCTGCAAGGCCAATCCATGTACTGCTATGAAACCCATCATTCATCCATTGTTCCATAAAGATGGCTACAAACATGGCAGTCATGACAAAATCCAACCCTTTCATATTAAACGCCAAAAGCTGGCCTGCTAAGTTTCCCATGACGGCACCGCTGACCCAATAGGAGTAATTTAAAAAGGCTACAAAGAGATAAAACCACCCTTTATCGACATCAGCTGGAACTTGTGCCGTATAGTTAATGCTGAACGTTTCGTCACATAAGCCAAAGATGAGGAAGGGCTTTTTCCAGCCTGTGTGTTTATATTTATCGAGCATGGAAATGCCGTAAAACAAGTGCCGTGCCTGCACCATCAAGGCCACAATGATGGTCTGAAGCGGTGCAAAAGGCGACAGCAGCATAGATACGGCAATAAATTCTAAACTCCCTGCAAAGATAGTCATGCTCATAGCCAAGGTATACCACACGCTAAAGCCAGAGACATGCATGTACATACCATAGGCTAAGCCAATGAACCAAAAGCCTGCAAAAATAGGCAGCGTATACGGAAAGGCTGTGCGCAAGGCATAGCGCACAGGATGTTGTGTACTATAGGTCATCTACTGGAGCCCTACCATTTTCTGCAAATTCATGGCTTTATCAAAGTCTTCTCCCGTGAGCCAACCCGTTTCTAAGGCGACTTCACGCAGTGTTTTCCCTTCTGCAGTAGCTCGTTTGGCAATGGTGCAAGCTTTATCATAGCCAATGACAGGGACTAAGGCCGTGACGAGGATAAGGGATTTTTCTACATTTTCTTGGATTTTATCGTAATTAGGTGTAATGCCAACGACGCAATGGTTGCGAAACGAATCCATTCCATCGGCTAGAATGCGAATGGACTGAATCATATTATACGCCATAACCGGCATATACACATTGAGCTGGAAATTGCCTTGGCTCGCAGCAATGCCGATGGTCGTGTCGTTCCCCATGACTTGTGCAGCCACCATGGTCAAGGCTTCGCACTGCGTTGGGTTGACTTTAGACGGCATAATGGAGCTGCCCGGTTCATTTGCCGGAATCGTGATTTCGCCAATACCGCAGCGAGGGCCAGAAGCGAGCCAGCGCACGTCGTTAGCGATTTTCATCAAGTCCGCGGCTAAGGCTTTGAGCACACCGTGGACGGTCATCAGTTCAGCTTTGCTCGTAAGAGCCTGGAATTTGTTCGGGGCTGTCTTAAATTCCGTTCCCGTCAAGATACTTAAGGTACGGGCAAATTGGGTGTCAAAGCCACGAGGACAATTAATCCCTGTGCCTACAGCAGTCCCGCCCATGGCTAAATCGGAGAGATACGACATGCTTGCACGGAGCATTTCACCGTCTCGTTCAAGAGATCGAGACCAGCCGCTCATTTCTTGGCCCAGCGTAATAGGCGTAGCATCTTGGAGATGGGTCCGGCCAATTTTAACGATTTCATAGTACGCTGCAGACTTTTCTTGAATAGCCTGTTGTAATGCCGTCAGTGCCGGGAATAATTGCTGTGTCAGCAAGAGCTTCGTCACTACATAGAGAGCTGTCGGGAACGTATCATTCGAGCTTTGGGAGCGATTGACATGGTCATTAGGATGAACGGCAAGGTCTTTTCCTTCGGCCTGTAAAATATCCATGGCCCGATGGGCAATGACTTCGTTCATATTCATGTTAAACTGCGTGCCACTGCCGGTCATCCAGACGGAAAGTGGGAAATTGCCGTCTAATTTGCCAGCTAAAATATCGTCACAAGCACGGACGATAGCATGCGCCCGTTCGCTATCGAGTACACCTAATTCTTGATTCGTAAGGGCCGCAGCTTTTTTAATATACCCAAAGATAGACACCATTTCTGGTGGAATTTTTTCTGTACCAATACGGAAATTTTCCAAACTGCGCTGCGTCTGGGCACCCCATAATTTATCAGCCGGTACCTTTACTTCGCCTAACGAGTCTTTTTCTATGCGATATGTCACGTCGTCACGCTCCTTATAAATAGGTTACTGTTTCGCTCAAGTCTTTGCGGCTGAAATGATTGGGCAGCGGTTTACCTTCTGGTGCAGCAAAGCCTACGTCTAAGAGCATGACAATTTCTTCTTGTTCCGGAAGCTGCAATGCAGCAGCCAATTTTGCCGGGTCAAAGAAGTTAATCCAGCACGTATCAACACCAATATCGGCCGCAGCAAGCATCATGTGTGTCGCTACAATGGCTGCATCTTCAGCACCAGATGTTTTTGCTCCGCCTGGATAGGTAAAGACATTGGTTTTATCATAGGCCACGACTAAAACTGTCTGCGCGCCGTAACGGCATGGCGTAGCCTGATCAATATGGGCAAAGCCAGCTTCGCTTTGGACGACGTAAATATGTTGGGGCTGATTGTTTTTTGCTGTCGGTGCAGCCTGCCCTGCTTTTAAAATCGCATCCAACTGTTCTTTCGTTACTTGTTGTCCATTAAATTTTTTGCACGAATACCGTTTTGTTGCTAAGTCTAAAAAACTCATCATAATTTCTCCTTACATAAAAGCATCATAGTATGTATGTATAGTATACCATAAATGTTGCTACTGGGACATAAAAATAATAGTAAGGGCACCACAATCCACTTATAAATCACATCAAAAGCCCTGCCTAAGTGAATGCTGCTCCCCGACATGAGCCATTCGATACGAATCTTTTTGGCCCCTACATACCACGCTAAAATACCAGCCATCAATAACGCCGTCAGCGTATAGCCAATGTCACCGATGAGAAAATCAAATTTTTCAAGGAATGCACTGCTCCAAATACAAGGAATACTCCCTAAGGCCGTTGCTGTAGCTACGACGATAATCGTCTTTTTGCGGCTCCACCCTAAGGCATCGCTAAAAGTAACAACAGAATTTTCTAAATTCGCTACGCCTGCAGATAATCCGCCTAACATCATGGCAAAGAAGAAGGCAAAAGCAATGAGATTAGAAAAGGGCAATTTAGCAAAAATAAAGGGCAGTGTAATGTACGTCAAATCCGGGCCAGACTGTAAATCCAAGCCAAAGGCAACGACTGCCGGAATCACGACGAGCCCCGATAAAATACAGCCAAATAAATTCCACATAGCAACGGTGAAGAAATCCATCGTAATATCAGAATTTTCCGGTAGGTGCGAGCCATACGACATTAAGAAGGCCGGCCCAATCCCGACGGCAAAGAGGGCCATCCCAGCAGCGCGCGCCCAAATAGAAGGGTCCCAAAAAGAGTTCCACTCAGGCTTGACAAAGACAGCCAGTCCTTTTTCTACACCTGGAAGCATTAAGACAATGGCCACTAAGGAAAAGAGGATGATGTAATGCAAGGGAATACAAAACTTGCAAAACCATTCAATCCCTCCTTGAATCCCTTTTAAGTAAATAAATGATACAGCACAAACGATTGCCAAGGTCCACGCAAAAATCCCTAATTTGTTACTTTCAAAGTCGTGAAAAAACGTTACTGGGTCGGCCATAATCGCATCGCCACTCGTAATTGAATAAATAGTATAGACTAAAGTCCAAGAGACGACGACTAAGTAATACATATTGACGCCGAGCGGAATAAAGGGAAAAATCCAGCCCACATGCTTAATGGGCCCTTTATCAGCTAAAATCCGTTGAAACGAGACAATAGGCCCTGCTTTCATTTTGCGTGCAAAAGCTAGTTCCCTCAAGCCTGCCGGAATGGCAATAACACACGTAATAATAGCGAAAATAATGACAAAACTACCGCCGCCACTTTTGGCAGCAACATATGGGAAGCTTTCCGAAAGAGTTGCAATTCGTTTTTCTGCAGCTTCCAGCCATTGCGGTGCTGCATTCTGTGACGCTAAAGGCCGCAAGGCTCGCAAAGATAGGCGATATTTTTTATTCGTCTGGTTTTGATATAAAAGGCCTGCAAATTCCAAGGAATTGACCAACCGCTGTACAGTACTTTCCGGCAATCCTGCTTTCAAGCCAAAGTCACTAATGCCATATTCTTCTTTGTCTGATTGGAAGCAGTCTAAAAGGGCTAAGCTTTTGAGGATAGAACTATTATATCCCATATGTATCATCTCTTTTCTAATATAAACTCCTTACGTAATATAGTATATCTGATGCGTACCCCCTTTACTGGACAACCCAGTGAAGGGGGTATTTTCATGAAATATAGCTATGAATACAAAAGACAGTGCGTAACATTGTATCGCCAAGGCAGTTGGCCTTTGACACCAAAAGGAGTACAGCCCCAACATTTTCGAGACATGATTCGCCGATGGGCAAAGAGAGAAGAAGCGCAAGGTCCGGAAGCCCTGCGCCATAAGGCGCAAAACAAAGTATGGACGGCAGCAGAAAAACTAGCGTTAGTTGCGAAAA
>UQHB01000039.1 GCA_900540735.1 uncultured Megasphaera sp. | reverse complement strand
TTTGAGGTACTTGTACATGAATTACGAGTGTCGCACTAAAAGTTGCAATTCATCAAATATAAACAAACACCTCCATGCTTTTTCCGTGATTTCTTTTTATCCTGATAAAATTCAGCCTCATTCTCCCAAGTTTTTCCTTCCCCAATGTCCTTGTCGGTATCTTTTTCATTTATGCTCCAAGCAAAAAATCTCATCGTTATTACACCTGCAATAATGGTAGTCACCAAGAAGAAAGTGTTAGCTTTAGCAATCATATCAATCAGATAAAACCACCAAGGGTTAATGATATATTCCATTCTTTTACATCTCCTTCTGTAACGTATGCCTATACCGGGCATAGTCCCTGCTCCACCAAGCCATACATCCAAGCCTCATAAAGTTATCTTTCTCTTGTCGTGAAAGCGATGACACATTCCTGCGTACCTGGCACCGTTTTTGTATGCTGTATCCTTTTGCATGACAAAGTATAAGTCCAGGATGAGGCCTGATTTGCTCTATATGGGCTAGGATATCCGTATGCTGCATATAGAGTTCTTCAGGCATGGCATAATAGAGGCCTCGTACCTTAGGGGATGAATGATACAATCTTTTTTTGAAATCATTCCAAAAATCCTGATAGGTTACTTTGATTTCAATTTCATACAAGTAATTATTCTTTGTAATGTACAACAAATCTGCCTCATACATTCCACCCGGTGCGACTAGTAAGGTATTCGGAATAACGATATTAGCCAGTCCCATGCCATGCCCAATAACGCACTGTATTTCCTTTTCCGTCATCTGTCATCTCTCCAAAGGAGGCTCCGGAAGTGGCTGCCAATGGGTAACTTCTTCGTAATCCCCATTCACGTTTTCATTATCTTCCCATGAAATACGCCCATCTGCCGTTTCATAGCAGATACCTGTCGAAATCAGGTGCCGGATATCTTCCTCATCTGTCTCACTGTACCACGTGACATATATCAGCACCTTTTGGGATGATTTGGAGAACATTCCATCCTGCACCATCCGTTCCGGCAGCTTTTTATCCACAGAAATCCAACCATTAGCATCTTTTACGTTTGTATGCATACGTATTACCTCCTTAAAACCATAGTCCTTTGACCACGTCATAATGCCACCAAGTACCTTCCTGATAGCGGATACAGGGCAACCGGTCCCGCATAAAAACCGACGCCGGGTTGCCATATTGCCAGCGGCCATGGCTAATCTGCCGATACGCCACATCCACGGCCAGCCGCAAGGTTTCTTCCGGCACATTGACATTTACTTTCCGGCAAAGCTGTAAAAAAGCCTCTTTTTTGATTTTGGTCATACTATCACATCCTGTACGGTATCTTGCGCAGCCTTTTTTTGGCATTGTTGCAGCTTTTTGAGCATGAGTTTTTTTAACCGTTCTAAAATTCGCTCATTCTCTTTTTCTGTCACTAGCCCCTCTATACTTAAAATCATGATGTAATTGCGGTAATTCTGATACCATATGACAGGAAAATCACCTATCTCTACACCTTGTTGCTGTAATTGGTCTGCAAAATCGGCGGCAAAATATTCCATATCCAAGGTAATATTCATCTGGCACACCTCCCATCCTAATAGAACTTATAGGGCATATGATCCCGTTTTGCGATATAATTCATAAGTTCCCGATACGCTTCCCGGAGCGACTCTATATCCCCGTCTTCCCGGTAATATCGCTGAAATTCATATATTTTTTTTCGTCGTACTACCGTTTCTGTCTTTCCTTTTTGGCACCGTTTGCCGTCAATCATCACAGATTCCCCTGGAACACTAATTTTTCCAGCAGCTATCGCTTTTTCTAAAAATTTCTCTCTATCCATTTTCATGTTTTATCACCTCGTCTCACTTCAGTTCTATTACTTTTTCCGCAAAAAGGTATCACACCACCAAATGGCAGCTATTAACAGCACTAATACCGTAAGCGTAAACAGGATATATAGTAAATCGGCCATGTTATCGCCCTCTATTACGGTCATTTGCCGGTTTCCGGCGTATAATCGCTTTCTTGATTCGCTGCGCTTCCTGTTTTAGAGGAGACTGATGAAGGCTCGTATTATCCCTAGCACGTTGTTGTTGCATCACCTTATGAATTTCAGTTTCGACATAGGTATTCGCAACATCTAACGCTTGTACATATTCCTTTTGTTTATCCGGCTCACTTGGAAAATTTGAAACACAATTTACCCCATAATTATACGTATCCTTGATGGTAACAGCATTGATAGGGCGATTATCTTTCAGTGGAACACCTTCTTCGTAACTAAAGGCAACATCTTGCATACGATTTAGCGTTAATTTCTCTGCTTCTTTAGCAATCGCTTCTTTTTGTTCCCCAAGATTAGGTACATACGCTGTGCCGATTGGATTTTGCTGACTAAGTGTCAGTTCATTTACGTTAAATACCCGCACCCATTCTTTTGTTTTTTCTGTTACGTTTTGATATAGTTCCCGTACCTGTTTTTCCTGTTGAGGGGAAGCAAACGTTAAATATCTAGCTTTCTGATAAAATAACGCTTTCCCATCTTTCCCTTGAATAGTGTGCGTGTCCTTCGTAATGACTTTAGCACCGGTCGCTAAGGCAAACCGTATCATTTTAGTTTCCAAATTCCGTCTTTTTTGAAATGCCAATCCCTCCATATTTTCCTGAACTACTTTTTCGATATTTTCTTCTGATGCTATTCGATTAATCATAGCTAATCCGTTTTTAATGTCATCTGCTTTAAAGGGTTCAGCAGAAGATTTTACGATGTAGTCAGAAGATAAAAGTTTATAATTATACGGTGTTTCAAAATTATCCAACACCGTATTTAAATCCGTTCGTTCCGCCACATTCAACGGTTTGGTAGTTCTAAAATATTTAATGCTCCCTTCTTTAGAAATGGCAATACCCGGGTATTGTTTAAACTGCTGTTCATGATTAACTACAAAATCCTTGATTTCTTGGAATATTTTTTCTTCATTCCACTGTAATTCTGCCATACTCAATCTCCTCCTTGACTAAAACGGAATATCTTCTGTAAATTCTTGCCCCATATCGTCAAATGATGTAGCTTGTTTATCTTTTTTCTTCCACGCAGGTATTACTGGTGCGATAATCTCTGGGTAAATCGTTCTAGTTTCCCTTGTAACGCCGTTTTTATCTTCGTAGGTAGAAAGACGTTGATTGCCACGAATAAACACCAGCATGCCCGGTTTTAAGACATTTTCTGCATTTTCCGCTAAGTCTCTCCAAGCGACGATGTAATGCCATTGCGGCAGTGTTTCCCACTCGTTTTCACCTTTTTTAAAACGAACATTTTCACACACACTAAATTTCAGCATGGAAATGCCTGTTTTCGTGCATTCTAAGTCCTCCATCTTGCCAATATTTCCAATCACTTCAATCGTGTTTATCATACGGATTCATCCTTTCCAAAATAACTACGTTGGAATCAGTCTATATAAGCCTGATTCCTTTTCTTTTCAGTTATCCACAATGTGTCTTAATTTTTATGTTTTCTTTTTAAGCTTTAAGAATTAAGTTTCTTTCCCTCCTTACTTCTTTTTGGTCTGACAGAGTATCTTACTGTGCATATACTCTATACTCTAAATATCTAGCGTCACATTGTGCGCTGGTACGCGTCACATTTGGCGCACAATGTGACGCTACCTTTAACGGCGTGGTTAAGCCATTTTTATATCAAAAAGTAGTGGTACTGGATATGCTTTTTTGCCAACTTTTTGGAGCTATAGTACTACTTTTTTTGCCGTTTTTTTGCCAATGTTTTGCCAATAAGAAGCGTTCTTTTAGAAATGGTACGCGTCACATTTGGCGCACAATGTGATGCCACCTTCAATGGCATGGTTAAGCCATTTTTACATCAAAAATCAGTGGTACTGAGCAGCTTTTTTTGCTATGTTACTTAAAAATTTAAAGATGAAAAATACCTGTTTTTTTGCTAAAATTTTGCTGAGTTTTTGCCACTCACTACCCTGAGTTTTTGCCAACTATATATTTTTTCGCTTAACCATGCCATTCTCGTTAGTTTTCAAAATTATTTTTAAATTCCAGTACCACCATTTTTTCACAATATTCAAAACTTAGTACCACTTTTATGGAGGTAAAAGTCTATTAGTATTTTGCTTTTGCTGAGCATCTTTTTTAATTCTATATCTTGCAGATTCATTAAAGCTCTTTCTTTTTTTGCGCATTCTTTGCGCTGAATCGGTTTCACTTCCAACTATATTTTCAAACTTAGTCATATAAAATGTACCATCTACTAATTGTTCGACCAGCCCTGCTTTATAAAGATGCAGGATTCCCATTTGTACCGTATCAATGGATAATTCAGCTTCTTTAGCAATATCTTTATCTGTCAGTGGTATGACTTCTTTTCCTACATGCATTTGTAACTTACCTTCTGTTTCTAGTCCTAAATCCAGCATAATGTTATATAAATATACATAACTAACACCATTTTCTTGTCTTCTGAGATACTTGTGTTCTGGTGTACGATAAAAGTTTTTAAAGACTTTAAAAAAATATAATCGATTACTTTTACTCATTGTACCGTCTCCTTTTATTGGGATTATCCTTATCATTTCCCCGAAAGATAAAGGGCTGATTTGGTACATAGATTCTTCCATCCCGATAAATTTCAATGAGTTCTAATTTAGAAAGTAATACTAACCCTTTTTCAATAAGATCTTTGCCAAATACTTGAAATTGATTGTCCTCCGTTTTTCTATAAAATATATCCGAAGGCAGAATCCCTTCTTCATAAGCTAAGGATTCTTCAACAATCCATTGATACAAAACAACTAACGCTACCCCATTGGCTTGACGTCTTAAATACTTAATCTCTGGCCGTTGATGAAAATCGCTGCGCATCCAAACACATGTATTGACATTCTGGTTTTGGCTTTTCATACGTAATCCCATTACTTTCATCCCTTTCCGGCTTTGCAGCCTTTGTTAAGACTTACCTTCAACGTATGCTGTCCATACGTTGACCCATCAGCATAATGTCGTGTGTCCCATTTCTTCCGCATACGTTTGCTATTCCGAAAGATACGATCCGTCTGCACCAAATCATTGTTATTGCGATAATTGACCTGCCAGCAGAAGAATAAATCATCTTCAGATGCATTTCCGCTGCGTGCATGTTTCCCTTCCCACAGTTCCTTTAAAAGACTGCCATTTTTCTGCGCAAACAACGCTTTTAGGAGTGTTTTATCTTCCTTGGTCAGTGTTGTATCGCCAGGCTCAGTAGGAACCGCTATATCCTCATCTGTATCCATATACGTCCCGGTAAATGTATCTTCCATGTAATCCACAATAAGTTAGATATCTGCAATCGGGACATCTAACAGCATTGCCCCTGTTACCGTGAAGAACCGTGCGTCCGCATATAGTTCAATATTCCCACGGCGGAAGCCCCGGTGCCCGCGGTGCAGTTTTCCTTTGCCAATAATATGAATGCCATTACCGGAAGGGCTGGTTTCCGTATAAGACCCAATCTGCTTCATCATCCTCTTTGCCTCTACGGTCATTACAGTATCATGGATGCAATGGTCTATATCGATGCCAATAAATGGATCCTGTGCAGTAAACATAAATCCCAGTCCGTCGTACCTATAGGCGACCCGGCAGGCTTCCTCATATGTGCCCCAGGTCAAAGGCCTTTGTACACTGGCCATTTCCCCGGTATGAGGAGAAAAAGGGACTTTGGTTAATTTCCCTTTTTCATTCGGCATGTATTTCCAGACAATCCATTGGGCATACTCCCTTATCTCTTCCGGTATCATACATACATCCCTCCTTAGTATTTTTTAGTCCGTTCTAATGAACGGCCCCGTTCATTAGAACGATGTTTTACAACTATTCGTTTTTTCTTTTCGTGCGGTACATCCTGCTCTTTTTTTTCTTTATGTACTTTGGCATGGGCAACGTCTTTTACGATATCCTTATCTTTTGTCATGCGGTACTTAATATTGTGCCGCCGCATATACAAAGAAATGAGGCCTTTGCAGGAATTGTATTGCTCTGCCCATTTTTTGGTCTGGTATTCGTCCCCGCTTTCGATGGCATCCGTGAGGTTATCATCACAGTAGCGCAGGAATTTAAGCTCAGACTGCAAGAACTCTTTTTCTTTTTTGGTCATCCCTGTTGCTTCTAGGATTTCCGGATCATCACTATCATCCATCGTCATGAATTCTGTCAGGTTTTCTTTCCGGTTATGTTGTTTCTTCCATAACGTATCCTGTATCGAATGCTCCATATACATTCAGCTCCTTTCACAGGAAATTCCACTACCTTCCCCGGTCTTTCGTCGCCGTCGTCTTTCTTCGGGAAACGACTTTACGGCGTTTTTTAGGCTTCAACTCAATCGTCCGCGAAATATTATGCCGCGGTCGTTCCTCCGGTGTTTTTCCCACGACTTTATCCTTTTGAAGGGCGTGTCCAATCTCACTCTTTAAATACACATGCATTTTAAACGAGTCTTTTTCTTTTCCCAGGCTATACTGCCCTTTATACATCAATTCCCCATCCTTTTGGATAGTGTATGCTATATCAACGTTTTCCTTGCGTCCCCCATCCCTAAATCCTGCCATAGCATTCCATACATCCTGCCTATTTTTTAAGTACCGCATAGCTTTATACCCGGCTTCTAAATCTAAGGTATATGCTTCAGGTTTACCATTGCCGTATTGCATTGTAATCGTCGGATTATGCGGCTTTACGGGGCGGTCCTGATTGGCGAGAACAAAGGCTTCCTTTATCCCAATCTGCGGGTAAGTATTAAATTCTTTTGGTTTTTCTTTGATAACATATTTACCAAACTCTTTTTCTTGCTCCTTGTATGTCTGTTCCAGCTTAGGGCCTATCTTAGTCCGTTGAGATAGCACATGCTGCACCAGCCCCCCGTTTAAACAGCCCAAATCATAGCGGTCTTCATATGGTTTAGTTATCTCATCGCATTGCATGTTCGGGTCTTTGATATAAAAATCAGTCTTTCCATAAGTATGCTCATATCCACTCAACGTATTCGATAAATACCGCTTTGCATCTGCTTCTTTAAATAAGTGTTCTGCTGCTGCGATACTTAGTTGCACCGGTTTATCCCAATCATACGGCTTTTCTTTATTTTCACCGGGCAATTCTTCTGAATACCGGATTTCTACATATAGCTCACCCGGGCGGATGGGATAAGCTTCTTTCAAATCTGCCATACGTTGCTGATTTTTTTGTGCTTGTAACAGCCAACCTGCTTTAGAAATCTGATTTTTGACATCAGTTGCTTTGCTATTATTACTATCTACTTCTAGCGGCAGCACTGCTTTTTCCCATATAGCACCAGCACTATTACGCTGTGAAAGCCAATCCTCTTCTTGTAATCGGTTGGTATATTCCCGCGCAATTTCAGGAGGCATCTTATCCGTTGCCTGCCAAATTTCCCAATCCCGGCGTGCTTTTAGTTGTTCCCCATACCGATTCAGCTCCTTTTGGTCCATGTTTTCCAGCTGCGAAAGCGTGACCGTATGCTCCGCGCTTTTTTCCTGTGCTTTATCCTTAGTCAGGTATTTTTCTAACATATTCGTCCGGATATAATCCGCTGCTTTTTCAGCATCGGCAGCCGCACGGAACAACTCTTCCGGGTCATCCTTTAATACTTTTGCCCAGCTTTGGAGATATGCCGCATGTTCTTTAAAGTGGTCTTTATCAAACTGCATATTGAACTCTTGATTCAAAAACATGGACGTAAGTTCTGCACGCAGTTCTTCTTTAGCATACGATTCCGTACCAAAAGAGCCAGTCATATCCCGATCCAGCCGTGATTCATGCCCAGTAGTATGCCCTATTTCGTGCAATACAGTGCTATAAAAACGGTCTGCATGATGGAATTTTTCCTTCTGCATGACATGGATGGCATCTTCACTCGGTGAATAATAATTGCGGACTAATTGGTCGTAATGAACCGGCGCCTCTGAATGGGCAATAATGGTTTCAATGGCTTCAACACGTTCTTTTTCTAGCTGTTCCCTGTGTTCTTTAGAAAGCTCCGGCAACGGTGGCATACCTTCCACTTGTTCGGCATTAAACACGGTTGGCGTAGCAACACGGTATCGTTGGCCAATCCGTAAAGAAGGGGATTTTACGTCTTCTTTTTCATCCTCTTCCTCTTTTTTCTTTTTACTGCCTGTATATTGTTGGTATACTTCGATTTTTACGCCGTGTTCGTCTTTCCGCACATGCCAGCCATTATCCTTAGCCTGTTTGTACGTGACCCAGCGTGGATCTGAATAACCGCGTTCCATGGCAGCAATAGAAAGACGTACAATGTTCCCACCGCGATAGGCTACGTTCGTAGACCCGTTGATAATTTTCTGGTTATGGCCGGGATCCCAGAAAAATGGTTTCCCTTCCTGGATTTGCTGGATAACTTTATCTACCAGTTCCTGGTGTGCGGCTTGTCGTTTGGGATCCATCTGTATCGCCTCCTTCCTCTTCGTCTTCCGGCACGTCCGGTGCTTCATCCCAGCCGTCGCCTAATAAAGCAGCGGCTTCTTCCTCCGTCATTAGTTCCAAGCCTTCTTGCTCAGCTTCTTCCGGCGTAATATAAAATACTTCGACTTTTTTCATATACATGCGCCTCCTTTATACTGCCGATGTAGTCGGTTTACAGCTTTCAAAAAACATCTCCAAAATAATTTTAGCTAGATTTTCCTTAGCCCTTTGGCGTTCTGCCTCTGAAATATTAGGAGCAACCGTCTGGATACATTCGGTATATAGCGGCCCTTTTCGCCTACCCCGCTTAGGCTGATAACATAGACGGACTTGTACATATGGCACATCTGAATCTTTAAATAAATCTGCTGTATATGTGACCCGTTCAATATATGTCAATCGCATATTTTCAGGAAACTTTTTAAATCCCTTAATCATTTAATCCACCTCCTCATAGTGGGGTAATTTTTCTGATTGGATTTCGATGTTATACCCATCATCCAAAATTTGGATGATGACGATATCACCTGATGAGGAATATCCCACTAAGGATTCTCCATCCGATGATTTTCGTATTGTGCTTTTACTTACAGTTAAATGCATTCCATTGATATTACAGTTAATTTTCATATGTTCCTCTTAGTTTTTTTGTCTTTTTTAATTCTTTTAAGTTCTTTTATTTTATAAAAGTTTTTAAAAGTTTATTTTAGAGCTAAAAAAAATTAAATGCATAATAGGGAAGATTCAAAAACTTAGTAATTTTTTTTAGTTGCCCAATAGTTAAGAGTTCTGAGTTTCTTTCCAATTTGCGGTATGTGCCAATACTAACTGATAAAATTTCAGCCATATCCTTTTGTCTTTTCTTTCGTAAAAGACGAGCCTCTTCAAGAGACATTTTTACTTCATAAGAATTTACCATCATTCCAATATCCTCACCTCACTTACTAATATTATACTATTCTTTTAAATTCTTTTCAATATAAAAAGTGTTAAAAAGAATAGTATAAAATCAAAAAAAATGTTGTTTAGGTTGAAAAAACTGCGTATAACATATAAAATATTGAGTATATAGAAAGGTGGAAAAAGAATGTCAATAGGAGATACCATAAAAACATTACGAACACGTGCAGGCCTATCACAAAAAGAATTTGCTGTTATAGCCGGAGTAACGGGAAGCTCAGTTTCTGCTTGGGAAATGGGAAAAAAGGAACCCCGCTCAGGAAATCTAAATAGAATAGCCCAGCATTTTGGTATTGATGTACAAATACTACTTTCAGGAAGTTTTGAGCCAAATGTTAAGTATCAAATACTGACTCCCAGTCAACATCGTTTAATGGAAGAAATTCCTAAAACAGCTCCTGAAATAGCAGAACAGTTAGAAGATTATTTACGTTTTTTACAAAATAATTTAAAACATAAAAGTTCTACTAATACTAAATAAATTCTTTTGCCTTTATGTCTATTGCTGATGATTTACACACATTACGAAAGCAAAACCGCTTGACGCAGCGTCAAATGGCTTCTATACTTGGTGTTTCTCGTTCTACCATATCTTCATGGGAATGTGGCCGTACTATACCCAGATATCAGTCATTACATAAGATATCGGTGCATTTTGGTGTATCGCTACCATTAAATTTCCCAAACCCAGCCACAATTTCTTCCCCTTCCCAACAGCGGTTGTTAACAGCTATTCAGCACCTTTCTCCGGAGGAAGCTGTAGAACTAGAAAGTTTACTACTATACTTGCGTTCACACCACGAAACTGGAGATATAACAGAAAAAAAGTAATCCCTTTTTATCTGCCAAGCTTCGGCACTGGTTGAAATATCATAAAAAGAAGTAGCTATTGTTATGTAAAGGAGGAGTATGCAATGAAACTAAAACAGGTATGCATCACCGTCTTAGCAGCTTTTTGTCTAACGTCCGGCGTGTTTGCAGAAACAGCGCTGCCTGAAGATTCGTTTCGGCTTGCCGGTTTGACAATCCTTGATTCCCCTAAAATCCTGGATAACACGGTCGGAAATCCATTAACTACGACACGAGTCACTTATCCCGATACATATAAATCCCCTAATTTAGTCATGACATATCCCTATGGTTTAACCATTTACAGCGATGAATCACGGCAATATATCCATCGTATTACCGTAACAGAACCAGGTTTTACCACTTTAAACGGTATTCAAGTCGGCGATTCTCTATCTAAAGTCACTAAAAAATATGGTAAACCCAATGCGGTCATCACTAAAGACGGGATGACTTACTACGTCTATACTGAAAATCTATTTATCACCCGTGGGAATGGCCGCGGTTTTTACCGCTTTTATATCGGCGTCAAAGATAATGCCGTGGTATCTCTGACACTAACCGATACGGATGATGCCTTTGTCTCTCATCCCTTGCAAACCAGTAAGGATATGACGCTTGGCAATCTGCCCTTACATGTCGGCATGGACTACATCCGCACCATATATGGTGCGCCTACCAAACAATCGAGCCGTACCTTTACGAGTGTATATAGAAACACGATTACCGAAACCACGTATTGGTATGGCGATTCGCTAGAAATCGTAACGCGCGGCAATCATATCATGTCCATTACTACGACAAAGAACAATGGTTGGTCTGCCCCAGGAAATATTACTGTTGGCATGGATATCAATGACCTGCGTCAAGCTTATGGGCTCACCTATGCCATGAAACAAAAAGACGGTACCGTATATTATCCGTACAGCTATGGTGCTAATATCTACTTAGGGTTTAGCGTCAAAGATAATAAAATAGTCTCCATATCATTATTTTCCGGCGGAGACTAGGCACGCACCTATCAGGAGATGCGATGTACATATTAACTTATTGAAGGAGATGCATTCGTATGAGCATGTCTACAGAAAATTCCCGTAAGAAACCTGATATTTTATTACCCCAACCTGTGCAAAAACGATCTAACTTCTTTACCATATCCGATACACTAAAAAAGGCCGGTGTAATTGAAACACCGCCGGATAAATCACACAAAGGTAAATACCTTTGCAAGATTTATTTAGATAAAGTTACGCACGAAAATATAGACGAAATCAAACAGCTTATTGCACCGGAATACATATCGAAATTTGAAAAAGCGTTGCCTCCCTCTTTTTTTGCTGTCCCTTCTGATATCCAATCCCTGTATGATGAGCTCATTAAAAATTTTTCTCCCGTATCCCCTGTAACCCTTACGGGAGATATCATCAATACCTATGTAGGAAAGGATAAGCACGGTAATACGTATACAGCCCTTACCCTTACGCAGACAGAAACCGGAAAACCTACGATTTCCGTCTATGTGCCACAGCAAAAATTGTCAGAATCAGAACAAGCTCTTTTGCAGAAAAAAGAAGCTGATGATCGCATTACCGTCACAGGCACGGTTTCCTTCTACCCGCGCCAAGGCACGATACAAATTTTAGCTACGGCTATCGAAGATGCACCAGGTCCATCCCAATATCAGCTGTATTTACAACAACAACATTCTTTGTGGGAAAAGGCCGGAAGCCCTTGCCAAAGCCGCAGCCTTATTTCTAAACTCAATGGCACACGCGGAAAAGACGGGCATCTCCAGAAAAAGAATATTGCCATTATTACGGCCCCGAAAGCCTTAGGACTTGGCGATTTCATGGCCACCATCAATAAGGCATACTTCACCATTATCCCGCCTAGATGTATTACGCTTACTGCAACGAATATTATATCCACAATGAAATCCCTGCGTGCTGAAGAGACATTTGATATTCTCGTCATCCTTCGTGGTGGCGGCAGCCGCTATGACCTATTAGAATTTTCTTCTGCTGAGTTAGCGAAAGAAATTGCCGCCTACCCGATTCCTGTCGTAACCGCGATTGGACATGAAGGCGATAAGCCGCTTTGTAATGATGCTGCTACGCTGGCAGCTGTTACACCAACAGCTGCAGCCGCAGATCTTGGCCATTATTTCTATGCTACACTACGAAATACCAGCACACCCAAGAAATCTAGTATCCCATCTACACACCAGACGAAACAGCAACAGTTAGAAGAAGAAAATAAACGCTTACGTGAACAGAATGCTGACCTTACTCAAATGGTTCAGGATCTCAATAAACAATTAGGGGAACTGACGATAGCTAAAAATATCTGGTCCGGCGTCAAAAAGATTAAAAACCTGTTTAGTTCCCATTGATTTTCTATACTGTCACGCATTATTCCTACACATGATAAAAGCGCAATTCTGTAATTGCGCTTTTCTTTACACAGGAGGGTATTCTATGAAAAAGATCTCGTAACCGGAAGCCCTGTTACACATTACAGGAAAACGAGTAGGAACGTCTTACTTAAAAATTGTCCCTAACTATGGGGATTGGCCGCGAGCAGCCAACATTACGATTCACGTGATTCCTTAGAATCCTTCATCTTTAAGGAGCATATACACTATGAAAAAAATTAGATATGTAAACTATGGCCGCGTTTCGTCTATTCGGCAGAAACAAGAAGATACGATAGAAATGCAAAAACGGGCCTTACATGAGTATGCCAAACTTCATCAGCTTACGATAGTCGGGGAATACTACGACGAAGCCCAAAGCGGCACGTTGCCTATGGAAGAACGCCCGGAAGGCCGAAGGCTGCTGGAAGATGCCAAAAAAGGGTTATTTGATGCTGTTCTCTTTTATCGTACAGACAGGTTAGGCAGAAGCACCTTTGAAGGCCTGCGTATTGCCAAAACGTTGGAACAACTAAACATAGGCATTCGTTCCATTACGGAAAACTATGACACGACGAATCCAAACAGTAAGCTATATTTTACGATGCTGCTAGCACTAGCCGAAAATGAATTACAATCTATTAAAATGCGCCTAAATGATGGCAAGCAACGAAAATATCATGACGGAAAATACCTTGTAGCCAAAGCTCCTTGGGGATTTGTGAAGAAAAATCAATGTCTCGTATTAGATACCTCGACTCTGCCGGGAACCACCTATACTCCTGCCGGCGTTGTACAGCTTATTTTTCAAAAAACAGCCTACGAAGATTACGGACAAGTTCGTTTGGCTGTATATTTGGATTCTTTAGGTATTCCAGCCCCCAATCAGCAGCATTGGACATACGGCAGCATAAACCGTATATTAAAGAACCCTAAATATAAAGGAGAAATGATTGTAAACGGTCTTTCAAAATATTATGAACCGTTCACCATTTCAGTCCCTCCTATTGTCTCTCCCCAACTATATGAAGATGCCCAAAAGGCCATGAAAAAACGAAAAAGCCAACATAAGCGTACTGGGAAGACCTACCTTTTAGGATATGGGCTATTACGATGTGGATACTGCGGACAAGCATATAGCGGTTTTACCAGATCACATAACCAGACACCGGCATATCGCTGTGCAGGTTCAGTATCCCGAGCAGAATATTATGAAAACAGAAAACGCTGCACTAAGAGTTCAGTAATAGATGCAGCTTACATAGAAGGGCTGGTTTGGAACCATGCCGTCCATCTACTCACTCATAAAGATAGTTTACAAAAGGAACTTCGCAAACAACTCCAGACTCATTCTCCCAATGCACTGAAAAAGGGCAAAGAAAAAGAACTACAAGCTTTGCAAAAACGGCAAAATGACTTGAAGTCCGAACGGAAAAGATTAGTATCTAATTTAATCAAACAACGACTCACCGAGAATGAATTTGATGAATTAGCGGAAAGCATAAAACAGGAAACCGAACGAGTAGCTCAAAAAATTCAAGAATATCAAAAACAGACGATAGATGTGATAGACATAGAGGCTACGATACAAAAAGCTATGGTTTTCTATGAAGCATTGGCACAAGAGCTGGAACACCCATTAACATTTGAACGAAAATACAAAGTTTTACATAATATGTTCGAAAAGATAGAAGTATATACCTCCAGGAAGAGTGTAAAAACATCCATGTACAATAAAATTAATGATTTTATTGTACTAAAAAACACACTACAACCTCATCATATCGACGCAGCCACACGCCATTTGGTACGGCGGCAACGTGTATAAGAGTTCCGGATTCATAATCGTAAAAATAGGCCGGATTAAATCGCTAGAATAGCCCAATTTAAGCCATCCCTGTTCATTTGTAATGACGCTGGAGCGGCTCGTTTCACTACCTGCTGCGGCAATCGTCAAGACAGAACCGACAGGAATCATAGCTTGAGGCGTTGCTTTTTTCGCATAGAAATCCCACACGTCTCCGTCATAGCAAAGGCCTAACCCTGTCGCTTTGGCTTCGTCAATGACACTGCCCCCACCGACAGCGAGGATAAAATCGATGCCTTCTTGCCGGGCCTTTTCGATGGCCTTGTACGTATGAGACAGCAAGGGATTGGCATGGACTCCGCCAAATTCGACGTATTCTAGCCCGGTTGCAGTCAACGATGCTTCAACGCGGTCTAAGAGACCCGACCGTTTAGCACTGCCGCCGCCATACATGACAAAAATCTTTTTTGCATCACATTCTTTTAATATAGCCCCGACTTTTTCTTCTTGGCCTTTACCAAAATAGACTTTCGTCGGCGAGTAAAATTCAAAATTCTGCATGAATACAACCTCCTTCACTAGGACAAAAATGTATCTGTTAGTAAATTCTACATGGGCATAGTAAAAACCTGCTAAGCATCACACTTAGCAGGTTATACGTACGTAATATAAAGTTATAAACGTTGCGGAATGCCAGGACCTACAGGCCAGCCCATGAGATACCAGAAAATAAAGAGGACGTACCACATGACCATAAAGCTTGCAGCGTACGGCATCATGAGAGCTAAATACGTGCCAATACCGCTGTTTTTCTTGTATTTCCGAACGATTGCAAGGAAGAGCGGCAAGAACGGATTGACGAGCGCGACCGTATTGAGGGCACCGTCACCAGCACGGAAAGCGACCTGAATGAAGGCCGGATGATAGCCAAGGAGCATGAACATCGGCACGAAGACCGTCGAGAGCAAGGCCCAAACGGCAGATCCGCTAGATGTAAAGATACCTAAGAACTGACTGAGGAGCATAAACCCTAAGAGTGCCGGTAAACCTGTCATGCCGATGTTTTGCAAGAACAGTGCTCCTTTCATGGCAATCATAGAAGCCATATTGGTCCACGCAAAGGCTGCAATGAATTGGGCAATAAAGAAGGCCATGACGAGAAAGCCTGCCAAGCCTTTGACCGCATCGGTCATGCAAGCGACTAAATCGTCAGCATTCTTAATGCGTTTCAACGACACGCCGTACGTAATGCCAATGGTCAACAAAAAGCCACACAAGAGCGGCACGACCCCACGGAGAAGCGGCGACCCTAAGAGCGAATGCGTTGCCGGGTTGCGCAAGAGGCCATTGTCTGGGAAGGCCAGTAAGAAAATGACAGCAATGTAAATGAGTGCAGCAATACCCGTATGATGGAGGGCCTTTTTCTGTTCTGGCGATACGTCTTCCATTTCCAAATTGCCTTGAGCATGTGCCGGATCATAGACACCCATGCGCGGTTCAATGAATTTTTCTGTAATGACTGTCGTCAACACGGCTAAGTAAATAACCGAGAAGGACATAAAATACCAGTTATCAATAGGCGACACTGTAAGGTTCGGGTCGACGATGCGAATGGCCTGCGTCGTAATCCCAGAGAGCAAGACGTCTGTCGTGACGATTAAGAGATTGGCCGTAAAGCCGGAGTAAATAGCAGCCAAGGAGCACGCAAAACCGACGAGTGGATGACGGCCTAAGGAATAAAAGAGCATCGCAGCCAGCGGCGGCATAATGACAATAGCTGCATCAGATGCAATATGGCTCATCAAACTGATGATGACGACTGCAAAGGTCACGTACCGGGCCGGGATATTATACATAGAATGACGAATTAAGGTCTGTAATAATCTCGTTTCCGATGCGACGCCAAGGCCAAAGGTCAAGACAATAATCATGCCCAGCGGCGGGAAATTGATGTAATTCTTGATTAAGTTCGACAAGAGCCAGTCCAGGCCCTCGGCACTAATCAGGCTTTTGACGTAAATCAATTCATTCGTCTTCGGATTGATAGCACTAACACCAATGACGTGAAAAATAAAGGAAAAAATCCCTAAGACAATAAAGAATATTAAGAATAAAATGGCTGGATTCGGCAGTTTATTCCCTACTCGTTCCAAGCCTTTTAGGAAGGACCCACGCGTATCGTCCTCGTAGGTCGCAACAGCAGTATGTTTCATTACTAATCCTCCTCTACATGACCATACCCCTATGCTCATGCATCAACTATACCATGTTGCATTATTATACTTTTAAGCAACATAAATACAATGAATAGAGTACTCTATTCGTATCTCCTTGTCAAGGACATTTCTAAATTTTATATAATTTTACTATTTAAAAATATAGATATATATTATGTTCTTATTAAAAGATTTATATAAATAATATAAAAAACCTCTTTAGTCTGTTTACTAAAGAGGTTTTCTTCATTGTATAGGCTTATCTTATTTCACAGCGTTATGACCACGACAGGCAACAACTCGTAAATTGCGGCAACGCCTTTTTTCCCGGTAGGACACGACGCAAAAATTCCGTACATTCTTCCATACTCATCAGGTCTGCTGCAAAGGTCACATCAAATTACATATTGTTTCAGACATACGAGTGCCTACCTTGTCGAATATTAATAGGCTTTATGTTTAGTATATCATGATATTGAGAATGATAGTGTTACTATTTTGTGTTACTATTTTGCGTTCCTATACGACTATTTTAAGGACGTATGGTATAATAAGGGCAATTCCACAAAAGGAGGTCTCATGATGGCAACACCAGAACAATTACTGCAATTCATCCATACGTCGCCGTCGCCTTTTCACTGCGTCTTAACAGCCAAAGCGTTGTTAAAGGCCCATGGTTTTACAGAATTATCCCTGCATACGCCGTGGCAGGTCACACCGGGGCAAAGCTATTATGTAAATATCTTTGATTCTACGTTAATTGCCTTTTCTATTGGCCAACATGCAGCGACCCATTTGCGCATTGCTGCAGCCCATACAGATTTCCCGTGCTTAAAAGTCAAGCCCAATGCAGGCATACAAGAACAAGGGTATGGTAAATTAAATACAGAACTTTACGGCGGCATGATTCGCGAATCATGGCTCGACCGCCCTTTGTCGATGGCTGGGAAAGTCGTGCTTCGTGGTGCAGATGCGTTCCATCCGGATGTGCGCTTTATCGATATTGGGCGGCCTATTTTGACCATTCCGCGTTTAGCTATCCATATGAACCGTCACGTCAATAACGGCGTAGCCCTCAATCCCCAGAAAGACATGCTTCCTCTCATGACTATGGCCGGTGATACGTCGTATACGACCTTTTTACCGCAGCTCTTAGGGACGACGTGCCAATGCAGTTTAGATGATATCTTATCGTACGAACTGACCGTCTATCCAACCGAAGAAGGGTGCTTGATGGGGCTTCATAATGAATTTATTTCGTCGCCGCGCCTGGATAACCAGACCTCGGTCTTTGCCTGCGTCGACGGCCTCGTGTCCGCCCAAGAAGCAGAGGGCATCAATGTCATTGCTATCTTTGATAATGAAGAAGTTGGCAGCCGGACGAAACAAGGTGCAGCTTCCCTCGTCTTGCCCCATATCTTACAGCGTCTGTACCGCGCTTTAGGCCAGTCCGCCGAAGACTATGACGAGGCTCTGGCATCGGCCTTCTTGCTCTCCATCGACGTAGCTCACGCCCTCCATCCGAATGTACCGGAAAAGTGCGATCCGACCAATAAGCCTCTCTTAGGCAAAGGTGTCGCCTTAAAGACGGCCAGCAGCCAGTCCTATGCTGGCGATGCCGATGCTGTAGCCATCATCAAAACACTTTGTCAGGATAACAGTATTCCGTATCAGCAGTTCGTCAATCGTGCTGATATGCCCGGCGGCTCGACCATAGGCTCTCTCTTGTCTGCAAACCTCCCCATTCGGACGATGGATATTGGCATTCCTATTTTGGCTATGCATTCAGCCCGTGAATTGATGGGCACAGCCGACCAAGACAGTCTAAATCGCTTAGTAAATGTTTTCTTTATGGCATAACGCAAGAGTTTACGTAGGTATAGATATAAGTAAAAGAAAGAGTAAAATTATTTTTATGCAATTTAACACATATTATGCTATTTTTATTCATAAAAGATAGTCCGATATATATTGACGTGAATTTATATCCATATTATAATAGATACAGGCGTTATAACGATTTGCTTGTATCATAATAGGAAGTGTGACCATGACTTTAGGACAAGAAATTCGCTTTTACCGTAAGAAAAAAGGCTTGACTCAAACAGAATTTGGTGCCCTTTTCGGCATGTCAAAACAGGCAGTATACTCTTGGGAAACAGGATTATACTCACCGGATATATCGGTTCTCCTCAAAATGGCAGATTTTTTTCAGATTCCTATTTGCATTTTAGTGGGACGACCGGGAATGTATTGCAAAGGTACAGAATTATCGCGTGAAGACTGTTCATTCTGTACATCAGTCACAGAAAAAGACAACCGCATCTTGCGGGCCATCCATTCGCTGCCCCAAGAAAAGCAAGATGCCATCGCCAAGTTATTAAATATCGACGAAATGTAATGCCTAATAGGGCTCCCAGCACATGGGGGCCTTTTTCGTTTCTTGTAAAAATATGGCAAATACGGTATGATGTAACTATCTTACATAAAGGATGATTTCCATGACGACTCCTCTTTTTTCTTCGGTGTACGGCGAAGGTACTGCCGAATATACCATAAAAAAATCACGCTTTATTGCATCGTTAAAACAAGTCACAACGGATACAGAAGCAGCCGCCTTTGTCGAAGCCATACGCAAGCAGTACTGGGACGCACGGCATAACTGTTACGCCTACCAAATTGGGCCGACTGGGCAGCTGCAAAAATCAAGCGACGACGGTGAGCCTTCAGGCACAGCCGGACGGCCCATGCTAGACGTCTTAAAAAAAGCCAATATCACCAATACGGTCGTCGTTGTAACGCGCTATTTTGGCGGCATCAAACTTGGTGCAAGCGGCCTTATCCGCGCTTACAGCCACGCCGTGGCCCTGGGCTTAGACGCAGCGACCATTGCCGACTACGTGCCCTTTAGCATCATCAAGACGACTGTGGCCTACTCTTACGTGAGCCTGATGGAACGAACGGCACTGGACTACGGCATGACTATTACAGACCGGCAATTCTTAGATACCGTGACCTTTACGTTGCAAATCCCGGCAGACGAAGTCCAGCGGTGGCAAACGGACTGGATAAATGCCACGAGCGGGACCGCCACGTACAGCGACGAAGGTACAGCTGAAATCCCTATACTCCGCAAAAAAGAAGCAGACTCCTAAGAGCCTGCTTCTTTTGCATAGACACAGTATTATTGTTTATACCCTGTCGTTCTATCGACGATGTTTTCTAGTGGTTCATTGGCTAAGAAATAGCGCAAATTACGCGCTGCAATGTCGACGATGAGGTCGTGCGTAGTTTGCACGTGATAGCCTCCAGAAACATGGGGCGTAATGTACAGATTTGGTGTCTGCCACAAGGGGCTGTCTGACGGTAACGGTTCTGGGTCCGTCACATCAATTGCAGCACCGCCGAGATGACCTGAGACAAGAGCCTGCCGTAAGTCTTCTTGGACAACGCTCGTACCACGGCCGACGTTGAGGAAGTATGTTCCCTGTTTCATGGCCTGAAAGAGGCTGGCATCGAAGTAATGATGAGTTGCAGCTGTTTCGGGCAAAGATGCCGCCACAATGGCCGCATCTTTAGCAAAGGTTGCAAAATCTTCCATCGTACCCATGGCATCGCATTCCGGCGGCACGACTCCATGACGGCGGCGAATACCAATGACGTGTGCCCCAAAAGCCTTGAGCAGCGTCCCAAAGCGGCTGCCAATATCACCATAGCCAACGACGAGAACTGTTGCCCCATATAAGGACGGCACAGGGCCTTCATCGCGCCAAAGCGACTGTTTTTGGTTATCATAATAAGCTGGTAGTTTTTTCATCATCTCTAAGAGAATGCCTACCATATATTCAGCAATGGCAATGCCGTACGCCCCTGTGGCATTGGTCAACGCTACGTCAGGACGCAGCACGCCTGGTTCGCAGTATTGGTTGGATCCGGCACTATTGAGCTGGAGCCATTTGAGCTTAGGCAAGGTTTTAACCAGGTCCGTTGGGATATTGCCAATAATAATATCGGCTTCGCCTAAGGCTTTCGTTGCGTCTTCACTCGTTATATCTTCTTGCGTAAATACAATATCGTTTTGTCCTGCTGCTTGCGTCAGGATAGTTTGGTGCTTAGGTTGTACTTCCATAGTAACGACTATCTTCATAGACATCACCCCTTTTTTCTGTCTTATGTATAGGATAATATAAAACGCAATCTTTCTCAAGACACAAAAAAGCCTCTCGTCAGCTATGTGACAAGAGGCTTTCGTTAAACTATCTTATTTAGCCATTAATTGGGCAACTTTATTGGCAAAGGCTACAGGGTCATCAGGCATCATGCCTTCGAGGAGTAACGCTTGGTCATAGAGCATCTGGCTGTAATCTTTGAATTCCGGCGTATCTTTACCTGCTTCATGGACTTTCTGGAGTTGTGTAAAGAGCTTATGTTCCGGATTGATTTCGAGGATACGGCGAGCTTTAAACATAGGATTATCTGCAGCGGCAAAGGCCTGTTCCATAGCGAGGGACGGACCAGCTACATCAGCAACAAGGCAGACAGCACCGCTCTTTAAGCGATTCGACACACGTACGTCAGCGACTTTGTTGCCAAGGACTTCTTTAATGTCTTTTAAGAGGTCTTCGTTACTCTTAGCCAGGTCTTCATTTTTCTTCTTTTCTTCTTTGAAGGCTTCGTCATCGAGGTCTAAATCGCCACGGCTAATGGAATGGAACTGTTTGCCGTCATACGTGCCAATTGCTTCGACAGCAAATTCATCGACTGGATCTGTAAGATACAAGACTTCTAAATCGCGGTCGCGGAGCATTTCCATTTGCGGCAAACCGTCAATAGCGACTTTATCTTTCCCTGTTGCGTAGTAAATCTTCGTCTGGTCATCTTTCATGCGGCTTACATATTCTTTAATGGTCGTCAATTTGCCATCTTTAGACGAAACGAAGAGGAGCAAATCTTTCAATTTATCCACATTGTTTTCGCCAGTCATCATGCCGCTGTACAGACCGATTTTTAAAGATTTACCGTATTCAGCCCAGAATTTTTCGTATTTTTCCCGGTCTTTTTCGAGATTCCGTTGTAACGTCGACAAGATTTTCTTTTCCAAGTTACGGCCAATGAGTTTTAATTCACGGCTCTGCTGCAACATTTCACGGGAAATATTGAGGGATAAATCAGGCGAATCAACGAGGCCTTTGACGAACCGCAAGTAGTCCGGCAAGAGGTCTTTGCATTTATCCATAATGAAGACGTGGCGCGAATAGAGCTGCAAGCCCGGTTCATAATCGGAATAATAAAGGTTCATAGGCGCGCTGCCAGGAATGAAGAGCAATGCCGTGTAATCGACATTCCCTTCGACGCGGTTATGGAAGATTTCCATGGGGTCTTCCCATTCGTAGAATTGATGTTTAAAGAATTCTTTGTATTCTTCCGGTTTAATATCCGATTTATTCCGTGTCCACAAGGGCTGCATGGAGTTTAATGTGCGCGTTTCTGTCTTTTCTTCTTCTGGCGCATCAGCAATTTCTTTGCCGTCTGCATCTTTTGGTTTTTCTTTCGTCGTAAAATCCATCGTAATGGGGTAACGAATATAGTCAGAATATTTCTTGACAAGCCCTTCGATGACGCTCTTATCTGTGTAATCTTCTTCGGCATCGCTACCAGCAAAATCTTTCCCTAAGGATAAAATAATAGTCGTGCCGTGTTTCGTTTTTTCACATTCTTCTAAGCTGTACGTACCATCGCCAGTAGATTCCCATTTATAGGCCTGTGTTTCACCGGCTTTACGAGTAACGACGTTCACTTTATCAGCTACCATGAAAGCCGAATAGAAGCCAACGCCGAACTGGCCGATTAAGTCTTTATCGGAACTCGTGTCCCCTTCTTCTTTGGCAGCTTTCAATTTTTCTAAGAACGCTTTCGTACCCGATTTAGCAATCGTACCGAGGTCGCTTGTAATATCTTCCTTATTCATGCCAATGCCGTTATCGGAAATAGTCAAGGTCTTCTTGTCTGCATCAGGGGTCAAATGAATTTCAAAGGACGTATCCCCTTCGAGTAAATCGCGGTTCGTCAAAGATTCATAATGTAATTTATCAATCGCATCAGATGCGTTAGAAATCAATTCACGTAAAAAGATTTCGTGGTTCGTGTAAATTGAGTGAACCATCAAGTCTAAGAGTTGTTTCGTTTCTGCTTGGAATTCAAAAGTTTCTTTAGCCATAATGAAATATCTCCTTTATACTGAGTTCGTTAGCACTCTACGCCATAGAGTGCCAATCACTACTTATATAATACAGCATAAAGTCAAATAGTCAATAGCTAAAATGTGAAAACGTTAGACCTACAAGAGGACTGGAGACGTTAAGAAAGGTCATAGGCGCGAAGCGGATCCTGCCTTTCGTACGTCTCTAGTCCTTTTGCAGCATCATTTTTAGTATCATATGGTTATACACGACACATGTTTTGTGTAAATGCAATAAATTCTATGAAAATTTGCTATGGAAATTTAGATTTTCTATTCTGTTAAGGCATTGATTTTTTCTCTATTCATGCTAAAATCTAATAGCTCAAAAAAGTATATACTATTTTTCTAAGCACATCTTTATAGATGCGTAAAAAAATAGTGTACTACCTATTGACATATAGACCTCTCTATAGTAATATATCATTAATATCAATAAATAACAATTATTAATTAATAATAAGTAAGATTTAGAAGTCGTCCCTATTGTCCATTCACCAGGAGGAACCTACTATGAACATGAATATGCCCAGAATTATTTTCGCTGCCCTTACTGTTTTCGTCGCTTCCACTACGATTTATGGCTTCTCTGTCACACAAGAACCAGAAGCTGTCTCTGCTGCTACGACCCAACCTGCTGTAACTGCAACACAAAGCGAACCGACAACACCGCACGTTACCCTTTCTTTTGACTTTGCTTCAGAAAACCCGAACACAGGCGACCAATTCGCTGTATGGGTAGAAAACGATAGAGGCCAACTCATTAACCAAGTATTCGTCACCAAATTTGCAACAACCTTAGAAGGTAAAAAAGACTTAGACACCCTTCCCCTTTGGGCTGGTAAAATTCGGAACCATACGTCCCAGCAAATCGTAGACGCTACAGCCGGTGCTACACCAAAGAGTGGTCCTGTCCAATACTTCTGGAACTTAACTAACCTCAAAGGCCAAACCGTCCGTGACGGCGAATACACTATCTACATGTCGGCTACAGAAAAACGGACACATCAATTGAACTGGAAAGGCACAGTCATCGTCAAAGACGGCAAAGCAACCATTGCCTCCCAACCTACGATTATGCCCAAATCGGCAACCAAAACAGATATGATTTCTAACTTGACCTTAACAGCAAAATAAATAATATTTCGCTCCCGATTCTCCAAAACGTGGTATTACGTACGAAAGGCAATACCACGTTTTTTCTATCTGAATACGCAACCTCTGAAAAGAAAAAAGCTAACATACCGTTAAGAAATGTCATTGGCGCAACGCGACACCTGCGTTTCGTACGTTAGGTCTTCCTGTTGTGTATACAGTCACTCAGAAAATATTTTATTTATGTTTCAACGCATCAATTTCAGCCTGTAATTCCGCTATTTTCTGTTCCAAATATTCCACACTCACAGCAGACGACTTATCCTTTTCATCAGTCTGTACGCCAGACACACGGTTAGCATACAAATTACCAACATTAGCCGTCGAAGCCTGGACATTCTTCGCAGCTACATTGTTTGCTGTAACGTTACCGTCCTTGACTTTCACACCATTCATGTACCCATTGACGTAATGGCCTTGGTCATCTTTATCCCACTGAATATCGCCATTGACGGTAATCACATTTGTATCGACGACACCATTATGTTTCGTCACAATATGACGATATGTCTGTGCCGGGTCGCCGTTATTATAAGCAACAGAACTAAATTCATAACTAGACACATTATATTGATTATCTGTAGCCTTGAACGTATCTGCTGCACCTACGACACCAGCTCCTAAGGCCGTCATCGTAACTGCACATAACGCCGCTACAGTCCGAAATTTTCTCTGCATACATACCCTTCCTTTCACGCTAAACTTTGAGAGCTGTTCTCAACTATTACTCGTAGTATAAAGCGAAGGCCTAGTAAAATCAAGGACAAGGGATTTACAATTTCACGACAATTCCGTAACCCTCTTTATAAGGAATCTTCAATATCTTTAAAGAACTGTCCTTCTTTGAAATCATCCGCAATAATCGGGTCTTCTACGCCCCATTCGATGCCCATATCCGGGTCATCCCAGCGCACTTTCGTCACTTCCATAGGCGCATCGTATTGGTCCACCTTTTCCAGTAAGGCCGTATTTTCTTCGAGCGTCACAAAGCCGTAGCCCACACCGCGCGGCAACAACACTTGCTGTTTATTAAAATCGGACAACGTGTAAGCCGACCACTTTTTGTACGTCGGACTATCTTTACGGAAATCAATAGCAATAACCTTCACTTTACCGCGAACGACATGGAGCAAACGATTCTGGGCATGTTCCCCTTTCTGGAAGGAAATACCGTAAATCTTGCCTGCTTTGGCACACGTAATAAAATGTTCCTGTACAAAATCAATATTCAGACCAGCCATCAGCAAATTTCTCTTGCTCCACGATTCCATTTCAAATCC
>UQHB01000038.1 GCA_900540735.1 uncultured Megasphaera sp. | reverse complement strand
AAATGACGTCTTCCAGTGATTTAGCTTGTTTTTTCGCAATGTCTTCTTGCGTAATAACCGTCGTTCTCTGGCTTTCCCATTTCGCTTCTTCTCAATCCGTTTGGACCGTTATTTAAAAATTACGATTTTTCCATGGCTTAATTACGCTGTTTATCGTCATTTTTATAGGTTAACAAAAAAAGTTTACTTTTTATTTGTAAACCTTATTATATCTGTGACTTTAGAGCAAAAAAAGAAGACAGCCTAAGCTGTCTTCTCTATATTACGTATCAATTTTATTATTTTGTACCAAAAATGCGGTCGCCTGCATCGCCAAGGCCGGGCACGATATAGCCATGGTCATTGAGATGAGCGTCCAGAGCCGCCACGTAAATGGGTACGTCCGGGTGTTCTTCATTGACGACTTTAACGCCTTCTGGTGCAGCGACGAGGCACATGAGTTTCATATGCTGTACGCCTTTTTCCTTGAGGAGCGTCAAGGCTGCAGCCGAACTACCGCCAGTAGCGAGCATCGGGTCGACGACGATGAAGTCTCGGTCTGTTACGTCTGGGAGCTTGCAGTAGTATTCTACAGGCTTCAGCGTTTCCGGGTCCCGATAGAGGCCGATATGCCCTACTTTTGCTGTAGGCAAGAGATTGAGCAACCCTTGGACCATGCCGAGACCGGCACGGAGAATGGGCACGATACAGATAGTCTTGCCGCTAATGCGCTTGCCTGTCATCGTCGTAATAGGCGTTTCGATAGGTTCGTCGGCAAGAGGCAAATCACGGGTAATTTCATAGCCCATGAGCATCGTAATTTCTTCTAATAAATTACGAAAATCTTTGGCCCCTGTGTCTTTTTTGCGCATCAACGTGACTTTGTGCTGAATGAGGGGGTGGTCCATTACGTGTACGTTCATGGTAATACCTCCTTAGGAGAAAAATTATTTATCCATTTCCGTAATCATGGCAACGCGTTTCGCATGACGACCACCATCGAAGTCGGTGCTTAAGAAAATACGGACGATTTCACGAGCAAGGCCCGGCCCTGTAATACGGCCGCCCATGGTGAGAATATTCGCGTCGTTGTGGCGACGGCAGTATTCGGCCATGTATTCGTTCGTGCAAAGAGCGGCGCGAATGCCGTGTACTTTATTAGCTGCAATGCCGATACCGATACCAGTACCACAGATGAGGATGCCTTTATCGAAGGTGCCGTCTGCAACAGCTGTGGCAACTTTTTTAGCCACTTCCGGATAGTCACACCGTTCGCCTGTGAGTGTACCGTAGTCAGTAAATTCGATTCCTTCTTCGTTTAAATATTCTTTAATGTTTTCTTTTAAGTCAAATCCGCCGTGGTCGGCACCTAATACTAATTTCATTCGTATCTCCTCCTGTACGTCTCCTCCCCATTGGGAAGGCAAGTTATCTCTCTTAAGTATAACGTATTATATGGGACTTTACAACACGATGACGTGACCGCCAGCGGCTTTTTTCATGCGGTTCATAATCGCCATGCCGAGGCCGTCTTCGTCTGTTCCTTCGGCAAGGATAAGGTCCACTGGATCACTATCAAAGAATAAAAGGCCGTTGTAAAGCTGGTTTGCCAAGGCCGTCTTATCGCCGTGTTTCCCCCAAATGAAGGTATTGTCTCCTGGGAAATGACGGCCTACTTCTTCGCTGACGACGAAGCCCACTTTCTTGCCGTCGGCCCTTGCTTCGTCATAGAGTGCTTGGATTTTTGCCGTCACGGCCGCAACAGAGCCAACGACAGCAATCATGGGCGCAGCCGGAGCGTAATGGCGGTACTTCATGCCCGGTGCTTTCGGTACTCCTTTACCGGTGACGAGAGTCGTGTCGAGGCCTACGTGGGGCACGATGGCGCGGAGCATATCAATAGTCACGCCGCCGGGACGAAGAATGGTTAATTCGTCGTCGGCATTACATTCAACAATGGTTGATTCCACACCGATTTGGCAGGGGCCGCCGTCAAGAATCATGTCGACGCGGCCTTGCATGTCGTGATAGACTTCGTCAGCCGTCGTTGGGCTTGGCCGGGTCGATAAATTCGCACTTGGCCCGGCTACGGGCACGCCTGCACATTGCAAAAAGGCTTTGGCTACAGCATGGTCCGGGCAGCGCACAGCCACTGTATCAAGGCCGCCAGTGGCTGCGTCAGGGACATGTTTTTGGCGCGGCAAGACGATGGTCAACGGGCCGGGCCAGAACGTTTCCATTAGTTTCTTCGCTACTGGTGGAATGACAGCTGCAGCCTGACCGACAGCATCCGCATCAGGGACCGTGAGAATCAAAGGATTATCACTCGGCCGTCCTTTAGCCGTATAAATGTTGCGGCATGCGTCGGCATCGAGGCCGTTAGCACCGATACCGTAGACGGTTTCTGTGGGAAAGACGACGAGGCCGCCATTACGGATAATGCGGCCTGCTTCTTCCAGCACGTAGTGTTGCGCTTCCATATTAGTTATACGAATTAATTTCGTGTCTTTCATGATTATCTACTCTTTTCGTGTAAAGACGAGGACTCGGTCAATACCGCTGTAGTCCTGTATGGTTTGGACGTAGTCATACGCTCCGTGTTGTGTGAAAATAGCCGTCACATCCGAGTCTTGTCCCGCACCGATTTCAACGGCACAATAGCCCCCTATTTTGACATACGCCGGGCTTTGCTGGGCAAGCTTACGATAGATGTCAAGGCCATCGTCACCGCCATAGAGAGCCAGTGCCGGGTCATGAATGACTTCAGGCTGTAAATGAGCCATATCGTCTTTTGTTAAATAGGGCGGATTAGAAACGAACCAATCGTACGGTCCTGCTGGGACGCTCGCAAAGAGGTCGCTTTCAAGCCACTGTACGCGGTCTGTTAATCCTAAAGTTTCGCCATTTTCTTTGGCAACAGCAAGAGCTTTCGGGGAAATATCGACACCAGTGCCTGTTGCCTTAGGCAAGTAATGCAAGAGACTGAGAATAATCGCTCCTGTACCTGTACCGATGTCGATAATAGAAATGGATGCATCTTCGCCAGCTTTAGTGACGACTGTTTCGACGAGCATTTCCGTTTCCGGCCGCGGCACGAGCGTATCTGTCGTTACCTTAAAGTCGAGTCCCATAAAGGCTTTCATCCCGAGAATGTGGGCTACAGAGAGACGATTTGCCCGCTTCTTGACCAGTTCCCGATAGGCTGCGAGCTCATTAGGATTCATGGGCTCATCATAGTGGGCGTAGAGATAAATCCGTTCTTTTTGGAGCACATGGGCGAGGAGAATTTCTGCATCTAAGCGCGGCGAGTCTACGCTTTTTTGTGCAAAAAATTGCTGCGTCCACGTCAGGAGAGCACCAATCGTCCAAATCTTAGGCATTTTCTTCGGCTTCTTTCATCAGTTCCGACCGCCGTGCTTCGGCGAGGCCTTGAATAAATTCATCAATATCACCATTCATAATATTGTCGAGTTTATAAAGGGTCAAGTTAATGCGGTGATCCGTCACGCGGCCTTGAGGATAGTTGTACGTACGAATACGTTCACTACGGTCTCCTGTACCGACCTGGCTGCGACGCGCTTCTGTTTCTTTCGCATCTGCTTCTTGTTGGGCTTTGTCGAGGAGACGAGCTTTCAAGACGCGGACCGCTTTGGCTCTGTTTTCGAGCTGCGACCGTTCGTCCTGGCATTCGACGACGATACCCGTCGGTATATGGGTCATGCGGACAGCAGAACTCGTCTTATTAACGTGCTGACCACCAGCACCGGATGCACGGTAGTAGTCGACGCGGACATCGTCCATGTCCAGGTTGACTTCTACGTCTTCGGCTTCCGGGAGGACGGCAACTGTTGCGGTCGATGTATGGATACGGCCGCCTGCTTCGGTGACAGGTACGCGCTGGACGCGATGGACGCCCGATTCATATTTTAATTTACCAAAGACACCGCTGCCTTCGACAGAGAAAATGACTTCTTTAAAGCCCCCTAATTCCGGTTCATTAGAACTCAGAATAGTTGCTTTCCAGCCAGGCTGTTTTTCAATATATTTCATGTACATACGGAACAAATCGCCTGCAAAGAGAGCTGCTTCGTCACCACCTGCACCGGCACGGATTTCCATAATGACGTTCTTGTCATCCCGCGGGTCTTTCGGCAGCATGAGGATATGCAGGTCATTTTCGAGTTCTTCTTGCTGTTTTACTAGGTCTGCATTTTCTTCTTTCGCCATGGCAATGATTTCGGCATCGCTATCGGAATCATCCATTAATTCTTTGTTGTCCTTAATGGTCTGGGATACATCTTTATATTTCCGGAACGTTTCTACAATGGGTGCGAGAGACGCATGTTCTTTCGTCAGTTTTTGCCATTCATCTTGTTTGGCAATGACCGACGGGTCACTAATGCGTTGTTCTAAATCCATGAATTTATTTTCTACTGCCTGTACTTTGTCGATAAACACAGTCATTCTCTCCTTCGTGGTTTGTCGTATAAGGGTGTAATTATTTCGGTTCTACTGCTACGTGTTTTAGGTCTGGTGCCGGTGCCGTTTCATAGACATCGTCCACGACTTGGTCGACACCTTCGTCGGCCGGTTTAGCCGCTTCTAAGGCGCGAATAGCCACTTCGATTTGGTCGGCGTGGGGTTCACGAGTCGTCAGGTATTGGAGCCAAAGGCCGGGCTGTACTAAGGCACGGACAATAGGATGTTTGCCGCTCCCGGCAAGGCGGATGATTTCGTAACTAATACCGGCAACGACGGGCATTAAAATGACGCGCGACAAAATCCGTTCTACCAAATTAGGCCAGCCTAAGAAGGCAAAGACGAAAATCGAGACGACCATGACGATGAGCAAGAAATTCGTACCGCACCGCGGATGGAGGCGCATCTGTTTCTGCACATTAGCAACAGTCAAGGGCAGGCCCTTTTCATAGGCCCAAATCGTCTTATGTTCGGCACCGTGGTATTCAAAGACGCGGCGAATATCTTTGGTCAGGGATATACCCCAAATATAGGCCAAAAAGATAAGCAAGCGCAAGACGCCTTCAACGATATTGAGGCGTACCGGGTCATCGGCTACACCGGGAATGAATTTCGCCCCAAAGGTCGGAATAGCTAAAAAGAAGACTATCGCCATGACGACGGAAAAGGCCATGGTCATGGCCATTTGCGTACTCGTCAGTTGTTCCTCTTCTTCACCAGCAGCCTGAGCAGAATAAGACAGGCTCTTCATGCCGTAGATGAGCGATTCTACTAAGGCTACAGAGCCGCGCAGAAAAGGCTTTTTTAAAATAGGATATTTCTCCGTAATGGAATGAATCGTATCCTTTTGAATCGTAATCTCACCGGATGGTGTCCGTACAGCAGTTGCAATATATTGAGGGCCTCGCATCATGACCCCTTCGATGACGGCTTGGCCGCCGACATATGTTTTCGGTTTATTCACAGCACATCCCTCACTTTCTCTAAAGGCCTGGACCTCGTTCTGGACTGACTTCATTTACATACAAATAGAGCAGAGCATTTCTGCTCTGCCGCCCACTTGTACCGCAATTATTTAGCTTTTTTACCGTAACGTTTATTGAATTGTTCAATACGGCCACGAGCCTGCTGTGCACGTTGCTGGCCTGTAAAGAACGGATGGCATTGAGAGCAAATTTCAACACGCAATTCCGGTTTTGTTGAACCAGTTTCAAATGTGTTGCCACATGCGCATTTTACTGTTGCGTGGTCATAAAATTTCGGATGAATACCTTCCTTCACCTTTCACACCTCTTTCTAATCAGCTTACAAAACCTATGCGAAGATAGTATATCACAGTCATTGTCTAAATGCAAGAAATAACGTGACAAATTTTACCGTCCGTCCGGCCATACTAAGACGACCTGATGAGCGGCTTCACTCTGCTTAATATCGATGACCCGTTGGTTCGACGAACCGCGGAAATAGAGTCCCGGGTCTTTTAATTTATCGACGAATGGTCCATCGACGAGGACATTACACGTGTCGAGTAATTCTTTTTTCACTGGGTCTTTGATGATTTCGTCGTACGTAAACCCAGAATAAACCCAAATGGATTTGTTAGGCATCTTCTCTTTGACGAGCTTTGCTAATTTCGCTAAATCAGCTGCATTTTCCATGGGCTCGCCACCGAGGAACGTAAGACCGTTATTAGTGGCCTGCCCTAAGTAGCTTAAGAGCTGGTTTGTTTCCTTTTCTGTCCATTCTTTCCCGGCACAAAAGCTTTGGTATTCCGGGTTAAAACAGTTGTAACAGCCGCGGCTGCACCCGGTCACGAAGACCGTAGCACGAATGCCAGGGCCGTTAGCTATATCAAATTGACGGATTTGTCCGTACCGCACATCTTACATCTCCTAAATATGAAGGACACGGTTCTTGATTTCTTGTGTACGCCCTTCATTCCAGAAATTTTCGCCTAAGTAACCGCACGTCCGGCGAATGACCGTAAGTTTCGTTTTGTCCGTATTGTGGCACCGCGGGCATTCCCATTCGTTGTGGTCGTTTAAGACGATTTCTCCATTATAGCCGCAAACGTGGCAGTAGTCCAGTTTGGTGTTAAATTCAGCGTACGTAATTTCATCGTACAAGTATTTCACCATCGTCAGGACTGCTTCGACGTTGTGGGTCATGTTCGGGATTTCAGCGTAACTAATGCAGCCGCCTGTGGATTTATCTTCAAAGGCTGCTTCGAAGTTGAATTTATCGAAGACGTTGATGTGTTCCCGTACGTCGACGTGGTAGCTATTCGTGTAGTATCCTTTGTCCGTTACGTCTTTGATTTCACCGAAACGAGCTTTATCGATTTTGCAGAACCGGTTCGTCAAGTTTTCTGCCGGCGTACCGTAGAGAGCAAAGCCGATATTTGTTTCCCGTTTCCATTTGGCAATATGGTCGTTGAAGTAGTCCATAATCTTCATGGCAAATTTCTTGCCTTCCGGCGATGTATGGGAGCAATGCTTCGTCAGGAGCGTTGCTTCGTAAATGCCAATGTAACCAAGGGACAAGGTTGCGTAACCGCCATACATGAATTTTTCAATCGTTTCGCCTGGTTTGAGGCGCGCAATAGCACCGTACTGCCAGTGAATCGGCGAAACGTCAGACGTGATTTTCTTCAACAGTTCTACGCGGAGGAGCAAGGCTTTTTTGCAAAGTTCGAGTCGTTTATCGAGGATTTGGAAGAATTTTTCTTCGTCGCCGTTAGCTAAGATACCGATTTGCGGTAAATTCAAGGACACGACACCCATGTTGAAACGGCCATCGAATTTATAGTTGCCCTTTTCGTCTTTCCACGGGCTCAAGAAGGAACGGCAGCCCATAGGACTGAAGACGTTGCCTTCGTAGGTTTCGCGCATTTTCTTAGCCGAAATGTAATCAGGATACATCCGTTTTGCTGTGCATTCCGCAGCGAGTTTCGTCAAGTAGTAGTACAGGCTGTCTTCGTGGACATTGTGTTCATCGAGGACGTAGATTAATTTCGGGAAAGCCGGCGTAACGTACACGTTGGCTTCATTTTTAATGCCTTGAATACGCTGACGGAGCAATTCTTCATCAATCATAGCTGCTTCTTTAGCGTATTTATAGTCTGGCTGGAAATACATGAAGAGCGTTACAAACGGAGCTTGGCCGTTCGTCGTCATGAGCGTATTGATTTGGTACTGGACGGTCTGGATGCCGTCTTTAATTTCTTTTTTCGTCCGCTTCCACGCGATTTCTTCGGCCTTTTCCATGTCCGGTTCAATACCGTAGACTTCGCGCTGTTCTTCGACGACAGCTTTCATGTATTTTTCAAAGGATTTCCGTACGTACGGAGCCAGGATACGGTCAATGCCATTAATGGACTGGCCGCCGTACTGACCGCTCGCAACTTGGGCAATAATCTGGGTCGTCACAGTGCAAGCGACTTGGAAGGATTTCGGTGTATCGATTTTCTTGCCGTTAATGACTGTGCCGTTGGCGAGCATATCTTCCAAATTGATGAGACAGCAGTTAAACATAGGCTGAATGATGTAATCCATGTCGTGGAAATGGATAGCACCGCTGTCGTGGGCCTGGACGATGTCAGCAGGAATCAATTTACGGCGTGCAATATCTTTCGATACTTCGCCGGCAATGAGGTCACGCTGTGTGGATACGACGTGGCCGTTTTTATTGGAATTTTCATTTAAAACTTCTAAGTTCGTATTATTTAATAAGCCAAAGACATCCGTATCGGTCGTGTTGGTCTGCCGTTTAAAGGTTTGAATGGCTTTGTAGTTTTCGTAAGCTCGGGCTGTTGCTGGGTTTTTATATTTGAGCAAGCGATAGTATACTTGGTCTTCAATACCATAAATGGTCAAATCTTTATGCAGGGAGCTGGCGTATTCTTCGATTTCCTTTGCAATCTTGTCAGCTTGACCCGGTTCAAAGACGCCACTGCTGCTATTCATGGCTTTTTCAATAGCAACGACAATTTTGTCACGGTTAAACGGGGCTTTTTCGCCATTTCTCTTAATTACTTCCAGCATATTCCGTACCTCCACATGATATAGTATATATTGATATGTTTTTGATACTTAGCATACTATATATACCAAGTTAGTCTCGTAATCACATGGAATATGATACTATATCTTGTAGGGAGTGTCAAACCCCATCTACACCATAGAGATGGTATCAAGTATTATCAAAAAGGCTCGAAGACAACATAGGAGCTACTCTTTTCATGGAGCAGCTCCTGTGCATAAGTTCTAAAAATTTTTTTATTCGTCTATATGGAGTAAATCACGGACGACGGCACCGGCTAAAATCATACCAGCCGTAGCAGGTACGAAAGAAATACTGCCCGGGCTGGGCCGTACTTCGTCGCTGTCGACGTGTGGTGTATGCGGTACTTCTGTAGAATAGACGACTTTCACACGGCGAATGCGCCGTTTCTTCAGTTCACGCCGTAAGATTTTGGCGAGGGGATCGACGGTCGTCTTTTCAATATAGTCCACTGTAAAGAGTTCAGGATGTAACTTATTGCCTGCACCCATGGACGAAATGACCGGAATCTGTGCTTTATAAGCTTCTTCGATAATGCCGATTTTCGCACTCGTCGTGTCAATAGCATCGACGACGTAGTCTGCACCGCTTTGGGCAATGAAACCGTCGTGTCCGCCACCGGGCAAGTAAAACATGCAGTGCGTTTCAATGGTAAGGTCAGGATTAATCGTCAGAAGCCGTTCTTTCATGACATCGACTTTGTATTTTCCAATAGTCAAGGTCGTCGCGCCGAGCTGGCGGTTGACGTTCGATTCATCGAAGACGTCTTTATCGACGAGGATGAGCTTGCCTACACCGGCACGGCAAAGGGCTTCGGTCACAAAGGAGCCCACACCGCCCATGCCAAAAATGAGGACTGTTTTCTGGGCCAGTTCATATACTTTTTCTTGCCCTAAAAGACGGGCTGTACGCTGTGTGTATTTTTTATCCATAGTATCCCCTATTTTTCCGGAATGATTTCGAGCCAGTACCCATCTGGGTCGACGATGAAGTAAATGCCCATAGTCGGGTTGTCGTAGACGACGCAGCCCATTTTATCGTGCTTTTCGTGGGCAGCTTTCATATCGGCTACAGAAAAGGCCGTGTGAAATTCATTTTCCCCTAAGTTATACGGTTCTTTCCGGTCTTTGAGCCACGTTAATTCGAGCTGAAAATCAGATACACCGTCGCCCATGTAGACGATCGTAAAATCAGGATTTTCAATGCGCCGTACTTCTTTTAAACCAAGTGCTTCTTCATAGAAAGCCATACTCCGTTTTAAATCGAGAACGTTGAAATTGGTATGACGAAATCTAAATTGCATGATTAGTTCCCCCTTTATGTATATATACAATCTTGTTTATTATAATATGGTTTTAGGTGCTCTTCAATGGAGACCTACAATAATTCAAAAGATACCGTACTGCCCCGGTCGGTCTTGTGCACAGCCAGGCGCGTATCAATCCGTTCCCGCAATTCCGGGACGTGGGAAATGATACCGACGAGACGGCCTCCTTGTTTTAATTCTAACAGGGCTTTTAAGGCAAAATCAAGGGTTTCTCCATCGAGGGTGCCAAAGCCTTCATCAATGAACATGGTGTCCAGATGGATGCCGCCCGAATAGGCTTGGACTACATCGGCAAGGCCTAGGGCCAGGGATAATGAAGCGAGGAAGGTTTCACCGCCAGAAAGGGTATTTGCTGGCCGCGCGTAGCCTGTGAAATTATCGAAGACTTCAATATCGAGGCCAATCTGTTTGACCCGTTTGTCGTCCCATGCTTGGGAACGCTGGAGCTCATAGCGATGACGGCTCATCTCATCGAGACGGAGATTGGCTACCTGCAGCACTTCATCTAAGAGTGCTCCTAAGACATACCGTTCAAAATTGACCCCAGTCGTCTTGCCGCTAATGACATCGTAAAGGGAGCCAACGGCTTTATACTGCTCCGTCAAGGCCTCTTGTGCTATCCGATAGGCCGCAATGGCTTTCGTCGTCTTCGTCAGTTGCTGGACGACGCTTTGCTGGGACGCAACGGTCTCGGAGAGGATACGACATTGTTCATTATACGCACGCAGTTGCGCCTGATAGGGCTCCATGTCCGGTTCCAGTTGCGTATTGATGACGGCTTGTTCTTGGGCGATTTGCCCTTGCACTTGTTGGAGTGAAGCCGTATAGGCATCGACCGTCCGTTGTAATTCTTCTAGTTGCGGTACGTCTTGCTGGGCCTGACGGCAGGCGGTGACGGACGCAAAGCCAGCGGCTTGGACGCGCGCTTTTAAGGCTTTCACACCGTCTGTATACTCTTGCCGTAACTGAGTAACTTGCGTCTGCCACAAAGTCTGTTGTTCTTGCCAGCGCGCTACTTCTGTCGTCGCTTGGGTCCAGGCAGCACGGCTTGTTTCGCGGGCCTGCTCGTAGGCCGTAATCTCCTTAGAAAGGCCTTCTATTTGGTGCTGTAAGACTCGTTCATCCCGATAGAGGGCTGGTATATCCTCTTCGGCCTTTACTTGGCTTTCAGCAGCTTTGGTGAAGGCTAAAAGAGTTGCTTCTTTTTCACTGCGCAAGGCTTGTTCTGCTTGCTCTTTGTCTTTGACCGTTTGTTGTAAGGCTGTCGCTTGGTCTTGGGCTTGTTGCTGCATCGCTGCACGCTTGGCTAATGTCTCTACAATCTCGTGCTGAGCCGCTGTACGCCCTTGCCAGTCGGCTACAGTTCCTTCTACAGGATATTGCTGACGGAGCCTATCGTATTGCATCGTTTCGGCTGCGATTTTAGCGTCTAAGGCTGCACTTTCAACAGTTAGCTTCTGGCGTGCAGCTTCGCTTGTTTCGGCTATTTTTTTGCACCGTTCGACGTCTTCTTTTTGCAGCATATGCTCCGCCCGAATGGCGAGATGCGGGTGATGGGTCGCACCGCACACAGGGCACGGCATTCCTTCACCTAAGCCGTCGGCTAATACCGCGGCTTGTCCTTGGAGGAATAAAACTTGTACAGACTCATAATTAACCGCATCAGCCCGTGCTTTTTCACTCGCTTGGGCGAGGCGTGCTGTCAACGTCTTTTCTTCTTGGCGAAGCTTGTCGAGATGCTGCGCCATCGTCTCTAATTGCCGTTCTGTATCGAGTCGTTCACAGAGCGTCGTGTACGCCGTTTTAGCTTGTTCATATGCGCGCAGTGTGTCTGCATAGCCGGTTGCCGTTTGCTGGCATTTTTCCCATTGCATCCGTACATCTGTCAATGCTTGGACGGCTCCTTGCCAGGCATGCAACGCTTGGTCTTGTATGGTCTTAGCCTTCGTCACAGCAGCGCAGCATTCTTTATACGCTGCCGTTTTGGGTACTAAGCTCCGGAGCTGTACAAGGCGGCTGCTGTTTTCTTTATATGCCCCTTCTTGTGCGGCAATATCTTGCATGACCTGCGTTGCCTGTTGGGCGTTGGCTGTGGCCTGAGCCACGGCTTGGGACGCTTCTTTTTCTTTTTCGCCAGCATGCACACCTTTTTCTTGGATGGCATCGAGTGTACGACACGGTTCGGCTAGGAGTTTTGCTTGCTGTAATAAGGCAATTTGCTTCCGTTTTACTTCTATATCTTCTGCCTGCCCTTGGATCTCTTGCAACAGAGCCTTACTTTTCTTTAGGCTTTGCCAATGGCTGTATAGGACCTGTGCGTCTTGCACGGTCTGTTGGTATGAATCGCGCGTACGATTGGCTGCCGTTAAATCTTGCTTTGCTTTTTCGACGGCTGCCGTTTGTGTCGTAAGAGCTGCGCCTAGGGCTTCTTCATTCTCTACGCCAGCGGCCTGCAGTTGCTGCGTAATGTCCTGTTCAGTCTGGCTATATTCACTCTGAATGGCATCGTGCCGTTCTTTGGCCAGTGCTTGGAGTCGCGCGTACCGCTGCGTGTGAAACAAGGTCTGCATAATCTGCTGGCGTTCACTCGAATTGGCTAAGAGGAGTTTTCGGAAATCACCTTGCGGCAAGAGTACGACTTGGCGAAACTGCTCAGACTTAAAACCTAAGAGACGGATAATTTCAGCAGTGACATTTTTCGTAGCAATGACGGCTGTATCTTCATCGTGGTCATCGATGGCATAGAGGGCTGCTTTAGCTCCTTCCTTTTTTAGGCCTGTACCACGCTTTTTGGCAATTTCTTGTTCCGGACTGCGTTCAATACGATAGCGTTTCGTGCCAATAGCAAAGGAAAAATCTACGTACGTCTTATCCTTCGGCGACGCGTATTCACTGCGCATGTGCGCACCAGAACGAAGGTCACCGCTCGTATCGCCATAGAGGACATAGCACATAGCATCGAGGACTGTCGTCTTACCTGCGCCGGTCGGGCCGTAAATGAGGAAGAGCTTGCGGTCACCTAAGTCCCGAAAATCAATGACTTCTTGTCCTGCATAGGGGCCAAAGGCATTCATGACGAGCCGTAAAGGTATCATAAGAGTCCTCCTTCTTCTTTTGCTAAAGCCTGCCATAAGTCTTGCAAGCACGCTTCTTCCCCTGCCGATAAGGGTGCGTCTGGCCGCATAGAGTGGACAAATTGGGCAAACATATCGGCTTCTGACATGTGCTGGACTTGGATATTTCGTTCTCCACTGGCCGCATATTGACGGTTCGGTGTTTCCAAAGCTAAGGTATGGGGATATTTCTTCCGGATTTTGGCCATGCCATCTAAAATAGGTTCTCTATCTTCAAGGCGGACGAGAATGAAATCATCGGGATTCTCATCAGGCCGTTTCATGATATCATCGTAGAAGCCTGTAATGACACGGACATCCCGTTTCGGTGTAAAGGGCAAGAATGTCGTCTCTACCTTCCCTTCGCCGTCTATATCGACGACAACAGCACCTTTTTTTTGCGTTGCTTCACTAAAAGAATACTTAAGGAGACTACCGGCATAGCGAATGACAGGGCTGCTCACTTGCTGAGGGCCGTGCAAATGCCCTAAGGCCGTATACGTAAAGGGCAAAAAGATTTTTGCACTCACTACATCAGTGCCGCCAATAGATAAGGGCCGTTCAGACTCGCTTTCGACACCACCAGCCACAAAAGCATGGGCAATGGCAACAGTCCGCATCCCTGCCGGAATCCCTGCAGTCTGAGCTGTCATCAGCTGCTGGAGTGCTGATTCTTGGTCTGTCACGTCTGTATTACCATAGAAGTGGCGAATCAGTGCCGGTTCTGCAAAGGGCAAAGGTACGAGTGCTACCGTACCATATATATCTTCTATATAAGCCGGTCCTGTTAATTTTTCTAAGTCCCCGTACAGATGAAGCCCTTCGGCCGCCAAGAGGTCACTGCCGAAAGAGAGACGCGTAGCACTGTCATGATTGCCGCTAATGACGTAAAAAGGCACTCCTAAGTCTTTCGTAATTTTCGTAGCAATCGTATCAAAGAGCTCTACCGCTTCGGCTGGCGGCAGACTGCGGTCATAGACATCACCAGCCAAGACGACGGCATCGATGTTCTCTTCTTTGACCATGGGCAAGAACTGTTCATCTAAAACATACGCCTGGTCTTCAGTCAAGTAACCGCCATAAAACAATTTTCCTATATGCCAGTCAGCTGTATGTAAAATCCGCATAGACTCCTCCTAGTCTTCGACGTACGCTGCACGCAGCATAGCAATTTCAGGGGCATAGCCAGCCATGTCGTTAGGCGTTTCTAAGTAAAAGGGTAAATGGCGTAACGCTGGATGGTTAATGATTTTCGTAAAGGCCGACAAGCCAATATGACCTTCGCCGATTTTTTCATGTCTATCTTTATGGCTGCCTAAGACGTTTTTACTATCATTAATATGGACAGCTTTTAAGCGAGACAAACCTATTTTTTGATCAAAGAGCGTCAATACATCGTCTAAGTGTTCCACAATATCATAACCGCCGTCAAAGACGTGGCATGTATCGAGGCAGACTCCCATCTTTTCTTGGAACACTACCTTTTCTAAAATGCCTGCTAATTCATCGAAAGTCCGACCGACTTCCGTGCCCTTCCCAGCCATAGTCTCTAAGAGGACCGTCGTCTTTTGTGCAGCAAACATACACTGATTAAGCATATCTGCAATGAGGGGAATCGCCACGTCTGCACCTTGGCCAACGTGACTGCCTGGATGGAAATTATACTGGCAGTTATCTAAATATTCTAGCCGCTGTAAATCATCAGCCATAGCACGGTACGCAAAGTCACGAGTCTTTTCCGTTTTCGAACAACCATTGAGCGTGTACGGCGCATGAGCTAAAATGGGTGCAAAGTGATGTTCCTTCATGAAGGCATTCAACGCTTCCATATCAGGCACATCGAGTTTGCGCACGTTGCCGCCGCGAGGATTGCGTGTAAAAAACTGAAACGTATCGGCCCCAATGGATAGGGCTTCTTTGCCCATATGCAAAAATCCTTGGGACACAGATAAATGACAACCTATATGTAACATCGTACTATCTCCTTGTATGTATATATGTGTTACTACTATTATACCAGACCGAGCCTGGCAAACACAAAAAGAGCCCTGCAACGCCGTTACAGAACTCTTTTTGTCATATCATTAACTATTATGTTTTTCTTTTCCTGCACAAGCCGGGCAAAGGCCAACGAAGGAAACGTTGACGCTGTCCACAGAAAATCCTGTTTCTGCAATAGCCTGTTTCTTAAGCCCTTCATAGTCGATATTGACATCGGCAATGAGATTGCATTTTGCGCAACGAATATGAGCGTGTTTGCTCGTATTATAGTCATATCGGTGAGCGTCTTCCCCACATTGTAAGATATTGACAATACCGATTTTCGCAAAAATTTCCATCGTCTTATACACGGTGGCCAGACTCATGGAAGGATACTTCGGCTGCAACTGATGATAAATCGTTTCCGCATTAGGATGGGTCATATTATGATCAATTGCTTCATATACCGCCAAGCGCTGTGGGGTCACTTTATATCCGTTTTCCCGCAGTACTTCAGCTATATCCATAGATATCCTCCTTTCTTATGTAAAGCTCAGGTACTTCTCCTTACGTCTATATACTTTACATTGTAGTATATGTTATATTATAATGGTTATTAAGAAAAATTTCAATATTTATAGGTAAAGTTTTTTTGGTAATTGACGTATCTTCTATTTCCCTCCATAATAAAGGATAAGAGGAGAAAGGAGTTACGTATGAGTGAAGAATTAATGATACAACGAATTGCCCAGACTGTCAATGTCAAACCTTGGCAAGTCAAAGCGGCACTCTCTTTATTTAACGACGGAAATACGATTCCCTTCGTTGCACGGTACCGCAAAGAAATGACCGGTGTCCTCGACGAAGTGCAGTTACGACACATTGCCGAGCAAAAGGCGTACGAAGAATCCTTAGCAAGCCGTAAAGAAACGGTGCGGCAAGCCATTATGGACCAAGGCAAATGGACCGAAAACTTAGGCAAAGCCTTAGACGAAGCGCGGCAGCTGCAAGACGTAGAAGACATTTATTTGCCGTATAAACAAAAGAAACGGACGAAAGCCTCTATGGCTCGCGACGCAGGCCTTGAGCCTTTAGCGGACCTCTTCTGGCAGCAACAACCCCACGGTCCGGCCCCAGAAGAGGCAGCGAAAGCCTACCTCTCAGACGACGTGCCGACCGTTGCCGATGCCCTCCAGGGCGCAGCCAATATTTTAGCTGAACGCATGGCCGAACTTGCACCCTACCGAAAACGATTGCGCCAATCTTTATGGAAAACAGCACGCCTGGAATGTACGCTGGCTGTAGATGAAACCGAATCCGGACCGATGACGACGTATGCTGACTTTTCCGAACGGATTAGCCGTCTCCCAAGCCATCGTATTCTGGCCATTAATCGTGGCGAAACACAAAAACTCCTCAAGGTAACCCTCAAGGAGCCAACAGACCAGCATATTGCGTTACTAGAACAATACGTCATTCACGGTGATTCCCCGGCAGCACCGCTTTTGCGTGAAGCCGCGGCCGATAGCTACAAACGGCTCATTTTCCCGCAAATGGAACGGGAAATCCGTAATGAGTTGACAGCACAAGCAGAAAAACAAGCCATCGCTGTTTTTTCCAAAAACCTGCGCAGTCTCCTTCTACAACCGCCCTTTCCGGGACAGGTCATCTTAGGCCTTGACCCAGGCTTCCGCACAGGCTGTAAAGCCGCCGTGATTGACGCTACAGGCCATGTCCTCGCCTATGGGACGTATTACCTCACAGGCTCAAAGTGCCAGCAAGAAGAAAGTGCCCGTGATTTGGCTGATATTATCCAAACCTATGCAGTCACGCTCATTTCTATCGGCAACGGCACGGCGTCTTACGAAACGGAGCAATTCGTGTCCAAGCTGCTAGAAGACAAACACTTAGACTGTCAATACATCATTACTAATGAAGCCGGTGCATCAGTATACTCTGCGTCTGACGTAGCCCGTGAAGAATTACCCGACCTGGATATCACTATCCGCGGTGCCGTCTCCATTGCGCGCCGTGTCCAGGACCCGTTGGCCGAAGCCGTAAAAATTGACCCGAAAGCTATCGGCGTGGGCCAATACCAACACGACGTCAATCAGAAAGCCTTAGGCACAGCCTTGGACGACGTTGTCGAATCGGTAGTCAACTACGTCGGTGTCGACTTGAACACAGCGTCACCGGCACTGCTCCAGCACATTGCCGGACTCTCAGCGGCCACAGCCAGTAACATTGTCGCCTACCGCAACGAAAACGGTCCCTTTACAAATCGGGCTGACTTATTGCAAGTCAATCGCCTTGGCCCGGCAACGTTTACGCAGTGTGCCGGCTTCTTGCGCATTCATAATGGCACGGAGCCTCTAGATAATACGTCCGTCCATCCCGAATCGTATGACCTGGCCTATACTATAGTTCAGTCGTATGGCTTTACGCCAGAAGACATGAAAGATGCAGCAACACTGCAAAAGTTGCAACAAAAATTACAGCTCAATGCCGTCCCTTCGTTGGCCAAAAAACTGCACGCCGGTGAGCCGACGATTCTCGATATTGTCGAAGAATTGCGTAAACCTGGCCGTGACGTGCGCAGTGAATCACCGAAGCCCTTGACCCGTAAGCACGTCCTGTCCCTAGATGATTTGCCTATTGGCACCATTGTGCGCGGTACAGTGCAAAACGTTGTCGACTTCGGTGCCTTTGTCGATTTCGGACTAAAAACGACAGGCCTAGTGCATCGCTCTGAGCTGTGTAACCATCCCTTCCGTCATCCGACAGACGTCGTCAGTGTCGGCGATATTGTCGATGCCATCATCATTTCTGTCGATGCCAAACGCAATCGTATCGGCTTATCGCTAAAACGCGTACCTCATGAATAATATATGCCAAAAAGCCTCTATCTCATAGATAGAGGCTTTCTTTATATAGCGATTATGCTTGTAAAAATGTCTTCATCCGCTTGTATGTATCGCAAATTTCATCGTCGCAAATTTGTTCAAAATTCAAATACGAATGAACCATGTTTTCGTAATTATATTGTTCTGCTCGTATGCCCTGAGCGCGCAACCGTTCTACATAGGCCGTTCCTTCATCACGGAACGGGCAGTATTGCGCCGTAATGACAAGAGTCGGCACAAGAGACGGCGTAATAGGCTGGAACAACGGCGACACACCTTTTCTATCCACCTGGAGCGGGAAATAATTCCAAAAATACCAACGCAGTTTTTCTGCCAAAAATCCCGTCTTAGCATTACAATTTTCTGCAATCGACGGATAGGAACACGTCATATCTAAGCACGGATACACGAGGATTTGGTGCGTCAATGGTACAGCCGCATCATCCTGCAGGGCCAACGCCGTCTTAGCCGCTAAATAGCCGCCGGCACTATCACCGCAGAGCGTAACATCATTCATATGAGCTACACCTAAATAGGTCAACGTCGGCAAGGCCCGTTTGGCAACAGCAATAGCATCTACTTCTGCAGCAGGGTAGGGATTTTCCGGAGCTAGCCGGTATTCCGGTGCAATAACGATATGATTCGTCGCAGCGGCAATGCGGCGGCAAATCGTATCATACATAGCCACGCTGTCGACGACAAAGCCGCCACCATGATAATAGACCAGCACCGGCAGCATCGTCTCAGTATGCGGCACATACACACGAACAGGCACATTATATTCACCGCATTGGGACATGACCGTATCTATAACATTAGCCATCGGCACTTTAGGGCACCGTTGCTCTAAACACATCTGTATGGACCCTTCACGCATAGAAATCGGTGTCATCACAAAGGAATGCTTCATTTTTTCATCTATATAAGCTGCTACTTCCGGCTTAATCCCGGTCATGGAAATTCCCCCATTCAATATCTTATAATGATACGTATTGTAACATAAAATACTTTCGTATACCAATGCAGATATGTACAATTATGAATGCAAAAAAGAGGAAATACGTTTATAAATGAAAAATGTCAACACACTGTTAATGCCAGCCTTAACTAAATTAAACCCAATGATAAAAGGCATGAGCTGCCAAACAACAGCACGGGGCACGCCCATGAATAACGGCGTAATAATTAAATTGGCACCTACCATGAGAACAGCCATGACCAGCGCACCACAAATCATACCGATAATTGCCCGTTTCTTCGTTTTGTGCGTTTCATATATGCGCCCGGCAACGACTGTTAAAGCACCCGTCGCAATGATATGCATGATAATCCCGTATACGCCGCTATTAGCACTGACCGTCACGCCTTGAATGATAGATGTAATTATCGTCAATACTAAGCCGCCAACAGTGCCAAAAGCAAAAGTCCCCAGCAAAATCGGAATGTCTGCTGGGTCGTATTCCATGAAAGGTACAGCCGGAAAAATCGGAAAATGAATCAAATATACTAAAGCAATGGAAATCGCAATGAGCATGCCCATTTTGACGAGCTTTTTCGGGTTTTCTTGTAGTTTCAATGTGTTCATGAAAGGCACTCCTTTATATACATATATTATAGTTAAATAATAAAAAAAACACCCACACAAGTAGGTGTTTTTTAGGTCTGTATGGCGGAGAGTCAGGGATTTGAACCCTGGATAGAGCTATCGCCCTATACATGATTTCCAATCATGCTCCTTCAGCCGCTCGGACAACTCTCCACGTCTTACACATTGTTGCACTATTTAGTTGTTACGATATTGTCGGGATCAATATCCAATGTGTAAATTATGGTCGGGGCGACAGGATTCGAACCTGCGACCTCTTAGTCCCGAACCAAGCGCGCTACCAAACTGCGCTACGCCCCGTTGCCTGACTCGTATATAATACCATATCCAAAGAAAAAGTCAAGTAATTTTTATATAAAATTATAGAAAAAATCTGCCTCTCCATGAAGAGAGACAGATTTCTATAATATCCGGCTTATTATGCCGTCTGTTCTTTCGGTTTATTATGAATGTGTTTCCAAAAGAAGCCTCCCACTAAGGTTGCAACGAGCAAGATAGCTTTGACTTCTGTCGGGTAATTGGCTACGAAGGACACATACATTTCGAGATAATGGTCTGTAGCGAGCATACCGCCAGCAGCCCAACCCAAGATAGCCCCACCGATGTAAATCAAAATAGGGAATTTATTCATGACTTTGACGACGACTGTACTACCAAAGATGATAATCGGCACAGAAATGAGCATACCGAACATCAAGAGGCCCCAGTGGTTATTCGTCACAGCAACAATACCTAAGACGTTATCGAGGCTCATTAAGGCATCGGCCAAAATAATCGTCCGTACAGCTGCCCAAAGGGAATCTTTCGCATCAATATGGACGTCTTCTTCCTGGTCGTGCGCGCCAATGAGCTTAATGCCGATGAAGACGAGGAGCAAGCCACCGACGGTCTTCAAGAAAGGAATATGGAAGAGCCACGACACGATGAAGGCCATGAGGAAGCGCAAGAGAATCGCACCGGCCGTACCGTATAAAATAGCGCGACGCTGCAAATGATGAGGCAAATTCTTAGCTGCCATGCCGATAACGATAGAATTATCGCCGCCCAAGGCAAGGTCAATCAAGATGACCTGAGCAATAACCGTAATATCAAACAACAACAACTGTTCTAAACTTAACCAATCTAAACCAAACAATCTAGGTCCTCCTTATGAGAATGCAAGAAATTATGATTTTATTATACGTTAAAACTATAATCAAAGCAAGGATTATATTAAATCAGCATAATAAGTATAAAAAAGTAATCTAAAAAGGAGCACTCTCCTATAGGAGTGCTCCTTTCCTCTCCCCTCCATGGGGATATAGTCGTGAAATTATTTAACAATAACGGAAACGCCGTCAGGAATAACTGTAACTTTCGGGTCTGTAATGCCTTTATTTGCTAAGATACCTTTAGCCATGGTGAAGGCTTCGTCAATGTTAGCTGCATATTTGAGATGCATTGCTTCGACCATGTCTTGCGGTGCTTTCGTAACCATAATAATGGTGAAGTTCAACAAGAGACGCATAAGGATTTGCGATTCCCACTGGTCGAAAATCGTTTCATTACGGCCGCGAGCGAGGATTTCGTCCATGGCTTTCTGTACGTCTGTAGCGTCTTTCAAGGTGTTGAAGAACGCTTCACCGCCGTGACCGTCAGCGCAAGCTGTAACGTCAATAATAACGCCGCCTGGTTTGCACGTTGCTTCTGCAGCAGTCATGCCTTTAACGGACTGGTAAATATTCTGGTCTAACGGATAGCCGCCATTTGTCGTGACGACAATGTCGGCCGGAATCGGTTTTACACCAGCCAATTTCATTTCAAATTCTACGCCTTCCATATGGGCTTTTTCGCTATCCCCGGCAAAGGCAGCAATGACTTTCTTATCAGCATCGATGACGACGTTGCAAATGAAGGCCAATTTAGCAGCTTTCGCAGCGTAGAGCATGTCTTTGTGAATCGGATTCCCTTCGAGAATACCAGTACGAGCATACGGGCTGTCAATGAATTCGGAGCAATGGTTAGCCAATACGGTAACTTTACTTGCAACGCCAGGAAGAACGGACTTACGGCCACCGGACATGCCTGCAAAGAAATGCGGTTCAATAAAGCCTTCAGCAACGAGCAAATCTGTATTCACAGCCAGTTTATTCAAACGGCAATCGCCACCAGACGGAAGCGTACCAATGCTGACCATATCTTCGTCATTACGGCTTACATGAACGGCAAATTTTTCGTTATTCGCAATTTCTTCGCCGTATTTAGCGACTAATTCATCATGCGTCGTCGGGCGGTGCATGCCGGTTGCAATCAAGATGGTAATGTCAATATCCGGGTTGCCTTTACGGAGTTCAGCCAAGAGTTGCGGCATAATGACATGGCTCGGTACAGGACGAGTATGGTCACTAGAAATGATCGTGCAAGTCTTTTTGCCTTTAGCTAATTCGCTTAATTTCGCGCTGCCAATGGGGTTTTCCAAGGCATCTGCAACGAGTTCTGCTTCCGATTTCGGTGCTTTATATTCGTGTGCATGTGATTCGAGTACGCCTGCTACGGATTGTTCCGGAAGTTCAAAAGTGACTTGCTCTTTACCAAAAGGAATGGAAAACTGTTTCATTATAATACCTTCTTTCTAACGTATAGTTATATTGAATTATTTTTTCAAATATGAATAGGCTTTAGGAATAAGTCTCATATAAACCACAAGAGGTAAGGCCTTTGTGGTCTTACCTCTTGTATAGCTTATGTGATTATGTAATTGTAACTGTAAATCTTATTCTTCTACAGGAACAACGTCGTTGACGCTGACAACTTTGCCCGGATTCATGATATTTTTCGGGTCGAGAGCCAATTTAACAGCTTTCATCAAGTTGATTTCAACAGGGTCCGTAAATTTAGCGAGTTTTTCAGCACGTTTGTAGCCAATGCCGTGTTCGCCGGAGAGACGGCCGCCGAGCTGGTAAACGAGCGGATAAATTTCGTCCTGAATTTCAGGTAATACTTTATCCCATTCTTCGTCTGTTAATTTATCTTTCAAGATATCGATGTGAACGTTGCCGTCGCCGCAGTGGCCTGCGCAGTGCATAGCAATGTTGTATTTTGCAGAAAGTTTGGAAATTTTCTGAACAGCTTCCGGAATCTTCGTCATCGGAACAACGATATCTTCCATGGAGAATACTAAGCTGCGAGCGCGGTCAGCTTCAAGGTACGCTTTACGGGATTTCCAAATTTTAGCCGGGTCAGCAACCAATACGTCGATAGCTTTGTTAGCATCAGCAAGGTCAGCAATTGTTTCCATCTGAGCATCCAACTCATCTTCGTTATCGCCAGCAATCTGAATGATAATGTAGTTGCCTACGTCGGAGTGCTGTAATTTTTCGCCTAAGAAGATTTCAACCTGTTTGATAGATTCGTTATCCATGAATTCTACGCAAACCGGAGTAATACCAGCATTCATAACTTTCGGTGTCAATGCGATAGCGTCGTCGAGGTTGTCGAATACAGCTAAGAGGTCCATCTGGTATTTCGGCAAAGCAACCAATTTAACGATAACTTTAGTGATGATACCGAGAGTACCTTCAGCACCGATGTAGAGGTGCATGAGCATGTAGCCAGAAGCGTTTTTACGGATTTTACCGCCGAGAGTTACAACTTCGCCGGACGGAGTAACAACTTCAAGGCCCATAACCTGTTCACGAGTTACGCCATATTTAACAGCACGGTTGCCACCAGCGTTGGTTGCAACGTTACCGCCAATGTAGCAGGAGTCCCCGCTGCAGGGGTCGCCAGCATAGAAGAGGCCAGCTTTTTTAACTTCTTCCTGTAATACAGAAGTCGTAACGCCCGGTTCTGTAACGCAAACCATGTTGTCTTTATCGATTTCGAGGATTTTGTTCATCCGTTCTGTGGAGAGAACGACGCCGCCGAACATCGGAGTTGCGCCAGCAGCAAGGCCTGTACCAGCACCACGCGGAACGATAACAGTGTCATTGTCGTAACAGAGTTTAACGATTTTCTGAACTTCTTCAGTCGTTGCCGGTAAAACTACAACTTGCGGTTCTTTTTCGTAATGGCCTGTTAATTCATCATGACCATACGGTTCCATTTTATCTTTATCCGTATAGACGTATTTTTCACCAACGATTTGTTTGAATTGTTCAATAAGTTCCGGTGCAACTTTTCCTTTTGCCATAATACATAACCTCCATAATAAAAAATTACTTATCCTTATTACCGTAATAAAGCTATTACAGTTAAAAAACTGACTTGAGTAGAAGGAAATATCATACTTGATTCGAAGTTTGCCTAAACCTCATATTGATATTGTCTTTCCTTTATCTCCTTACGCGTTTTATTATACCCTATTCCGCCTTGCGTGTAAATTACATTTTCACATTTCTAGTATATATGTTTTCGATTGACTCTCGGCGTGTCATGATTAATTATCATGTACTCAAAGCTATTTTAAGATAGGGTATAGAGAATCGTAAAATGTTAAATATCGTTACATAATTCTCATACCAGTCATGATACAAAGTAATTTACTTATTAGTTGTTACAAGAATAGTTTTGATACAAAACTTTTTCCTTGCACATTATAACATGGTCATTTAAGAAAAAAAAGGTATACTCTATAGCAATAGAGTATACCTTTAAATACCTTTTAAGAATGATATATATTCATTTATAAGGCTTTATTCTTTTCTGCTGACGCAATGACTGCAGCTGACGCCGCAGCACGGAATCCTTTTTCTTCAAGGACCCGGACTGCTTCAATGGTTGTACCGCCAGGCGAGCAAACATCGTCTTTTAATTTTCCAGGATGTTCACCCGTTTCTAAGACCATCTTTGCTGCTCCTAAGACAGTCTGTGCCGCAAAGGTATAGGCCATAGGCCGAGGCAATCCTTCTTGGACGGCACCGTCTGCTAAGGCTTCAATGAACATATACACATAGGCCGGACCGCTACCGCTAAGGCCGCATACAGCATCGATGAGCCGTTCTTCGACGACGACAGCTTTCCCAAAACTATTGAAAATAGCAACGACATCATCCGTTTCAGCAGGCGTTACCTTATCATTGACCGTCACTGAAGCCATGCCTTCGCTAACCATAGACGGCGTATTTGGCATAATCCGCACGATTTTCGTGTCGTCCGGCAAGTGTTCTGCCAAGCGTGCAATCGTCAGGCCTGCAGCAATAGAAATGACCACTGTGTCGGCTCCAATATGGTCTTGAATTTCATCTAACGAAGTCGGCATAATATTCGGTTTCACTGCCATGATGAGAGCCTGCGAAACCTTTGCCAGTTCGGCCGCTGAATCGACGACAGTAACGCCTGTTTCATCAGCAATCTTCTGGGCTTTTTCTTTGTGAATATTATATGCATATATATGTTGCGGTGCAATTAAGCCAGAAGCAACTAAGCCTTTAATGATGGCTTTACCCATATTGCCTGTACCGCAAACACCAATAGATGGAAACATACTCTTCCCTTCTTTCTACGACAAGACGTATAAAAAATGCCGACGCAGCATTATACTACATCGGCATCATTGCCAAGATTATACAATTACTATTGGGATTATTCCTGTTTTGCCCCAACATCATCAATAGCAGCTTTTACTTTAGCAGCAAGGCCGGTCAATTTTTTCTTCGATACAGAGCAAACGGCTAAGCGGATACCTTTTGCCAAGGGAACGAGGAAAATGTGTTCTTTTTCCAGTTCATCGCAAACGCGTTGCGAACCTTCTGCCATCGGAATAGTGATGAAGAAGCCAGACAAGTACGGCAAGTATTTCAAGCCGCATTGGTCAGATTCGTGCATGAAAATATCAGCCCGTTCTGCAATGAGATGGAAATAGACAGCCCGTTCTTTATCAAGTTCAGCAACTTTAGCAGGGTCTTTACAAATGTTGGCCATGGCTTTCATAGCAGCACTGTTCGAGTTGGACCATGTAGCACGGCTGGAATACTGGTTAATTGCAACGAATTCATCAGCAATATCTTTATTCGGCGTAACACAAATCATAGCACCCATACGCTGGCCATACATAGTAAAGCCTTTACTGCATGTATATGCTACGATAACGAGAATGTTTTCCGGTAAATTGCCAAATTTTTTAAAGAATTTACGGCATTCCTGTTTTTCACCGCTATAATCGAGATAAGCAACGTCAGATACTAAGATGACGTTTTTATCTTTATTTTTAACGACTTCTTTTAAATAGCCTAACACATTATCCCAATCTTCGTCAGAAAGGGCAAAGCCAGTCGGGTTATTTGCAGGCGAGTTAATAATCATAACGATGTTCGTCTGTTTTTCAGCCATAGCTTTGACATTTTCTTTGAAGCTTTCTAAATTGAGTTTGCCATCTTTCGTTAAGAGTTCAAATTCACGCATGTTACGGCAGTTGTCGCGGCACATGGAATTGTATGCGCCCCAATGCCAGTCACTCGTTAAAATATCATCGCCCGGTTCGGAATAGTTGTGAATTGCGTGATGCAAAACACCAGAACCACCGGATGTTGCACAGGCTTTAATATAACCATCAGGACGACTATCGCCAAAACACTGGTCGATGACAGCATCTAAATAATCAGCATAGCCCTGAATCGGTGCGTATGCCACAATTTCTTTTGGTGTCAACGCTTTGTATGCTTTCTGGACAACGTCTAACATAACGAGGTTGCCGTCTTCATCCAAAATAGAACCAACAGTCCCATTAATAACCTTATCTACACCAATTTTTTCCGCTAAATCATTTGCTCTGTTATTAGCACCAAAGATTTTATCTTCTGAGGTTTTACCTTTTGCTTGCGGCGCAGCCAAACTCATTGCCATACGGAATCAACTCCCCTTTTATATTTACTATTCATTTATACCACAATATAAGT
>UQHB01000037.1 GCA_900540735.1 uncultured Megasphaera sp. | reverse complement strand
TATGGATGTGAGGGAATATATACTTCCTTCGCGCAATTTTCATCTGCTGTAAAAACTATATTCATTATTACAATACGGAACGTATTCAACAGAAAACAAAATGGATGCCACCGGTAACATACCGGTTAGCATCCATCTAAACCATCTTATTTAGTTGTCATTACAGTGTCCAGGATTCTGGGTACACATCATTTTATACTAGCTTTTTTTCTATCTATTACCAAATAACATGATAAATTGCTTCTGCTGTACTTCCTGGTGGTATATCTAACCACCCCCATAAATCCATAGGGACATTCTTGATAACCTTACCATTCATATCATATGCCAAATAGCTTAATTGTTTAAATCTATAATCACGAGTAATTGTTATTCTAGATAATTCGCTTGTACCATCCGGCAAATTAGCTTTAATCCAAACAGTAGCTTCCTGATTGTCTTTAATGACTGAGTCATTATCAATAAACCACTGCTCTCCCGACTTTGATGTTCCAATCCAATACCAATTTTCAGCAAAAGACGGCATTACAAAGGATATAGCCATCACAAGTATTAGAAGAATTTTCTTCATCCATCCTTCTCCTTTTCCATAATTATAAGGTTTTCATGAAGTGCAGCAGTGCGTCTACGTCTTCTTCTTTTGTCGCCCAAGACGTACAAATCCGCGCGGCAATGCGTCCGTCCGGTAAGTCCGCGAAGTGGTCTACAGCAAAGGCATTATTAAGGGTATGGAATTGGTCGGCTGTGAGGATAGGAAGCTGCTGGTTCGTAAGGTGGTCATAGAGGAAGGTATAGCCCATATCTTTAAGGGTATGATGAATCTTGACGGCAAGGTCTGCGGCATGACCGGCAAGTTTGAGGTACAACCCGTCGGCAAAGAGGGCTTCGTACTGCACGCCAACGACCCAGCCTTTAGCGAGGAGTGCCCCTCGTTGTTTCATATAGTACGGGAATTCACTATCTACGCCAGGGTCCGTAATGATGACGGCTTCCCCACAGAGGGCTCCTTGTTTGGTACCGCCAATGGTAAAGACATCGCACAGGTTCGGCAGGTCTGCAAAGGTAATATCATTTCCCGGAGCAGCTAAGGCATAACCCAGGCGCGCGCCATCGATGAAGAGTTTCATATGGTATTCACGGCACACGTCGTAAATGGCAGCGAGTTCCACTTTGGAGTACATCGTACCGACTTCGGTGGTCTGCGAGATGTAGACCATACCTGGCTGGACGAAAAAGAGTTTATGCGTTTCTGTCCAGTAGTCTTGGCAAGCTTTGCGCACTTGCGCAGCTGTCAGTTTGCCGTCGTCTGTAGGGATGGCTAAAATCTTATGGCCTGTGGCTTCAATGGCTCCTGTTTCGTGATTGAAAATATGGGACGTTACGGGCGCAATGACGCCTTGGTAGTCTTTTAAACAGGCTGCAATAATCGTCAAATTGGCTTGGGTCCCACCGACGAGGAAATGGACACCTGCCGACGGGGCTTCACAGGTTTTACGGATTAGGTCTTTCGCACGGTCACAATGGCTGTCAAAGCCATAGCCCGGGTTTTGCTGGGCACTGGCATTCATGAGGGCTTCTAAGACTGCTTGCGGAGCCCCTTCTAAATAATCACATTCAAAGCGTATCATCATCTACATCCTCTCTTTAGGAGTTATTTTTTCGGCAATTTATCTGCCGTTTCAAACAGATTGGTCATCGTCTGGATGAGGTTGTCATTGGGGTCGGCAATGTTAGCAAAAATCAAGGCAATTTCAAGGTAATCGCCGTGCTGATAGGCAATGCCCTGGATGGTTTCGGTGAAAGCATTGTCATTGATGACGAGAGTCCGTTCCCACGTGCCTTCATAGAAGGTTTTGCCTTTGATTTTCTTCGCCGTAATAGGTTTGGTCATGCGGAACCCTTGGGGCAAACGGTCATTCATTTGGTCGTTTGCTTGTTGGAGCAGTTTCGCCATATTGGGACGACTGCCAATGTCCCGTAAGTAAGCGTTTTCTTGTTCTTTGCGCTGCACAGCTGCTTCGATTTCCCAAAGGTTAGCACTATACCGGGCTACGTAGCCATAGCGGAAGATGCCCCCGTCTTTTTGGACGACTTGGTACGTCGCCGGTTCTAAGGGGTAAATCTGTTCGAGCATGGTTACGACATCATTGTCATAGCTGCTGGCTGTGAGCATGGGCTGGTTGCCTTCTTGCCAGTATACATCATCAGGTACGTAGACAACGCCCCAGTTGGTCATTTTCACAGGGGTTCCTTTATCTTTGGCCCAAACGCCGGTCCCTACAGAGAGGACCATAGCGGCCAGCAGTATTAGGATTTTTACGTTCACTTTCACTGTCGTCACTCCTCTAATTCTACGAAACTATAGTTAAATTAATTGTATACTATTCTCTAGACGCTGTCAAAATTGTATATAATTTTAGTATATTTTTTTCGTAAAGACTAGTCATTATTCCCTAAGTATGGTATAGTGTATGTATAAATTGTAACTTACTTTAAGGAGGAACCATCATGGATTTCACATTAAAAGCTAATTCGCATGCAGAAGTTTCTGAAGCAGTAACGGAAGATAATACAGCCATTAAATTAGGCAGTGGCAAATCTCCGGTTTATGCTACACCGGCTTTGGTTGCCCTCATGGAACATGCTGCTATCAACGCTTGCGACCCGCAGCTCCCAGAAGGCTATAACACCGTTGGTATCGCTATGAACGTCAAACACGTCGCAGCTACACCGATTGGCCTCACCGTTACAGCTAAAGCTACGTTGACTGCACAGGACCGCAAAAAATTAACCTTCAAAATCGAAGCATTCGATAACGCTGGTCTCGTTGGCGAAGCTACACATGACCGCTTCATCGTTGAATCTGCTCCGTTCCAGGCCAAAGCAGAAGCTAAAAAAGAATTAGCAAAATAAATGAATCTCGTATAGACGTACCATCCAGAGAGCAAGGGCATGAGTCCTTGCTCTTTTTTTTGCGCAAAAAAGCCCTGCTCTACAGAGCAAGGCTTAGTCGTTATGCCTGATGATGACCGCAGCCATGGTCGCTGCAAGCTTGGTCGCCTGTGCCGTGGCCGTGATGGTCGCAGCGCAGATTCGGATTATATTGTAAATCTCCAAGCAAGAGATGCTGGACCGCTTCATTCGTGTCGCCAGTGACACCGCCATAGAGGGCAATGCCTGCATCGGCTAAGGCCAGTTGGGCACCGCCGCCGATACCGCCGCAAATGACTGCATCTACGCCGTGTTCTTTGAGGAAGGCTGCGAGCGCGCCGTGGCCGCTGCCATTCGTCGGCACCACTTCAGCTGCTGTAATGGTACCGCTCGGCATGTCGACTGTATAGAATTTAAAGTACTGGGATTTGCCAAAATGCTGGAATACATTCCCTTGGTCATACGTAACTGCTATTTTCATAGAAATCCTCCTTTCATGAGGTGCGAAAAACCAGTCAGAGCAACTGCCCTGACTGGCTATGAGAGAGACTATGCTTATTTACCTGCGTACGCAATAACTTCGACTTCGACTAAGGCACCTTTCGGTAAATGACCTACTTCGACACAAGAACGAGCCGGGAGGGTTGCGTTGAAATATTTGCCGTATACTTCGTTGACAGCACCAAAGGTATTGATGTCTGTAATGAAGACCGTCGTTTTGACGACATTGTCATACGAAAGGCCAGCTTCCGTAAGGATTGCGCCGACGTTTTTCATGACCTGTTCAGCCTGTGCGACGACGCCGCCTTCGACGATTTCGCCGGTTGCCGGGCTGAGGGCAATCTGACCGGATGCAAAGAGGAAGTCCCCTGCTTTAATAGCCTGCGAGTACGGGCCTACTGCGCCCGGTGCGTTTGTTGTTTTAATGACGTTTACTGCCATGTGAGTACATCTCCTTTAGGAATAATCTAGTCTTTTGGTATACACCTATTATATCGTATTTTTCTGAGAATTGCGATAGGTTAAACGTATCAATTTTTATTGATTCCGCAGCCAGTGGCCGTCTTTGTCGTATTTATGCTTGTGGCACCCTGCAAGGAAGTAGCAAAGGGAGACAAAGCCTAAGAAAATCCAGCCGACGATAAGGGACATACGCGTATCCGTGTTGAACCACATACCGACCGTAACGAGGGCTAAGAAGAGCAAGCAGAACCAGTTCGCATACGGGAAGAGGGGCGATTTGAAAGGATGGTCAGCCATTGCTTTTTCACCCCATGCTTTACGGAAGTTCTTCTGCGAGTAAGCCAGGACGAACCAAGCGACCATGCCTGGGAAGACGGAAGCACTGTAAATATAGAGGAAGAGTTTAGAATCAGGGATGAAGTAATTAAGAGCTACCCCTAAAACTAAGAAGGCTAAGGAAGCGAAAATACCATTCCGCGGTACACCATGTTTCGATAATTTGCCGAACCATTGCGGAGCCTGGCCATTTTCAGCAAGCGTATAGAGCATACGGCCTGAGCTGTAAATACCGCTGTTGCAGCCCGAAAGAGCTGCTGTGAGGACGACGAAGTTGATAATGCCGGCTGCCGACGTAATCCCTACTTTCGAAAAGGTCGTAACAAAGGGGCTACCGAGCATACCGAGCTGATTCCACGGATATAAGGTAAGGACGATGAAAATAGCACCGATGTAGAAAATGAGGATACGCCAGACGATGTTCTTTGTTGCTTTACGGAGCGTTTCTTTCGGGTCTTGCGCTTCGCCGGCTGTAATCCCGACGAGCTCGACCCCTTGGAAGGCCGCGGCGACGACGCACATCGCTGCGAGCATACCGCCAAAGCCGTTCGGGAAGAAGCCGCCGTGTTCCCAGAGATTGCCAAAGCCTAAGGGCACGCCGCCGTTACCAAAGCCAAAGAGGATAATCATGACACCTAAGACGAGCATGACAATAATCGTCGTGACTTTGATCAGGGCGAACCAGAATTCAAATTCACCGTAGTACTTAACGGCTGCCATATTGGCAAACATGACGATGAGCATGCCGCCGCACGCTGAAATCCACTGGGGAATTTCAGGGAACCAATAGGTCACATACACGCCGACTGCAGTGACTTCCGAAAGACCAACGGCAACCCATAAGAACCAATAGCCCCAAGCTGTCAAATAGCCTGCAAAGGGACTGATATATTTGTGTCCGTACGTTGCAAAGGAACCAGTAACCGGTTCGTAGTAGAGCATTTCGCCCATAATACGCATAATAAAGAACATCACTACACCTGCTAAGGCGTAACAGAGCAAGACCGATGGCCCTGCCGTCTGGATCGTACTGGCTGACCCCATAAATAAGCCGACTCCGATGGTGCCGCCGAGTGCAATCATTTCCACGTGGCGCGGTTTCAGGCCACGCTCCATTTTCTTCGTTTCCGTAGTCATAAAGACCTCCTACCAAATGGCTTTACTTGAGTGTTACCTGATAGTTGTGTTGTTTTAAGGTGTTCATCATCGTCTTGAAGTGATCTTCATTAGCCGTTTCCACTTCGAGCGAGACGACGGTGTAGCCCATGCCAATGCCGTGCTGGCTCCGTTCGTGTGTAACCGAAAGGACATTGACGTTGGACTGTGCCAAGAGCTGTAATAATTTGACAAGCTGCCCTGGCTGATCCGGCAAGACCGTGGAGAAGTAGACTTTACGCCACGATTGAATCAAGCCGTTGTTGATGACGCGCGCTACGTTGTTGACATCGATGTTGCCGCCGCTGACGAGAGCTGCTACTTTTTTGCCCTGTAAGTACGGGACTTTGCCGCTCATGAGCGCAGCTGTCGGTACAGCACCGGCCCCTTCAGCAATGGTTTTCGCCCGTTCCAGGAGCCAGAGAATAGCCGTTGAGATTTCCGATTCATCAACCGTGACGATGTCATCGACGTACTTCTGGCAAATGTCAAAGGTCAAATCGCCCGGTGTTTTGACCATAATGCCGTCAGCTAAACTTGCTTTGCCGCTGACCGTCGTGATTTTCCCGGCATCGACAGAGGCTTTCATAGACGGCATGTTGCTCGCCTGGACGCCAATGATTTTGATGCTCGGTTTGATGCTCTTCGCTGCTACAGCAAGGCCCGAAATGAGGCCGCCGCCGCCAATGGGCGCGATGATGGCATCAATGTCTTCTATGTCTTCGAGGATTTCCAGCGAAATCGTTCCTTGCCCGGCAATGACGAGAGGATCATTAAAGGGATGAACGAATGTATATCCGTATTCTGCTGCCAGTTCGGAGGCTTTCGCTGCAGCTTCGTCGAAGAAATCGCCGTGTAAGACGACGTTTGCGCCGTAGCCTTTCGTTGCGGCTACTTTCGAGAGCGGTGCGTGTTTGGGCATGCAAATCGTTGATTTACAGCCATATGTCGTGGCCGCCATGGCTACGCCTTGGGCGTGGTTCCCAGCAGAGGCTGCAATAACCCCCTTTTCCCGTTCTGCTGGCGTGAGAGACGCTACTTTGTTGTAGGCACCGCGCAGTTTGAAGGACCCGGTCCGCTGCAAGTTTTCTAGTTTTAAGAAAACATCACAGCCGGACATTTCGCTAATAGACCGCGTATGGGTCAGGGTCGTCTTGTGGGCAACCCCTTTTAGCCGTGCCCGTGCTTCTTGGACCATGTCCAGTGTTACTTTTTCTGTACTCATGTGTACACATCCTCCTTTACATAATTCCGCATCTATATTCGTGAAATTATATAGTCTATTGAATTATTTACTTCTTGCAATTTAACTATACCTGTTTTGCCGTCCACTGTCAACAGATAAGTTTTTTTAATCACAGACGAAGGTTTGTTTAATATATATAATAAATTTATAAATCATCGTAAAAAACCGGGGTGTTTTCGGTAAATTATTCATTTTATACTGTATCACGTTACGTTATCATTAGAATTGTCTTTTCATACAATACATTATCTTATTTCTGACGGATGTATATTATATTCACAAGGCCTTTGTAAAATATATCTCAATAGCGCATAATAAATTTGCAAAAAATTCATTCCAAATTAGAATCTAAAAATGGGCAAAAAAAAAGAACTACGTATGGAATACGTAGTTCTCATGTGGTGGGCCTAGGTGGACTTGAACCACCGACCTCACGCTTATCAGGCGTGCGCTCTAACCAGCTGAGCTATAGGCCCATGTCCTGACGACTCGTTTAGTATAGCAAAACACCTATCGTTTGTCAAGGACACAGGCCTATATTTTTTACATTTCTTGCGAAAACTTGCGAAATTACTGTAAAGCCTTATTGTAGCTGTCAATTAACTGCTGGAATGCCAGGAAGGACCGTTTAATCATGGCTTCGTCGACGCAGTACGAAATGCGTACGTATCCAGGGCAACCGAAGGAATCAGCTGGGACGATGAGGAGATTGAGGGCTTTTGCCTTGTCCGAGAAAGCTTTTGCATCTGGTTCGGGAGACTTCACCAAGAGATAGAACGCGCCGCTTGGGTAGACGCAATCATAGCCCATATCTTTTAAGGTATTATACAAGAGTTTGCGGTTCTTGTCGTATTCATTAATATCCCCTGTCTGACCGAGGCAGCGTAAAATGACATCTTGGAAGAGATGGGGCGCGCAAACGAAGCCCATGGCCCGACCGGCACCACAAATAGCCGCATAGACGTTGGCAGCGTCAGCCACTTCTTCAGGCACGAGGATGTAACCAATACGGTCGCCTGGGAGGGATAAAGATTTACTGTAGGAATAGCAAATAATCGTGTTTTTGTAGAAGTGCGGCACATAGACAATAGGCAAGCCATCGTAGACGATTTCCCGATACGGTTCATCTGAAATGAGGTAAATAGGATGACCAATTTCAGCCGATTTCTGCGTGAGCAGTTCACCTAATTTCTTGTACGTATCTTCTGTGTAAACCGTACCTGCCGGGTTGTTCGGCGAATTGACGATAATAGCCCGTGTATGCGGCGTAATAGCAGCGGCTAATTTATCGAAAGAAATTTGGAAATCTTTCGTGTCTGGCGGTAAAATAACGGACTTGCCGCCGCCATTTTGGACGAAGACTGTGTATTCCGGGAAGAACGGTGCAATGAGGATGACTTCATCTTCCGGCGTTTCAATGAGTGCCTTGAGGGTAATCGTCAAGGACGCTGCTGCGCCGCAAGTCAAATAAAAATCACTGCCTTTGACCTTTGCGCCATAAGTCTTATTCATGTAATCAGCAAGGCCATTGCGGACGTTCAAATCGCCCGGTGCCTGGGTGTAGCCGTGGATTTCCATAGATTGGCGCGTGTTTAAAAGGTCAATAATCGCTTCTTTGACGCACGGTGGAGCCGGGACAGTCGGGTTGCCGAGACTAAAATCATATACATTGTCTTTCCCCACTTTAGCAATCTGTGCTTGTCCATACGCGAATAAATCACGAATTACCGATGCTTGTGCGCCTAAGGCGTACATTTCTTTTGATGCCATACGAATCACTCCTTATATAAACTTATATCTATTATATCATAGAATCATAGGTATAACAGCTTTTTTTCACATCTACTGAAAAAGAGCGTATGAGGATACACAATTATGCTGTAAGGGGTGCGAGGTAGAGGATGTGCTGATGCACAATTTTGCCGTAAGGATGCCGCGGCATAGGGCATACTTTTACGGCTTAAGAGCTTCGCTATGCGCCTTAAAAAGTACGCCCTATGCCTAACATCTTCTCGCTCCTCCCCCCTCCTAGGCATGAAAGAGACAAAAATAGGCTATACCGTCCCCAACTCAGTAGATGTAAAGGAAGGGGTACTGCTTTTTAAAGCGCATACGGAACGTCCTCGCGTTGCGGTCCGTTTCAGCAACCACCTTCGGTTTTCCGATGGTCAACCGCTTGTGGGCTGAAAAGACAAGCCGTAAAAGTATGCCCTATTCCTCGCACGTTCAGCAGCACAAATCAATGTTTGCAAACACATTCCTCCTGTGCCATAATAACCTTATCTCTATATAAAGGGTGATGATTATGAAAAAATTAGACCCTCACGTATACCTCTTTACGCTAGGGCACTTCTCTGTTGACTGGGTGCAAGGAGCCATTCCGGCGCTGCTCCCATATTTTATTACGACGTGCCATTTAAACTACCAAGATGCGGCGACTCTGATTTTTGGCAATCTTCTCTTATCGTCTGTGTCGCAGCCTCTCTTTGGCTATTATTCCGATAAGATTTCGAAGCCTTGGTTCGTCCCCTTAGGGTCTATCCTGAGCGGTGTCTGTCTCACAGCCTTGTCGTTTACGCAAAACTATTGGCTCATTTTCTTATTCTCCATGTTTTGCGGCTTCGGTGCATCTATGTTCCATCCCGAAGCGGCGCGCATGGTCAATCGTATTTCAGGTTCCTTAAAAGGCCAAGCTATGGGCAGCTTCTCCGTCGGCGGTAACGCCGGTTTTGCAGTCGGGCCTTTAGTCGCAGGCTTTTGTGCGTATGCTTTTGATATTCACGGCCTGGCCATCTTCGGCATCATCAATCTCATCATCGCCACTATCCTCTTTATGTCTATGCCTAACATATTGCGTATGGTGCAAAAAGCAGACACGACCGAAAAGGCCTCGCCTACAGCCGTGCCTACAGAAAACGACTGGCCAGCGTTCCGTAAACTCACTGTAGTCATTTTCGTCCGTTCCATTTGCTTTACTGTTTGCAATACGTTCATTCCCATTTATTGGATTCACGTTCTCCACGCACCGGCTACGCAAGGCAGTATGGCTTTGACCATACTTTTTACGATGGGCGTTATTATCACCTTTATGGGCGGCGTCTTAGCCGACCGCTTTGGCTTCTTAAAAGTCCTGCGCGGTGCTATGCTCCTTATGGTGCCGACGATGGCTCTCTTCGTCAATAGCACGAATATCATCGTCTCAACACTCCTCCTCGTGCCCATTGCCCTCGCCCTCTTTACAGGCTATAGCCCGGTCGTCGTCTTAGGACAAACATATTTAGGCAAAAACGTGGGCTTTGCCTCTGGCGTAACCCTAGGCCTCTCCACCACCATGGGCGGCCTCGTCTCACCCATCATCGGCTGGGGCGCCGACACCTGGGGCATCACCACAGCCCTGCAAGTCCTCTGGATAGCGGCTATCCTAGGTGCCATCTTCGCATTTTTAGTCCCCACCCCCAAGGCATTAAACGGACAAAAAAAATAGGCTATACCCCCAACCCAGTAGATGTAAAGAAAAGAGCACTGCTTTTTAAGACGCATACAAAACGTCCTAAGTCGTAAAAGCAGTGCTCTTTTCTCTTTCATACTACGAGCATGTATAGCCTATTTTTTTAACTTTAAATTCAATGCCGTTTCAATTAATCCTTTGAAGAGCGGATGAGCTTTCGTCGGGCGAGACTTAAATTCCGGATGGAACTGGCAGCCTACGAACCACGGATGATTCTTGAGTTCGACGATTTCGACTAAGCGGTCATCAGGCGACGTACCGGACAAGATGAGGCCCGCATCAACGAGCTGTGTACGGTATTTGTTGTTAAATTCCCAACGATGACGATGGCGTTCATAAATGAGATGTTCCCCATAGACGCTGAAGGCTTTCGTGTCATCGATGAGTTTGCACGGATATAAGCCAAGACGCATGGTGCCGCCTTTATCAGAAATATCTACCTGGTCCGGCATGAGATCAATAACCGGGAATTTCGCATCTTCATTGAATTCTGAAGACGTTGCCCCTTCAAGACCAACGACGTGACGGGCAAATTCCATAACAGCGCACTGCATGCCAAGGCAAAGGCCAAGGTACGGCACTTTGTGTTCACGAGCGTACTGGACGGTGCGGATTTTACCTTCAACACCACGATTGCCAAAACCGCCGGGAACGACGATAGCATCCATGCCTTTAAAGACTTCATCCATAGAAAGGTTCGGGGCTTCTAAGTCTTCCGAATCAATCCAGTGAATGTTGACTTTCGTTTTGTACGCAATGCCGGCATGATTGAGTGCTTCGGCAACGCTCAGGTACGCGTCATGGAGGGCCACGTATTTACCGACGAGAGCTACGTCTAATTCATGTTCTGGGTGGTAAATATCGTCGACGAGCTGTTTCCACGATTCCATATCGCATGGTTTATCAGGCAATGCTAATTTATCGAGGACGATTTTGTCGAACCCTTCGTCCGAAAGAAGTAAAGGCACTTCGTAAATGCTATTGAGCGTTTTGTTTTCAATAACAGCATCTTTGTCGATGTCGCAGAAGAGAGCCAATTTTTCTTTCATTTCGTCCGACAAAGGCCGTTCTGTACGGCAGACAATGATATCCGGCTGAATGCCGATGCTACGCAATTCTTTGACGCTGTGCTGAGTCGGTTTCGTTTTCAATTCGCCAGCTGCACCGATGTACGGTACGAGGGTTACGTGAATGTAGAGTACGTCGTTACGGCCTACTTCTTTTTTAATCTGACGGATTGCTTCGAGGAACGGCAAGCTTTCAATGTCGCCGACAGTCCCACCGATTTCCGTAATAACGACATCTGCATTGTCGTCATCGCCGACGCGGAAGACGCGTTGTTTTATTTCGTTCGTAATGTGCGGAATAACCTGAACTGTATGGCCTAAGTAATCGCCACGCCGTTCTTTCTGGAGGACAGACCAGTAAATTTTACCAGTCGTCACATTCGAGTTTTTCCCTAAGTTAATGTCAATGAAACGTTCGTAATGACCTAAATCCAAATCTGTTTCGGTACCATCATCGGTAACAAAAACTTCGCCATGCTGATAGGGACTCATCGTACCTGGGTCCACATTGATGTAAGGGTCAAATTTTTGAATCGTCACTTTGTAGCCACGATTTTTCAGGAGCCGCCCTAACGCTGCTGCTGTAATACCTTTCCCTAATGAAGAAACGACGCCGCCTGTAACAAATATGTATTTAGCCATAATTCCTCCCTGCTGAGCCAGTGCTCGCCTAATCTATAGTATTTATTTTATTATATTACATTTTTTCCGGAGCAGAAACCCCTAAAATGGAAAGACTATTAGCAATCGTAATCCGTACGGCGGTGACGAGAGCTAAGCGAGCCTTTTCGAGGTCTTTGTCTTCCTGGATAATCCGACAATGATTGTAGAACGTGTGGAATAACCCAGCCAGTTCATACACATAATGGGCAATGCGGTGCGGTGCCCGTTCGACCGCAGCCTTTTGGACTTCTTCCGGGAAAGCAGCCATCTTCTTGATGAGAGCCAATTCCTGTTCGTCCTGGAGGCTGTCCCATTTCACTGTATTCCAATCGATGTCGAGGTCAACGCCTGCATCTTTGGCCTGTTTATAAATGCTGTAAATCCGGGCGTGTGCGTACTGGATGTAGTACACCGGATTTTCATTGCTGTGAGATGTTGCCAAATCGAGGTCAAAATCGAGCTGTGTATCGAGGGAACGCATGATGAAGAAATAGCGCGCTGCGTCCGTCCCGACTTCTTCGATTAATTCGTTGAGCGTAATGGCCTGGCCTGTCCGTTTGGACATCTTTACGAGAGTGCCATTACGGAAGAGGCTGACCATTTGCAGTAAAAGTACTTCCAGTTTTTTCGGGTCATAACCAAGAGCGGACATAGCCGCTTTCACGCGGGCCACGTAGCCATGATGGTCTGCACCCCAGACATTAATCATCGTATTGAAACCGCGGTCGTACTTATTCTTATGGTACGCAATATCAGCAGCCAAGTACGTCGGTACACCGTTATCACGGATGACGACGCGGTCTTTATCGTCGCCGTAGTCCGTCGATTTCAGCCACAAGGCCCCGTCTTTTTCGTAGATTTTGCCCCGGTCTTCGAGAACTTTTACTGCTGCGTTAATAGCATCGGGATGGAGCATCCGTTCACTGAACCATTTGTCGTAATGGACGTTGAAATTAGCCAAGTCCCGTTTCAGGGCTTTTAATTTTTCTGCATACGCTCTATCTTTGAAAAGTTCTAACCGTTCTGCTTCAGGCATGTCGAGATATTTGTCGCCGTCTGCATCGATAATAGCCTGAGCCGTTTCGATGATGTCGTGGCCGTGATAACCGTTTTCCGGGATTTCCGCGTCTTTGCCGAGGAGCTCTAAATAGCGCGCATTGACGGAAGCGGCGAGATTGTTCATCTGGTTGCCTGCATCGTTAATGTAGTATTCGGCTTCGACGTTATACCCAGCAGCACGGAGCAAGTTAACGAGAGCACTGCCATAAGCTGCGCCGCGGCCATGGCCGACGTGCAGCGGCCCTGTCGGGTTAGCACTGACGTATTCCACTTGTACTGTATCGTCTTCACGGAGCGGTGCTGTCCCATAGGATGCACCAGCGGCGAGAATCTTCTTTAATGTATCGTAAATAACGTCGTTTTTGAGGAAAAAGTTAATAAACCCGGCACCGGCAATTTCTGCTTTTTCGAGCCAAGCATAGTCCATTTGGTCGACAATAGCCTGGGCGATTTGCCGCGGTGCCCGATGGGCTACTCTGGCCGATTGCATAGCAATATTGCTCGCAAAGTCGCCGAACTCTTTTTGCGGCGGCACTTCGAGCTGTACAGACGGGTACTCCCCATCCGGCAAGGTCCCGGCAGCGATGGCCTTTTGCATGCTTTCCGAAATCCCTTGTAGTAATAAGTCTTTCATGTCCATTACGCGTTGTCCTCCTGCACAGTGATGGTTAATTGGGTATAATTGGCACCCATACCAGCGAGCTCTACGTCGTAGCCCAGGCGAATCGTGCCGATACCGTCGTCTAAATCAATGTCACATTCGTAGGTCTTCATGGTCACGTCGATAGTCCCTACCGGCGTTTCGTAGAGGGATTTCGACGTTTTCCCTTTGCGGTATTCCTGACGCTGGTGCATACTGCCCATGCGCAGCAACAAGACCGACGCATCAGGCAAGACTTTAATAACTGTAGTCACACCTTTTAATTCGGTCAGTTCGCTTTCTTCATAGACAATATACTGCGTCTGGTCTTTGACATACCATTTTCCTTCTGATGTAAGTTCCAATTTCAGCTCGTCCCCATTGGCGTCGCGCTGAATGCTTTGCACCTTTACTAAGACAGGCTTCACAGTGTTGTACCTCTCCTATCTACAATTCAATGTTACTATTATATAACATGGGCTAAAAAAAAGAAACTCCTAATTTTAAGGGAAATCAATAATTTTTTCTATCTTTTAATTCTATTATATAGTGCCAATACTTTTTGGGCATAAACTGACGGCGCAGGCCTTCGTTACGCCTTTCTGCAATGGCAATCGTATCGTAATAGCCCTTCCATAAGTTGTTAAACCGGGCTTCGTCGGTCGATACATCGATAGTGCTCAAGGTCTTCGGGATTTCAACGAGGCTCACGTCGCTCCCATCGTAATAGACACCCATATGGCGGCGCACGTCGTGGATGACCCACCGCTCTTTGGGCAGACGCTTCACAAAATGAGGAGCCATGACGGGCACAACATGGCACGTCGGATTAATACGGCTGTAGAGCATGCCGTCTGAGAGCTCTTGAAAGCGGATGAGGCCTAATAACTTATGCCGTTCATTGCCCGTCTTCTGCGCCCACTGGCGCACTTTCCACAAGGCCGCTTCATGGAGATGATAATAAAACTGCTCTTTGTAGCGAAACGAAAGCCAAATGTACGAGACGAGCGGTAATTCCCGTTTCGGCACTTCCGCCAGGAAACCGTAATAGAGAAAATGGCAACACTTCGGACCGCACTTGTCCTTTAGGGCATCGAGGATGCGCTTGGCCTTCCCTTCGTCTGTGGGTACGTTCGTTTCGGCAAATAAAGACGTACTCGCCAAGGGATGAATATCTTCGACATGGGATAAGCCGTCGTGCCACCCATCAAAAACAGCCGATAAAAAGCCAAAAAACGTGCCGTCATAAGTGTAAATCATACTTGTACCTCGCGAAATAAATCCATAGGCTCGTACTGGCTTTGGGCTTCGCGTAGCATGAGCTGCTGGCGAATGAAGTCAGGCTCTGTAGACGTGCCGTAAAACTTCCCTTTACACGTAATGAAATACTTCGCCCGTTTTAAGACGACGCCGAGCCGTTTCAGTGTGTCATAGGACAGCCACGCTCTCTTACGAGCTGCGTAAATCCGTTTCGCTGAAGTCACGCCAACGCCGGGCACGCGTAAAAGCATGTGGTACGACGCGCGGTTCACTTCTACTGGGAATAGTCCGGGATGGCGCAAGGCCCAGCAAGCCTTTGGGTCGAGATATAAATCAAAATCAGGCGCGTCGTCTGATAAAATCTCTTCCGCAGAAAACTCATAAAACCGTAAGAGCCAGTCTGCCTGATAAAGGCGGTGTTCCCGTAAGAGGGGCGTCTTCGTTAGAGCCGGTAAATTGGGGCCAGTCATCATGGGCACGTACGCCGAGTAATAGACCCGCTTTAAATCGACTTTTTTATACAAGGCTTGGCTCAGTTGTAAAATCTTGCGGTCACTATCAGGGGTGGCACCAATGATAAGCTGCGTCGTCTGCCCGGCCGGTACAAAGGACTGGCCTTTCTTGCGTCTGCCCCCGAGGAGGCGCAAGGATTTCCGTTCGGCAATGCCTTCTTTAATATCGCCCATAGGGCGGAGGATACTTTCTTTCGTCTTTTGCGGTGCTAAGAGCTTTAGCCCTTGAGACGACGGCAACTCAATATTGACGCTCATACGGTCTACATAACGGCCAAGCCGCTGAATGAGGGCACTGTCCGTGCCGGGAATGCCCTTCATATGGATGTAACCGTTAAAATGGCGTTCTTCCCGTAACTTCCGCGCCGTCTCAATGAGGAGCTCTGTCGTATAATCAGACGAGCGATACACGCCGGAACTGAGGAACAAGCCTTCAATATAATTGCGGCGATAAAACTCAATCGTAATATCACAGATTTCATCAGGCGTTAAGATGGCTCGTTTCGTCTCGTGGGAACAGCGGTTGACACAGTACGCACAATTGTACATGCAATAATTGGTCATTAAAATCTTTAATAAAGACACGCACCGCCCGTCAGCAGACCACGTATGGCAAATGCCCGAGCAGGCCGCACTGCCAATACCGGCCCGGTCATTGCCACGATGGCTGCCGCTGGACGAACACGACACATCATACTTGGCCGCATCACTCAAGATTTCTAATTTCTCTTCTATTTTCTCCCAATCCATGCGCTTCACCTCACCTTTCGTCTAGTCTTATCATACTATATGTTCGGTATGATGTCAAAACATTCGTTCTAATTCACTGTACAAGAAAAACCGATACCCTTGCGGATACCGGCTTGCGCTGGCCTATAAATGGAGGCCTTCTTGTAATTTTGCAAAAATCTGTTTTTCTTCTTCTGTCATGGGCCGCCCTAAATCGACTGCTAAGACTTCGCCTTTATTCTTGGCTTTGTCCTGTTCATGAGGGTCGCCGCTTTTGACGCTGTCATCACGGATAATCATGGATTCATCCCTCCTTTGCGTACTGTACGTCTATTATACCATACGCATGCAGCATGAGGAATTATAATTTTTCCGGCAGCGTAAAGAACCAAATCTGGCTTTCCTGTTCAGACGGCGCATTCTTCTGGAGCCCTAAGGTCACGTCGTGGACGGTGTTATCTTTGTTGTATGTAAATTGTTTCGTATTGGCGTTGTACGTGTAGTCCTCTACTTCTGCATCAGCCACCTTCGGGTCTGTAGCCTTAATAGCAATACCGAAATCGTTATCGTTGACGACGGCAATAGTCTTTCTATCTGGCAAGAGAGCCAAGCCTTCGGCCTTTTCGATGTTCCAGCCGTGCGCACGGAGGTCAAGGACTAAAGTCTTCTTAGCCGGTGTAATCTGGCCGTCGAGCTTGCCGTATTCTAAGTCGCCGTTATCAGCAATGGGCGTAGCACCGTTCAAATCGACCTTGTAAATGAGATTCTGCATCACGCCTTTTTGCTTTCCTTGTTCAATCATCAGGAACTGGCCCTTGCCAATCGACGTAATATCGCCGATTTTTGCAGCACCGGGATTCTTGTACCCAGTATCTACAGGATAGGCATACATTGTGGACGCTTTCGTCTTCGGGTTGAACACCACTAAGCGCGTGTATTTGGCAGTCTTCCCAGTTTTGCCATCGACATTGAGCGGACTCTGGATGAGAACCACAATATTGCCTTGGTCGTCAATGGTCAAACCTTCACTGCCGCGGTTCGGTGTGCGGTTCGCCAAAATCTTGGGCAAGCCCGTGCCGGGACCGTACTTTTCAAGGATTTCACCACTTGGGCTCACTTTGGCAATAAACGGGCCGTATTCATCACTAATCCAGAAATTATCGTCCTTATCGCGCGTAATCCCTTCCGTATCAAGGCCGTTTGCGTCGGTGCCGAGATTCTGCATCTTGAAATTGAGGGCAATTTCATTAGTCGAACCAAGGGACCCAGCCGGGATAGGCTTCCCTGTAATGGCCTTGCCGTCCACCTTTAAAGGCGTGCTCGCCGTAATATCTGCACGGTCAGCCTTGGGATTGACCGTAATCACGCCAATAGACGGCGCAAAATTAGGAGTCGGGAAAAACTTGCCCGGAATCGTCTTGCCGTTGTCTACGTACTTTGGAATATCTGCGTTCGGGCCGCGGTCTGTAATGCCGTAAAACTCAACAGTCCCGTCTTTTTGTACGTCCTTGAGGACAATAGCCGAGCCGTAGCCCGGATTAATCTTGTGGTTAAATTCTTTTTCGTCACCAGCATAGGGAATCTGGTACTTGCCTGCATGAACAATGTAGTGCGACACTTGCGCGTCTGCCGCAAAAGCACTTGTTGCGCCAAGGGAGGCAACAGTCAGTGCCAGTAAGATAGCGTTGCGTAATGGATTAGTCATAGAATCACTCCTTTTGTTTTAGTCTATAGATTTAGTATACAAAAGGAGTGTAAAGAAATGGGCTGTACTGTGTGTAAGGTTTGTAAAGAACATATGTAAGTATTTTCATCTTGTCTCCCTGGCATCAATTCATTACAATAAGGATATATAGAAAGCAGGTAAACCTATGCAAACCCATATGCCTCTTGGCATTGACGATTTCAAAGAACTATACACATCCTATTATTTTATTGATAAAACCGATTTTATTCGTCAATTACTAGCTAAACCGAGTAAAGTAACCTTAATTACAAGGCCTCGTCGTTTTGGTAAAACCTTGACCATGAGTATGTTGGACTACTTCTTTTCTATTGATAAAAAAGCAGAAAGTGCCAACCTATTCCAGCATCTAGCCATTGCCAAGGCCGGAGCTTCGTATATGCAAAAAAGAGGAAAATATCCAGTCATTTATTTGACCTTAAAAGAATTATCTCAACATACGTGGGAAGATATGTATCAATCCTTTGTATTTCTCATTCGTAAGGAATTTAATCGTCATCCCTATTTGTGGAATTCTCCCGTCCTTACAGAAATGGATAAAGAATATGGCCAACACATTTTATCAGGTACAGGCAGCCGCATAGAGTATCAAATGAGCCTGTTACAATTAACAGAATTTTTAGCCCGCTATTTTGGTGTAAAACCTATCGTACTCATCGATGAATATGACGCGCCACTCCACAAAGCATACGAAAAGAATTTTTATCAAGAGGCCTTATCTTTTTTCAAAATCTGGTTTAACGCTACCCTAAAAAGCAACACATCCTTACACTTTGCCGTCTTAACAGGAGTCTTGCGCATTGCTAAAGAAAGTATCTTTAGCGGCCTCAATAATCTCCTCGTCTGCTCTGTTTTAAGTGAGCAATATAGTACAGCCTTTGGCTTTACAACAGCAGAAATCAAGCATATGCTCCATGAGTTACACCTAGAAAATAAGCTATCAGAAATCCAATATTGGTATGACGGTTACCGGTTCGGAAATACAGAAATCTATAATCCTTGGTCTGTCATTTCCTATATATTGAACAATGTACGCCCAAGCCCTATTGGGTCAATACATCGGAAAATGGCATTCTAAAAGAATTACTCCGTCATGGCGATAGTTTCCGGTTAAAGGAATTACAATCCTTATTAACAGGAAAAACCATTGCAGCTACGCTAAATGAAAACTTTAACTTCCATGACATACCGCGCGATGATAGTCTCCTCTACACGATGTTGCTGACTACGGGATATTTAACGGCTGTTACCGCTTCGTCTACGACGTATAATCGCTATGAACTTCGCATATCTAATGAAGAAATACGCCAAGTCTATAGTACAGAGATTTTAAATACTTTAGTGCATGGTATGAACCGCAACATGTTCGACAACCTGTTTGATGCATTAACACTCGGCAAAGCAGAAGACTTTGAATATAGTCTTCTGAAAATATTAGAATACTTCGTAAGTTCTTATGATACGGCTAATAAGGAAAGCTTTTATCATGGTTTTATGTTAGGTATAACCTCTTTATTCTTAGGCAAACAATATATTATTGAATCCAATCGTGAAAGTGGCTACGGGTGCTTTGATATTGCATGCTTTCCCCGTGACACTCATCATATTGGCATTATTATGGAATTAAAAGTTGCCGATACGTCTACTGCCTTAGCAGAAAAAGCCCAGGAAGCACTACACCAAATAACAGAAAAAGCATATATAAAAGAATTCGAAAAGCGTAGTATTCACCATCTTTGGCAATACGGCATTGCCTTTGCAGGAAAACAAGTAAAAATCATCCTTTTTATTAAATATATTACTTCCTACATATATACAGTGGACATAGAGACTGAAAAATGAGCAAAAAAACTTTCATCCAAACCCATTCTCTTCTCTCCTTTCTTTTATTTCCACCGTTACATAACGCGTTATTCCCTAACAATACGCACCATCGAGAGGGAGCACATTTCTTTCCCGAGCCGTATTGCTAAATCCCGGCCTTAGGGAAAGGATGGCGCAAAAAAAACAGGCCAGTCATCAAGTGACTAGCCTGTCAATCCCAGAATGGGAAACTTATTTAATCAATGTAGCAGGATCCGGAGATTCTTTGATGCTCTTTGCAACAGCTTCAGCAATCCGTGTTAAATGTTCATCTTCGTTTTCAGCGATAGAAGACGTAATATCAAGCGGTTCTTCTAAGAGTTCGCAGCCTTTGAAGACGTTCTGTACGTAGTTCTGCATTTCTTTTACAGCAACAGAAGACCAGCTATGGTTGCCGAGGATAGCAATCTTGCGGTTCTTGTAGAGGAGCGTCGACAAATCATGAAGTGCTGCGTCAACCGGTAAGAAGAGGTTGAGGTTGTATGTCGGGGCAGCAAGAATCATGTGGCTGTATTTCCAAGCCTGCGCCGTGAAGTAAGACGGATGATGTTTAGCAAGGTCAAACAATTTGACGTTGTGCACACCTAATGCGCTTAATTTATGAGCAAGGATGTCGATAGCCCGTTCAGTGTTACCATAAATGGAAGCGAACGCAACGAGGACACCGTTCTGTTCCGGAACGTACTGTGCCCAGTGTAAGTATTTATCGAGAATATAAGAAATCGTTTCCGGTGTACGGAAAATAACTCCGTGAATCGGGCAGAGCATTTCAATAGGAATGCCGGCTGCTTTTTTGAGGACGTTCATAACTTGCGGGCCAAATTTACCAACAATGTTGACATAGTAACGGCGAGCAGAATCGAGGTATTCTGTTTCGTAGTCTACTTGGTCAGCGTAGACGTTGCCGCAAACGCCGAAGGAACCAAATGCGTCAGCGCAGAAGAGGATTTTATCCGTAATGTCGTAGGTCATCATAACTTCCGGCCAGTGAACCATCGGAGCTTTGATGAACTGCAATACGTGTTTACCTAATTCGAGCTGGTCCCCTTCTTTAACGATGTGGTAGTTATGAGGGAGCGGACGACGGTAGAACTGTTCGAAGAATTTAATCGTCTGAGCCTGGCCGACGAGTTTTGTTTCCGGATGGAGTTCGAGCAATGCGCCGATGCAGCCGCAATGGTCCGGTTCCATATGGTTAACGATTAAGTAATCGAGTTTACGGCCTTTTAATAAGTATTGTACGTCGTCGACGAATTCGTCACGGCAAGATTTATCTACTGTATCGAGAATGCAAGTTTTTTCATCGTCAATGAAATACGAGTTGTACGATACACCTTCAGGAATCGGGAAGATACGTTCGAACAATTCTGTTCTGAAATCGTTACATCCAATCCAATATACACCATTTTTTACTTCTTCTACACAATGCAACATGGTATGTATAGACCTCCTTAAATTGGTACAAAATTGATTATGCGATTATTTCCACACGCTTACCTTTTTATTGTATCATGTTTTGCCAATTAATAAAATATATTTTTTAGAAATTATTTTGCATTTTACCGTTACTTTTGGTGCTGCTATTGCTTTCGCTTTTCGAAGATTTTGCAGACGAATCGGAACTTGCTGCTTCTGCACTATTATCCGTAGCAGCTTCTGCTTCCCGTTCGGCTTGCTGTGCTTCTCGTTCGGCTTCCCGTTCTTCGGCTTTTACTTCATCTGCTGCCATTTGGTCGGCTTTTTGCTGTTCTGCTGACGCGCTCTGGTCGCTTGTGCCGCGCGAAATGGTCGGGCCGCTACCGATAGAGTCTGCTTCTTCAATGAGACGATCTACGAGCTGCTGGAGGACATCACGGTCGGCCTGGGATAAATCGTTGCCGCTATTCATGAGTTGCTGAGCCTGCGATGCTAACCGCCGTGCTTCAGACCGAGCTGTCCCCTGGCTGATTTCACCGTCTAAGTAGCTTCTATTGAGGGTGCGCAGTTCATTGGAAATCTGGCTCGTTTCGTTGCGAATCTTGGATGCTGCCATTTCGCCAAGCCGTTTTTTCTGGGAACTTGCGTCTTGGAGGCGTTTATCTTCTTCCCGACTTTCGAGAAGTTCTTCTTGCTGCTGTTCCTGCACTTGTTCGAGGGCTGCGTCCGTAACATGCGTACCGACGTAGTATTCATAGCCCATGTAGCCTAAGATGAGGATAGGAATGCAAAGCAAGGTCATTTCAATCTTGCGCATATGGGCGGCCCGTTTCCAGCTGATGACGTTCTTGCGGCGGTGTTCCATAAAGACGACGATAAGCAGTAAGGCTACGATGAGGAACAAGGCAATGTAAATGAATAATTTATGCCATACTGTCGCTTGGAGCTTGATTTCCGTCGGGTTGCTGTTACTCAGGCTCCACATGTACGTACTGCCTTGGTCGTCGGCCTTGGTGCTGTTGCTTTGGACGTTCGTCCCAGCCGGGAAAGAAATGATGTATTCCAGGTCTGCCCCGTTTTCAGGCATAGCCATGCCGAGGCGGAGGTTTTGCAAGCTGTCTGCATCGTATTTAAAATCAATATAATAAGTCGAGCAAATCAGGCCGTCATGGGTCTTATGGACAATTCTATCGACAGAGCTCTTGCTGGCCCCGTCTTTGGTGATGGTCTTCATAGCGCGGAAGCCAGTGCCATTATTATTGTTATAATCCATAATGGTATAGTTCCGTTTTTGGAAATCATCAGCGTCTGTACGGAGGGCTTTTTGCCCTTCTGCTGTATCCGATACTTTCAAGACATCTTGCGTTTCACTGCCATCGTCATGGATAATCGTTTGGGCGCGGAAGCCCGACAACAGCATGAACGCTGCCATCAAGACGACGGTCAGGACGACTTTCACGTATATTCTCATGATATCCTCACTTTCTGCTACTCTTCCTTAGGCGGCACCATCGTCGGCTGGACGATGCGTTTCGTATCGAGGAGACTGGAAGCATGGGACTGCTGGCGAGATGCTTCGATGGCGGCAGCATTGCTACATGCTTCCAGGGGGATACCATTGACGAAGATGCCTTCAATAATACCGTCGCCTTTCTTCATCCGAATGCTGGCAATGACGCTGTCATCATTCGTAATATCATAAATACCGTCCGTTAATTCCGGTGCAATGCGGTAGCAGTCAAAGGCCACTTTAAACTGGATAGACCCGACATCGTACGCTACGACGGTAGCATTCATATAATCTTTGCCGTATCCCGGCTTGTCTGCCGAAGCCCCTTCAATCTGCATGAGCCCTTTGTCGTCGCGCGAGATTTGGACGTACACAGGCTGGCCTACAGCAGGGGGCGTATCATCTAGCCACTGGGTCGTATCTTCCGGGAAGACGACGCGGATGTAGTCCGTCCCAAAGGCTGACGGCTCGAGACGGAGTACGGCGTTCCACTGGTATGGGATGCCGTCAACGCCAATGTTATGCCAGCGCCAGCCAATATAGCCGAGGACACCGAACTGGATGACGACGACTAAAAGAAAGAAGAGCCATTTGTGATTACCTGCAGACCCTACGGTCAAGGATGGAAGGAATCGTTTCATTAGCGGCCATCTCCTTTCGTCGCCCATGGGGACTTAGAAAAGTGTTTTTCCCGTTTAGGTGCAGCTTTGGGGGTGCTTTGCCACGGCGAGCCGTGCCGTACCGGTTCGGTTGGTACCGGTGCTGGTGCAGGCGGTTCTGCATGGACCGGTTCAGCCGGCATGTGCACGTCAGCCACAGGGATGTCGGCCGGTTCATGGAAGACCGGTGCCACAAAGGGAGACTTTGGTTCTTCTTTGGCCACGACCGTATCTTGATGGTGCGACGGCATATCTTCTTCGTTCTTCTTCGGTGCCGGAATATGAATGTCTTTCATCCATTCAGGAATCGTATCTTCTGCTGCATCCGGGTCGACAGGGGCACTGGTCGTGACGACTGGTTCGTCGTCGTGGACGGTGGCATGCTGGTGTTTCATACGGCTCCGCCGGGCTACCCGTAAGGCTGCAGCATGACGGGACTGTTTCGTCCGCCGTACTTGAATCATAACGAGGACGACGACGACAATGGCCACAAGCGGCGCAAGCGCAGAGACGCTGTTACCAAAGAGGAAGGCCACGACTAAGCTGATTAACACGAGGACACCAAATTTCAAATGCATACTATGTTTGGCATCGCGCACACCTTGGCCGAGTTCATAAAAGCCCAGAGCCAACATGTAAATAGTCGACAAAATCAGAGGAACTGACGAATAGACACCGTTGCGGACGACAATCGTTTCGAGGCCAATGAGGAAGGGAATAATCGTGTAAACCACAGGCCCCCACAGGCGTTTCTTCACGCCTTTTGCCAGAAGTGCCACACTGGCGACGCACAAGATGACCGTCAAGGCCGTCGTCGACCAATGGAACCCTTCAATGTCCGCAATGGCCCGCCACGATGCAGGGAGACACGAAATGAGGAGGGAAATGGCCGCAGCTAACCGTCCGAGCCAGCGGAAGGGCAAGCCCCACGCCTTATGAATATCAATCGTATAGCCTGTAAGTAAGACCGTCACAGCTAAGGCCGATAAGAGTAAGAACGGAATATATGCTTCGTCGAGAGCGGCCAGCGTAAAGGCCAAGAAGACCGTTACGGTCATGACCCATGAGAAAATAGACAAGCGTTTTTCATCTTTTTGCCGTACTAATACATTATAAAAGGGTACAGCTAAGACGATGAGGACCCACATAAAGGCTGCACCGCCCAGCGCATACACAGGGCCATCGGTCACAGCCCAGGCTAGCACCGCCAAGGCATAGACAATAGTACAGCCAATAGAACGCAGTAAATACATGGCCGGTAAACAAAGGACTGCGCACAAGGCGACGTAGGCCGACGTATTCCAGCCAATATAAAAGGTCTGCTCTGCCATACCCACAGAAACAAAGACAGCCAGGCAATGAATAAGTCCCATGCCTTCGGCAATGAGGCTCCCTTCTTTATCTTGGAGCATCGCTGCGCCTACGCCGAGCTGAGATAAAAGCAAAATAACGACGGCAATGGCCATCCGTGCAGTCACGGAAAAATGATACCACATATGGGCACCGACCCAAATGAGAGCAATTCCTAAGAGCGAACAACCAATAATAGCAGCCATCCCATAAATTGGCGTCGTCGGACGCAGTTTGGGATGTTCCGTTTGTTCATACGATTTTCGTATATGTTCCTGGGCTTCCACCGTAATCCAACCTTTCTCTACCCAGTCATGGACTTGTTCTTCAAGCCATGCTTTGTGATTCATGTTCATGCGTTGTGCCTCCCGGGCAATAATGTCTTTAGTCATAGCGCACGGACTCCACCATACACTAACGTATATTCAGTATATCACAAAAATAGCAATTCCCATATAATAAAAAGAAGCTTTATCCTAATTTTATAGGATAAAGCTTCTCGTAAATTTTAAAACCGTACTATTTAACGATCAAGACCGGGCATACAGAATGGCTGACAACATAACTGCTGACGCTGCCCATGAATAAGCCTTTCAATGGCCCAAGGCCGCGGCTGCCCATGACGATTAGGTCAGCATTGTATTTTTTAGCGACCGAAAGGACAGCCGGTCCCGGCGAGCCCACTTCAAAGACGCTCTTGACTTCGAGATTCTGCGGAATCTGTTTAGCAAATTCATTTAAGACCCCTTTGCCTTCTTCTTCCATGTCGAGAGCTACCTGTTCCGTGACGTAGCCGCTGGCATTGGGAATCTGGTCAAAGTTAGAAATAACAGAAACGATATTTGCTACATAGACAAGCGTAATTGTTGCGCCTAACGACGAGGCAATAACAATAGCGTGTTCCAGTGCCCGTTTCGAGTTATCCGAGCCGTCGGTTGGGACGATAATATTATTATATTTTTTCATATGAATCCCTCCTAGCATGTGGTGCTTTCCCAATCTGTTTTCTTTATATATTATTCTCTACATTAAAGTAGAATTCCTTCTTTTTCTTTCTAAAATTCTGTAAAAAATTTTTGCGGTCTATCGTGTAAGGTGCGACATATTTTTCAAAATTACATATATATTTTTATTATACCTATGGTATAATAAGTATATTTAAAAATTTAATTAAGAAAGGTGGTACATATGAAAAAGTTATTCTTATCTTTATTCAGTACCCTTTGCCTCTCCTTCATGAGTTTGCCCCTGGCCTTTGCTAGCGGCGATGCCCATGAAGTCGTGGGCGCAACCTTGCCCGTGTGGAGCATTATCCCCTTTGTGGGTATGCTGCTCTCCATTGCCATTGTGCCCCTTGTCAAACCACACTGGTGGGAAAAAAATATGCTCGCCGTGGCCATCGCTTGGTCATTGGTTTTTGTCATTCCCTTTGCCGTTTCGTACGGCCCGGGAGAAGCACTCTTTAGACTCTTAGAATCTGTCTTACTGGACTACATTCCCTTCATTGTGCTCCTCTTAGGCCTCTTTGTCGTCGCCGGCGGCATCGTCCTGCGCGGCACCCTCATTGGGACGACGAAAGTCAACTGTTTGCTCCTCCTCATTGGCACGCTCTTAGCCAGCTGGATTGGCACAACCGGTGCAGCCATGCTCATGATTCGCCCGGTCATTAAAGCCAATGCGTGGCGGAAACATAAAGTCCACATTATTGTCTTCTTCATCTTCCTCGTCGCTAACATTGGCGGCAGTCTCACACCGCTCGGTGACCCGCCCCTCTTTATGGGCTTCCAGCGCGGCGTGCCCTTTGCGTGGACCTTCTACTTAGCACCGATGCTCCTCGTCAATATGGCTATTCTCTTTACGGTCTTTGCCTTGATGGATAAACACTTCTACAACAAAGAAATCGCTGAAGACCGCAGCCCTAACGACGGACAAGAAGGAGAAAAAGAAGCCATTCGCCTCGAAGGGGGCCACAACATTATTTTCATCGCCCTCATCGTCATCGGCGTTATTGCCAACGGTGTCTTGCCGAATGAATTTGCCTTCTTTGCGGACGGCGCAGGCATTCCGGTCTACGACGAAATCGTCTTCCCCTATGCTACCCTCGCCGAAGTCATTATCATCCTCGTCGCTGCGTACCTCTCCATGAAGACGACAAAGAAATCGACGCGTGAATTAAATGAATTTACCTTTGCGCCTATCGAAGAAGTAGCAAAACTCTTCATCGGTATCTTCATCACCATGATTCCGGCCTTGATTATCCTCAAAGCCCATGGCGCAGAATTGGGCCTCACCGAACCGTGGCAAATGTTCTGGGCAACAGGTGCGCTCTCGTCCTTCCTGGACAACACACCGACATACCTCGTCTTCCTCCAGACAGCCGGTGCCCTTGGCGCAACCACAGGCATTCAGACTACTGTCGGTACAGTCTCGCAGATTATGCTCGAAGCCATCTCGACCGGTGCCGTCTTCATGGGTGCCAATACGTACATCGGTAATGCGCCAAACTTCATGGTCAAATCCATTGCCGAAGAAAATAACATCAAAATGCCGAGCTTCTTCGGTTATATGGCTTGGTCTGTAGGCATCCTCATTCCAACCTTCATTATCGACACGATTCTGTTCTTCCTCTTAAAATTGCACGTCTGGTAAAAAAATATATACAAAAGGACTCCTACAATGATGTGTACCCAGAATCCTGGACACTATAAGAACAACTAAATAAGATGGTTTAGATGGATGCTAACCGGTATGTTACCGGTGGCATCCATTTTGTTTTCTGTTGAATACGTTCCGTATTGTAATAATGAATATAGTTTTTACAGCAGATGAAAATTGCGCGAAGGAAGTATATATTCCCTCACATCCATA
>UQHB01000036.1 GCA_900540735.1 uncultured Megasphaera sp. | reverse complement strand
TACACGAAATCTACTGTGAGTTTTTTAGTTGTCGCACTTTATTTTACAATCTATCTATTACTATACCATACATTTATCCCCTTGAAATCTATTTTTGCGTGAAAAGTGTAAAAGTCCCTTGAAAAATAGGATAAGGAAAATGTTTGCGAATTTATTTGTATAATTATGTATTAAAATTCCCCTTTCTACGATACGTGCAGAAAGGGGATTCGTGTGTATACCTTAATTTTCCAAATATTCTTTTACGACTTGATTCTTTAGCAGCAATTTTATGATAATCTGCCCGACAATGGTTACGGCTACGAGTTCGCCTGCACCGATATAGAGGGCTGTTGCGCCATAAGCTGCCATGGGGATTTCCGCGATATAGAGGAGTTCACCGGCAATGATGACGCCGTTGGCAATGGCCGGGAAGAGCGATGCAAGCCACATGTTTGTGGTATAGCGCATGGGCCAAAGGGCTACAAAAGTAGCGATAGTGCCGACGATGATGTCGATTGGCCCGAAGGGGCTGGCGAGGTTCGCAATAAAGCAGCCGAGGACGAGGCCAGGCAGCCATTTGCGATTGACAAAGGCTAGGAGCGTCATGGCTTCAGAGAGACGGATTTGCACAGGGCCATACGAGATTGGCGCGAGGGCAATGGTAAGGACTGCGTAGAGTGCCGCAATGGCAGCGCTCATGATAAGAAAACGGGTGTGATTCATAGAACATTCTCCTTTCCTGAAAGGGCACGCGCAAGGAGTGCGAGTCGCGTACGTAGTGATGGTAATCTATTCCGTAGAATAGGCCGGTTCAGGCCGGACCGACAGGTAGTAGTATACTACAGTTTTGATATTTTGCCAAAGTTAAGATACTTTTCCATAGAATCTTCACAAGTTCTTCATATTTCCGTTCTATACTACTCGTAGATAGCAAAGAGAAGTATTCTTGTTATCCTATCTGTTGCTACCATTCTTGATAGCTGATTATATGTCCTCGGACTATCAAGATTCCTATAAACCATCAACTCTCATTACCACGAAGAATTCTATTGTCTTATCGGGAGGCAATAGGAGTTTTTGTTTTTTTGTATAACCAAAGGTTTAGCGTATAATAAAGAGGCATACTAACGTCAAGGGGGAAAGGATGATGGATATAAAGAGTCGATGGGATATACCGCTTTTGCTAGAGGCGAGTTTCTTTTGTATGGGTAGCAGCATGATGGTAACGCCTCTTATTGCCGGATTTGCTGAAGATTTAGGAGCTGTAGCGGCGTTAATGGGGCTTTTGGCTGGGACGATGAATTTCGTATCTTTAGGATGCCGCCCGATAGTGGGGCAAGTAGCGGACCGCATTAGTAAATATGCCTTGTCATCGCTAGGCATGGCCTGCATCATTGCCGCGAATATTGGCTATGCCTTGCACCATACGTATGGGTCGTCTTTGCGGCGCGTATTGTCAATGGCTTGGGCTTTGCGTGTGCCACTGTATCTCTGTCGACATGGCTGGCCGATATGTTGCCGAAAAATAGGATTGGTGCCGGTATGGGCTTATATGGGCTGATGAATGCCTTAGCTATGGCTCTTTCGCCGAAAAAAGCTTTCCAACTCGTCGATATCCATGTCTTGCCGCTAGCCTTGTTAGTCATGCTGTTTTCTATTCCCTATTGTGCCAATATGTCTTTTTTAGTGACTTATGTCGAAACGTTGCATCTACCTGTAACAGTTAGCCTATTCTTTCCGTTATATGCAGGGATTTTATTTGTCCTTCGCTTAGGCTTAAAAAAATTCTTTGATACGTGGCCCTTTTCGGTCTTTCTCGCCATGAGTGCTGTAGCTTCGGTTATCGGCCTTACGGGATTGACACTGCTTGATAATAACTGGTTTTTAGCTCTTGGGGCCTTTGGTATGGTTGGGAGTTACGGCATTATTTACTCCGTATGCCAAGCGGAAGCGATTAAACGGGTTGCCTTCGGGAAACGGGGTCTTGCGAATAGTACTTTTTACGTCGGCCTCGATTTGGGCATGGCCTTAGGCCCGACCTTAGGCGGATTTATTTATGGTCATGTGCCACTTACTTGGTTTTATCCGGTCCTACTGGTGACGATTCCTCTGGCTATCATTGTCTACGTCTTAGATCCGTATAAATAGATGCAAAAAAATAACCTCGTCAGCACGATGTGTTGGCGAGGTTTTTGTATGCTATTTTTTGAGGACATACTGAATGATGATGCGGCTGATTTCATAGAGGCCAATCATAGGCACGGCGAGCAAACATTGCGTGACCATATCCGTCGTAGGCGTAATCACAGCTGCTGCGATGAAGGAGAAGAAAATGACGAATTTCCTTTTTTTACGCAGCATTGCTGAGGTAATCAGGTCTGCTTTCGCCAGGACGAGTAAGAGGAGCGGCAAGTTAAAAATAAAGCCAAAAGGCAAGACTAGCATAAGCACGAAATCTAAGTAGCTTTCCATGGTAATCATGGGCTGTACGGTTTCACTCGTAAAGGACATGAAAAATCCGAGCCCTTTCGGCAAGACTAAGCCAAAAGCAAAGGCAATGCCGATAAGAAAGAGGATAAGTGATGACGGTACGAGGGCGGCGAGCACTTTCTTTTCATGGCTCGTAAAGGCAGGCACTAAAAAGGCCCAAAACTCATAAAAGAGGACAGGCGAGGCGATGATAGCGCCAGCAGTAAGACAGACTTTGAAGTAAATGAAAAACGCTTCTGCTGGTTTGATGAAATAGAGTTTTCCTGCCGGTGCAGTGAGAAAATACATGATTTCGTCGAGAAAATAATCACTCACAGCCATGCCAATAGCCGTGGCGATGATGGCGATAATCAAGCGCTTGCGCAGTTCTGTCAAATGGCCCGTCACGGTCATCGTCGCGGCATCATCATGATGGACAGACAAGGTATTCATAGGCCAAATCCTTATTTACTTTCTTTCGCTGTAGCTGGTTTGACTGCTTCTTTAGCGTCTTTTACTGTATCTTTTACCGTATCCTTTGCATCGTCAATACCGTTTACAGCATCTTTGAATTCATGCATGCTTTTGCCGAGAGCGTTGCCGATTTGCGGTAATTTACCAGGCCCAAAGACGACGAGGCCAATGATTAAAATTAATACTAATTCAGGTACTCCTAATCCAAACATGAGAAATTCCTCCTTTTGTACAATTACATTAGCTCATAGTCTAAAAGCTCTTTGTATAAAAAATGTAAATGCCTTGTAGTAAAAATTGTAAATTTAAATTTTTACGGCATAAAATTTAAATTTACAATTTATTTTCATAACCTTTACGGTATTGATATACGTGACTCGTAAACTTTGCATAGCTTTTACATATAGTTCGGCTTCCCAACCGAAGCCTATGGAGGAGGAAAGACTTATGAATACAACGACTGAACATGGTATGGAAATGACACGGCGCGGCTTTTTGAAATTAGCTGCTGGCTCGGCCTTAGGCGCAACCTTATTTTCTATGCCGGGCTTATCTTTTGCCCGTGACCTCGACACGACGACGAAACGGACGTTACGGCCTGTAGCGTACAATGCGATTCCAAAGGATGCGATTGAATCGGCTAACGACTCGGCTCTCATTCAACGCGGTCTCGATTACGTCATCGAATCGGTCAATACGATTAAAGACGCATCGCTCCGCAAAGCCACGATGGATTTAATCAAAAATCCAGTACCGACATTTATGCAAGAATATACGACTGAAGCAACTCGCCAGCGTTTATACGCACAGCTTTCTGCAGTCGGCCTCATTGACACATCGAAAATTGACGAAGCCCATATTTTACCGCCTTTCACTGGCAAAGTACAGGAATTTAAAACGGCTCCGGGCAGCGGCTACATGAGCCATCATCCGTATCCAGGCGGTCTTTGCACGCATGTTAGCTCGAACTTACATATTACGCGCGCTATCTGTCAGACCTACCAAGATGTCTTCTTGTACAATGTCAATTACGATATTGCCGTTGCAGGCCAGGCTCTTCACGACAACCAGAAACCCTTCGTCTTCCAGTGGCAAGAAGATGGTTCGTCCTTAAAAGAATGGACTATTGCCGGGCAAGGGGCACATCACGTCATTTCCATTGCAGAATCGATGTACCGCGGCCTTCCGGCAGAAGAAATCGTTGCTCAAGCTTGCGCACACGGTGCCCCGACTTCGAAGAAAGACGAAGCGGATGTCGTCGGCTGGCTCAAAGCTGCTGCCATTATGGTTGGCAAAGACCCCGTACAATTAGGCGTCTTAGACAATGCCGGCACCGGTCTTCCTTCGCCGCATCATCAAGAAGGCTACATCGTTCACTTAGGCGACCACGATTGGGTCTTAACATCTCCAGCTTCGCAGAAATCGATTAAACTCTTACAGAAAATTGCCTACCAGAAATACGGCATGAGCGAAAGCGATTTGAAAGGGGCTAAATTCAATCAATTCCGCAACTACGTCGGTTCCCAGTTATCTTTCATGTATCTCAACATGCTTGAAGCAGAACCGAATGGCTTTGATTTAGCTGTAAAAGCAGTCGAAAAAATTATCTTGAAATAAATTCTCAACTGGTTTCATAATTTACGAAGTTTTGACAAGATTTACGAATTATCCTTACAAAGAGGTCGTATTCTTAGTACCAGATTGAATTGAGAAAAAGATTAGGAGATGTTGTAACAATGTTTCACTTTCAAGTGAAGAAAAGTAAAAAAATGGTCGCAGCTTACGTTGCTGCTGTCCTCTGCATGGCATCGGCTGGTGTTTATGCTGCTACAGAACATTGGAATGACGCTTCTCTTACGCCGCAAGTCACGACGAAGACCAGCGTGTCCGACCAAACGGACTGGAATCAATGGAAAGCTAATTGGGATAACACAAAGACTAATTACGAAGCCGTTTCCATTGCTCCTGGCGCAGACTTTTCGAAACTGAACTTTGGCTGGTTATCGAAAGATAAAGCCGGTAAATCAGAAGTTCGCGTTGCTGACAATAAAGATATGAAAGGCGCAAAGACCTTTAAAGGCACTGTCGAAACAGGCACGGTCATCGGCGGCACGCAGTATTATTCCAATAAAGTCACTATCGACGGCTTACAGAAAAACTCCAAATACTATTACCAAGTCAAACTCAACGGTAAATGGCAGGATGCCCATGAAATCAAGACGGGCGACCCTGATAATTTCTCCTTCATGTACGTAGGGGATCCGCAAATCGGCGCATCGAAAGGCCAGACACCATCTGAAGCCGGCGAAAAACAAGACGCTGAAATCGCGGCTCGTAACGATTCGTACAACTGGAACAAGACGTTGAATGCCGCTTTATCGCAGCATCCGGAAATCGACTTCATGGTATCTCCTGGCGACCAGATTAACGAACCGGCTGAAAGCGGTGCTCCTGAAAAGATTCAGGAACAAGAATATGAATACGCTGGCTATCTTTCCGCTGCTGCTTTCCGTAACTTACCGGAAGCTTCCGCTATTGGTAACCATGACTCCATGACGGCTGGCTATCAGAACCACTTCAACGTACCGAATCCGTTCACAGAAGAACAGAACCCGACCAAAGCAGGTCACGGCTACTTCTACACCTACGGCAATGCACTCTTCATCGTCATCAACGCTAACAACTACAACGCTGCAGACCATGAAGCATTGATTCAAAAAGCTATTAAAGCCCATCCAGATACGAAATGGCGTATCGTCGTCATGCACCAAGACATTTACGGTTCTGGTCTTGACCACTCTGATTCTGATGGCATCTTGATGCGGACGCAGCTCACACCGATTTATGACCGCAATAAAATCGACGTTGTCCTCCAAGGCCATGACCACACGTACGCTCGTACATATCAGCTGAGCAGTGATGAAAAAGACCATGCAACCTTCGATGAATACAAAGTTAAAGGCCAGCAAGGACAGGCTCATAACCTCTTAAGTGCAGCCTTGAAGAATAAAGAATTCAAAGACACATACGAATCGCAGAACCTTTGCTACACTATTGCTGATATGCAGCAAGGCGTCCTCCACAATCCCAAAGGTGTCTTCTACATGACTTCTAACTCGGCTACAGGTTCTAAATTCTACAACCTCATTCCGCAGAAACAAGACTACGTCGCATACCGCAGCCAGACATGGCGCCCGACATACTCTGTCGTTTCCATCAAAGGCAATACCTTCTCCATGACGACCTATGATGTCGCAACAGGTACACCGATTGACCAGTCTTACAGCATTGTTAAAGACTAAATAATAACATAAAGGAAGAGTATCCTACGTATGATACACACTAAATGGTTTCGTCTCGTCGTCATCATCGTCTTCCTCGTAGCCGGCGGCTTTTTCCTCAAGGCGTATAACCAAGTGGATAAGCCCCAGCTCGTGAATACCGACGGCAGGACCTTCGTCACAGGCCAGGTAGTAGAAATCGTCAAGGATAACTTACAGGAAAATGGCAGCCGCGTAGGGGATCAAATCGTTACGGTTCGGCTCACGAGCGGCGACCATGCAGGGGAGATCGTTCAGGCAAATTGCCCGAACGGTCTTCTCTTTGGTACTGTAACCTATCCGGGCATGCGGGTCATCGTCATTTCTAGTGTCGTTGGCCAGCTCCAACTCCAGACGGTTTATAACGTCGATAGACAATGGCCTATTTATCTTTACATCGCCGCCTTCCTCGTGCTCCTCAGCATCATTGGCGGTAAAAAAGGCCTGAAATCGGCAATCGCCTTGGTCTTTACGTTTATTTGCTTCTTATTCCTCTTTTTCCCCATGATTTTCCGCGGTATGTCGCCAGTCCTCGCTGCTGTCATTACGTCAGCCATCGTCCTTGCTGCGACGATGTACCTCATTAACGGCTGGACAGTCAAATCCCTCCGGGCCTTTGCGGCCACCTTAGGGGGCATCGTCATCGCCGCGATTGCGGGTATCATCTTCGGCCACGCCGTCAATCTTTCCGGCTATAACGTCTCGAATATTGAAAACCTTATCTTCGTCGCCCAGAATACGATGATTGATGTCGGGCAAATCCTCTTTGCTGGCATTCTCTTTGCTAGTCTCGGTGCCGTCATGGATATTGCTATGGATATTACGTCGGCTTGTGCCGAAATTGAACGGCATAAACCGAATATTTCCCGGAAAGACCTCTTTAAAGCCGGCATGAACGTCGGTCGTGATGTCATGGGAACTATGTCGACGACGTTGATTCTAGCTTTCTTCGGCGGCTCCCTCGGCGTGTGGGTTCTCGATTATGCCTATGATTTGCCGTATTTGCAGCTCATTAACTCCAATGCTATTGGCATTGAAATCATGAAAGGCTTTGCCGCAAGTTTCGGCGTCATCTTGACCGCGCCTATTGCAGCGGCGTTGAGTGCCTTTACGCTCACGAAAAAACATAAATAAATATTTATATAAAACACAGGCATCCTATCATTAGGATGCCTGTGTTTATGTGTATTACAACGCTGCAATGGAATCGAAGCCATACAACTTCGCCGTGTTTTTCAGAATCATTTCGTTTAAGTTTTTGTCATCTGCTTTTAAGTGCTGCATATACCGCCACAAGGATTCGAGGGTTTCATATGAATACGTATAGAGCTCGCAGCGCAAATAGACTTCAAAGGACGTATCGCCTAAATGGGCTTGGGACTGGCGAATCGGGCGTCCGCTGCGAAGAATATTGGGGAACCGCTGGGCTACATCGGTATACCATTTGATTTGCTGGCGCACAATGGCGATGATGAGCTGCCGTTTCCACATGTTAATGCTTGGCAAGTCTTCTTTAATGATTTCGTATTCTTCAGGGTGTGTATATTCCATCATATAGCCATACTTATAGGTCATCAAGTTTTGATGGCTCGTCATGGCTGTATAGACGTCGCCGTAATAGAGTTTTAGCGTTGCTTCGTCCCAAGCCATGAACTGGCTCATGCGCATAGTGATGAAGGTTTTATGGTCGTCTTGGCAAAGTGCCCGACCGGCTGTGTCATGGACAGTCGTAAACATGGGCCATTCCATTTCGATGATTTTGGAAATGAGCTCGTCTTTCGTTTGCGGAAGGTTCGGAATTGCTGGTGTTGCCATAAGAATGCCTCCTTAGAATTCTTGCATAATATGGAGTGAACGAAGGTGAGAGTCCTGGATTTTGCTAGTAATGTCGGCGCAGTACGTAATGAGAAAATCGCTCGGCCCGTCAGCAATGCCTTGGAGCCGCCATTCGTCGCGGATGTCCGTACAAATGTCTTCAATGAGTTCCACGTTCTTCGCTGTATTCGTACTCGTACAAAGGGCTTCGAGTTTACTGTGCATTTGCGGCACTTTTGGCAGGTCGCGAAGGCCGCGGAAGGCCCATTTATAGAAAGGCATGTACTGTTTATTGAGCAAATAGGCCATAGACATGGCGGCATTGACGAATTCATAGAGCGCGCAGCCTGCGGCAACGACATCGTGCCGTTTGAGGATACGGGGATAGTTGTATTGACCGCTTTGGGCCATCGTTGCTGCACGGACAGCGATTTTTTTCAGCCGTACGTCTTCAGGATAATACTGGAGGAGGGCCTGACGAATTTCTGTAAAACGCCCTAAGAGGTCTGCAAAGACTTCGCCATTTGTCGCTTTGGCTAAGTATTTTTCAGGAATAGCATTCCATTCAGCGACCGTTTGCGGTACCCGTGATAAGCCAATGAATTGCCGATAGAAATCAGAAATACGGAGGACACCGACACGGCCTTCACCGCCGGAAGCGGTCTTACGCGTAAAGCCGCGGAACGTTTTCGGCAACGTATCGTAGGCTTTTTGCAGGTCTTGGCCGAACGTGGCGTAGTCGTCATTGGTGAGCCACAAGCAGAAAGACGGACCCCAGTCGTGATCACGAGAGATTTCATCGTCAAAGCCCAGGCATTCTGAGCCATCACCGACGAGGCCGACAGCGATTCTGTCTTGGACAGACGCGAAGGCTTTTTCCAGCATCGGTTTGCCAATTTCTTCGTAGTAAGCTTTACATAAGGGGAGGCCCGCTCCTTCACTTGGCGCAGCAGGTGCTGTGTCTTTGGGGAGTGTCGGAATCGAATGAATAGCTGCTTTGGTTGACGAAAATTGCAGTTCCGGTACGTATTTCTTGGCTTCGTCTGCATTTTTCGCAGCTAAGCGATAGTCGTCATTTTCGCCAAAGGTCTGCTTAATGTATTGCTGGGCAGCCGAAAAATAGCCGTACGCCTTGTCGTAGGCCTTTTGTCCCATCGCGATGGTGCCGCAAAGGTTGAGGGCATTGGCATAATGAACGCCTTTTTCGTGGAGCCTTTCGTACATAGCCAAGGCTTTTTCGGCATCAGCTGCCGCTTCGTCAGTGCGGTGGAGATGCCATTTTGCTGTACCGCGATTGATGAGGGAAATGGATTGTTCTTCGTCATGGCCCGGCAAGACGCGGATAATGGAGAGAGCTTCTTCTGTGTACTGCAAGGCTTCGGCGTATTTCCCAAGGTCTAAGTAGACGAGGGACAAGTTATTTAAAACCGTGGCGTAATGATAGCCCCGTTTGCCTTCGAGGCGGCTGTAAATGTTGGCTGCTTCTGTATAGAGCTGGAGTGCTCGGTCGTATTCTTTCATCAGGCGGAGCGTCCCGGCCAGATTGATGCGGTTCGTCGCGTAATCGACTGTATCTTTCGTGCCGTAGCTCAAAATGTCGCGCCCTGCTTCTTCAAAGGCCTGCACCGATTCGGCATAGCGGCTTACACCACGGTAGTACGTGCCCAGTTCGTTGAGGGCTGCCGTAAAGACTTGGTCGTGACCGCCGCAGCAGACGCGGTGTTCATTCATGGTCCGTTTTAAAAAGGGCTCTATTTCTGCAGTGCGGCCAGTCGAATAGAGTGTATCGACAGTGCTAAAGAATTCACCTAGTGATTGGCTCATGTCCATCCTCCTTTAGAGATAAAAAAAGAGGCTGACCTTGTAGGATGTCTCCTATTGTCAGCCTCGTATTCGTATAAATTATCCGGCGAAGGAGAAGACGAACTGGTAGAATAAGACGCCTACAATACCGCCGCAAATCGGTCCGATGAGCGGAATAATAGCGTAGTCGCCCCAGTGCGATGTTCCTTTACCAGGAATAGGCATAATGGTGTGGGCAAACCGAGGACCCCAGTCACGGGCTGGGTTAATGGCATACCCTGTTAAGCCGCCGAAAGACTGGCCAATAGCTACGATGATACCGAGTACGTAGAGGTTGTTAATACCAACAGCCAGTTCTGCGCCAGGAGCCGGTTTGATACCAGCCGACGTAGCAATACCCATGATAGCGAATAAGAGGACGAAGGTGCCAACAAATTCGCTCAAGAAGTTCAGCGGTAAGTTGCGGACAGCCGGAGACGTGCAGAATACACCGAGTTTTGCACCTTGGTCTTCGGTTGCAGCGAATTGATCACGGAACAGAATAGAAACGAGTGCGCCGCCGCAGAAGGCACCAGCAAATTGAGCGATGCAATAGCCAGGAACCATAGCCCATGGGAATAAACCGCCAACAGCTAAAGCAATGGTTAAAGCCGGGTTGAAATGAGCACCCGAATGAACACCAAAAATATAAGCCGGAATCATAACGGCAAGACCCCATGCGCACGTAATCATGGTTAAGCCGCCGCCTTTAAAATTCGATTTCGTTAAGGAAACGTTGGCAACAACGCCGTTCCCTAAGAGAATTAACAAGAACGTACCTACAAACTCACATATATATGGAAACATAATTATTCCTCCTTAAGTAGAGCCTGCGTCATGCAGGGAATTAGTTTCTTCGACTTCTAACGCGTATTTTTCATCCCACGGAAGCTTGTCACCATCTTCTTTTAAATATGCCAGAAGTTCCGGAATGCCTTCGCCCGTTACAGAGTCAACATAAAAGACTTTCTTGCATCCCGTATTTTCAAGCCATAGAGCTGCTTGTGCCAAATTAGCGTATGAGTCGTGAATGTGGGTCACAATACCGATGACTTCGCGCGTGCTGAGAGAAACGATATTTGGGGGATAGAGACTGTACGGTTCCGCTGCGTTGACGAGAAGCCCAATAATGTCTGCTTCGTGTGAATAGACGATGAGGGCTCTTGCCAGCGAGGGATTTTCTGCATATTCCCCTGGTGTATCAATGATGACATCATGATAATTTACATATTGCGTTTTATGATATGTAATCGTGTTTCCCTTGAGCACTTGGGTCAGTGTTGTTTTCCCGGCACCAGTCCGCCCGATGAGCATGATTTTCTTCATAGCATATAGACAACCTCCTTTCATACAGAGTGAAAGAACATAGTTAAGCCTTCGTGATTTGACAGACGTCGAATCCGAGTGTAGTGTGGACGTAATCCAAAACCTTTTCCCAAGCAATGGTTACGTCTGAAATGGAACCGGTAACGACTAAGGTGCCGCTGAAACGGTCAACGAACCCTAGCTGAATGGCTGCTGCTTTAAGGGCAATGTCTGCCGTAATGATTGCCGTTTCGTATGGAGTTTGAGTCAAAATGCCAATAGCGGCGTTTTTGTAGTCCACGTTCGGGTCAAGGCCAAGCTTACGGTAGAGAATCTGGTCAGGACTGGCAATGATATGTGCCAGTGTGATTTGACGGCCCGGTACGCTTTCCATAATAATGCGGGACATGGTTTCGTCTTTCCCCGTTTGGTCTGGATGGAACGTGCTGTTTAATGAAAAGTTCATTCGTACGTGCTCCCTTGTATTATGCCAATCATTACAGATACAGTATGCCCTATAAACATCAGTCATACTTCGTATGTCATTATTGTAATCGTTTTTATAGAAAAGTACAAGAGAGTTATTTAATCTAGTTTATGAAATATACCAGAAAATCGAGTAAAAATAACAGTTTTTGGCAAAAATAAAAAGACACGACAAAATAGTGATATTTTGTCGTGTCTTTTTTCTTATGGTGGAGATGAGGAGAGTCGAACTCCTGTCCGCACATACTGCCCCACGAACTTCTCCGAGCGCAGACCTTGTTTTATGTCTCAAACAGCTATCGTACAAGGACAAACTACACTGTTCCAGCCTAGGAGTTTCCCATAAGGCCCTTAGGCAAAAGCCTTATAGTATCCCGCTAAGTGACGTCTACACCAAGCCCGCAGGAGTAGCGAGGCGAGACGTTAGCTGCGATTAGGCAGCTAAAGCAAAATTGTTTTCTTTTGCGTTTAATTTGAAAGTTTCACCGTTTTACGGTCAGATGACACACCGGCTCGCTATTCATGATACAACCATGCACGTCGAGACCTTTACATCCCCATAACTACATTCTTTGCAGAACGTATGACTTAGTATATCATATTAACAAAATTTTGCAATACTATTGAACGAACAGGCTCATTTTTGTTGTTCTTTGAGCTTTTTCAACGCATCTTGATCGGCTTTGGGGAGCGATACGCCGCAGCAACCGCCTGTAGAACAGCCAGCATACCCGGCAAAAACTTGAGAGACTGCTTCTTTAATGGCTAATAATTTTTGTAACATTGGCGGCCTTCCTTTCTAACATGAATATAAAGTATAAATATTCTTTTATTCTTTTCTTATATTGATTACAGTATATCATAATTACTGTGAAAAGAAAATGGTTATTAATAAGAAAACTTATGCATCTTTAGCATACGTAAGACCTATTTGAAAAGTGGAGAATTTAGGTAACTTTTTCTGTCCTCACCGTGGCGACTATGGTATAATAAACGTCAATACAGGAATATGAGGGGGAATGGTAATGAAGGAATTACCATTGTTTAAAATTGGCAATTATTATGGGTATAATCAGGCCTTGTTTTCGGACCACTGGATGAATATTGGCGGCTGCGGTGCTGTGACGGCGTGCGATGTCAGTATTTATTTAGCTCTCCATTATGGCAAGAAAGAGTTATATCCTTTTGATGTGTATCAGTTAAATGCAGCAGACTATATTCAGTTTTCCCAGACTATGAAACCTTTTTTGCGGCCTCGTAAGGGCGGCATTGATACGCTGGACTTATGGATTGACGGCTATCAGTCTTACTTATCTCATGTCGGCGAGACTGATGTGACTATGCGCGGCCTTAGTGGTGACTGTCCTTTTGTGGAAATAGAAGATGCTATTCGCTGGGAAATTGACCATAATTTACCGGTGCCATACTTAAATTTACGCCACATTAATCCTAATTTAATTGACTATGTCTGGCATTGGTTCTGGCTCGCCGGGTATGAAGAATTTGAAGATGACTTTATGGTCAAGCTCGTGACCTATGGCTGCTATCGCTGGCTGCCGCTCAAAGAATTGTGGGATACAGGCTATGTCCGCAAAGGCGGCGTGATTTTGCTCGACGTACCGTCGCGGCACTACACTAAAGAAGGCAAGGACTAATGTTATATATCATTAAATGGCTCTACATGTGGATACTGCCCTTAGGCGGTATCGTTGCGGCGTTACTGGTTGTGACTATCTATTTGTATTATCGTAAGGCCAAAGGCCGCCATGCTTTGGCTGTCGTCGTAGGGATTTTATATGTCCTTTCCATTGTGCCCGTATCAGATGCGTTGCTCCATCCTTTAGAAGATGCGTATACCCAGACGGCACCACAAAACCTAACGGGCGATGTCGTCATTTTACTCGGCGGTGGTGCCAGGGCCGGTGTGCCTGATTTTGACGGGACCGGGCAAGTAGGGGAGGCTGCAGCGAATCGCTTCTTGACGGCCATTCGTATACAGAAAGCAAAGAATATTCCTATTCTCTTATCGGGTGGTGCTGTCTTTGCAGGAGATGCGGAAGAAGCAGTCATTGAAAAGCGCATGCTCTTATCCTTAGGTGTGCCTGAAGAGAAGATATTCATGGATACGAAGAGCCGTAATACGGCAGAAAACGCGAAGTTTGCCCGGCAGCTGGCTATGGCTAATGGTTGGAGCCATCCTATCGTCGTGACCAGTGCCTTCCATATGCCGCGAGCGGTACAGTTTTTCCGGCGCGAACAGATGGATATTACACCGTATCCGAGCGATTACCGTGCCAGTGCGACCGAGCATATAACGGCCTTTTCCTTCGTGCCCCAGTCGTTTATTCTCGATAATTCTTGTTTAGCTATTAAAGAATATGTCGGTCTTGGGGCAGCGAAACTGGGCTTACAATAAATTTACATGGCTCTTTACGTAGATTTCAAAGAGATTGCGTATACTAAAGGAGAAAGAACAAATCTTTCTCCTTTTTTCTTGGAAACCAGTGGGACGTATAACGTCCATGGTATTGCAAAACTGTACCCAATATGCCATACTAAGGATGTAAGATTTGAAATCGTAAGAACCTATTGTATTTCATAGTTTTCTTTTTAAACACAAAAGGAGTGTATACAACATGATTAAAGTTGGTATTAATGGTTTTGGACGTATTGGTCGTTTTGTATTCCGTGCTTCTGTCAAACGGGACGACATCGAAGTAGTAGCTATTAACGACTTGTTACCAGTAGATTACATGGCATACATGCTCAAATATGACACCATGCATGGCCAGTTCGACGGCACTGTAGAAGCAGACGTTGAAAACAATCAGCTCATCGTTAACGGCAAAAAAATCCGCGTAACTGCTGAAAAAGACCCGGCTAACCTCAAATGGGACGAAGTTGGTGCTGAATACGTCGTTGAATCGACAGGCCTCTTCCTCGCTATGGACAAAGCTGAAAAACACTTAGAAGCAGGTGCTAAATACGTCGTTCTCTCGGCTCCTTCCAAAGCAGGTGCTGATGGCCGTCAGGCAGACATGTTCGTTTGCGGCGTAAACACAGACAAATACGCTGGCCAGAAAATCGTTTCCAACGCATCTTGTACGACGAACTGCTTAGCTCCGATTGCAAAAGTCCTCAACGATGCATTCGGCATTACAGACGGCTTAATGACTACTGTTCACTCCACAACAGCTACACAGAAAACTGTTGATGGCCCGTCCATGAAAGATTGGCGCGGCGGCCGTGCAGCAGCTGGCAACATCATTCCGTCCTCCACAGGCGCAGCTAAAGCTGTAGGCAAAGTTATTCCGGAATTAAACGGCAAATTAACTGGTATGTCCATGCGTGTACCGACCCTTGACGTATCCGTTGTCGACCTTACGGTTAACCTCGCTAAACCGGCTACATACGATGAAATTTGCGACGCTATGAAAAAAGCTTCTGAAGGCGAACTCAAAGGTATCCTCGGTTACACCGACGAAGCAGTCGTTTCTTCCGACTTCTTAGGCGATACACGGACATCCATTTTCGATGCCAAAGCTGGTATTGCTTTAACAGATACATTCGTCAAAGTTGTTTCTTGGTACGACAATGAAATCGGCTACTCCAACAAAGTATTAGATTTAATTGCTGTCATGAACGCATATAACAACAAATAAGATTGGTTGTAGCGATGCCTTCCCATGACGGGGATACGCCTCCCGTTACCAATCAATGAGAAAAAGGCAGGGATTGCTTAGGCTTCCCTGCCTTTTTTGTCCTTTATATCCTGAGCGATATAGTATATAATAAGCATGTAAATAATAACGAATCTCCAATATACTATATTTCACGAAAGAAGGCACATAGGAATTATGTCAAAAAAGAAACCTGTTATGTTAGTCATCATGGATGGTTTTGGTTGCCGTCATGAAACGAAAGATAATGCTGTTGCTCAAGCGAATTTGAAAGTATTACCCAAATTGTGGGATGAATATCCTCATTCTCACTTAGAAGCATCGAGTGAATTCGTTGGTTTGCCTTACGGCCAAATCGGTAACTCCGAAGTAGGCCATTTAAATATCGGTGCAGGCCGTATTGTGTATCAGGCCCTCACGAAAATCACAAAAGACATTAAAGACGGCGAATTCTTCAAAAAGCCCGTCCTCGTCGAAGCCATGAACAACGTCAAAGAAAAAGGCTCGGCTCTGCATTTGCTCGGCCTCGTATCTCCTGGCGGTGTCCACAGCAGTGAACAACATCTCTTTGGCCTCTTAGACATGGCCAAACGCTTTGGCTTGACGAAAGTATATGTCCATGCTTTCCTCGATGGCCGTGATGTCTTGCCGCGCAGTGCTGGCCCGTTCCTTCAGGAACTCCAAGATAAATGCGACGAACTCGGCCTTGGCGAAATCGTCACCATTTCCGGCCGCTACTACGCTATGGACCGGGATAAACGGTGGGATCGCGTACAGAAAGCATACGATGCCGTAGCTCTCGGCGAAGGCCCGACCGCTCCGGACGCAGAAACGTGCTTACAAGAATCGTACGCTAAGGATATTTCCGATGAATTCGTCATTCCGACAGTTATCAAAAAACATCCTGTTGAAGATGGGGACAGCGTCGTCTTCTTTAACTTCCGCCCAGACCGGGCACGTCAGCTCACAGCAGCTTTCGGCCAAGACGATTTTGCAGGCTTTGCACGGCCTAAAAAATTAGATGTCTACTTTGCAACGATGACGCGCTATGAAGATGATTTACCGGCACACGTCGTGTACGATAAAGAACGGATTCCGAACGTTCTCGGCGAAGTCTTGTCGAAAGCAGGGAAGAAGCAGCTCCGCATTGCAGAAACGGAAAAATACGCACATGTTACGTATTTTTTCAATGGCGGTGAAGAAACGCCGTTCCCTGGTGAAGACCGTATTCTCGTACCGTCGCCGAAAGTTGCGACCTATGACTTACAGCCTGAAATGAATGCACCTATTGTCACGGAAAAAGTCATTGCAGCCATTAACGAAGACAAGTACGATATGATTATCCTCAACTTCGCTAACCCCGACATGGTAGGCCATACAGGCGTCTTTGCAGCAGCAGAAAAAGCGGTCGAAACGGTAGACACGATGATTGGTAAAATCGTTGAAGCCTTAAAACCCTTTGACGGCCAGCTCTTAATCATTGCCGACCATGGCAACTGCGAACTCATGGCTGACCCAGAAACAGGCGAACCGTACACGGCGCATACGACTAACCCTGTACCATGTATCCTCGTCAGTGAAGAACATAAACAGGACAAACTCCAAGACGGTATCTTAGCCGACGTAGCACCGACGCTCCTCTATTTAGCAGGCATGCAGGCTCCGGTTGAAATGACAGGGAAAGTCTTAGTCGTTCCTGAAAATAAATAGTTCCTGAAAATAAATAGTATATACTACTTAATGGAAATATCTTGTCAAAAGAGAAAACACCAAAGTAGTATATACCATTAGAAAAACGAGATAAAACCTCTTTGTAAGAGACATTTTACACGCAAATAGTTTACAAGAAAAACATAATAACATATACTATTGAATGTAATAAACGGAAACAGTATGTCTTTATAGACTTGTTACCCGTCAAGTGTGTCTCATATAAGGAGGAAGCAGTATGGCAGTAAAAGTAGGTATTAGTGGGTTTGGCAGAATTGGCAGATGCACGTTCCGTACATCCTTGTTACGTCCTGATATTGATATTGTGGCTTTAAATAACCGCTCTGTCGGGCCTGTTATGGCAGACTTATTGAAGTTTGATACAGTCCACGGCACGTGGGACCATGATGTTTCTTGGGATAATGATAAGCAAGGCCTCGTCATTGATGGGAAATTTATTCCTGTGACGAACGAAACGGACCCGGCTAATATTCCGTGGAATAAAATGGGTGTCGATATTGTCGTCGAATCGACAGGGAAATTTAAAGACCGTCAATCGGCATCAAAACATTTAGCAGACGGTGCGAAAAAAGTCATCATTACAGCACCGGGCAAGAATCCGGACAAGACCATCGTCATGGGTGTCAATGAAGACATGTACGACCCGGCCCATGACCACATCATTTCGAACGGCTCGTGCACGACGAACTGCATGGCTCCTGTGGCGAAAGTCTTATCCCGTGAATTCGGCATTGTCCGCGGCATGATGACCACGGTCCATTCGTATACGAATGACCAGCATCTCGTCGACGGTGTCCACAAAGATTTGCGTCGTGGCCGCTGCGCAACCCAGTCCATTGTACCTACGTCCACAGGGGCAGCCAAAGCCGTTGCCCTGGTTCTGCCGGAACTGCGAGGTAAATTCATGGGCATGGCACTGCGCGTGCCAACGCCAAACGTTTCCATGACGGACTTAGTGACAGTCCTTGAAAAAAATGTCACTGTAGAAGATGTCAACGCAGCTCTTAAAAAATGGGCTGACGGGCCGATGCAAGGCATTTTAGCATATTCGGCAGATCCGACAGTTTCTTCGGATTACATTAGTGATCCCCACAGCTCAATAGTCGATTCCTTAGACACACAAGTAGTAGAAGGCAATATGGTAAAGGTTGTTGCTTGGTATGACAATGAATGGGGCTATTCCCTGCGCGTCAATGATTTGGCAGCGTATATAGCGTCCAAAGGATTCTAGTTCCATCATCTGCAGACGAAGCAGCAGCCGGGAGGTACGTATGAAACAAGATACGCTCAGTATCTTTCAAAAAATCGCGCCTGATGTAGTGGGCACGATCAAAGAACGGTATTTGTTGCTCCGGCACATTGCAGATGCGGAACCAGTAGGACGGAGAACACTCGCTGGTCTCTCTGGCTTATCTGAACGAGTGGTACGCTCTCATGTGGATGTGTTACGGCGTAGCGGTATTGTCCGTTTTACGACGATGGGAATTGCCATGGAACCGGAAGGGAAAAAGCTGATGCCTGATTTACTGGAATGTTTTTTGCGGCTCAACAATCTCGACGATATGGAGCGGCAAATCCGCAGTTCCTTAGGACTTAAACAGGTTTGCATTGTTCCTGGTAATAGTGATGAAGATTCATCAGCAAAAGAAGAAATGGGCCGCCAAGGGGCGTTGTTACTCAATGACCTCTTGCGCAATGTCGATACAGTCGCCATTAGCGGCGGCTCGACCATGGCTGAAGTAGCCGATAAATTGCCTGAAAGCTCAGCGCATGCAACGATTTTGCCGGCTCGCGGCAGTATGGGCAATCATGTCGAGTTTCAAGCCAACTATATTGCTGCCAACATTGCGGCGAAGACTGACAGCTCATATCGCATGATTCATTTGCCTGAAGGCATTAGCGAATCGGCACTGCATCTTCTCTTCCAGTCCGATACACAAGCAAAAGAAAATATTGCCATGACTCATAAAGCCCAGCTCGTCCTCTTTGGCATTGGCCGGGCGGACAGGCAAGCACGCAAACGGGGCCTGACGACGCTCCAGCGCGAAGCCCTGAAAAATCTCGGTGCGTGCGGTGAGTCCCTAGGCTGTTACTGCAGCTTAGAAGGCAAAATTTTATATGGTACCAATAATATTGGTATTTCCCTAAGAGATATAAAACAACATCCCCATGTCATTGCTGTTGCCGGTGGTGCAAGCAAGGCTGAAGCCATTTTGGCGGTCATGCGCACTTGCCGCACAGGCACCCTCGTTACAGATGAAGGAGCAGCTGAAAAGATATTGAAGTTGATCTGATAGAAAGGGTGTATATATATGGTAAAAATAGGCATTAACGGATTTGGTCGTATTGGTAGAAGCGTCTTTAAAATCGCCCAGCACTATAAAGACCAAATCGAAATCGTAGGTATTAACGACATTGGCACACCAAAACAGATGTCCCATCTCCTCAAATACGACAGCATTTACGGCCGCTATCCCGGCGACGTGAGCTACGACGATACGAGCATCATTGTCGACGGCGTGCATTATCCTCTGTTTCAGGAAAAGGAAGTCAAGAACGTCGATTGGAAAGGCCTCGGTGTAGATATTCTCGTCGAATCATCAGGCCAGTATTCAGGACATAATAGACCGGCTTCGCAAGATAAACTGCCCTTAGATCAAGTCAAAAAAGTCTTGATGACCGCACCGTCAACGATTGATGACTGCACGGTCATCTTAGGTGTCAATGAAGATGCATATGACCCGGCGAAAGACCGCGTCATTTCCGGTGCATCTTGTACGACTTGCGGTCTCGCGCCTATTTTAAAATTGATGGATGAAACATATGGTGTCAAACGGGGGATGACTACATCGGTTCATTCCTATACGACAGACCAGAAAATCCTGGACGTATCGCACAAAGACTTACGTCGTGCCCGCGCCGCCGGCATGTCCATCATTCCGACGACGACCGGTGCTGCTGCAGCGATTACGAAAGTATTGCCGCAGTTTAAAAACAAGATTTCCTGCAAAGCTGTTCGCGTACCGACACCGGATGTGTCGATTATCGACATTGTCTTAGAATTACAAAAAGAAGACATTACGTTAGACGAATTAAACCAAACCTTTAAAGACGCTGCGCAAGGCTCGTATCAAGGCATTATCGATACGAATGAAGACGAACTCGTGTCCGTCGACTATCGCGGTGAAGAACACATGACCGTCATCGATATTCCTCTCAACAAGGCCCTCGACGGCGGAATGGTTAAAATCGTATCGTGGTACGATAATGAATGGGGCTACGCCCGTCGTGTCATCGACTTAATCCACTTCTTAGTACGGAAAGGATTATAAGAATGGCAAGTCTTGGGTACGGCTCTCCACGTCACTATATATCAATACGAACTCGCCTCAACTGAGGTGAAAGGGAGGATCCTTATGAAAAAAACGATTACTGATGTAGTAGTAGATAACAAACGCGTCTTTGTCCGTGCAGATTTCAACGTTCCCCTCGATGAAAAATGCCAGATTACAGATGACACACGTATCCAAAAGACGTTGCCAACCATTAAATACTTGCTCGACCATCATGCAGCTGTCATCTTAGCCAGCCATTTAGGCCGTCCGAAGGGACAAGTTGTCAAAAAATATTCCTTAAAACCAGTCGCTGCTCGTCTTAGCGAATCACTCGGCATTCCTGTACAGTTCGCGCCTGATTGCATCGGTGCAGAAACACAGAACATGGCGAAAAATCTCAAGCCAGGTGAAGTATTGCTCCTCGAAAACCTTCGTTTCCACAAAGAAGAAGAAAAAAATGGCGACGATTTTGCCAAAGAATTAGCATCTCTCGCTGACGTTGGCATTAACGATGCCTTTGGTTGCTGCCACCGTACTCACGCATCTGTTGCAGGCATTACGAAATACTTGCCCATGGCTGCAGGCTTCCTCTTAGAAAAAGAAATCCAGTTCATTGGCGGTGCTGTCGACAATCCGCAGCATCCGTTTGCAGCGATCATTGGCGGCGCGAAAGTTTCTGACAAAATCGAAGTTATTTCTAACTTGCTCCCGAAAGTCGATGTCATGATTATCGGTGGCGGCATGGCCAATACGTTCCTGGCAGCACAGGGCTATGGCATTGGTAAATCCCTCGTCGAAGCTGATAAAATTGACCTTGCAAAATCCCTCATTGCCCAGGCTAAAGAACAGAACACGAATTTACTTCTCCCGGTCGATGTGATGGTAGCAGAAGCATTTGATAACGATGCTCCGCACAAAGTCGTTCCTGTTGACCAAGTACCGGCAGACTGGATGATTCTCGACGTAGGCACGAAGACACAAGAACTCTTTGCCAAAGAATTAGCTCCTATGAAACTCATCGTTTGGAATGGGCCAATGGGCGTATTCGAAATGGAAAACTACGCGAAGGGCACAGAAGCCGTCGCAAAAGCTGTTGCTGAATCTGACGCTGTATCCATCGTTGGTGGCGGCGACTCTGTATCGGCTGTCAATAAAACCGGTCTTGCTGACAAAATCAGCCATATTTCCACTGGCGGCGGCGCATCTCTTGAATACCTCGAAGGCAAACAGCTTCCGGGCGTTGTCTCCCTCAGTGATAAATAAATCGTTTACAACCATTTAGGAGGAATAAAATCATGAGAAAAACCATTATTGCTGGCAACTGGAAAATGAACCACCTTGGCGCAGATGCAAAAGCAACCATTACAGGCTTAGTTGAAAAAGTCCCGGCTGATGTGAAAGCAACAGTCGTCATCGCTCCGGTCTTCCCGTACTTACCGCTTGCTGTAGAACTGACGAAAGGCACGCCTATCCACGTAGCAGCACAGAACATGCACTGGGAAGATAAAGGCGCATATACTGGCGAAGTATCGCCGGCTATGCTCGTCGATATTGGCGTAACTCACGTTATCATTGGCCACTCCGAACGGCGTACATACTTCAATGAAACAGACGAAACGGTCAACAAAAAAGTTAAAGCTGCTCTTGCACACGTCTTAACACCGATTCTTTGCTGCGGCGAAACGTTAGAACAGCGCGAAGAAGGCATTATGCAGTCTTGGATTGAAGGACAAATTGAAAAAGCTCTTGCAGGCGTAAGCAAAGACGATATGACGAAAGTTGTCATCGCCTACGAACCGATTTGGGCTATTGGCACAGGTAAAACGGCTTCGGCAGTACAGGCTGAAGAAGTATGCGCCATTATCCGCAAAAAAATCGCAGGTCTCTACGACGCAGCAACGGCTGACGCTACGTCCATCCTCTATGGCGGCAGCGTTAAAGGCGGCAACGTCGCAGAACTCACTGGCTCTGCTGATATCGATGGCGGCCTCGTTGGCGGTGCAAGCCTGAAAGTGGACGACTTCATGGCTATTATCAACAACGCAGTAGTTAAATAAGATTTCCTGTATTACGCAGAACCTCTCGGGAATCGTGCCAAGGGAGGTTCTTTTTTGTTGCCATAATTGCATACTGTTATATCAATATTTTGCCGTTTTTATGTAAAGACTTCGTAAAATCTATAGAAATACAGCACAGGCCTATGTTATAATGTGAACGGATAATTGTAAATAAAAAGAAAATAATACGTAATACTTTTGTAAAAGCAAAGACACTTCGTAAGTTAAGGAGACACGATTATCATGGCATTTCATTTGAAACTGAAGCCGAAAGAAGAAAAGTTTTTTTTACTCTTAGATGAGCATGCAACACTGAGTCACAGCGCCGCAGAACTCTTGATGCAAGCCATGAATGGCGACATTCCGAAGGAAGAAGCATTGACTAAAATCGATGCGAAAACCGCCAAAGCTCACGACCTCGTCATGGAAACGATGAAGCGCCTCCAAAAGACCTTCATTACACCGATGGACCGGGAAGACATTCAGCAGCTTGTAGATGAACTCAATGCGGTCATTGACAACATTAGTGAAATCATGGACAAAATGGTCATGTACCAAGTTGGCGAAGCTACAGAAGGTACGAAGCAAATGACCGTCATTACAGCGAAAGCGCTGAAAGAAATTAAAAAGTCCATTTCCTACATGCATGACCTGAAGAAAAATTACTTGAAAGTCGAAGCACGCAGTAAAAAAGTCATGAAGCTCGAACAGGAATGCGATGATTTGTACCACCAAGAAATGGCAACACTTTTTTCGCAGTGTAAAGACCCGATTGAAATCATTAAATGGAAGGAAGTATTGCAGTCTGTTGAAGACATTACTGACGACTGTGAAAAACTGGTCGTTACCTTCAGAAGGGTTGTCTTAAAGTATGCTTGATCATTGGTTAATTTGGGCCGTCGTGCTCTTAGCTATCCTCTTTGATTATATCAATGGCTTCCACGATACAGCCAACGCCATTGCTACGAGTGTATCGACGCGGGCCATTCATCCGCGGACAGCCGTCTTTATGGCTGCTATTTTGAACTTTGCCGGTGCTATGGTCAGTACAGGCGTTGCCAAGACTATTGGCGGTGACATCGTCATGAGCCCGAACCTCATTAGCCTCGAAGTCATCGTCGCTGCCTTGGCAGGGGCCATTATTTGGAACGTCCTGACTTGGTATTACCGCATTCCAAGCAGTTCGTCCCATGCCCTCATTGGCGGTGTTATTGGTGCCGTCTGGATTAGTGTCGGCCCAGAAGCCCTCCATGCCGGCGGTATTGGCAAAATCATTATGTCCCTCGTCTTGTCGCCTATTGTGGCCTTAGCTATTGGCTATGTCGTCATGATTGCCTTGATGTGGATTGTGCGGAAATATTCACCTCTTGTCTTGAATCAGCAATTCCGTAAAATGCAGCTGGCCTCAGCGAGTTTAATGGCCTTTTCCCACGGCTCTAATGATGCGCAAAAAGCTATGGGGATTATTACGCTGGCTCTCTTGAGCGGCGGCTACATCGATACCTTAGAAGTACCGATTTGGGTAAAACTCGTCTGTGCTACGTCTATGGCCTTAGGCACCTCAGTAGGGGGGTGGCGAATTATTTCGACTATGGGGACGAAGATTTTTAAGATGGAATCGATTAACGGTTTTGCAGCCGACTTAAACTCGTCTCTCGTCATCTTCACGGCGACGTTCCTCCATTTGCCTGTCAGTACGACTCACGTCGTGTCCGGCTCCATTATGGGCGTTGGCTCGGCCGAACGAGTCCGTGCCGTCCATTGGGGTGTCGCGCGGAGCATGCTCGTAGCCTGGGTGATTACGATCCCCATCAGTGCCCTCATGTCGGCCCTCATTTTCCTCGTCATCGACGCGTTATAGAAATTCATATTGACGATTGCCGTTGTTGTTGATATACTACACATAGGCAGTAAAAAGATGTATTGCATTAGTAAACACGAAAGCCCCCCGGAACCGTGAATTCTGGGGGGCTTGATATTTGTAAGTATACGTTCAATGAAAAAGGAGCAACCATGCTTTTCTGTGCCGTTGCGGAGATCCCGGCTTAAGAAAAGTATGGTTGCTCCTTTGGCATCTAGTATTTTAGTAAATGTGAGTTATTTTATATTTTTAAACTATACTTTTTTTGTACCTTATTGTATAATAAACGTATACTAAGGAGGGAAAAGCCATATGAGACTGAACCAGGCTACAGACTATGCGTTCCGTATGGTCTTATATTTAGCCGCGCTCCCAGAAGGTACGAAAATCACTGGCGCAGCGTTGGCAGAAAAACAAAATATACCCGAACGGTTTTTATTGAAAATCATGCGAAGCCTTACGGCAGCAGGTATTATGAAATCATACCGCGGCGTGGAAGGTGGGTTTGCCCTCCAGCGCGCACCCAAAGATATTACGCTCTTTGACATTATTGAAGCCGTCGAAGGGCAGACCGAATTGCAACGCTGTCTCCATGACATGGGTTCTTGTACACGCGGCTGCAGCAGTATGTGTTCGATTTACGCGGCCTTTGCAGACATTCAGCGTGATTTGGCAAAGAAATTAAAGAGTATCAACTTTGAAGACCTTGCTAAACAAGAAGCTGTATTCCAGCAAATTCATGAAGCAGAAAACAAACACGCCAAAGAAACAGTACACGCATAGATTTTACAAACAAGGCCACGTGGAAAGCCTCGTCTTTCCCGTGGCTTTGTCTTGTCTCAGGGAAGGAGTATAGACCATAGAATGAGATCCTTTGTCCATTTACATGTCCATACGCAGTACAGCCTCTTCGATGGGCTCACGCGCATTCCCGACATGATTGCAAAAGCAAAAGAACTGAATATGCCTGCTGTGGCCATTACGGACCACGGCAATATGTACGGTGTCATTCATTTATATAAAGAAGCAAAAAAGCAGGGCATTAAGCCCATTATTGGCTGTGAAGTCTACATGACGCGAGGCAACCGTTTTGAAAAGAAGACGAAAGAACGGCTTTGCCATCTCATTTTGCTGGCGAAAAACAATCAAGGCTACCATAACCTCGTCAAAATCGTCTCTAAAGGCTTCGTCGATGGCGAAAATAATTACCATAAGCCCCGCGTCGATTACGACCTCTTAGAGCAGTACCACGAAGGGCTCATCGCCCTTAGTGCCTGTATTGAAGGGCACATTCAGCAAGAAATCCTCAATCATAACGAAGAAGGAGCCGTCAAGGTCATGGAACGGCTCGTCTCGATTTTCGGCAAAGACGATTTCTATTTAGAAGTGCAAAACCATGGCTTGCCTGAAGAAAAAATCGTCCGCACTGTTTTCAAAGACTGGTCGAAACAATACGGCCTGAAGCTGGTGGCGACGAACGACTACCATTACCTCAACCAAAGTGACGCACCGGCTCAGGAAGTCAAGCTCTGTATTTCTACAGGGAGTACTCTCGACGACCCGAGTCATTTCCGCTTTTCCAATGATTCGTTCTACATGAAGAGCGGTGACGAAATGGCTGCTATTTTTCCGGATATGCCGGAAGCCCTCGATACGACCTTGGAAATTGCCGATAAGTGTAATGTCGACATTTCCTTTGACGAACGCCATTTGCCGAGCTTTCCTGTGCCGGCAGGGGAGACAGACGAAACGTATTTACGTAAGCTCTGTGAAGAGGCGTTGCCTCAGAAATACGCAACCGTTACGCCCGAAGTGCGCCAGCGGTTGGACTACGAATTAGGCGTTATCAATAAAATGGGCTTTCCGTCGTACTTTCTCATCGTCTGGGATTACGTCAAATACGCTCGGGACCATGCCATTCCTGTCGGGCCTGGACGTGGCTCTGCAGCTGGTTCTGTCGTGGCCTACTTGCTCGGCATTACAGGCTTAGACCCGTTGAAGTACGACCTCCTCTTTGAACGGTTCCTCAATCCGGAACGAGTCACTATGCCTGATATTGATATGGACTTTTGCTATGAAAACCGCGGCAAAGTCATTGATTACGTGACGCGGAAATACGGCAAAGACCACGTGGCTCTAATCATTACTTTTGGTACTCTTGCGGCACGAGCCGTCCTCCGTGACGTTGGGCGCGTCCTCAATATTCCCTTAAATGAAATGAACCGCATCATGAAAATGGTGCCTACCGAACTGGGCCTAACTCTCGATAAGGCTCTGCAAATGAGCAAGGAATTTAAGAAAGAATACGATGAAAATGCCACAGTCCATCAGCTCGTCGAATACAGCCGTACCCTCGAAGGCTTGGCGCGCCACTCGTCGACGCACGCTGCTGGTGTCGTTATTTCTGCTGCGCCTGTCGATGATTACGTACCCATGCAGTATTCAAAAGAAGGATATTTGACGACGCAGTATGATAAAAATCTGGTCGAAGAATTAGGCCTCTTGAAGATGGACTTTTTAGGCCTGCGCACGCTCACCGTTATTGGCGATACAGTAAAGCTCATTAAGAAATCGCGCGGTATCGATGTCGATGTAGACCATATTCCCTTAGACGACCCGGACACGTGTCAGCTCCTCACCGTAGGTGATACAGCCGGTGTCTTCCAGATGGAATCAGAAGGCATTACGAACCTCGTCAAAGAACTGGCACCGACGAATTTCACAGACATTATTCCGCTCATTGCCCTCTATCGGCCAGGGCCATTAGGGAGCGGCATGGTAGAAGATTTCATCAAAGGCAGTCACGGCGAAAAAGAGCCGACCTATTTGCACCCGCTCTTAAAGCCTATTTTGAAAGATACATACGGCGTTATTTTGTACCAAGAACAGGTTATGCAGATTGCTTCTGCCATGGGTGGTTTTAGCTTGGGCGAAGCAGATTTACTGCGCCGTGCGATGGGGAAGAAAAAGGCAGAAATCCTCGTTTCTCAGCGCGAAAATTTCATTGCTGGGACGCAGAAAAACAACATTCCTGACGACATTGCCAATAAAGTCTTTGACCTCATGGTCTACTTTGCAGGCTATGGCTTTAATAAATCCCACTCTGCTGCCTATGCTTTCATCGTCTGGCAGACGGCGTACCTCAAAGCCCATTACCGGGCTGAATTTATGGCTGCAACCATGACCAGTTTCATCAATAACGTTAGCAAAATCAGTTACTACATGAATGAATGTCAGCGGCACGGCGTGCGCATTCTCCAGCCTGATGTCAACGCCAGCCAGACCATGTTTTCTGTTGAACATAGCAACATCCGTTTTGGCCTGTCCGGCATGAAGAGCCTCGGCGAAGGTGCCATTGAAAGCATCATCAAGACTCGTGAAGAAGACGGCCCCTTTACGTCGCTCGTCGACTTTTGCAGCCGCGTCGATTTCCGTCTCGTCAATAAACGAGCTATGGAAAGCCTCATCAAAGGGGGAGCCATGGATAGTTTCGGCAAAAAACGGGCTCAGCTCATGGCGGTCTTAGAACAGGCCATGGCTATGGGTTCTCTCCATCGGAAAGACCAAGAATCAGGCCAAATCGGCCTCTTTGACGATGCAGAAGATACGACGGTCACAGACATTACATACCCGGATACGGCGGAATACAAGATGGAACTCATCTTGGCTATGGAAAAAGAATACGACGGCTTTTACTTCAGCGGCCATCCGTTAAATGCCTATAAGGCGCAAATGGATAAGCTTACGCCGCTCTCTATTTTCTATGGCGAAGACGCACGCCAGTACGACGGCCGCATGATGTACGTTGGCGGACTCATTACGGCAAAGCGGCAAGTCCAGACGAAGCGCAATGAACAAATGGCTATTCTCACAATTGAAGACTATACGCAGACTATCCAAGTCGTTATTTTTCCGCGCAATTACGCAAAATGCCAGAACTTGACTGCTGTCGACATGGCTGTCTCCATTCGCGGCCGCGCCGACATTAATGACGAAAGTGTCCAGTTCATTGCCGAAGAAGTCGTGCCTCTTGGCGATGCAACAGGCAACGAAGCGCAGCAACAACTAGCTACAGCCGATGCAGCGCGCCACGCCGGTGCCCTTTGGTATCCCGACATGGGTAAGACCAAGCTCTTTATTAAAATCCCGGCCCATCTCGAACGGAGCGACTTGAGCAGCCGCATTGCTGCTGTCCTCAAAGAGCATCACGGCGACATAAAAGTCTATTTCCATCTCATGGGTAGTAGACGGACCATTTTGACCAGCCCTGAGTATTGGGTGCAAAGTGACGATGCCTTGCGGCAAGCCTTAGAAGGCATGCTTGAACCAGGCTCGGTGGTCTTACAATAGTGAGGTGTCTTATGGAATACAGTGCAAGCATGGTGTCGACCCTCTTGTGGTGGAGCGAAACTCAGGAAGTAGCCCAGCTCTTACAAGAAGGGGAGACGAAAGACGACATCATTCGTCTCGCCAAAGAAGAGCATATCTTTAACGTCCGCAGTGTAGACCGACGGCGCCGCATTGCCGGTGTGGCCTACAAACGGATACAAGCCTTACCGCAGGACATGGCCGCGTATTTGGCTGCAGCCGACTTTCGTACAGCCCAAGTCATTGTTCTCTTGTCCGTCATGGTCACGGAACGGATCTTTAAAGAATGCTGTGAAGACGTACTCTATCAGGCTATACAAGACCAGACCTTTACCATTACAGACGAGGTCATGGCCCAATTTATGAATGATGAATTGCAACTTTTAGTGCGACACCTGTAATTCATGTACAAATACCTCAAAC
>UQHB01000035.1 GCA_900540735.1 uncultured Megasphaera sp. | reverse complement strand
AGTCACTCAATATTAACTTAATAAAAGATTTGTCCAGGATTCTGGGTACACATCACAATGCTATGATAATATTGCTGCTCTTTTCTGTATGTTCGTACTTCCGCTGCGATTAGTCAAAGCAGTACTGACACAATACGCCTTTTAAATCAAGGCCTTGTTCTTTCGTGCTTTCAGACTGTACGTCCTGGCGGCCCTGGCTCATAGATGCAACCAGTTCTTCGCCACGGCAGTAGATGCCATCGCCATTTGCATTGCCGTTAATCGGCAAGGGCATCATCGTATTAATCATGTCGTTAAAGGAAAATATCTGTTTCATAGTGAAGCCCCTTTCTACAAGGTCTTGATAAATTTTTGTGTTGTACCGCCTTGCTTGATATGTATCATACGCCTGTCATTACTATTTGTCAATGCGTTTTTCGCATGAATTTTCCATTTCCTATCACTAAAACAGAATAATGATTCTTCCCTTTTGGCAAGATAATTTCTATCTATCTCTTTAATGCATACATTAAGTCATCTTTTTCATTTCAAACATGGTTGCCACATATCACAGTTTCGACTAAACTTCTCATCAAATCAAGAGACATACTTTATTAGTATATACTATGCATGATATACTTTGAGCAGTACAAGACAATATATGCCAGGGGTGGATTGTTATGAAGATTGATAAACGTATCAAAATAGCCATTGCCGTCATCATTCTTGCAGCGTGCGCATACGGTGGCTATCACTATTACGAGGGGCAGCAAGCAGCTAAGCAAGCGTCCTCTGTAGAAACGGCGCAAGTTACGCGCATGAATTTAAAATCGACAGTCTCCGCTACAGGGACGATTAAACCAGTCGATTCGGTCGAAGTATCGCCAAAGATTACGGCTCGCATTAGCCAAGTCTTAGTCAAAGAAAATGACCGCGTCTCTGCAGGACAGACTGTTGCTATCCTCGACGGGAAAGACTACGAAGCCCAGCGAGACCAAGCACAATTTAAAGTCACGAACACGCAGCAGGAATTAGACCGGGCGCAACGGCTCTATGACCTCGGTGCGGGGACGAAACAAGATTTAGACACAACCAAATTTAACTACGATACTGCTGAAAGTGCCTTAGAAAAAGCAGAATCCGACGTTGCTGAAACGGTAATCACAGCACCGATGGACGGCGTTGTCGTCGGCGAACCGAAGAGCGTCGGCACTATGGCCGTCCAAGGGAACAGCAACCCGACGGTCATCATGTACATTGCCAATACGTCGACAAAGCAAATCTTAGCGAAAGTCGATGAAACAGATATTGGGCAAATCCAAGTCGGTCAAGACGCAACCTTTACGGTCGATACGTACACAGATAAGACCTTTACAGCGCACGTCTCGAAGATTTCTCAGACCGATACGAGCAACACGTGGAATACGACAGGTTCATCGAGCAGCGGCTCGTCCTCGTCTTCATCATCGGCCAGCGTTATTTACTATTACGTCACTCTCGATGTAGATGACCCGGGCGATGAATTACGCTTAGGCATGACGGCGCGCGTCGATATTAATACGGCAGAAAAACCAGATGCTATGGTCGTACCGATTGCGGCCCTCAAGACGAACGATAAAGGATCTTATGTACTCCGCGTCAACGCCAACGGCCAGAGCGAACAAGTACCGGTCACGACAGGCATTTACAGCGATGAATACGTCGAAATCTTAAGCGGCCTCAACGTCGGTGACAACGTATCCATTACGTATAACGCTTCGAAGTCCAGTAGTTCCTCTAGCAATAAGAATAATCAACGGCAAGGGCCGCCACCAATGTAACGGAGTGGATCATCATGGCTAGAACAATGATTGAATTACAAGACATCAAAAAAATATATCATATTGGGGGCCAAGATTTTGCGGCCCTTGCCGGCATTACCTTGACCATTACAGAAGGGGAATTTGCGGCACTCATGGGGCCGTCCGGCTCCGGGAAATCGACGCTCATGAATATTCTCGGCTGCCTTGACCGGCCAACGTCGGGGTCGTACAAATTAGGCGGCAAAGAAGTAGCCAATCTGTCTGACGACGAACTAGCTGTTGTGCGCAATAAACACATTGGCTTCGTCTTCCAGAACTTCAACCTCTTATCCCGTATTTCGGCCTTAGATAACGTGGCCCTCCCCCTCATTTACGCTGGGGTCGGCCATGCCGAACGGACCGAACGGGCTATGGAGAAACTGAAAGCCGTCGGTCTGGAAACATGGGCCCACCATAAGCCTAACGAACTCTCCGGCGGCCAACGCCAGCGTGTAGCCATTGCCAGAGCCCTCGTCAATGAGCCGCACATCATCATGGCCGACGAACCGACAGGCAACCTCGATACGAAATCGACGAAAGAAATTATGGGCATTTTCGAACAGCTCCACGAAGAAAATAAAACGGTCATCCTCGTTACGCATGAACCGGAAATTGCAGCCTGTGCAAGCCGCCAGCTCCTCATGTGTGACGGGCAAATTACGCGAGACGAAGGAAAGGGCGTGGTCATGGATGTTGTTTAGTGAAAGCGTGCGCATTGCCATTACAGCGTTACTCTCCAATAAGCTCCGCTCTATTTTGACAATGCTCGGTATCATCATCGGTGTCGGTGCAGTCATCGTCATGATTTCCATCGGCATGGGGGTCCGGCAAAACGTGACGAGCTCCATTGCCAGCCTTGGCAGTAACATGATTATCGTTACACCGGGCTCGACAAATCAAGGCGGTGTTCGCTCGGCAGCCGGTTCCAGCCAAAAATTAAAGCTTGAAGATGCAGAAGCGATTAAAAAGAAAATCAAGAACATTGACTACGTTTCACCAACGGTCAATAGCTCGTACCAAGTCGTCTACGTCAACCAAAACTGGAATACCTCCGTCTACGGGGTCACACCGGAATACTTGAATATCCGCGATTTGACAGTAGCTACAGGCTCATTTATTACGCAGCAAGATTTAAATTCCCGTAACCGTGTGGCCGTCATCGGTACGACTGTCGCAATAAACCTCTTTGACACAGCCAATCCAGTAGGTAAAAATATCCGCATCAACAATCAGCCTTACAAAATCATTGGCGTGCTCCAAAGTAAAGGCCAGTCTTCCATGGGCAGTGACCAAGATGATATGGTCATCGTCCCCTTGACGACAGCTCAAGAACGACTGATGGGGATTACGTATATTCGCTCCATCAATATTCAGGCATCGAGCTCGGACAAGATTGAACAAGTCCAAAGCGAAGTAGAAACGCTCTTGCGCCAGCGCCACCACATTGTCGGCGATAAAGAAGACGATTTTACAGTCCGTAACTTGACGAGCCTCATGGAAGTCATGAACAGTAATACGACGACGCTGACGATTTTCCTCGGCAGTATTGCTGCGATTTCCCTCCTCGTCGGCGGTATTGGCATTATGAATATCATGATGGTCTCCGTTACGGAACGGACACGGGAAATCGGTATCCGCAAAGCCTTAGGCGCAACGTTCCGCACGATTATGATGCAGTTCCTCATTGAGTCCGTCGTCATCGGCGTTATTGGCGGTCTCATGGGCATTATTATCGGTATTGCCGTCTCTATGGCAGTCGCAAATTTTGGACAAACGACGGTCATTACGGCCCCACCGATTATTATTTCCTTTGCTTTCTCTGTCGGTATTGGCCTTTTCTTTGGCATTTATCCGGCCCGGAAAGCTGCAAAGCTCGATCCTATCGAAGCGTTGCGATATGAATAACAAACAAGAACTACGCTGAATACAAAAAAGACATATATGTATTCATTTATCTTCTATTGTTCTCTGGTTACCTCGTTGATGTTGCCACGCTAGTTGCTCTTCGCCCCACGTATATAAGGCATTGAGTGTCGGTACCAAGGCGCGGCCGCGGTCAGTCAGAGTGTATTCAACGTGCGGCGATGCTTCGTCATAGACGATACGTTGCACGAGTCCATCCTGTTCTAATTCACGCAATGATTTAGTCAGCATGAGATTGGTAATGCCTACGACCGTGCGTTTGAGCTGATTATACCGCAGTTGTTTTCCTTCGTATAAGGCACCAATAATGGGTAATTTCCATTTTGGCCCAACGATTTGCAAGGCATAGAGCAACGGACACTGTCCCTTATCTTGGTATATATTCGTCTTTGGTACAGTTGTAGGAAATTCTGGTTTCATCATGCGCTCCTAGTAAGGCAGAAAAAACTGCGTACTTATTTTCTTCGTAAAAATAAGCTACACTATCTATACGAGTATTATACTATAAAAGGAGGGTATCATGAATATCTTCGCTATCAATGGCAGTCCCAGAAAGACAAAAATACAGCGACTTTACTCCAGCATGCCTTAAACGGTGCCGTCGCCGGTGCTAAAGCCGCAGGCTATGCAGCGTCAGACATCCATTCGACACTGATTCATCTCTATGAGTATACCTATACAGGCTGTAAACGCTTAGGGAGCAAGACCTACGGCCATTGTGCTATTCCCAACGACGTACATCTGCTGTTATAACAAGTGGCAACAGCAGATGTACTCATCATTGGTTCACCCATTTATTTCATGGACGTTACGGGGCAGGTGCGTTCTTTTTTGGAGCGGCTCCTCTTTCCTTACCTCGTCTACGATGCAGCCCACACGTCCTTAGCACCAAAGAAAGCAAAGACGGCCTGTATTTACACGATGAATGTCACGCAAGAACAATACGAGGCCATGGCCTATGAGCAGGTACTCTCACGTCTGGAACTCTTCTTAGGACTCGCCTTTACGCCACTGAAGACCTTGCACGTATACAATACGTATCAATTCGACGACTACAGCAAGTATAAAGCCGACCTCTTTTCGGAATCTGCCAAAGCAGCGTACCGCCAAACCCACTTTACTAAAGACTGCCAGCAAGCCTTTCTCTTAGGAAAATCACTAGTAACATCCTAAAAGAGGAACATATACTTTGAGCGTGCGGTTGCCTTTTAGCCCGCAAGGTGCTGACTAAAAGGAAGCGCAAGGCGGTTGCTAAAACGGACCGCAAAGCGCGAAGATCCCGGCTTAGCCAACACATAGGTTTCTCTTTCTACAATACGTTATCACTAGTTATGCTTCCGTAAGCCAACGGCGCACATCGTCTTCGGCATCGAGGATAGTCGAGCCTAAGAGAGCTAAACTTGGCCCTAACTTTGCCGTCGGGCACAAGGCCTTAATATCTTGCAAGCTCCGCCCTAAGCCGCTTCCTTCATGCGTGCAGAACGGGCGGATTTCTTTGCCTGTAAAATCAAAAGATTCTAAGAACGTCCACATAGCCATAGGCATGGTACCGCACTAGTTCGGATAGACTAAGAAAATAATGTCATAGTCTGCAATGGAGTCAGGTAAATTTTCGAGGGCTGGCCGGGCATTGGCTGCCTTTTCGGCTTTAGCCATGGCAACGGCACCATGATAATCATCTTCCGGGTAGGGCTTAACCGTCCAAATATGGCGCAGTGTACCGTTCGTATATTTGCGAATCATATCAGCTGCCCGTTCCGTATTGCCAATGGGCAAGTTACGTAAGACGCCACCAGTCGTATAATTCTGTCCGGCATGGGAAAAATAAGCAATTAAGCAGTTATGTTGTGTATAATCCATGATGTTTCCATCCTTTCCGCTATAGTATTGATGACAATTTTTATTATACAATTTATCCTACGAATCGTCACCATTTAAATGTATCATCTAGTATAGGCCGTGCCTATCTTTTCAATATATCTCATCTGTAGTACAATAAGACTGTTCAAATTATCAAGACAATACGGACAAATAAGGAGGGCTATCTCATGGCTCATGTAAATGACAATTACTTCAAACTTCCTGGCAACTACCTCTTTGCAACGATTGCAAAAAAAGTAAAAGCCTTCTCGAAAGCACATCCTGAAGCAGATATTATTCGTCTCGGTATTGGCGACGTTACGCGTCCCTTAGCTCCAGCTATTATCGAAGCAATGCACAAAGCAGTAGATGAAATGGGCAAAGCTGAAACATTCCGTGGTTACGGCCCGGAACAAGGCTATGATTTCTTACGCGAAGCAATCATCAAAGGGGACTACGAAAAACACGGCATTTCCCTCGAACCGGATGAAGTCTTCGTTGGCGACGGTGCAAAAACAGACGTAGCTTGCATCCAAGAAATTTTTGACCGGAAATTAAAATTCGCTGTTGCTGACCCTGTATACCCGGTATACCTCGACTCCAACGTCATGGCTGGCCACACAGGCAATTTCAATGCCGAAAAAGGCATTTATGACGACGTTGTTTACCTCCCGTGCACACCGGAAAACGGCTTTAAAGCAACGCCTCCTGAAGAAGACGTAGACATTGTCTATCTTTGCAACCCGTCCAACCCAACGGGTACGGCAATGACGAAAGAAGAATTAGCTGCTTGGGTACAGGCTGCAAAAGAAAAACATTTCATCATTCTCTACGATTCGGCGTATGAAACATACATTACGGAACCAGGCGTTCCACACAGCATTTACGAAATCGAAGGGGCTAAAGAAGTCGCTATCGAATTCCGTTCGTACTCCAAATGTGCTGGCTTTACAGGTACACGTTGCTCTTACGTCGTCGTACCGCACGCTTGCAAAGGCCTCCACGCTGATGGCACACCGGCAGAACTTAACCCTATGTGGAACCGTCGTCAATGCACGTTCTTCAACGGCACACCGTACGTCGTACAGCGCGCTGCTGAAGCATACTACTCCGAAGCAGGCCAGAAACAGTGCTTAGCTGACGTAGAATACTACATGAACAACGCTCACATCATCCGTGACGGCCTCGTCGCTACAGGATTTACAGTCTACGGTGCAACGAACTCGCCGTACGCTTGGGTACAGACACCGAACGGCATGAAGAGCTGGGACTTCTTTGATTTACTCCTCGAAAAAGCACACGTCGTAACAACTCCGGGCTCCGGCTTTGGCCCGCACGGTGAAGGCTACTTACGACTCACTGCGTTCGGCACGAAAGAACACACAGAAGAAGCTATTAAACGTATTGCAGATTTAAAATTATTTAAATAAAGGTGGTTTATCCCATTGAGTACCAATTTGGAAGTCGGTATTGTTGGCTTGCCGAACGTCGGCAAGAGTACATTATTTAACGCTATTACGAAGGCTGGCGCAGAAGCCGCAAACTATCCATTCTGCACGATTGAACCGAATGTCGGTGTCGTCGATGTACCGGATAAACGCATTCAAGTCCTGACGGATATGTACAAACCGAAAAAGACGATTCCTGCAGTCATGCGCTTCGTCGATATTGCCGGTCTCGTAGCCGGTGCGTCCAAAGGCGAAGGCCTAGGCAATAAGTTCCTCAGCCATATCCGCGAAACCGATGCTATTGCCGAAGTAGTCCGCTGCTTTGAAGACGGCAACATTACGCACGTCGAAGGCTCCATTGACCCGGTTCGTGACATCGAAGTCATTAATACGGAACTGTGCTTAGCAGACTTAGAAACGACGCAAAAACGAGCTGACCGCATTGCGAAAATCGCCCAGTGCGGTGACAAAGCGGCAAAAGCAGAATTAGCAGTCGTCCAAAAAATCCTCGCTGCCCTCGAAGACGGCGAACCGGCTCGTAAAGTCGCTTTGACGAAAGACGAATTGCCCTTAATTAAGGATTTAAATCTCTTGACCATTAAGCCGATTGTCTATATTGCCAACGTTGCTGAAGACGAAGCAAGCGACCCGGACAGCAATCCGCACGTACAGGCCTTGAAAGAATACGCCAAAGCAGAAGGTGCCCAAGTCGTAGCCGTTTCAGCCAAAATCGAAGCAGAAATTGCAGAACTGCCGGAAGACGAAGAAAAAGAATACCTTAATGCGCTCGGCCTTCCTGAAGCTGGTCTCGATACGATTATTAAAGCCAGCTACTCCCTCTTAGGCCTGATTAATTTCTTCACAGCCGGTGCTGATGAAGTCCGCGCATGGACTATCGTTAACGGTACGAAAGCACCGCAAGCAGCCGGTAAAATCCATACGGATATTGAACGGGGCTTTATTCGCGCCGAAATCGTATCCTATGACGACCTCATTGCCTGCGGCAGTGAACAAGCAGCCAAAGAAAAAGGCTTAGTCCGCCTTGAAGGGAAAGACTACGTCATGCAAGATGGTGACGTGACGTACTTCCGCTTCAACGTCTAATCGTCAATACACGAAGAACCATGTACGCCTTGTACATGGTTCTTTTTTCTTGGTACAATAGAGAAAACTCTTAGTATATCGTGGTAATAATATGGAATTACGAATTTTACATTACTTTTTAGCCGTCGTCCGCGAAGGCAACATGACCAAGGCTGCAGAAAAGCTCCACCTCACACAGACTACCCTTTCGCGGCAAATCATGCAGCTCGAAGAAGAATTGGGCGTGACCTTATTCGACCGCACCCATAATTTACAATTAACCAGTGACGGCATCGTCCTTCAGCGTAAAGCCCAAGAGATTTTAAATCTCGTCGACCAGACCAAGCAATCGTTCCAACAAGCAGAAAAGCCTCTAACCGGTACGATTCGCATTGGTACAAGTGAGTATGCTCACGTCTCTCAGATGATGCACCTGTTCGCAGGATTTCAACAACGCCACCCGTATATTACCTTTTCCTTTTACACGGGCGATATGAGTGAAATAGAAGAAAAACTACAACATCATGACGTAGATGCGGCCCTGGTCACCCCCGTCTTTGCTAGGCAAATGTATTCTGTCATGCCCTTGCCGCTCCGGGAAACATGGGGCGTGTTCATTCGTCAAGACTCGCCCTTAGCAACACGTCCGGCCATTACACCGCAAGACCTTTGTGGACAACAAATCATTATGCCTGCGAGTCCCCTCGTCTGTACGCCTATATACAGTTGGCTCCAGACGTATAGTAAGCGTATCCATATTGTCGCAACGAGCAACCTGCTCTCTACAGCACTGGCTCTTGTCAGCCAACAAGGGAGTACCTAACCAACCACAGGTAACGTATACAGGACTTCGCTTCGTACCCTTATCTCCAGCTTGCACGATTCCCTTACTCTTAATCCGCATCAAGAATCTTGCCGTATCGTCGGCGGTAACGACGCTCTTCCAATACATCAAAACAGAAATTATGCCTTCATCTCCCACTCCGTTTCTTTGACAGTCATTACAGGCAGGGGCGCATGAACGATAATGTTTTGACTTACACTGCCAAGAAGCATTTGTTTTAGCTTACCAAACCCACGATTTCCCATAATAATACAATCTATCCTAGGATGGTTCGTGCAATAGTCTAAATATAGCAGCGTCACTTGTGACTTGCATGTTTCTGTCAAGTATACAGCTTTTTCGCAGGCCTTTAAAGACGCAGGGGACCCATCGACAAGGACGAGAAAATGCTGAAAATCAGCCATGTACGACATCTCCTTTCACAGCACGAGATACGGCCTGCTGCCGTGCCCGGTAAAAGACAAGAGAAAATATACACCACACAGCAGCACTATAGAGTAAGAAGGCACCAAAATGGCCCATCATATCTGTAAAGCCAGCACCGCGGACAATAATATTTCGCGTAAATTCAAATTCCCAAATCATCAGCAGCAATAATGGCATTTAACGCGGATTTAATAGCACTAGACTGCGATAAATTAGAATTATCATAAAAAACACCAATCGCTCCGGTTTGAGAGCTATAGTGATTCTTTTCGAGCTGAGGCGGCAAATAGACGACAGCAATGTACCTATCGCCGTAGAATAAGGACTTCGGCTCTACAGCTGTATTCAACACGGCATCGACTTTCATAAAAGGCGACGCATCGATTTTTTCAATCAATTCTTGACTATATTTTGAATTATCCAAATCAATGACCGCTACAGGCCCTTCATGAATGGCATTATTACTCAACACATAGCCAAAGAAAAGGGATACGATGACGGCGACAATAATGGCCACTTTTTCATAAGGCATGCTTTGGCCGGAAAATAAATAGGCTAACTCATCTCTTAAGAAATTCATCATCATTCACCTCGATTGTCATGCCAGGTAAAACCTCTTGGCCTGGAGCCGTATAGACCCGTACTTGAAAGGCCGATAAATTGGCTTGCCCTTTTTCACGGGTCATCTTGAGGTCGGCAAAGCCCGGTGCCTGCGTCAGCAAGCGAATTTTACCAGTCACTTTTTTATCACCAGCAATCGTATGGCCCGTGACGGTTTTCCCTTCGTATAAGTTAACCGCTTGGGTTTCATTGATGTAAATATCATAATAATAGCGTTTGCTTTCGAGGAGAATGACCGGCGTATTAGGCGAAATCATTTCTCCTTTTTTCGATAAAATCTGTTAACGCCAGCGTATTCGAATCGCCTGTGTCGACAGTGCCACCGAGTAATTTAGCTAACCCTTCTTGCTGTTGCCGTACATTGGCTTCCGATACTTGCAAAGCTTTCGTAGCATTATCCATTTCTGATTTGGAAATGGCTCCTTCGGCAACGAGAGCTGCTTTTCGGTTGTAATCGGCTCTATCGTTTTCTAATGACGCTTCTGCCGAGGCAATGGCTGCGCGCTGTTGGTCAATGGCCCGACAGCTTTCGGTTTCATTCGTATTCGTCTGGGAGTACCGTTTTTCGACTGGATTTGCGCCTCTAATTGGGCAATTTGAGCCACTGTCTTTTCAATGGATAAATCGATATCTGTACTATCGAGGACCATGAGGACATCGCCTTTTTTCACAATGTCTCCTCCTTTGACGACTTCGTCCGTCATGCGACCGCTGACAGAATCAAAACCGTATCGTTCGTTGTTGTAATAGCTTCATTCTTTCTTCTCCTTTGTCTAGTATGGTATATATCTATTGTAGCAATATGTTTTGCTCTGAGGCCAATGCTTAAAACCTTGGCACAAGCCCATACTTTTAGGCATGAGAAGACGCAAAAAGGACAGGACCCATACTCGAGTCCTGTCCTTTTTACGTGCCTAGTCGCTGCCAAGAAAGAGACTGTAAAAGTTTTGCTTATACTTCATCGTCACTGGTATGTGCATCATCATACGGCTCCCGTTCGTCTGTTAAGCCGACGAGATAATCCAATGACGTGTGATATAGTCTGGCCAGTTGAATCATTTTTTCTACGGAAATCTTCCGCTTTCCTAATTCATACATGCCATATCCCACTTGGGAACACTGTAATACTTTGGACACATCGGCTTGCGACAACTTCGCTTCCAGACGAAGTGATTTCAAGCGGCTGTAATATTTCATACTATCACCTATTTCACCTATATTTTATATTTTCCCCGTCAGGTGCGTGTGTATTGCGACAGTCCCTTTGGCAAGGCAAGAGTGCTGAATGCGTAAGCCTATACGATAATAATAACTATTTACTTACTCATCTTATACTCTTTATACTATACATACCATATTTTATAGGTAAAAGTAAAGGGTTTTTGCAAAATAAACATAACGTTTTGCTCAAACGTGCCATAATGAGATAGGAGACAAAAAAACTACTCCCTTATGAAAGAGAGCAGTCTCTTATGATGCTATCTAAACGCTTATGCGTCTGCTTCCATATCGACTAATTTGCCTGGGTTCATGATGTTATTCGGGTCCAAGGCTTTCTTAATCGCTTTAATCATGTTCAATTCAGCAGTCGGTGTGCAAAGAGCAAATTCTTCTAATTTCTTAGAGCCAATGCCGTGTTCACCAGACATTTTACCACCTAAAGCATAGACGCGCGGGAAGAGGTCACGGTGGAATTTCTTAATCTTTTCGTACCATTCTTCTGGCGATAAGCCGTTGACATTCAGCGGTAAGACGTGAATATTGCCGTCGCCAATGTGGGCAACAGTAACGCAGAAGAGATCGTATTTTTCCCGTAATTCCGGAATCTGTTTCGTAATGTTGTGAATCTGGTCGAGAGGTACGACGAAGTCTTCCGTCTGGAACATGCGGTCTTTATCGCGTGCAGCTTCAGCAAACTGTTTCCGTAATTTCCAAATACGTTTATCTGCTTCAAATTCGTCGATAGAGCCGTTTGCTTCGGCAAGGTCGCAGAGTTTTTCCATTTTCTTATCCAGTTCATCTTCGTCGAATGTTTCGACTGTAACGATAACATAGTCGCAGCCTTCATCGACGTGCGGGAATTTTTCGCCTAAGAAATCACAAGTCAATTTCAAAGCAGCGTTATCCATGAATTCAATACTCGTCGGGTCAATGCCGGCTTTTAAGATTTTATTCGGCAATGCAAAGGCTTCTTCGTCAGTCTTGAAGACGCAAACCATGTTGAAATTGTATGGTGGCAACGGACGGAGACGAACGGTCACTTCTGTAATAATACCGAGGGTCCCTTCAGAACCGGCAAGGAGTTGTTCTAAGCAAAGGCCTGTAGAACACTTCTGCAACCGCGCACCCAAGGTAACGATGTCGCCTGTCGGCGTAACGACTTTTAAGCTGTAAATCTGATGACGCGTCGTGCCGTATTTAACAGCTTTGTTACCACCAGCGTTGTTGGCAACGTTACCACCGATTTGGCAGCTTTCCGAACTGGACGGGTCGCCAGCATATAAGAGGCCGTGTTTCCGTGCTTCTTCTTGGAGCTGACCGGTGATGACGCCCGTTTCACATGTTGCGTATAAATTATCTGGGTCTAAAGTCAAGATTTTATTCATTTTTTCCAGTTCTACAACGATGCCGTGGTATACAGGAATAGCAGCGGCAGCAACGTTCGAACCAGCAGACCGCGGGGTCAATGGAACTAAATATTGATTAGCAAGTTTAACGACTTCAGCGACTTGTTCTGTCGATTCTGGGAAGACGACGACTTCTGGCTTACTAAAGAAATGAGGATTCCCTTCTTCATCAGTCTGATATTTTTCTAAGTAATCTTCACTCGTTTTGACGTTCTTTTCACCAAGAACTTGTTGTAATTCTTCTATTAATTCTGGCGTTACTGGATTAAATTTTGCCATAGTCTCCGCATCCTTCCGTACTCTGTACATTCTTTTTATAGAAACATCTATGTATGCTATGTCTCTAGGGATGTTGCTAGTATAACACGTAATTCAAACTTGTAAAGGTTAAATTTAACGTTTAACCTAAGTATAACTTAAAATAAAAACGTAAAACCATTGTGATGATTACTAATAGTTTCACGTTTTACAAATTCCATGAGATTTAGTTATATATTATTTTTGCATAGAATCTATTCATTTAACTTATTCTTCCGATAATTCTTCCCACATTTCGTAAGTTTTATCTAATTTTTCTTGTGTTTCTTCATATTCTTTTGTCAAATCCATCATTTTCTTTGTATCTACTTGATTCGACGGGTCATTGAGCTGGACTTCATACATTTTGATAGTTGCTTCGAGTTCAGCAATTTTCATTTCGATTTTATCCAGTTTTTGCGCTGTCCCGTACGATACTTCTTTAGCTTTCGCCTTCGGTACAGGAGCTGCTTTCAGTTCTTCTTTGATAACAGGCGCAACTTTTGCTTTAGGCTTCTCTTTTTCTGCTTCTGCTGCAGCCTGTGCGGCAAGTTCCGCTGCTTCCCGGATTTTTTCCCGATAGTACGTGTAGTTGCCTAAGAATTCCTTGAGCTTTTTATCTTCCAAGACGAGGGTCCGCTTCGTAATCTTATCGAGGAAATAGCGGTCATGAGAGACGACGAGATACGTGCCGCCAAAGTCGAGCAACGCCTGTTCTAATACTTCTCGTGTCGGAATGTCGAGATGGTTCGTCGGTTCGTCGAGAATGAGGAAATTCGGCCCTTGGAGGAAGAGCTTTAATAAGGCGAGTCGAGCTTTTTCGCCACCGCTAAGGCTGTCAATCGTCTTAAAAACATCGTCGCCGCGGAAAAGGAACCGCCCCAATACAGACCTGGCTTCGTCTTCACCATAACTAAAGGCATTCATAATTTCTTCGAGGACTGACCAAACACCGTGCAGTTCCGTATGTTCTTGGGCGAAGTAACCAATATGCACGCGGCTCCCTAAGGTAATGTGACCGCTTTTCGGCTCTAGTTCACCCATAATCATACGAATCAACGTCGTCTTCCCTGCGCCATTCGGACCGATAAGTGATGCCGATTCACCGCGCCGTAAGAGCAGTGACAAATGAGAAAATAATTCTCGCGTATCATAGCCGCCGCAAATATCGTCGAGGATGAGGACTTTTTGTCCGCATTCTTCCGTCGGCTTGAATGTAAAATGAAGGGTTGCTGCTTCTGGGTCGATTTCGATGCGTTCCAGTCTGTCAAGCTGAGACTGACGGCCTCGCGCTTGTTTTGCTTTAATGCCGGCTTTGTATTTACGGATATATTCTTCTGTTTCGTGAATGTGCTCTTGTTGTTTCTTGTACGCACTGAGCAGAGCCTTGCGCCGTTCATCGTGCTGGGCTACGTAGCGGCTGTAGTTCCCTTTGTACATCGTCACCTTTTGGTGGTCTAATTCAAGGATGCCTGTGGCCACTTTATCTAAGAAATAACGGTCATGCGAGACGATGAGCACGCCGCCGCCATAAGATAAGAGATACCCTTCGAGCCATTCGAGCATGTCCATATCGAGATGGTTCGTCGGTTCATCTAAGAATAAATAATCAGGCCGCCGGACGAGGGCTTTGGCTAAATTAATACGCGTCTTTTGACCGCCTGAAAAGCTTTGTACAGGCCGATCCATGTCGGCTTCTGTAAAGCCTAAGCCTTGAACGATTTTGCGCGACATCGATTCGTACGCGTAGCCGCCAAGCCATTCAAATCGTTCTTGCATGCGTGCGTAGCGATTCATCAAAGCTTCATCGTTAGGATGAGCCTGCATGTCCTTTTCTACGTCTTTTAATTGCTTTTCTAAGCGTAATACGTCTTGCCAGGCATCTGTAATGACTTGGCGCAGCGTAATAGACGGGTCAAAAGTAATGTCCTGTTGCAAATAGCCAATGGACTCGCCTTCAGAGACGACAAAGGTGCCGCTGTCGTATTCTTCTTCGCCAATGAGACACTTAAGGAGCGTCGATTTTCCGGCACCGTTGGCCCCAATGAGGCCAATGCGTTCACCGCGGCGGATTTCAAAGGAAACATCCTGGAAAATGACGTGGACACCAAAGGCTTTCGAGAGTTTTTGTACTTTTATACTGCTCATGAGATTCCTCTTCTTTTCTATAGTTAATCATATCAATAGTAAATTATATCATGGACAGGCAGTACTGAACAGCAAAAAGAGCCAGCATCTACAGATACTAACTCTATCTTACTGTACTAGTTAGACTAATTTCAGCAATTCTTCTAAGTTGGCCGGTTTAAAGTGGGATAAATCCGGTTTTTCTTTGAGCATCGTCAAGACATAAGCCAAGGCACTTTCTACGCCTGTGACGAGACCTTTTTCACCAATATCAAACTTCGGCGTATGATGGTTCGCACCGCTCCCTACTTCGTCATCTTTAATGCCTGTAAAGGCCAAAATGCCCGGATACATAGCGATATAAATTGAATAGGTTTCTGAAGCCATCCACGGTTCGACATTGACGAGGACATCTTTTCCTACTTGTTCTTCAATACCTTTGCGTGCTAAGGCTGCGCATGTACTGTCGTTAAAGGTTACAGGGAAGCATTGTTCTTCTACCATTTCAGACGTGCAGCCAAAGTTTGCACATTCATTGTCGAGGAGTTGATGGAATTTTTCGCGGAAAAGCGTCCCATCTTTATTGGTAAAGAAACGGCACGTCCCGGCAAACATCAATTCTTCTGGAATAATATTCGGTTCATGCCCTGCTTGGATAGAACCAAACGAATAAGTCAAGCAATGCGTCGGGTCTACAGAGCGCATGCGGAACGACTGCAAGGCATTAGCAAAGGACAAGAAGGCATCGACTGGGCTGACGGACAAATCAGGCCGCGAACCATGACCGCTCTTGCCGTGGATTTTGACGCGGAAGAAGAACGTCCCAGCCATGACACCCTGATCAAGGACTGCCATTTTGCCTACAGGAATATCCCAGCGCACGTGCGTCCCGTAGCACGCATCTACATGAATGTTATGTTCCGTAATATAGCGCATTAAGTAGCCAATGCCCCGTTCACCAAATTCTTCAGCTTCTTCAAAGACGACGAAGATTTTCCCTTCCCATTCGTCTTTATGAGCCGCTAAAATCTTCGCTTCTGTAAGGAGCATAGACATGTGGCCGTCATGGCCGCAAGCATGGGAAAAGCCATCATTTTTCGAGACGCAAATCTTATGTTTCTTTAAATTAATCGGGTCTTCTTGAATAGGCAAAGCATCCATATCAGCGCGCATCAAAACCGTATATCCAGGTTTGCCGCTGTCAATGGTGCCAATAATCCCACCGTGCGGCACGCGGACTGTAGGGATACCCCATTCTTTCAATAAGGCATCGATGTAGTCCATCGTTTTAAATTCATGTTGTGAACCTTCAGGATATTCATGAAAGTGGCGGCACCACGAAATTAAGTTATCTTTTTCAGCAGTAACATATTTAATAATATCCATATGTCATTCCCCCTTAAACGTCTTCATTATAGAATGGACCGATTCTATCGTCAATACTAGGACGAAACATTAAATTTTTTATTTTCCCCTATCTTTTTCTTGACAATCTCATCAATAATGCGTACTCTAAAGAATATATAATTACAGAAATATATAGGGGGAACTATATAATGAAACCATTGTCTCATAAAATTGAATTATTTACAGAATCGGTCATTCGCCGTATGACCCGTATTTCTGACGAATGCGGTGCCATCAACTTGTCTCAGGGTTTCCCTGACTTTGACCCACCGAAACCGCTTCTCGACCGCCTCGCTCAAGTCGCTTACGAAGGCCCCCACCAATACGCCGTCACTTGGGGCGCACAGAATTTCCGTGAAGCCTTAGCAGACATTCGCTCCAAGCAATTTGGCTTCCACATCAACCCGAACGAAAACATCGTCGTTACGTGCGGTAGTACAGAAGCCATGATGTGCGCCGTCATGACCGTCGTCAATCCGGGCGAAAAAGTCATCGTCTTCTCGCCGTTCTACGAAAACTACGGTGCCGATACGATTCTCTCCGGTGCAGAACCGATTTACGTGCCCCTCTATCCGCCTGAATTTAAATTCAATCCAGACGAATTAGAAGCAGCCTTCAAACAGAATCCGAAAGCCATGATTCTCTGCAACCCGTCCAATCCATGCGGCAAAGTATTTACGAAAGAAGAACTGGAATACATTGCTGATTTAGCGAAAAAATACGATGTCTACACCATTACAGACGAAGTCTATGAACACATCGTCTATAAACCGCATGTACACACGTATTTAGCCTCCTTACCGGGCATGTTCGAACGGACCATTACGTGCAGCTCCTTGTCAAAGACCTATTCCATTACAGGCTGGCGTCTTGGTCACATCGTCGCTGCTCCGGAAATCATTGACGGTGCGAAAAAAATCCACGACTTCCTCACGGTCGGTGCAGCCAGCCCGCTCATGGAAGCTGCTGTCGTCGGCCTGAAATTCCCGAAATCCTACTACGATGATTTACAAAAAATCTACACAGAAAAACGAGATATTTTCTGCGACGGCTTAACACGCCTCAATATTCCGCACACGAAGCCAGAAGGTGCGTACTACGTCCTCGTCGATATTTCTGAATTTGGCTACGATAGCGACGTAGACTTCTGCGAAAAGCTCACCCGTCAAGTTGGCGTTGCTGCCGTACCGGGCTCATCGTTCTTCCGCGAACCGGTCAACCACCTCATCCGTTTCCACTTCGCCAAGAGCAATGAACTCTTAGAAGAAGTATTAAACCGCCTGGAAAACTACAAACGGATTATGACAAAATAATCTATCATACTAACATTGAAAGAAGGAAAGGTGCTTTTACGCCTTAAGACGTTCCGCATGCGGCTTAAAAAGCACCTTTCCTTCTTTTTATCATATTCAAGTATATATTTTATTGCCTGATTAATTTTACTACATCCGTATGGGCGTAAACTAAGTCTTTGGCGTGCAAGAAAAAGACGACTCCATCCGTAGGAGCCTTGACTTCTTCACTGACTGTATGGTCGTAAGGGTCATAAATCTTCGCCAGTACATCCCCTTCTCGTACTTCTTCATCTACATCGACAAGGAAACGAATGAACCCGGCATGATGGCACGGCACGAGAGTCAAGTCGTGTTCGTCTACGATTTCGCTCTTATAGCCACCCGGTACGGCTTTCGTCGTAATGCCTTTTTCGTAGAGAAAGCGTAAAATAGCATTGCGAATTTCTTTGGCACTATCACGATGGACTGTATCGTAGGCTTTCGTAAAGAGCGAAAAGGCTTTGCAGTTCCAAATTTGCCAGTTGTAATTGAGCGTCGTCGTATCATAAGGTTGCGGCGTGCGGACGACGATGTAAGGCAGACCGAAGAGTTTACTATTTTCCAAATCTTCTTGGCCTGTCTTCATGACGCGTATGTGGGATGAAAATTCACCGGGCACATACGTACTAGTGAGCTGAATGCCGTAGTCGTAGTCTTTGATGGCATCGAAAATGCCTTCTGCAATACGCTGCGTCGTTTCGCCTTCGTAATACCCTGGGAACATGCGGTTAATATCCGTATCGTCTTGAGGCCAAAAACGGCTCTGCGAGTTAATAGAATACGTATTCGGACACGGAATAACCGTAATGGAATGGTCTTTAGCAATGGCTCCAGCAGCTTCTAATTCTTTTAATTTTTTGACGACAAGGGAGCAAATATACATTTGCTGTAATTCATTGCCCCGCAAGGAACCAATGATGCAAACATTTTTCGCACCTTCGCCAAAAGTATAAGCGCGAATACGCAAGTCCGTGCGGTACAACGATTGTAATTCATAAATAATTGATTCTTTCATTATTCACACTCCAATAAGCGGCCAATGAGGCTGCCTTCACTGACAATAGGATATTCTCGTAACGTAAAGAGCAAGGCGTTGCATGGTGCCGTAATGGTGCTCTTAATGGTGCCGTCTAAGGGATTGACGATGTGGCCAATGACTTCGTCCTTTTCAACCATGTGGTCGTGCCGCGCAATGGGCAGAAAGAGACCGGCACAGGCAGCATTAAGGAAATGGACTTTCCCGTCTGTACTGATAATGGGCTGCTTAATAGGAAGCGGTTCTTTTTCCATCATGCCCAGTTCCATCATGGCATTTAAAATGCCTGTGCAAAGCTGGTCGCCATAGGCTTTCGTAATGCGCATGCCTACGCCCATTTCGACAACGAGCGTCGGCGTACCGATGACATTCAGCGAATAAGCCAGCGTACTTTCGAGGACTGTCGCTGCGCTGTGCACCCAGAGATAATCCATATTCATCCATTTACCCATCGGCACGAGCGTATCTTGTTGGAGTTCGTTAATGCGGATTTGCGGAATTTCCCGTAAATAAATGTTGCTCGCGTGAATATCGAGGACTAAGTCAGCCCCTTTGATGTCGTCCATAATGCAGGCCGCCATATATTCGACCATAGAGCCGTCTTTGTCGCCTGGGAAAATACGGTTCATGTCGAGGTCAAAAACGGGGACTTTCCGCGTAATAGAGTCCATGCCGAGGGGATTGAGGCACGGATAAATGTCAACTGTGCCGTGCCACTTGTCTTGGCGTTTACGGAGTAATTCTTGAATCTGATAGCAAACGTACTGCCCTTCGAGCTCATCGCCGTGGGTCCCACTGACGATGCAAATCCGTTTTCCCCCACTGCCACTGGTGAGATGATTCTTTTGAATTTCATAGGTTTCATCTGCAGGAAGTGGAATTTGTGCAATACTAGTTTTCATCTCTACACCTACTTTACCCATAGTTATACCCGCCCTGTTGGCGGAATTTCTTTCATCGAAATGGTAATATCTGAATGTTGTGTCACCGCTTCCGGACAGTAAAAGACACCTTTATTTACAAGGCAGTCTGTATAATCCCGACCTGTCGAAAGGATGACGTAATCTTCATCGACGAGACGATTATTCGTCGGGTCTAAGCCGCGCCAGCGGCCATTAGCATAGACGTCTACCCACGCGTGCGTCAAGGCTTCATTGACCATAAGGCCAGCTACGTAGCGCGCAGCAATGCCCATGCGCCGGAGAATGGCCAGCATGATTTGGGCATAGTCCTGACAGACACCGCGATTGTTGGCAAAAGCTTCGGCAGCTGTCGTCGTAATGGCCGTACTGCCAGGCTCATAATGCATGTACCCGTGAACAGCCGTCATGACATATTGGGCCTTGTCGTAGTCATCAGGAATCATACTGCACGCAGCAGCACAGTCGTCTGCAAATTGCGCCAAAGCACCAACGGGATCGGTCTGCGCCGTTGCCAGCCGCAAGACGCGGCACAAGCGATTATCCCGGTCAAACTTCGTCTGGTCTACGCGCACTTGCGATTCCATATAATAATCCAGTACGGTCTGCGGTGCTTCCGTATAGCCATAGACGAAATGATTCTGAAAGCAGTCATGACTATAAGCATAATAATCCGCATCAAGCCGGACTTTTACATAGTCTGGCCACTGGGCTCCCCCTTCTTTAGGGAGACAGCGAAAGGAAAAATAATGGTGGTTAATTTCGTGGTCCACTGTCAGATGCATACGATATTGAATCTGAAAGGTTTTCATACGGTCACGTCACCAGTCTTTCTCTTATAAAATAGATTCGACGTACGAAATGGCTTTTACATAATCCAAAGGGCCGTCTCCTTCGATGAGCTCTCTAGCATGCATGAAGGCTTCGCGGTTATAGGGAATCTTCGCTTTCTTTAGGCGATGATTCAGCGTTTCCGAGGCCATGTGCAAATCCTTGTACAAACGGCGCAGGCGCAGGAACATATCGAGCCGTTCGAGCCGTTTGCCAAGCTTAATGATATTACGAATTTCGTAATTTTCAATATTTTCGTCAATACTGCCCCAAAAGGCCAAGATATAATCTAAGACGGTCTGCAAATCAATGCTGAACGAATCAAAATCCTCTATATCTTCTAAGGAATTTAAGGCCACTTCTAAGTAGGACATCGTTTCAGAGCCTAGTTCATTGCGGAGGACGATGCAATTGTCGTACGTCCGATTTAAAGTCGTTACAATCGAATTGGGGTCGTTTTTGTCGTCAATGTAATGGCGCACGAAATCATTCAAATCGCTGTACACGTTAGGAATCTGCAAGTTTTCACAATACTGAATATAAAAGTCCGGATGTTCAATCATAGCATCATAGCGAATGAAAAACTCGCGAATCGTCATATATACACGCTGGCTGTACCGGCCAAGCCAGAGCAAATTATCTACTTTATCTACTGCGATAATATCCATGTATCTTTAAAGCCTCCTCCTTGGGACGAATTGACAATAAAACTATCGGGGTTGCGCGAAAATCGCGTAAGTCCGCTCTTCCAGACCTGCGTTTTTTGGCCCGATAAGACGAAGACCCGCAAGTCTGCTTTCCGTTCGACCTTTTCACCGTGGTCCATAATTTCTAAATCTTTAAAATCGATGACTTCTTGGGCAATGAAGCGGCGCCGTTCATGACCTAATTTATCTAAGAAGGCCGCTTTTTCTGTTGGTGATAAGGTATTGCCAAAGAAAACGCCATAACCGCCAGCTTCGGACACGTCCTTAATAACTAAGTCGTCGAAGTGTTCCATGACATACGTATAATCGTCATCGTAGTAGGGCAAGTACGTCGGCGCATTGTGAAGAATGGGCGTTTCGTGGAGATAATATTCGATCATTTTCGGCACGAAGTAATAGAGCCCTTTGTCATCAGCAACGCCATTGCCTGGCGCATTGATAATGGCTACGTGGCCTTTATGGTAAATTTCCATTAAGTGCGGAATACCAATGAGCGAATCTTCGCGGAACGTCATAGGGTCTAAGTATTCGTCTGAAATACGTCGGTAAATGGCCCCAATTTTTTCGAGAGACCCGTCAAAATTCTTTAAATACAAGTAGTCTTCATGGACTTCAATATCGTTCGATTCGACGAGGACAGCCCCCGTTTTTTCTGCAAGGTACGCGTGTTCAAAGTAGGCCGCATTCATGCGCCCTGGCGTAAAGACGGCGTTAATGCCGCCAGTATTGACGTAATCCATCGTTTCCTTTAAGAGCTGAGCGTAATTGCGGTTATCTTCGACGTGATGATGGACGTAAGTCATAGGACTCGCTTTGCGGCACAACGTCCGCGCAATCATAGGATACGACGCACCGCTCGGCACGCGCAGGTTATCTTCGAGGACATACCACGTGCCGTCTTTGGCCTGGACCAAATCAATGCCGACAATATGGGCATAAATCCCTTGAGGCGGCATAATCCCTTCGCATTGGACTAAATACCCCTTCGACGAATAGACAAACTCTTCGGGCACTACGCCATCTTGAATAATCTTCTTTTCCCCGTAAATATCGCGTAAGAATACATTCAGTGCATCGACGCGCTGTTTTAAGCCTTTTTCTAAGTAGGCAAAATCATCATGGCTAATGACGCGCGGAATGCAGTCAAACGGAAACAGCTGCTCGTGAAATTGGTTGTTCTTGTAAATGCCAAATTTCACGCCGTATCGCTTCAAGAGGCCGTTGATTTTTGCATCATATGAAATCAGTTCTTCCATTCCCTCTCCCCCTCTGTAAAACAAAAAGACGTCCTATAGTATTCTATAGAACGTCTTTGTTTCATATTTAATTACAAGTAAAAGTGTATACCTCTTACTCGTATTTGTCAATAAATTATAAATCAACTCCATTATAATAATTAAGTATATATGGAAAATAGACATTTTTCCTTTTAGTCTCTATGACGATAATCTGGCAGTAACTTCGGTGATAAATCGGTGTGAGCAAACCGTTTAATCATGCGCGCTGCTTCAAAGCGATGGACATGGTCGAGGGTCAACGACCCAACACTGGCATGCTGGCTGTAGCGAGCTGCTTCGGTCCCGGCAATACGACCAAAAACGATAATATCGAGGAGACTATTGCCCATGAGACGGTTCGTCCCGTGAATGCCGCCTACGTCTTCGCCAGCTGCATAGAGACCGGAGACTTTCGTCGCACTATGCATGTTAATGCAAATGCCGCCGTTTTGGTAATGGAGGGTCGGGTAAATCAAAATCGGTTCCTTGCGAATATCAATGCCAAATTTCTGGTACAAATGGAGCATGCCGGGTAGCTGCTTTTCTACAGTTCCTTTGCCGTGGAGCATATCGACCATAGGCGTATCGAGCCAAAGGGCTTGTTTCCCTTGGGCAGGCACACCGTGGTGTTTTGCATTGCATTCGCGAATAATAGCGGCGGCGACGGCATCACGCGTTTCTAAGGGATTGAGGAAGGCTTCGCCGTCGCGATTGACGAGCATTGCCCCAAGGGAGCGGACTTTTTCCGTCACGAGGGCACCGTAAATCTGAGGCGGATAGGCCGCGCCAGTCGGATGATACTGAATGGCATCGGCGTAAATAAGGGACACGCCTACGCGATAGGCTAAGACTAAACCGTCTGCTGTGGAGCCGTAATGATTGGACGTCGGGAATCCTTGGTAATGGAGCCGCCCAGCACCGCCTGTAGCCAAAATGACACTCCGTGCGCGTACGGCGAAATATTCGTGCGTATCGAAATCATAGAGCACAGCACCGCCAATATGGCCGCGTTCATCTAAGAGCAATTCTACAGCTGGCGAGTACGGCAAAACATCGATGCCGAGATTTTCTACTTCGTCTTTGAGGACACGCATGATTTCTGCGCCCGTATGGTCTTGGCACGCATGCATCCGTTTCCGCGACGTACCGCCACCGTGGTTGCGAATCATGTCACCTGTATCATCACGGTCAAAGAGAACGCCCAGCTCTGAGAGCCATTGCAAGGCTTCGGGCCCAGCCATAACTAATTCTTTCAGTAAAGCCGGGTCGTTTTTGTAATGGCCGCCGCCAATGGCATCGAGGTAATGAATAACCGGTGAATCATTAGCTCCATCAGCAGCCTGCATGCCCCCTTCGGCCATACCTGTATTGGAATCGCCCAGGCGCAGTTTCGTCGCCATGAGGACAGAGGCGCCGTAGTGTTTCGCTTCAATAGCTGCAGCAGCTCCGGCACCGCCACCGCCGATGATGAGGACATCGACATCATACTTCGGATGTTCTAAATCGATATGTTTATCTAAAATACGGCTCTTCCCTTGGAGCATAGCCCCCAATTCTTTGGGCACTTTGTCACCAGCATTGGGGCCAATGGTCAAAGTCATGAAATTTTCTGTCTTATAATCAGGATGGTAATGCCGTAAAATAAGATGCTTTTCTTCGGCTGTAAAGCGAGGAATATCCTGCGTAAGTCTCGCTTCGCGTGTCGCTTCTACACGCGCCATCGATTGCGCTATTTCGGTTGTATATTCCATAGCTTCCTCCTACTCAATATCCCGTGCATCGTAGCGTTTGTGCAAATCTTCATTGTCCATAGACATGAGCGTCGCCATAGCCGCATCATATGCGCCTTGGTGAACAGCAGTCACGCGGTCGGCAAGGTCATGATAGGCCGCTACGGCCTGAGCTGCAATGACACGGCGTGCTAAAATCGATACTTCGCTGTGACTAATGCCCACAGGACAGCGCGACGAACAGAGATGGCAACTGACACAGCCAAAGGAAGTCTTCGCACAGCCTGCAAAATCGCCCTTCTGGGCTTGTATAATATATTTTAAAACCGGTAAATGTTGAGGACAGCTCTTCGTGCACGCATTGCAATGGATACAGTCGAAAATTTCCGGGTAAATATCGCCGACTACGTTTTCGCTAGCAGGCAAGCGGTTGATGTCGTAGCTCTTCTTTTCTACGGGAAAGGACTCGATCCTGCCAACGCGCATGTCTGCTTCTACTTTCATTTGACAAGCTAAGGCCGTCTGCATCTTGCCAGTCGTACCAATGCGATACCAAACAGCGCAAGCACCGCAAAAACCACTGCGGCAGCCACAGCCGCGGACGAGCCGAAAGCCTGCGTATTCCATTGCTTGCATAATCGTCAGGTCTGCTGGGACAGTACATTTTTTACCAAGTAAATACACCGTAACCATAGGTCGTTCACGATTCATGAAAAGAGCCTCCTTTGTAACGAATTTATATATTATAGCATAGGAACGGCGTTTTGCCAAAGAAAAAAGCGTCCACTGTGACGTGAACGCCTCGTCATTGAGGGTAAGGCTTGCAAAAAGAGCAAGTCTATCGTATAATGTTAAGTAAAGGAACAGTCCGGTGGGCGAAGCCGACTCTCCTCTTTGAATGTTTGAGTGAAGAAGGCCGCGTCACACGCGGTTTTTTTCGTGTGTGAAAAAGTTTATGTTCTTACATTACTTCTTGCATACCGAAATGATTAGTACGACTAAGGTAGCAAACGCTATCATCAATGACAGTGTCTGGAATACGCTCATTTCCATACCAATCACCTCCCTACAGGGAGGAAAACCGACACACCGGACTATCCCGGGTGAGAAAACTCACCATGTCTAATAGTATACTGTAACTAGATGTAAAAAGCAAACATATTTTTTACATAAGAGACGAGCCTTGCCAGCACCGACTGGTAAGGCTCGTTTTGTATATCTACGTTGTGGGGCTGCCAAAACAGAAGGGAGTAAACGTTTGGCAACCTCGCAGCGTTGATAACCTTATGAAGTTGTAGTATGACACATGCTTGGACGACAAGCGGTATCCCGTTTTTGTGTGCTATGTGCATCGAAGGTATAGCTTGCTTCTAGGAGGTTACGAGCCGGGACGTAGCCAAAGCCAGCGGTGAAGCTACGGATACCGTCGAGGTAACGGTCCGGCAAGTCTGCGCCTGTGCCACCGAGGAAGGAGCCATGGTCTAAGGCTTTATAATCGAAGTACGCATTCCAGCTACCCGGAGCGTTCGTATCGGCAATACGCATGTCTTCATTGATACCCACATCATTACGGCTGATGTGCGCGCCTTCACCGAAGGAATTGAGCTTCCACGCTTCGAGGCCGATATTATCGCCGATTTGATGGCGGACTTTGATGAAGGCCGCTCTATCCATAGTGGGAATCTTATCTTGTTTGAGGAGGTATCCACCAGTTTCAGCAAAGGTAATAGGAGCACCCGGCAAAGGAATAGGAGTGCCACCAACAGGTTTGTAACTGGATTTTGCCAAGGAATTCAACAATTTAGATACGCCGTTGTATTTAGCATTAGAACCGCCAAATGTATTACCTGTGATACCATATACCGATTCGTCGCCGACAAAGGAGACGAACATCTGATTAACAGCTTCTTCTTTCGTAATAGCATTCCCATTATGGTCTAAATACCCTGTAATGCCATAACCATCTTTATCATTGACTAAGCCTAAGATGTCGCTCATCATAGTCTTAATATTGCTGGAATCCAAGAGACCTTCTACACTACCATACTTAGCGACATTGGTAATGTTCCGTCCCAAATCCATCTGAGTCGTCACAAATTCTTTTAACGGTTCACCACTCTGTAACGTAGACGTCGTACCATCTGTATAAGTTCGTTTCCCATCGGCTAAGTTTAAGGTAGAGCCATCATTTAAGACAACCGTAATATCTGCGGCATACAGATTCGGATATGCAGTGCTGCCTTTTGTCAACAGATTACGCCAATGATTAAAGCCAGTAGAATCATCGGCTGTTACAGTTGCTTCTACCTTATCTAAAATACCCAAAACTTCCTTGATGACAGCTAATTTAGCTTCTGCTTTTTTCACTGGATCTGTTTCATTTTCTCCAGCATGATTGAATTTTTCCACGTAATCAGCTTGTGCATTGGCATCATAGCTGACATTGCCATAGGGTCTTCCCGGGGTATTATTCGCATTATTGTTAGCCGTTATAAGACCTAATAATTCATCCAACGTCGGGCCACGGTAAATGGTCATGTGTTCTTTATGGCTATATGCGCTATCGGAAACGCCCGTAGTCTGGCTGAAATCGCCATAACCAACGACGACCTGGGTCTTATCATTTGTGTACATGACGCGAGCACCATCATATTCTTTACCAAACCAATAGCTCGTCACACCCATAGGTTCATGAATACGACCGACAGTCCAGTCCCACTGATTAGCATTCTTATTGAGTTCTGCTTTTTCGAGGTATACGTCATGGAGACCACGTTTATCGGCCACGTTATAGGACGTATCATGACGAGATGTAGAACCGACGACATCTAAATTCAAATCATCGGCAATCTGGTAGTTCACGCCAAGGCGGAGCCGTTGTTCTAAGCCATGGCCAGATTTATCGGCGTAGTTCTTCGCCGCGCCATCATCAGCTTGCGTAAGCTTCGTTTCACGCATATCCACTTTATTTTTGCCTTTGAACATGTTGCTACGCAACCGGTAATCGCCATAGACATCGACAGTACCAGCTTTTTGGGCATTATCGGACGGACGACTGAGGAACCACGATGCGCCATAGACATTGGTAATGATGGGATTGCCGTCTTTATCTTTCTTAAAGACTGGTTTATTATCGCCAAAGAGGGATTCTCCCAAATCACTGAGTTTCATATTGATGCCAAACCGATATAACCATTCTTGGTAAGCCCGGTCATCGTCTTGATGATTAAAGACGTTGTCGATACCGGCGTAGACCGTGAAGTCTTTACTCAAATCTTTTTCTAAGAGGATATTCCAAATACCAAAGGATTTTTCATTATACGTAGCATCGCTCTTTTGATACGTCAAATTTATGAGTTGGTCTATCGAGCAGGCGATGAGGCATGTCGCTATCGCTATCATTAATAGCGTGAAGCCACGTATAGCCTAATTTAGCTGACCAGTGGTCGTCAAACTTATGCTGAACTTCCGCTTCGATTCCCGTAATCTTAGCCTTACCTAAGTTGCGGAAACTATAAATACGGTCCGGTGTCATCGTATAACTCTGTCCGTTAAAGTTGAAGTCAATGAACTGACCCGTGAAATAGGAGGTCATATAGTTTTTGATTTCATTATGGAATACAGAGAGCTTCGTATACGTCCGGTTGTTGTTGCTTTCCCCTTCAATAGATACATCAAAATTAAGGGATGTTTCAGGCTTCAAATCAGGGTTGCCAATCCAGTACCAACCTAACTAATCATCACCTGTACCGCCGTACATTTCCCAGTTATAGTAAAGTTCTCCCATGCCTGGTTCAGTGTAGCCTGTACCGATATTTACTTTTAAACGCCGGTTGGGGTTACCATTGAGATTATGTGTTACCCCTAAGTTTGCCGTTACTTCACTGCCGAAGAGGTCGCTGTTATCGAGGCGGATAATTGGCGTTAAGATAGTGTTGTCGTTGATTTGCCACGTATCTTGGACGAAGACATGACGGCACTGTAATTTAGCTTCACCACCACTGACAGCATTTTGTCTGTTGTCAAATTCTTCTTTGAAGTATTTGCCGTTCCATTTTACGTCTTTATAATCATAGCCTTCACGGAGGCCGTAATATTGCTGTACAATTTGAGCTTTAAAAAGTTCAAGGTTTGGTTGATATTGTTCATCTGTTTCGGTTGGTTCTTTTGCAGGAATTAAATCAGGGTTTTCCTTCATTAACTGCTCCCCAAATTTCTTTATATTATCCAACTGTTCCTGCGTTGCACTATTGGCATTAAAATCTTTCATTTCTTCATAGGTAAAAGAAGGAAGAGAATCGGTTCCATAATATTCGTAGTTCTTATTCCAAATTAAGTTTGTCCCATCTTCTGATGTTTTAAACAAATAATTGTGGACTAAGGAATCGGGATTATCTTCACCATTTGTAACGCCTAAGGACTGGTCAAACGCCCAAGGATTAATTTTTTTGCCATAAGTTCCCCAGTTTTTAGGAGCATTTTTTAAGCGTGTACCTTCAGCCCGTTCTTCTGTATAGCCAATACCATACGTAAGGAAATGCTGGTCGTTAGCAGCTACATTCAAGGTTGCATTGACATCGAACTGTTTATGTTCGAGCCAATCCACAGCAGCTAAGGTATTACGGCCACTGTATTCATCACGGCCACTACTATAATAGGTCGTTGAGGTCGTATCGTTTTCTTTCATTTTGCCGTAGTTGACATCGAGTTTCCAATCTGCTTTGCCTTGACGACCTGTATACGATAAGGCGTAAGTATCACGATTCATATTCCGCTTAAAGATTTGCATTGGTTCAAATTCCCCGGCAACGCCGATTTCGTTTTTATTACGCCGCTGCATATCTTCTTTTTCGTTCATAACGCGGAAAGAAATTTTATTGTTATCGTCGATTTCTACTTCGCCTGATGCACCAATGGATTTGCTATCACCGTAGTACCGCAAAGATGGTCTAAAATTAGGGAATAAAATACTACTATCATTCGTATATGCCCGTTCTTCAGAGTATACTGGCAGAATATCGCGTTTGCTGCCCCAAACGGCAAATTTTGCATTCCCTACTTTACCAGAATCTGCACGCATGTACCAGTTGCTCGACCACGTATTGTTTTCTGCGTCACTGCCTTCGTGATTATGGTAACGCGCTTCAGCGTTGAGCTGGA
>UQHB01000034.1 GCA_900540735.1 uncultured Megasphaera sp. | reverse complement strand
TTTGAGGTACTTGTACATGAATTACGAGTGTCGCACTAAAAGTTGCAATTCATCATACAAAAAGAGCCACGTTCATGAATATTCACGAGCGTGGCTCTTTCTATATCTAAAATTAGTATACTTAAATCATCAAACATACTTTCCTTTCGTTTTATAAACAGGTATACTAGTTATATATTTTTATAGAAAACGGTGATACTATGAATCCAGCATTAACGTCAAATACTTTATGGGATACCTATCAAGCACTGCCCACAGAAGAACAACAGGATATTTTAGCAATCTTAGAAAAAAAGCAACCCCTTTCCATTGACGAATTAATCCAACATATGAATGATAAAGGAATTACCTTTCATATCGTAAGTGAAGAAGCAGCAAAGAATTTCTTAGAAAACCATAATTATTATTTCAAGTTAGTTGCCTATCGTGGGAACTATACAAAATATCCTCAAGGATACAAAAAGGGGCAATATCAACACTTAGAGTTTGCTTACCTCCAAGAGCTTTCTACTATTGACATGCATCTTCGCTATGTACTGTTAAGTATGTGCTTAGATATTGAGCACCAGCTAAAACTTATGTTGCTAAATGATATTGAGAAAAGCCCTAATGAAAATGGCTATTCTTTAATTAATACCATTGACCCTCATAAACTAATGCGAGCTAAGTTTCTAAAACAATCTCCCAGTAGTTATGCCCATGATTTAATTGAAAAACATCGTTCTTTATTAGATTTTCCTATCTGGGCAGTATGCGAAATCATTAGCTTTGGAGAACTTATTACATTATACAGACAATACCTTACATTATTTTCCCATCGCATGCGGAGACATGCAGATTATTTTTCTACGAATCCATATTTACAAAATGCCTATCTCTTTTGTACGCGATTAATCCGCTATTTTTTCAGTACTATTTGACAATATATATGGTATCTGCTATTATATAAACACATTGAAAACGAGCAGTCGTTTTGGAGGGGTTCTATTACGATAGAACCCCAATTTTTTTTGAAAATCCTCCGGAAGTAGCATACGCCTAGTCATGCACTTTAAAATGCTGCAAGAGCCATTCACCGCGACCGGGTTCTTCCGGGTCATGAGCCCCTTTGCCTGTATCTAAGGCTCTCATAGCGTCTATATCTGCGTCAGTCAAAGCAAAATCAAAAATATCTATATTATCCGCCATGTGTGCTGGGGTGGTAGATTTAGGCAGCACGACAAAGCCTTCTTGGATTTCGAAAGAAAGGATTGCATTCTACCATATTTACAGCAGGCACTGTATCAAATTGAGGCACAAAGATCTGCCAAATCTTCGGAGTCATATTATCGACGCCAATGGATTTGATTTTCCCGGCTTGTTGCGCATCTTCCAGTGCTTCCCGTACAGCCCGATAGGTCGAGCCATCATTGGGTATCATAAATACGCCAAAGCCCACGCCAGGAATAGTATTGCCGTCATGTAATAGAATTTTTTGCATACGTTGTCTCCCTTTCATCATTTAGATTATATAGTTCAGTATATTATGGAGACTACGTAATTACTAATAAGAATATATTATACAATACCATAGGAGATTCCTATGTTCTCTCATGATACATACTGCATTTCCAAATAAAGAACCTCCTTAGCGTGTGCCAAGGAGGTCTTTTGCGTGAGAAATATAGTTTAGAAACGATAGGTCATTTGAATCTTCGTGTAGTTGCCGAGCTGGAATTTTTCTGGGCCGTAGAGCGTATCCCGTTTACTGATACCTTTTGCATCGAAGGTATAGAACGCTTCGAGGAGAATATCTTTAGCCGGGACATAGCCTGCGCCGAGGGTAAAGCTGCGGATACCGTCAAGGTAGCGATCCGGCAAGGATTCTGTACCGTTACCACCGAAGAAGGAACCGTGCTGGAAGTATTTGTAGTCTGCAAAGGCATTCCAGCTGCCAATGACATCTGTATCGGCTTTGCCGATGTCAAGGCGTGCCGTACAGAAGTGCGGCGTACCGCCAGGGGCGCGGCCGAAAAGGTTGAAGTCTGCAGTTCCTCGTTCGTGGTCATAAAGGGTATGTCCATTCATATAGCGACCAAAGTCTGTGCGGTTCTGACCGTAGTCAAAGGAAAGCGTCGTCTGGTCGCCGAGCTGCCACTGCGCACCGATACCGATGACATTAGCGAGCTGGTCGAAGGTCGAGACATCGTTACCGTTGCCGTTGGCTGCTTGATACGAATGGCTATCGTCCGAAATGGAGCGGAAGTACCATGCAGCGAGGCCGAAGTTAGGCCGCAACTGATGGCGAACCTGAACGAAAGCGGCTTTATCGATAGCCGGAATCGTGTCCTGCATGAGCATGACACCTTGGACTTTGATGAGGTTGCCTACGAGGGCACCGAGAGCTTCGCGAGGTAGTTTGTTTTCCGATTCTGTCGAGCGAAGGACTTGTTCCATGCGATTCAAGTATTCAAACATCATTTGCGGCATAGCCCAACCATATTCGGCATCGCCCATGTTGTCGTCTTCGTAGTTCGATTTATACAAATCTGACAACGCATCTACATCAGTAATCTTATATCCACCAGACTGCCAATCATAGTTTTCATTGACGATTCGGTCGATGCCATCAAAGGCATAATCCCCAGCGATGCCAGTTTCATTAGACACCGGTTGGTAGCCAGTACCACCGTTAGTATATTCATACGTCGAGTAGCTCAAAGAATCACTATCACCGAAATAGCCCCAATTTTCTTTAGCTGCTCTTTCAGCTATCGTGTTATACGCACTTTCAATATCATTAGCATGTTCCTGGAAATAGGATTTACCGTCTAATAAAGCACCATCATCAGCCAAGTTAATGGTAAACTTCCGATTCATTTCGGTCTTGAATGCTTTTTCTTCATCTGAATCGTAATCGCTGATTTCAGAGTTATAGTAGACAGTCGTTTTTATGTATTTGATTTCGCCAGTGGTCTTATTCTTGACTTTATAGACGACTTGCGAGCTAAGCGGAATGTTGTAAACAAAGGACTGTTTAGCCATGTCACTGCCGTAAGCGGCTTTGACAATGTCATGCATCCGCTTCAAGACAGCTATTTGCTGCGCCCGTTTTTCTTCTGTCGAAAGAGAATCGTTATTCTGGATGTCTCGGAGCTGCTGGTAGAAATAGAGGTTATCGGTCTTACCTTTGTACTCTTCTTCCCAAGTCTGGTTCGGTTCTTTCGTAGCACCTTCTAAATCATAGGGATTATCATTTCGATTGAGGCCAAGGAACTCTTCTACTGTTGGCGGACGATAGAAGGTCGTGTAAATGGAATGAGTATACGCCGAATCCGTAATGCCTGTGCTATGCTTGAAGGAACCATACCCCAAGCGAACCTGGGTCTTATCGCCAGTCCAAACAGCGCGGCCGCCGTCAAATTCTTTACCGAACCAATAGCCTGTAATGCCCATCGGTTCTGTCAAGCGGCCAAGGGAGAAGTCCCATTTATTAGCGCGCTGCGTGAGGTCAATGTTTTCCATACGCTGGTCGTTGAGGCCGCGGCTCTTCGAGACAGAGTCAACAGTATCGACACCGTCTACACCAGATGCACTACCGAGGACGCGGAGGTTCGTGTTTTCCCCAATACGGGCATCGATGCCGGCACGGAGACGTTGGCCAAAGCCATGAGCACTGGAGTCATACATATTTTCCTTCGCTGTACCAACGGTCTTATCTGCACGGAATGGCGACTGAGGCCGATTCGTCCCATTGTTAGCCGTCCACGTTGCACGATAATCGCCAATGAGTTCAACTCCTTCTTTTTTATTGACATCAAAAGGACGGTCGAGGAAGTTGTCGAGAGCTACTTCTTTTGGTTCTTCCGGCTTCGTTTCAGCGTTCGTATTGCCTTTAGCTGCATCTACAGCCGTTTCCGTGTGGCTGTCCATCCCGAATTTGAGATTCATGCCGAAGCGATAGACTCGTTCTTGTGTCGCCCGGTCATCATCGCGATGGTTGAAGATGTTGTTAATGCCGAAGTAAACGAGAGCGTCTTCGCTAAGTTTCTTCTGAAGCATGAAATTCCAAAGACCAAAGGTCTTCTTCTGGTACATTTTCTTTTCAAATTCCGGGCCTTTTTGCTGTAAAATATCAGGCCAGTAATTGCTGCCATTAACGAGAGTATTACTATCAAGCATATTGATGTAGTAATCTCCCCAAATGGAGCCACCCCAACCGCTGGTCTTATCATCAAAGGTAACACCAATATCGACTTTGTGGACTGGTTTATCCAGGAGCTGACGCGGCATGTTTGGGTCACTCTTATTGATAGCGTGGAGCCATGTATAGCCCAATTTTGCCTTCCAGTGTTCCCCTAATTTTTGCTGTACTTCTGCTTCAAAGCCCGTAATTTCTGCGCGGCCAATATTTTTAAAACTGTAAATCATATCCGGTGCGCGCTGGTATTTTTGTGAGCTGCCAAGGTACGGCGCAAAATCCATCAAATCGCCAGTAAAGTAGACAGACATATAGTCTTTAATGCGGTTGTGGAAAAGTGTTGCCTTAGCATAGGTATTTTTATTTTCCCCTTCCAGGCTGATATCGAAGTTGACGGCCTTTTCGGGTTTTAAATTTGGGTTGCCTGCCCAGTACCAGCCGAGCTTTGCATAACCAATGCCGACAGGGTTGCTGGCGTACATTTCCCAATTGTACCAAAGTTCACCCATGCCCGGTTCAGCATAACTTGTACCGACGTTCGCTTTAAAGCGGCGATGTACATTACCGCCAACATTGTGGGTCATGCCAAGACTGCCGGAAACATTAGAACCAAAGAGACTACTATGGTCTAAGCGAAGAATTGGCGTAATAATTGTATCATCGTTGACTTGCCACGTATCTTGGATGAAGAAATTGTGCTTCCGAATAGAACCGTTGCCAACAGTAATACGCTGGTCGCGGATGCGGTATTCTTCAAGAAATTTCTTGCCGTTAAAGGTCGGTGCTAAGGATTGTTGGGTCTTATCAGACGATTCCCCTTTCTGGAAATAGTCGCGGACAATGTTGGAGCCGTTATACCCAGGATTCTGAGCTTCCAAAATATCGCGGAATTTACGATAATTCTGCCATACATCATCAGGCACACCAGAAGGCGCATACCAGTCACTAATCCCACTCGTAAAATACTTATCGTATTTCGAGTAGTTTTCATACGTTACTGGCGGCATCTGAGTCGCATTGGTGCCATCATACCCATAGTATTCATAGTCCATATCCCATTCGGGTACGCCGCTATCGGAATCTTTAAATTTATAGTCGTGCACGTGAGACCAAACGCGGACGCTGTTGTCGCCATCTTTGCGGACATATCTATCGAGCTGGTCAACCATGAGGTTCTTATCATAATCCCACGGGTCGATGTATTTCGTCGTCGTATTAGGCGAACTCTTGAGACGGCTACCGGAACCTTTTTCATAGGTCGAGCCAAAACCATAGGACAATAAATGTTTATCATTAAGCTGCGTATTAGCCGACGCTTTAAAATCCCATTGCCGATGGTCTACGTCATCGACATACCGAAGTTCATTTTTCCCTTCATATGCCGATTGCCCATAGTAATTAATTAAGGATACATCATCTTCATTAATACGAGAATAATTTAATTCTACATTCCAATCGGATGCACCGGCACGACCTTCCCAGCCAAGATTATAGGAATCACGATCTGCTTTCCGTTTAAAATGCTGTTGTGGTTCTAAATCAGAATCAGAATGTTTAACATCGCGAATTAAATCTTCCGTGTATCTATCGAAGCGGAAATTTAATTTATTTTTATCATTAAAATCATATGTCCCAACAAGGCCAATCGTGTTGGCTTCGCCATAATAGCGCAGTGCATTCGGTTTAAAATTACGGTCTTTATAATCAAAACTCATTCCGCTTTCACTACGAGCTACACTCGCATAGACAGGCATAATGTCTCGTTTACTGCCCGATAAACCGAGACGTAATTTGCCCATTTCCCCTGTGTCAGCACGGAGGAAAACGTTCGTATACGGCAGGCCGCCATCGCCTTTCGTGCGCGACCCTTCGACGTTAAACTGGACAGATTTATCTTTCTTTGCCTTTTTCGTAATAATATTGACGACACCTCCAATAGCATCAGAACCGTATTTAGCCGATGCTGCACCTTGGATGATTTCAATATGATCGACATTTTCTGTACCGAGCCGCATGACTTCATCAGCTGCGCCCTGATATTTGGCCAAGTCACCCAATACAGGCTGGCCGTCGACGAGAATCAACGTATGCCGTGCTTCTGCACCACGAATAGAAATACCAACGCGTCCCATGGAATCGACAGTCCGCGATACACCGGTTTCACTGAAAATAATATCTTCTACCGATTTAGCTTGCTTCTTTTCAATGTCTTCTGCGGTAATAATGGTCGTTTGTTGGCTCTCCCATTTAGCAGCCTCTTTAGCTCTATTGGCCTCGACAACAACATCTTTTGTAGTTACACTATTGCCCCCCCCCTGTGGATTATCGGCCGCCATAGCTGGTAAGGCTAAAGCCGATAAGACTGCACAGGTTAATGCAATGGATTGTCTTTTGTGTTTCATGTCCGTCTCCCTTCCGAATTAGGTAAGATTAGTATATCGAATATGATATTCATTGTTATCTTATCATGTCACAAATATATAGTCAATATTGTGTTATTCGACAAATAATCCATTTAGACAAATAAATAACAATGATAATCCATTGTTTAGTTAGTGGTTAGTATATTCCGCATGATTAAGCCATTTTCTAAATTTATATTTTACCTATATTGTTTTATCATATATGTATGTTTTGTTATTATTTACACGTATATGTTACAGTTACTTGACGTTTTTTGCATTTGGCCTTGATAATAAAATGCAAAAGAGCCACTACAGTATTCGCACTACTGTAGTGGCTCTCGTTGTTTTTGGACGTGACATACAATGTATCACGAACTCCTTCACCTTTATTGTTAGTATAGCACAACAAGTAGAAACATTGTAAGAGCAATTAATGTTGTGCCGGAGCAGAAATTTCTGCGAGCTGTGCAGCTTTGGCTTTTTCTTTCGCTTCGTGCGCATCCATATGACGGGCGAAGATACCAGCCAAGATGGAGCCGAGCACTTGGTGCGCTGCTGCGCCAACAGCTGCCGGAATAGCAACGGCCGGTGTGAAGAAGACGGAAACTAAGGAAATAGCTAAGGCATCGTTTTGCATGCCAACTTCGAGGGTAACAGAGTGTTGCTGTTTTTTGCCAAGGCCGAGCATTCTCGTGGCAATACAACCAATGATGAAACCGCCAACGCTGTGCGCCACAACCATGAGAATCATGAAGCCCCCAATTTCGAGGATTTTCGCACCGTTAATGGCAATAACGCCGCCAACGATGATTAAGACTGTTGCCGCCGAAATGAGAACCAAAATTTTCGAGAAAGGAACGATGTATTTTTCACCGGCAAATTTATGAACGAGCAAGCCTAAGGCTAAAGGAGCTAAAATAACTTTCATAACCGTCAGGGCCATAGAGAAGAACGAAACTTCTACCCACTGACCGGCCAGAGCCCACATGATGAACGGCATCATAATAGGAGCAATCAAGGTCGATGCAGTCGTAATGGAAACGGACAAAGGAACGTCTGCTTTAGCTAAGAAGCCCATGACGTTGGATGCTGTGCCGCTCGGACAGGAACCGAGGAGAATCATGCCGACAGCCAGTTCCGGCGGCATATGGAAGGCCATAACTAAACCATAGGCCAAGAGCGGCATAATCGTATAATGGCAAACACAGCCGATTAAGACTTCTTTTGGCCGCTGGAGAATGAGTTTAAAATCGCTCGCATGAAGGGTCATGCCCATACCAAACATGATGACCCCTAAGAGCAAGACCGTATGGGGTACAGCCCAGAGAAACGCGCCAGGCATGAAGTACGCCCAAACAACGACGAGGAGAACGATGTACGTCAAGTATTTCCCAACAAACCCACTTAATGCACCAATTAATTTCATCATAATAAAACTCCTTTCAACGACGAGGACAATATAACAAATAGACAGATGGTTTGATGGGATAAAAAAACGCTTCATCTCCTTAGAAGAGACAAAGCGTAGCTCTGCGGTACCACTCTTATTGCCAGATGTCTGGCCACTTTGGGGCATCTCGGGATCATCCTTGTAATGCCTGGCTGGATAACGGTCGCCTGCCGGTCATGCTTACTCTAGTTCGGCACAACTGCTCCTGGGTGACTTCACATCGCCCTGCCATCCTGTGTTTCACCAAGTCACAAGTCTCTGTTATGGCGGTTACGATATTACTCGTCCCAATCAACACGGTATCTGTATTTGTTGATGCTTATTATACATGTATGGCCTGTCTAAGTCAAGTTGTTTTAAAGATAAATTTTTATTTTATAATTTAAGTACAATGTTTAACCTAAATTATTTCAAGTTGATAAACGTTTTACTTACGTATTATCTATTTTGATATGACTCGTTTGCATACATTCTTTTTCGTATTTTTCGCAATGCGAATACAGCCTGACTGTTATCTATATACTGCGTATGATATACTAGTAACACCTAGAGAGGAGTGTTCATATGGCTACACCATCTATGAAACAAGGGATTCTTTTTGCCGTCATCGGCACAGTCACATGGGGCCTAAATGGCGCAATGACGCAGTTCTTATTTATGCATTATACGGTCAATTCGGCCTGGCTCACAGCAATTCGCATGATTGTGGCAGGCCTGGTCTTGGTGCTCACCATTTTGCCGACGCACCATACACAGCTACGCCAATTATTCAGCGACAGCCACGAAGTGTTGCGCCTCTGTGCCTTTGCCATTTTTGGGCTCTTGTGGTGCCAATATTCCTATTTGACGGCCATTAAGTATTCCAATTCCGGTACAGCTACGGTCTTGCAGACTTTGTGTATCGTCTTTATGGCTATTTTCTTAGCCATTCGCCACCGGAAATTACCGGTACGGCGCGAAACGATTTCCATCATTCTCGCCTTTAGCGGTGTCTTTCTCATTGCCACGAACGGCAATCCGGCAGCTATGATTATTTCGCCGGAAGGCTTATTCTGGGGCTTAATGGCCGCTATTGGTGCCGTGTCGTATCCCCTTTTATCTCATGACTTGGCTTGGCGTTGGCACGCGTCCGTCGTCAATGGACCGAGCATGATCATTGGCGGTGCGGTCTTGCTCTGTGCGCTGCAGCTCTGGAATGACACACCGGCCTTAGACTTCATTGGCTGGCTCGCTGTAGCCTTCATTGTCATCATCGGTACAGCTGTGTCCTTTACGTTCTTCGTCCGCGGCATTGCCATCATTGGCCCTATGAAAGCGACCTTAATCGGCACGCTCGAACCGGTCATTGCGACGATTATCTCGGCCTTGTGGCTCAGTACGGAGTTTCACCTCATCGAGCTCGTCGGCTTCGTCTTCATCTTGACGACTGTCTTTTTACTGGTCATCCGCAAACAGGCCTAACCTATATTTATATTGCATTACGAAATTTTCGTATTCTCCAGTTTACCCCTATTCATTTTTCCTCTAACCGCTTATAATAGAATGTAATCTATGAAGAAAGAAGGTAATCCTATGGTTATTGATGATGCAGGCGGCCTCGTCTTTCGTCCGCCTAGTGAAGCACGCAGCTTTATTCTGCGCGTCACCATTGGCTGTTCTCATAATGCCTGTACATTCTGCGATATGTACAAGCTCTCTAAATTCCGCATTCGCTCCCTCGAAGAAATCGATGGGATTATTGAACGAGGCGCAGCGGCTATGCCCTTTGTACGCCGCATTTTTCTGGCTGACGGCGATGCCTTAGTCTTGCCCACAGAAAGCTTGCTCCATATTTTAAAGAAATGTTACGATACATTCCCGGCGATTACGCGCATTGGTGCGTACGCTACACCGAATGATTTAAATCGTAAATCTTTAGACGAATTGAAACAATTAAAAGCAGCAGGTCTTGATATTCTCTACATGGGTATCGAATCGGGCGATGACGAAGTCCTGCGCCGTGTCCACAAGGGAACGACAGCAGAACGGACGATTTCGGCCGGTAAAAAAGCTCTCGCAGCTGGCATGAAGCTCTCCACTATGATTATCCTCGGTCTGGGCGGTCAAGAATTGACCCATCAGCACGCGCTCCACACGGCAGAAGTGGTCTCGGCCATTAATCCGACTATGCTCAGTGCCTTGACCCTCCTCATTCCCCGAGAAGTGCCGCTTTACCAAGATATGTTAAATGGTAAATTTACACCTCTCACATCTCGCGGTTTCTTGATGGAACTGAAGGAAATCTTGCAGCACACGCACATGACGAACCCCTGTATTTTCCGCAGCAACCACGTGTCTAACCTCGTCCCGGTCGGCGGCAACTTACCGGACGACAAAGACGCTATGATTGCCACCCTCGACGCGTATATTCCACGCGAAGACGACACCATTCCGATGACAAATTCAAACGGCCCATTCTAAAAGGAGGGATTCCCTATGAAACGTATTTGCACGCTCGCCTGTCTCTTCTTCGTCCTCTTGGCCATGACGGCCTTTGCGGACAGTCCGCGCTTTGACAACATGCGGACCGTCCTCATCGTTCAGACCAATCAGGGCAGTTATGCAGCACGCTTTATGAAACAACGGCTCCGCGCGCCGTTCCGCATCCCCTATTGGGACCGCGTCGAAACGACAGAAGTCTTGGACCCGCAAGAACTGACTCAAGACCGCATGCGCGCCTTAGCATCCCAGTATAAGGCCGATGTCGTCGTTGCGCCTATTGTCAATACGTGGTACTGGACGCAGCATCATGTCTTCTTCTTTGACGATGACGACCTCATTACAGAATACATGTATAACCTGACAGTCTTTGCGTACAATACGCAACAAGACACGCTCAAGAGCTACAGTGCCCGCGGCTACGAACGGGAATCGATTGCCTCCTTGAATGACCCGAACGAAATCCTGACAGAAGCCATGGACAAAATCATGAAGAAATTGCCGTATAAACGGATTCCGACAGATATAGAAAAACCGTCACCAGTCCTCCCGACGAAGACTACTGACGGCGGTGCTACGATTCTCACGAATACGCAGCCTATGATGATCTAAACAATTCCATATGGAACGAAAAAAATACGTCGCATATCATATGCGACGTATTTTTTATTTATCTTATGATAAGAACAGACCTCGTAATAAGGGTACGAAGAGGGGTTCATAAATGACATGCAAGAACAAGAAGACGACGAGGCCGATGGACGCGCCGACGATAGCACCGTTAATGCGAATCCACGCTAATTCTTCGCCTACTTTGCTTTCTAAGAAGGCATTGAATTTCTTCTTATCGAAACTCGAAAGCACATCGCGCACAGCAATGGCAATGAGGGAGTGTTCGTTTTCGAGGATGACCATGCAGGCCCGGCGGATTTGTTCGTCCAACCATTCTTTGATTTCCGGGTAGGTCCGGCAATAGTTGAGGTAATGAATGAATTGTTCTTCTAAGAGGTCTTTCAGTTTTTCTTTCCCTTCGTCTCCAGTCGTGAAGTAATCACGGCTCGCTTTTTGCGTTGCTGCCAGCCACCGTTCAATGGGCAGGGAATCGACGAATTGGTCTTGCCAGTTTTGCACAGCAAAGGCAAGTTGTCCATTCATAGCATACAGGAAGAGCTCAATTTTCTGGCACAGCCACTGCCGTTCTGTTCCTTCAGCATTTTCCCATTTATCGAGCCACGCCAGGATACCGATTTTAATGTCTTTTGCGATTTTCCGCGTATCCACGATACCTGTAAATTTATTGAGCGTTACGAGCAAAGTCGGTGCATTTTTCGTTTCTTCCATCCAGTCTTTAATGAGCCGTTCCATCAGGCCTTCAAAATCGTCGCTATTGACGACTTCGCGTGCAATGCCTACCGTATCATTAAACATATGGCTGCTTGGGTCCTCTAGGAGCGTAATGAGCCGGTCTTGGAAGAAGCTCACCAGGGGCTGGTGTTTTAAATAGGTCCGTACATGGGCCGCTGCCGTTTCTTGGGTGCTCCCTTTTTGCGTGTATTTGTAGACGCGCTGAGCTACTTCAAAGAGGAGCATACGGAACCGTTCCCGTCCTTTTGGACTTTGGAGCCAGTCCATGAGTTTATCCATAAAGGAAATTTGGTAGAGCTTGTCTTGCCAAAGTTTGGGCCGCAAGAGCTTTTCCGACACGATTTTCGTAATGCCGTCAATGATTTGCGTGCGATGGCTGTAGAGTAATTCTGTGTGATACGGAAAGCCCAAAGGCTTTTCAAAGAGTGCCGTTACGGCGAACCAGTCGGCAATACTCCCAATAAGGGCTGACTGGATGACAAAGAAGAGCAGTTTTTCCCAGAAGGACACATCGTGCGTATACCACCAGGCAAAAATGCCAAAGAATAACAAGAATGAGAGAGCCAAAATGGCGTTGGCCCGTTTGCGATAGGTCATCTTACGCGCCCCCTTTCACAGCATACATGATGAGATAAATGAGGGCACCTAAGATGGCCCCGACGAGAGAGCCATTAATTCGAATCATTTGTAAGTCATACCAGACACTATCCATGAGGTTGGCCGCAATGGTGTTGCCGTCGTATTTCAGGATTTCTTCTTCTGCAGTTTTGCCAAAGTAGGCTTGGAGTTTTTTCAGTTCCCGTGTAGCCATGTTGAGGACGACGCGGTTCAGTTCTTCTACTTGCGTCGTACTTTCGCGCCATTGTTCCATCTTTGTAATGGCATACGTTGCGGCTACATGGCAAACCCGTTTTTGCCGGTCCGGGTCTTGGACGTAGTTCTGCCATGCTTCGCGCATATCGGGACGGGTTACGAGGCTATAGTACATGCGCATTTTGTAGCCTTCAATCCGTTCTTTCCAAGCGTAATTGAATTCGATTTTTTCGGCCATTTCCCAGAGATAGCGCAACGCTTTTTCACGCTGCGGCGAGTCCGGTTCTTTCGCTTCCGCTAAGACTTGCAAGGCTTTTTTCTGGAGCTTTGCCGCCACGTGGTCCGGACTGAAGAGGTCACTGGCCAGTGCTGCCCGAATAGCCCAAGCTAAGAAGAAATTGCGTTTTTCGTATTGGTGGAGCGATTCGCGGTAAATTTCACCGATGTATTTTTTCATAGCATCGCTTTTCACCATGACTTCTAAGTGGAGAATCATAAAGTCTAAGAAGTCTTTCCCCGATTCGCCTTGGAGGCCGATTTTAATGGCCCGGCTCATTAAGGGCGCGATGTCGATTTTTTCAATGGCTTTTTCGCCCATCCCCGAAAAGGCTTGGACTACCGTCTTCATGTCGACAGTGAACAAGAACGTATTCAAAATCTGCCCAAAGACCCGTTCTGCCGACTGGAAGCCTTTGTCGGAATGTAAGTATTCCAGCGTCGACTCCAAGACAGGGTGGCTCTTGAGAACATTGTACATGTTCGGCACAGTCATGATTTCGCTTTCAATCATATGGCGCGCCATTTCGGCGATACGTTCCTTACTATTGGGAATGAGGGCCGTTTTAAAAGAAATACCTAAAGGCTTTTTAAAGAGCGCCGTCACAGCATACCAGTCGGCAAGACCGCCGATTAATGCCGCTCCAGCAAGGTGCGTAAAGAACCCGCCCCAAAAGAAATCTTGGAACGGATAAGCCAAAAGCAAGATAAGAGCCGCGACGACCAGAATATTTCTGGCGATTTGGCTATGTCCTGTCGTTGGCGTTTTATATTGCGTCATAGTTCCTCCTCCGTGTCATCTGGCAATGACAGGTTTATCGTGCCACAGGGGTTAGTCTACAGTCGTGCTGTCCCCGGGCTGGGTCGGAATCCAAAGAGGCACATTGCCATGTTTTGCTTTGAATTCTGCCGTCGGCTGCCACGGCGTACCGAAGTAATGCATAGGAATGAGACATTTCGTCACGTTGACTTGATTTAAGAAGGCACTGACACCCCATTCGCGTGCTCCTTCTAACCGTGCATCAACTGGGAAGAATACCACATCAAAGGTCTTGCCGTCAAGATGTTTCATTTCACGAACGAAATTTTCTTTGGCAACTTCGTTATTTTCATCTGTATCGCCGAGCCAATGCCACCAGTTCAAATCACCGGCATGGAAAATGCGCAGTCCGTCCGTTTTGACGAGGAACGAACCGCCTTCATCAGTCGAGCCGTATTCCATGACTGTTACGTCGTCAATGGCATTCGTTTCGTAGACTTTCATCGGATGGTCTTTCGCTGCATCCGGTGCTAAGAAAGGCACGTCAGCATTATAGATATACTGAGCTGTCACATCCTTAAAGCGGACAATGTCTTTATTGAAATGGTCTTCGTGAATGTGGCTGACGAAGAACCACAAAGGTTTCTTCGTTTCTTTAGCTGTGTGCGCATAGACATCGACAACATGCTGCGGATCCTGGTAGTAATCGAAGACCAATACTTTCGAATCTGTTTCTATTGTAAAGCCGCTGTGTTCTAAATACGTAATAATCATGTCATATCCTCCTCTAATTGAGTGATAAAAGTTAAGTACTGCCAATTTTATCTGTTCTTATTATTATACCATTAAATGCGGTCCATCTTGAAGAGCTAAGCATAAGAAAAAAGGCTGTAATCTTAATTTCGCATAGATTACAGCCTTTGGCAAAAGGAGTTGTTACCCTTTATGGAACTCTACACCCATAGCACCTTGCGGATGCGTCCAGCTTTTGACGCCTTTACCGCCGGAAATGACGCGGCATGTGCCGCATTCCAGGCATCCTTCATGATTAAAAGTCAGCTTGCCGTCAGTATATTTGTATAATTCAGCAGGACAAGCCATGACGAGCCGTTTGATTTCTGCTTCATCGGCATAGTCTTCGTTAATATAAATATGGGGGTTATGTTCGTCTGTAACGAATTTTACGGTCCCGAGCTTATCGTCTACAATCATCTTTGCCATCTTACATCGCCTCCCAAGCTTTCTTCCCTAAGCCAAATAATCCGTTCAGGCCACCGTTATTAGCCAGCACTGTCAAGGCAATAATCGGCAAGGCTACAGGCGTGCCGCCATCGACTTTGTAGACCATACCAGCAAATTCGTCGGCCATTTTCGGGATGTCATTGAAAATGATGTGGTCTTCTAAGAGGCCCGGCAAATTCTGATATTGTTTCATAAGCTTCATAATAAAGCTTTCATTCAACAATTTTTCGTAGTACGACAAGCTTTCTTTGGAGAAATCATTCTTGGCTTTCGCTTTGATGACGGCTTCACCAGCAAGTCGGCCTGATTCAATAGCCAAATCCATACCGCGTACGGTATAGCCTAAATTGACAACCATCGCTGCAGCATCACCGGCAATGAGGACACCATCACGTACGAGTTCCGGCATCATGTGGAGGCCTCCTTCGGTGACAAGGTGTGCCGAATATTCGACTAGTCTGCCCCCTTTAATAAACGGTGCAATCGAAGGATGGGCTTTCATCCGTTCTACCATATCCGGGACACTGATGTCGACGCGGCCAATATCGCTAATCGTCGTAACAATACCGAGAGAGAGCGTATCTTTATTGGTGTAAATGAAGCCGCCGCCTAAGTTACCGCCTGTGGGGTCACCGGCAATCATCCACGCCGCGCCTTCATCGCCAGAGAGTCCAAACCGTTCGTTAATGCGTTCTTCGCCAAGTTCAATGACTTCTTTGACACCAACGGCGACATCTTTAGAATCCAATTCTTTTTTCATGCCTAACTGCTGGGCTAAGAGCGAATTGACACCGTCAGCTAAGATGACGACATCGGCGTCAAATTCTTCGCCACCGCAATTAATGCCGATGACTTTGCCATTTTCATCAGTCAAGACTTCGTCGACTAAGAACCCTTCCGTAAGCATTGCGCCTGCTTCTTCTGCTTTGTCTGCAAGCCATTTATCGAATTTAGAACGAAGGACTGTATACGACGGGTATTTCAAATTTTCTAATTTGTCCGAACCGTATTGGAAACTCAGTGCGCCGCCCGGTGTCATGAGAGACAGCCGTTCTTGCGTAACTTTTCGTTCTACCGGTGCTTCCGCAGCAAATTCAGGAATTAATTTTTCTAAGCTATGGCTATAAATACGGCCACCGCTGGAGTTTTTGGAGCCACTGAACCGGCCCCGCTCTACGAGCATGACATCGAGCCCAGCCCGTGCCATCGTCAGTGCTGCTGCAGAGCCTGCCAGACCACCGCCAACTACGATGGCATCAAATTTTTCTTCACTACTCATGTGCGTACCCTCCTAAGTATAGATTAGACCTGCTTTGTCGCCGTCAAGAGGACACACGACCCAAAGAGAAAAGTCGTCGTCTCGATGTGAGACCAACCGACTTGTTCCATGAGAGCTGCCAGTTCACGAACGCGGAGAAATTGGGTCGTTGAATCTGAAAGCCATTGATACTGCATCCGTTTCGCTACACCGCCACCGAGAAAAGGCATGATATAGCGGAAATAGAGCGTATAAAACGGACGAATCCAAGGCTGTTCCGGGACGAAGGAATCTAAACAATAGAGCCTTCCTCCTGGTTCAGCAACGCGAAACATTTCGCCTAAGGCAGCTTGATAATCAGTCGTGTTACGCAGGCCAAAGGAAATTGTCACTGCTGCAAATCTATGTGGTTGAAATGGCAACTGCAATGCATCACCGCAGTGCCAATGAATCGATTGAAATGATGGTTCCTTAGCTTTGGCTACAGCCAGCATAGCCGGGGAAAAATCGAGTCCTGTCACATCCAGGTCTGGCCGTCGGCTTTTGATACCTAAGGTAATGTCGCCGGTGCCGCAGCACACGTCGAGAACGTGCTTCCCCAACAAGGCATCTTGCGCCACTTGGCGAATGAGCGTGTCTTTCCACTGCCCTTCGCAACCGAGGCTAATCCGTTCGTTGGCCTTGTCGTAAGTCGTTGCAATAGACTCAAAGACTTGGTATACTTTTGTCCGTTTATCCATGCAACATCCCTCCTGCCAGCCAAATCCACCAGGCAAGATAGATGCCATTGCCGAGAACATTGACCATGACGACGGCTTTCATATTACCCACTCTACGTTCGGGGCAAAGCTTCGTCCTCATCATGTGTGCCAAGCCTTTCCATCTAACCACTACGGCAACGAGCGGTATGAGCCAACCCAGCCAACCAATGTACGTACTAGCAATACAGCCCATCGTCACGAACCATAAGATGGTGACGATGCGGTAGAGGCCGCGCGCCTGCTGCCGTCCTAGTCGAACGGGCAATGTATGCCGCCGAGCACGGCGGTCTTTTTCTATATCGCACGTATTGTTCGTCATCATGATAAGGCCAATCCCTAAGACAAACGGCAACGCCGGGACTAACACAGCCCACGAATACCCGCCGCTCATAGCCGCGACGACACCAAGCGGAATCAGACCGCCCATAACGACACCGGAGACGACTTCGCCAAGAGGCAAATAGGAAATAGGCAAGATGCCACCAGAATACATCCAAACGATAGCTGTACCAAAGGCACCAATAAGTAATGGTGCAGGCCCTGCTGCTATACATACCGGCACGGCAATGATTGCCGCTACGGCCAGAAAAGCGATGCCGAGATAGAAGGCCTGTCGCGGTGGAAACGTACCGTATACCATAGCCGCATCACGGACTTCGACATGGTCTGCTATGGAGTCTGTCCCTTTGACAAAATCATAATAGTCATTGAGCGTATTCACAGCAGACTGCATGGCAATAGCAGCGACAACCAAGGCGAAAGCCATGGCCAGTGTCACGCCATACCCTTGACTCGTGCCATAAGCTAGACCAAAGAGAGTGGGATACAGAGATGCAACCCAGCTCCTAGGGTTTGCTAATTGCACGGCCAAAGCCGGAGTCAAATGACGCGCTGCCATCAGTGATTCGCCCCCAACTTTTGGACTAACGCCAAGAGCTGCGTCGTCACGCTATTACGAGGCAATTCGTAAATGAGCGAAACCGCCTGTTTCTGGTATTCCTTCATAACGTGCCATGCCTGTTCCATACCGCCAAACTCCTGAATCAGCTCTTCTAGGCGCATCATATCGTCGTCGGTCAACGTGCCTTGGCGACTCTTTTCAAAATACGGCTGCAAGGCCACCGCACCGCCAGGCTGCTCCCGTACGAGAAGGACTGGCAAGGTATAAATCCCTTCACGAAAATCCTGATGTGATGCCTTGCCAATGGTCGTGCCATCAGGCAAGAAGTCCAGTAAATCATCACGTATTTGGAACATATAGCCTAAGCTTTCGCCGATTCCTTCAAGACGAGCAATTACGTCGTCACTACAACCGCTTTCCATGGCCCCAATACGGCAGCAAGCCTTGAATAAGGCTACGGTCTTACCGTAAATATTGCGGAGATACTGGTCTAGTGTCATGGCAACATCGTAACGATGGCGAGACTGCCCGATTTCACCGGCACACATAGCCTCGACAGTCTTAGCAAGCACCATACCGGAACGGTTCAGCCCTTCGGCCATGAGATGGTAACTAATACGGCTCATGAGGAAATCACCGGCATAGACGGCACTATGTTTACCATAGGAAAATTGCACAGACGGCTTGCCGCGACGAAGCGGTGAATCATCGACGACATCGTCGTGAATGAGCGATGCTAAATGCGTCATCTCAAGGATGGCCGCTAGTTTGTAGATATTTTCCGTCGTGCCTTGCGTCCCAAAGGCGGAAGCCATGAAGACTAGGCGCGGGCGAATCATCTTTCCTGTCGAGCTCGTCGCCATGTCAAGGACATCACCAGTTGCTGTAGCGTGAAAGGAATGATGGGTAAATGCCTGAATATAGCCCTTCACCTTCTCCAGTTGCTCGCTCTTCACACAAGCAAAGTACGTCGGCATATATTTTTTTACTGTCTTTTCTATTATTTTTGGTCTAATCATCAAACAAATCCCATATCCCTTTCTAGCGCGTCCTCAGTTAGGGACGTTTTTCTGCTAAAATCTGCGCCGTATGTTTGACTTTGATGTCAATATTCCGCGCGTCTAAGCCGCCTTGAATCTGTAATAAACAGCCCGGGCAGTCGACGGCGACGACATCTGCGCCAGTTGCGACGATGTTATCAATTTTTTCTTCCAAAATCGGAGCCGACATTTCCGGGAATTTGATGGAGTAAGAACCGCCAAAGCCGCAGCATTTATCGCAGTTGTTCATTTCGACAATATTGACGCCAGCCGTTTCTTCCAGGAGTTCACGCTGTTCTTTGTACACTCCCATGAAACGTTTCATATGGCACGAATCATGATACGTAACTTTTAAGGGTTTACCATCGCCCGTCGTCGGCAATCCGCCCAACATAGAGAGCAGTTTCGAGAAGTCAAACGTCTTGACACTCAATTCTTCTGCTTTCTTACGCATTTCCGGATCATCGGCAAACATATCCTTGTAATCGCGGAGCGCATGCGTACACGTCGGGCAAGCGGAGACAATGTAATCATAGTCTTCTGCATGCATAGCGTCAACGTTCATCGCCGCTGCTTTCTTCGCGTTTTCCATATCGCCCATGTAATTAGCCGGTGCGCCGCAGCACGACTGGCCTAACGGCATTTCGACGAGATAGCCAGCCATATTCAAATCTTTGACGACAGCTTTAGCAATATCGACGTATACGAAATCTAAGAGACAGCCTGCAAAGATAGCGATTTTGCCCTTTGGATGCGGCACATCTTGCTTAATCGTCGGCAAGACATCGCGGAACGGTACAGGCGCAATGGACGGCAAGCTCCGCCCTTCGGTGAGGCCTGAGAGGAACATCGGCATATGACGCAACATCGGTTGTCCCTTCGTAATCGCCCCTTGGGCAACGGACGCAATGCGCAGCATAGAGTGGAATAAATGACGGTCACTAACCGTATCGAGACAGAATTTATGGACTGGATTGAGGCCGTCTTCTTTGGCGAATTTATGGCGTAATTTCAAAATCATGCCGGAAATATTGAGTTTCCCGCCGCAAACGGCATCGCAGCTGCCGCATTGGAGACAGATGTTTTGAATCTGTTCGCCTCTATCGCGGCTGTTGAGGAAGGACGTCAAAAGTGTACCAATCCCGCCGGTGTAAATGGAGCCGCCAAAGACGTGGCCGCCAACGAGACGGAAGGCCGGACAGACATTAAGGCACGCTGCGCAGCGGATACAACAGAAAATATCATGATAATCTTCGCTCTTCATGATGTCCCGCCGTTCTGGCGTATCGAGAATAATGATGTGGAATTTTTTCGGTGCCTTTTCGTCCGTTTCGGGATTCGTAATGACATCAGTCGCGCCGGAATAGAAGGATAAGTACGTCGTAATATTTTGGGCCGTACCGTTACGCGGTAAGACTTTAAAAATATAGCGGATATCGCTCATTTTAGCGACGAATTTTTCAATGCCAAAGATATACAAATGCTGCTGCGGCATCGTGCCAACCATACGCCCATTGCCTTCGTTGGACATGGTAATGACCGTCCCCGTTTCAGCAACAGCAATGTTCGCGCCAGATACACCCATTTCGGCATCAAAGAATTTCGGCCGCATCACTTTACGAGAGGTTTTGACTTCTTCTTCAATAATCGGTGCTTCCGGTTTCTTTGTGTATGACGAGAAGAGGTCTGCTACATCTTCTTTAGAGTAATGGATAGCCGGCATAACCATGTGCGACGGCGAGTCACCGGCAATAGCGTTGATGAATTCGCCTAAGTCCGTTTCTTGGGCATGAATACCAGCTGCTTCAAAGCCAGGATTCATGTGAATTTCTTCAGAAGCCATGGATTTCGATTTGACGACTAATTTGACGTTGTTTTCCTTAGCTAATTTCAAAGAATAGTCAAACGCTTCTTGTGCCGAGTGCGCCCGGAAGACAGTCGCGCCGTTGGCGGTCGCATTCTTTTCAAATTCATCTAAGAGCTCATCTAAATGCTCGCGCGCGTAGGTCTTCACTTCGTGGACTTTTTCCCGCAGTGCTTCAAAATCATAGCCTTTGTATACGCGTTCACGGTTGCCAGGATAAGCAGTCGTAAATTTTTTCAATGTCCGTTGCAACGGCGCATTATCCATGGCGCGCTCAATTTCCAGTTTTAATTCTTCATTTGCCATGTCTAAGTCCCTCCTTTACGCATCTTGTACGACAATAGCCGAAAATTGCCGTGGCCCGTGGACACCTACCGTGCCGACGCATTCAATATCAGCTGTGCGGCTTGGGCCTGTAATGATACCGGCAAATTTCGGGAACGGCTTCGTATCAGCCATAATATCAATCATGGCATCGAAGTCGTCCACAATTTGGGATAATTTCACGATACCGACATAGACATCGGCCGAAATTTCGACAATGCGTGCATTTACATCATCATGGAGCTGCACGAGGGACCCTAAATTGGCAATACCGTACTGCGCTTCCGTTACGCCGCCCTTGGTGTCCTGGGCGTATTTGCGCTGATGGTCCGTATGAACTGTAATACCAGCCGCTTCCAATTCCTGGACGACACCTGCTTCTTGCAATAATGGCGTTTCCACCATAATCACGTCGTGCGTGTCTTTATCCTTAAAGATTTGCGCCAGCGTCTTGCCTACGTCGGCGGTGTTTGCCAGATAACACTCGCCGTTAACGCTTGTAAGCCCTTTTTGGAATACTTCATAAACTTCTGACCGTTCCATATTCACACCTCTCTACTCTAAATATTGAGAATAATATAATAGCATGCTTATGTTGCGTGTAAGTACTTAATGCTAGTATACCAAATTATGCAATGAGCGCAAGGCAAATTATGTCATTTATTAATACTATTTATGAAATGGTCGAAAATGGTCTATGCTTTTCAATTATCGTCAAAAATAACGGGAAAGTATGGTTCTCAAAATAAATTGTAACAAGAGAATTGATAACAGTTCCAGTAAACCCTCTTATTTCCTAGTATATATGCTAATACTTTCTATTTTAAAGTTGAAAATAACGATTCTGCTGAGAAAGTATATCTTTTATATTGATAAGCTATATTAATACGAAAAAATTATGGGACACCCAAAGTATTTCTAATTTTCCATTTTTTAATTAGTTCATCTATGAGTGCTGTTTATGGAATCTTTTTGCCTAAATGGAATTTTCATGCATTTTCCTTTATATTGTCTTATATAGATGGACACGCGTTTGAACAGGATTTGCAAATTCTCAAGATTTTTACAAAAACCTATTGACAAATCTCCACCGAAAGAGTACCATATACGCAACATCAAAAATGTGATGACCAAAACAAGTACACGTACAAGACCTAATCCAGAGAGTGAGAACCAGAGGCTGCAAGTTCTTATTGATGGTGCTGTACGATGGAATGCCTTTGCGAGCAGGATGCTTGAAGATGAGTAGAGCATCACGGCCAGCCGCCGTTACGGGTATGAGAGACAGCATCCAGTATGCTGTAATCAGAGTGGAACCGCGAGCCATCGTCTCTGTATGTAGGGATGACGGCTTTTTTTGTATACTTTTTTTACTTAGAGGGGGACCTGAAACCATGTTTAATTCACTTCGTAACGACATTCGTGTCATTAAAGACCGCGACCCCGCCGTTAAAAGTACATGGGAAGCAATTCTCTGTTATTCCGGGCTCCATGCCATTTGGGCCTACCGTTTAGCCCATTTCTTCTACAAACACAACTGGTTTGTCACAGCCCGCTTCATTTCCACAGTGTCCCGCTTCTTTACAGGCATTGAAATCCATCCGGGCGCGCAAATCGGCGAAGGCCTCTTTATTGACCACGGCATGGGCATCGTCATCGGCGAAACGACCATTATTGGCAATAACGTCTCTTTGTACCAAGGCGTCACTTTAGGTGGTACAGGCAAGGAAAAAGGAAAACGCCATCCGACCATTGGCAACTACGTCGTCGTCGCCTGTGGTGCCAAAGTCCTCGGCTCTTTCACGGTCGGTGAAGGCTCCAAAATCGGCGCCGGCTCTGTCGTCCTCGAAGAAGTACCGCCGTACTCTACCGTCGTCGGCATCCCAGGCCGCGTCGTCACGCAGAAAGGCAAACGCCTCCGCGCGAGCCATACCGAAGCCGATGTAGACCTTAACCACAATCGCCTGCCTGACCCTATCGAAGACCAAATCCGTTCGCTCCAGCGGCAAGTGGCTATCCTCCAACGCCGCGTAGACGAACAAGATTCACACCACGACATGCGGCTTCACAAAGTCGCGAGCCGTCGTTAATTCGTTGTTCCCCTATAGGAAATGCACGTTTCCCCCTATAGGTCTACATAAAATCTATACTAAATTAGTATGTAATCGAGAAAAGGAGACTTTCAAATGAGCAAAATTTACAAATCCATGTTAGATTTAGTTGGTAATACACCCTTATTAGAACCAGTTCGCTACAATGCCGCAGCAGGCCTTGACGGCGTAATACTCCTCGTAAAATTGGACGCTTTTAACCCCGCAGGCTCGGCTAAAGACCGTATTGCCAAAGCCATGATTGAAGACGCAGAACAAAAAGGCATCCTGAAAAAAGGCTCGGTCATTATCGAACCGACAAGCGGTAATACCGGTATCGGTCTTGCTGCAGTCGCTGCTGCAAAAGGCTACCGCGCTATCTTCACGATGCCGGAATCCATGTCCATTGAACGGCGTAACCTCATCGCTGCATACGGCGCTGAAATCGTCCTCACCGAAGCTCCTAAGGGCATGCAGGGTGCCGTCGATAAAGCCAAACAGCTCGCCGCAGAAATCCCGAATTCCTTCATCCCCGGCCAGTTCACGAACCCTGTCAACCCCGAAGTCCATCGTCTCACGACGGGCCCGGAAATCTATTCCGATACGGATGGTGCCGTTGACATCTTCGTTGCCGGTGTTGGCACAGGCGGTACGCTCTCTGGCGTAGGCGAATACCTCAAAGAAAAGAAACCGTCCGTCAAAGTCGTCGCTGTCGAACCGGCTACGTCGCCCCTCCTCTCTGAAGGCCACGCTGGCCCGCACAAGATTCAGGGCATTGGTGCTAACTTTATTCCTGACACGTTAGACACGAAGATTTACGACGAAGTCTTCAAAGTCACGAACGAAGAAGCGTACGAAACGGCCCAAGCCTTCACGCATAAAGAAGGCCTGCTCATCGGTATTTCCGGCGGTGCTGCCCTCTACGCAGCTGTCCAAGTCACAAAACGTCCGGAAAACAAAGGCAAAACAGTCGTAGCCTTCCTCCCGGATAACGGCGACCGCTACCTCACGACACCGGGCTTCATCAAATCCACAGAAAAATAAGCTTACCTATAGCTACACAAAAAGTCGTCTGCTCTCATGCAGACGGCTTTTTTGCGTTCGCCTATGTTATTTGTAACACCCAATGATCGTTTCCTACTAAGACAGTTTTACCGTCTAAGGCAAAGGTCGACGTATCAAAGGGCGGTATCGTCTTTGTCCGTTCATAATCGGGATCAGACTTTAAAATGGAAGCCAATAAAATCCGCGTATACGGGTGAACCGGCTGGGTAAAGATAGTTTCTGTCGGTCCCGTTTCGACGATTTTTCCAGCGTACATGACGGCAACACGCTGACTGACGTGCCGTACGACGGCCAAATCGTGGGCAATAAAGAGCATAGAAAAATGCTGGCGTTCTTGTAAATCTTGAAGCAAGTTCAGAATTTGAGCTTGAATGGACACATCTAACGCGGCAATCGGTTCGTCGGCAATAATGACTTCCGGAGCCACGCCCAGACACCGTGCAATAGCCACGCGCTGGCGCTGACCGCCGGATAATTCACCGGGATAGGCTTGGCCATAGCGGGGCTCTAAATCGACGCACTGCAATAATTCGGCGACTCGTTGCGTACACTCCGCTTGCGTCTGGCATCTTTTAGCCAACACGAGTCCTTCCCGAATGATTTCTTCGGCCGTCATCCTAGGATTCAATGCCCCGTCGGAATCCTGAAAAATCATCTGCAAGCCGCGATGAATCTGTAGTCCCTGACTGCGCCGTACACGGGAATCAGAAATAGGCTGGTCGTGAAAAAAAATCGTTCCTTCCGTCGGCACATACAAGCCCATAATCGTCCGGGCCAGCGTCGACTTACCACACCCCGATTCACCGATGAGGCCGACAGTTTCACCGGGCTGAATGGTCAGAGAAACGTCGTCTAGGGCCTTTATCGTATACTCCTTGGTAACGGGAAAATATTGTTTAACGTGCTCTATCCGTACGATAGGTGTACTCATGGATGTTTCCTCCTTCGGACGATATATGGCGGCGGCGTCACGTGAGGGGCCCGCGGATCCAGCAACCACGTCGCCGCCTGGTGTGTCGGTGAAACCGCAAACATGGGCGGTTCCGTTTCATAATCGATTCCCAAGGCATAGCGGTTGCGTACGGCAAAGGCGTCGCCTCGAGGCGGCTGGAGCATGTCCGGCGGCATACCGGGGATAGCGATAAGCCGTTCCCCCACAGGTACGGCCGACGGCAATGCCCCTAACAGCCCCCACGTATAGGGATGACGGGCATCGTAAAATATATCGTCAGCTGTACCGATTTCTACCAATTTACCGGCATACATAATACCGATACGGTCGGCAATGCGGGCGGCCACACCCAAATCATGGGTAACGAAGAGAATCGTCAGGTCTTGACGCCGCTGCAAGTTTCTCAGCAAATCGAGGATTTCCAACTGGACCGTCACGTCCAACGCCGTCGTCGGTTCATCGGCAATGAGTATCTGCGGTTCCTGGGCCAGAGCAATGGCCAAGGAACAACGCTGGCGCTGACCTCCCGAAAAGGCCTGGGGCAAGAGGTCGAGACGGTGGGCCCCGTCGGCAATCCCGACGAGCTGTAATAATTCACTGGCCCGCGCATCTGCCGCCGCCCGGCTCATCTGCTGGCGATGGCAAATTGCCTCGCGCAGTTGCGCGCCCATAGTCATGGATGGATTTAATGTCGTCAAGGGATTCTGAAAGACCATGGCGAGCGTTTTACCGCGCAGCTGTTCCATCTGTTTTTCCGTATACGACGTAATATTCCGCTGGCCCAGCAAGATCTGCCCCGTCGTCTGTTTGCTGTTACGGGGCAATAATTTTAAAATAGAGCGACAGAGCACAGATTTCCCACATCCCGATTCGCCGACGAGGACGACGATTTCACCGGGCTGGATCGTTAACGATACGTGGCGCAAGGCTTGGACAACGCCTAACTCAGTCTGAAACTGGATAGATACGTCCCGAATATCAATGGCAGGTTCACTCATTTTCTTTTCCCTTCCTATATAGAGATACCGAAAGCCATAACGGCTCCCGGTATCTTTTTTCTTACCCTATGTGATGTATTATTGTTGAATATCCCAATCTTCAATGTTCCAGAAGACGCCGACGGCATGATGTCCCAAGATACGGTCCGTCGAGAGACCGGTCACTTTTTTATTAGCAACATAATTGCCTTCTAAGTAGGCAATCATGATGTACGCCGGATTTTTGGCCCAAGCCTGCTGAAAGTCATTGTATTTCTGTTTCCGTACAGCCGGGTCGTAAGACGACCGAGCAGCTTCAAGAGCTGCATCTACGTCGGGATCACTGTACTTGGTATAGTTACCGCTAGCACCGGTATAGAAGAGATCATACGTCCCATTATCTGGGTCAAAGGGTGCAGCTTGGCCGATGAGGAAGGATTGCAACGTATTCCAATCTAGTTTCGGTACAATATGGACCTGCATGTCGACACCGACTTTTTTGAACTGAGCCGATGCGATTTTAGCAGTATTGATACGTTCTTCTTCAAATTCCCGGGCGTCGACGGAGAAGGACAGTTTTTCGCCATTCTTTTCATAAATGCCGTCACTGCCAAGTTTCCACCCTAAGGCTTCGACTTTCTGTTTAAAGAGTTCCGGATTGTAATCTCGTTGTTCTACATTCGGGTCGTTATAGGCGGCGTCCATCTGCAAGGGGCTATAAGCCACTTCCCCTTGACCAGTCAAGACGCTGTCGACGATGGCTTTCTTATCGAGAGCATACCCTAAGATAGGTACGAGATCTTTATTCTTCTGCCAGAACGGGACATTAAAGTTCGGTCCAATGGCCCGATAATCGGCAGTCTTAAAATCATATACCGTAAAGTCTTTATTGTCTCGGAACGTTTTGGCATTAGCCGCATTAAGCCAAGCTAAATCAACGCCACCGGATTTGACTTGTGCCGCTTTGGCGTTTTCATCAGGAATGATTTTGAAGATGATTTTGTCGATCTTCGGTTTCTTGCCGTAGAAATCATCGTTCTTTGCTACTGTAATGGACTGGCCCTTATCCCAGCTGACGAATTTATACCGACCCGTGCCGATAGGATGCTGGTTGAAGGCGTCGGTCATGATATCTTTGCCTTCCAGGAGATGTTTCGGCAAAATGCCGATAGTCAAATAGTTGAGCATTGCTGCATTCGGTTTCGATAACTTGATGACGACAGTCTTATCATCAGGCACCGTGACGCTTTCGATTTCTTTGTAGTTATCCGTAATGGACGCTTCCAAATCTTTATTATTCTTCAGCGTATCCAAGGTAAACTTCACGTCTTGCGCCGTAAAGGGCTGGCCGTCGTGCCATTTGACGCCGTCGTGTAAGTGGAACGTATAGGTCAGCGACGTTTCGTCGAATTCATATTTTTCAGCCAAATCCGGAATAGGCTGGCCTTTGGCATCATAGGTCATGAGGCCGGAAAAAATAATATCAGGGAGTTCGTCGTGCGTATTGAGTAACGAATTGATTGTCGTGTAATCGGGGCTGGCGTAGGTCAAAACCTTTTCCCCGCTCGTCGCGCTGCCACCGCAACCGCTGATGACGACGCATAAGATCATCGCCATGGCGACGACACATAGCTGTCGTACATATTTTACCAAGTGCATGGAAATACCTCCTAGTAAAAAGATGAATATTATAAATTACTGCTGCCACGATTGACGTGATGTCGCAGGTAATGGCCAATCTGAGTAATACAGAATAAAGTGACGACTAAAAAGGCACCGGGAACGAGGATAACCCACCAGGCATTCGTCAAGACCGCCTGCGTCGCCAGGGACAACATGGAGCCCCAGGACACGACTTCGACGGGCAGGCCGATACCCAAGAAACTTAACGTCGATTCCATCATCATCGACGTACCAATGCTGGAGACGACCATGAACATAATGGGCGATAAGAAGTTGGGTAGCAAATGGTACCAGACGATATGTAAAAACGAACCCCCCATCGTCTTCGATGCCAAGACGTAATCACTGTTGCGAATTTGCCGGACTTCGCCGCGCACGATACGGGCCAGGTTCATCCAGTTCGTCACACCGATGACGAGGGAAATAGTCCAAATATTGGGCGCATGAATACACGCTAAGAGTAGCAACATCAAGAGCAGCGACGGAATGCTGCTAATGAGTTCGGCCAGCCGCATGAGCAGCATATCCAGCGCCGCCGAGCCCGTGCCGCTCAGACAGCCGTAGACGATACCGATGACCGTCGCAATGGCCATCCCCAAAAAACCGACGACGAGGGAGACGCGGCCGCCATACCAAATGATGGAAAAAATATCCCGTCCCAAGGCGTCCGTACCAAAGTAGAACTCGCCGTTCGGTGCCTGGTTCAACGAAGTCAAATAGAACTGGGTCGGGTCGTGATTGGCCAACCACGGTGCCGCCAAACAGCCGCACACGATGAGGCAAAGAATGACAAAAGACAAAATGGGCAGCTGCCGCCAGCGTGGCGGGCGTATCAGAATTGGCGTCTGCCGCTTCCCGGACCCTACGATTTGGAATTCTTTAGCTCGTTCCATGCCCTGCCTCCTTCTGCCTTCATGCGGCCGTCAATGCGTTCATTAACAGCCTGGGCAATCAAGCCGGACGCAATGACCATGGCCCCCGTAATTAAAACGATGAGCATGAGTAAGTTATAGTCATGGTACTTAGCGCTTTCGATGGATAACTGCCCCAGACCGGGATAGGCAAAGACGGCTTCGGCCACGTACGTACCGCCTAAGATATGGTTGACCGAAACGGCCATAATACTGATGATCGTCGACGCTACGTTGCGCAGACAATGGTGACAGACGACGTAGAGCCTGCTGAAACCTTTCGTTTTGGCCAGGAGTACATAGTCCTGCCGCGTTTCGTCTAAGAGCTTGTTGCGAATCATATAGGCATAATACCAGACGTGGCTGAGTACCATGACGATCATCGGCAAAATCAAATGCTTACCCCGATTCAGGACATCGGCGGACTGCCCCGGGTCATAGGCCCCGCTACCGGGCAGCCAGCCCAGATTGACGTTAAAGACCAGAATCAAGAGCAGGCCGACCCAAAAGGCAGGCAAATAAAAGACGACTGTCCCAATTTTACAAATCGCCGTGTCGATCCACGTTCCTTCGTACATGGCACAACAGACAGCCAGGAAAATAGCCAAGGCAAAGACGACGATATACGATAAGCCGCCGAGGATCAACGTATTCCCCACTAAGGCGCGAATGACTTCTATGGCCGATTCCTTATATTTCAAGGAAATCCCGAAATCGCCGCCCAAGGCGTTATGGACCCACGAAATATAGCGCAAGTAAACCGGCCCACCTAAGCCCAATCGATGGCGGGCCGCCTCTAGTTCAGCGGGCTGCATATTTTCAATCCGTTCGCCATAAAAGGACTGTAACGGATCCCCTGGCGCGTAGGCAGAAATATAAAAGACGGCAATAGATAGGAGAATCATGGAACCTATAAATATGAGGCATTTTCCCCAAATCGTACGATATAGATGTACGTAATTCATGGTATGATTCACTCTTTTCGTAAATGCAATAATAGTTGTATTTATCTTACACGATGCCTAAAAGTCATACAAGCCCCATGAGGGGATATTTTTTCTAATTTTTTTCGAAAAAAAGCCGTGCCTACTTTTGTTTATATAAATGAATATAGTTTTTTACAGCAGATGAAAATTGCGCGAAGGAAGTATATATTCCCTCACATCCATA
>UQHB01000033.1 GCA_900540735.1 uncultured Megasphaera sp. | reverse complement strand
ATCGGTTTCCTATGAAGCCGCTGGGATGGAAATCACCGAAAGAGGTACTCGACTCTTTTCGTACAGCATGTAACATATGATTGACAAACCCACACATTATCTCCATGAGCATGGTTCTTTTTTATTGCGTCTATAGCCTAAGGTATGGTATGATATAGTGTAAAAAATTAGAGAGAATATACGTAATAACGGAGTGAAGATACATGGATGCTTTAGGAAATCATTTCTATTTTTTGGTTACATACGGGTGCCAAATGAACGAGAGCGACAGCGAACGCTACGCAGGCCAGCTCGAAGAGTTTGGCTACCACCGCACCGAAGACATTGACATTGCGGACGTTATTTTGCTGAACACGTGCTGTGTTCGCGAGACTGCCGAAGGCAAGACGCTCGGCAAGATTGGCGAACTCAAGCACATGAAAGAGCGCAACAAAGATTTAATTATTGCCGTAACGGGCTGTATGGCTCAAGAATGGCAGGATAAGCTCTTTGAACGGGCACCACACGTAGACTTGGTCATTGGGACGCACAACATTCATAAGCTTACCGAGCTCATTCAGGAAAAGCAGCTCAAAGGCACTCATTTGTTAGCAGCTGACATGTCCTTACCGGCCTTCCACGATGTGCCGACGAAGCGGTTCCATAAATTCTTTGCGTGGGTGCCGATTATGAATGGCTGCAACAAGTTCTGTACGTACTGCATCGTACCGTACGTACGGGGCCGCGAAGTAAGCCGTCCTATTGCAGAAATCGTCAAGGAAATGGAAGGGCTCGCCAAGGAAGGGTACAAAGAAATTACCTTACTGGGGCAGAATGTCAATTCGTACGGACTGGATTTAAAAGACGGCACGGATTTTTCGACCCTTGTCGAAGCGATTGACAACATTGATGGTATTGAACGGGTACGATACATGACGAGTCACCCCAAGGATATGACCTTTGCTATGATTGATGCTATTGCGAAGAGCAAAAAGATTGTCAATCACATGCATTTACCTATTCAGTGCGGTTCTGACCGGCTTTTGAAGAAAATGAATCGCGGTTATACGGTCGACCATTACATGGAGCTCGTCGATTACGCGCGCAAGGTCATGCCTGATTTGGTCTTGACGACGGACATCATTGTCGGCTTCCCTGGGGAGACAGAAGAGATGTTCCAAGAAACGCTGGAGTTGCTGCGCCGCGTTAAGTACGATATGGCTTACACCTTCATTTATTCAAAGCGCACTGGCACACCGGCAGCGACTATGCCGAACCAGATTGACCGCGAAGAAAAGAGCCGCCGCTTGAGCCGTCTCATGGATGTGCAGAATGTGTACAGCTTGGAACTGAATCAGGAAATGGAACAGAAAACGTATGATGTTATCGTCGAAGGGCCTACGAAGAATGATGAAAATCATTGGTTTGGCCGGACGACAGGCAATAAAATGATTATTTGGGAAAATGACGGGTCTGTTGCGATTGGCGACACGGTCCCCGTCACGGTTGATAAAGGGCAGACTTGGGTCTTAAAAGGTCATTTAGCCCACTAAGGAGGTTCCGTTGAACGCCAATAAAGAAAAGCAGACGCCGATGATGCGTCAATATTTGGAAATGAAAGAGCAATGCCCTGATAGCTTGCTCTTTTTCCGGCTCGGCGATTTTTATGAAATGTTTTTTGACGACGCCCTGACTACGTCACGAGAACTGGATTTAACCTTGACTGGCCGGGCTGGAGCGAATAAAGAAAAAGTGCCCATGTGCGGTGTGCCGTTTCATTCGGCTGAAACGTACATTGAACGGCTTGTCCACAAAGGGTATAAAGTTGCGATTTGCGAGCAAATGGAAGAACCGAAGCTGGCAAAGGGCTTAGTGAAGCGTAAAATCATTAAAATCATTACGCCAGGGACGATTACGTTAGAGCATGCTGTAGCATCGAAGCAAAACAACTACATTGCTTGCTTATCTCAAGCAGGACAGACTGTATCCTTAGCACTGATGGATGTCACTACTGGCGAATGCTTTTGGTCTGCGTGCCCGGTGAGTGTCATGGAAGATACGATATTTGATATCTTGTCTATTTATGAGCCAAGCGAATTAATTTACGCCGATATGGGTGATTCTATTCAAACAGTTTTATCCTATTTAAAGAGCCACATGTCGCAGTGCACGGTGACGGCATTTCAAAAGGATGACGCTGTCGATTACAGTGCGATTGGTGCGAACTATTTTCCGGCTGAAAAGATGGACGAAGCTCAGCAGGCGAGCGAAGCGATTGGCATGTTACTGACGTATATTCGCGATGTCATGCAGTCCGACATTTCCCATATGAATGCGCTCGAACGGATTGATAATGACAAACGCCTGGTCATCGACGCAGCGAGCTTGCGCCATTTAGAAGTGACGCAAAATGTCCGCGACGGCGGCCGCAAAGGGACGCTCCTCGATGTGCTTGATAAGACAGAAACCGCGATGGGTGGTCGGCTTTTACGGAAATGGCTCGAAGCACCGCTCATTCGCATTCACGATATTACAGCGCGCCAAGATGCAGTAGAAGAGCTATTGACCCACGAAATTATGAGGCAAGATATTGCCGATATTCTCGATAAAATCTATGATTTTGAACGGATTTTAACGCGCATTGAAACGGGGACAGTGAGCCCGAAAGATTTAGTAGCTCTGCGCGAATCCTTAGCTGTCATTCCCAAATTAAAACAGGTTTTAGATACGGCTCGTGCGCCGTATTTACAAGGCCTTAATCAGCGCATGAATGTCCATCAAGACGTGTACGACCTCCTTTGCACGAGCATCAAAGATGACCCAGGTGTAGTCATTCGTAATGGCGGTGTCATTCGCGATGGCTTTTCGAAAGAACTCGACGATATTCGTTCCATTGCGGCTAATAGTCATGAGTATTTGCAGCAAATGGAAGAGGACGAAAAAGAAAAGACCGGTATTAAAATGAAAATTGGTTATACTAAGGTCTTTGGTTATTATTTTGAAATTTCCCATGCTAATACGAAGCCCATTCCCGACTACTATATTCGTAAGCAAACCTTAGTCAATGCCGAACGATATATTACACCGGCTTTGAAGGAATTTGAAGTCAAGGTTTTGACGGCACAAGAACGGGTATTGACCTTAGAATACCAGCTCTTTGGGCAAATCCGTCAGGTCATTCAGCAGCATATTCCATCCATGCAGGAAACGGCGCGTGCTATTGCTCGTGTAGACTGCCTTTATAGTTTTGCTTGCGCAGCTCACGACAACCGCTACGTTCGGCCTAGCCTAAATCGCGATAAGGCCTTGCAAATTAAAGATGGCAGACATCCCATTATTGAGCAGTATTTAAAAGATGAACTCTTTGTGCCAAACGATACGAATATGAATCACCACGACCATGAGGTCCTCGTTATTACGGGACCGAACATGGCCGGTAAATCGACGTACATGCGGCAAGTGGCGATTCTCGTCCTCATGGCCCAGGCTGGCTCCTTTATTCCGGCCCAGAGCGCGTCTATTTGCCCAGTCGACCGCATCTTTACGCGCATTGGTGCGAGCGACGATATTCTCACCGGCCAAAGCACGTTTATGGTGGAAATGAAAGAAGTGTCGTACATCTTAAAGCATGCGACGGCGCGGAGCCTCCTTATTCTCGACGAAATTGGCCGCGGTACGAGTACCTTTGACGGCATGTCTATTGCTAGAGCCGTTATCGAGTATTGCTTAAAACACGTCCATGCGTTGACCCTCTTTGCGACGCACTACCATGAATTGATTGCTATGGCCGATGATTCGCCGAAAATAAAGAATTATACTGTTGCCGTGAAAGAACGGGGGAAGAATATTAAATTCTTACGCCGCATCGTTCCCGGCGGTGCCGATAGAAGTTATGGCCTCCACGTGGCGCGGTTGGCCGGGTTGCCAGAAGGATTGCTGAAACGGGCAGAGGTCATCTTAGCTGACTTAGAACAGCATGGCAATGGCCCCGTACGTCAAGCCGTTCCGGCGCACGTAGCAGCACCACCGGCAGACAGCCTTTTTACGAGTCCTGTCGTCGACAAGCTGCTCCAAGTGGATGTGACGAGTATGACCCCTATTGAAGCCATTTCATTCTTATATAGTCTGCAAAAAGAAGCGAAAGAAGGGAGTGGAGTCCATTGAGTACAGCCTCGATTATTAATGTCTTAGATGAAGCAACGCGCAATAAAATTGCTGCTGGTGAAGTCGTTGAACGACCGGCTTCGTGCATTAAAGAGCTTGTCGAAAATGCCATCGATGCCGGTGCCACGGCCATTGAAATCGAAATTGCTGACGGCGGCCAGTCGTATATGCGCGTAACCGATAACGGTTGCGGTATGAGTGCCGAAGATGCGCATAAATCGATTATTCGCCATGCAACGAGTAAAATCAGCTCGGTTGATGATATTTTCTCTATTAGCTCCTTAGGCTTTCGCGGCGAAGCCGTGCCGAGTATTGCGGCAGTCTCGCACATGCAGATGACGACGCGCTGTCCTGAAGACGACTTTGCGACCCATTTAATCCTCGATGGCGGCGTCATTACGAGTGAAGACCAAGCCGGTGCGCCCGTGGGGACGACGATGGAAGTGAGCGATTTATTTTATAATACGCCGGCGCGGCGGAAGTTCCTCAAGAGCGAACGGACAGAAACATCGAAAATCAGCGAAATGATTACGAAGCTCTCGTTGGCACAGCCCGGCATTGCTTTTACGTTTACCAATAACGGACGGACGACGCTGCAAACAGGCGGCACGAATGATTTAAAGGAAACGATTGCCAACATTTACGGTGCTGCTGTAGCGAAAGAAGTCTTTCCTATTTCGTATGATCAAGATAATATCCTCATCGAAGGGTATGTAGGGAAGCCGTCTGTCCTCAAAAGCTCTCGTGCGTGGCAGACGTGTATCGTCAACAGCCGTATTGTCCACAATCCAATTTTATTTAAAGCCATTGAAAATGCATACCATGCTATGCTCCCTAAAACGGGCTATCCCTTCGTCATGATGCATTTACATCTCGACCCGGCAACTATTGATGTCAATGTCCATCCGGCAAAGACTGAAATTAAGTTTGCTGATGAACAAGCCATTTACCGTGCTGTATACCACAGTATTGTGACGGCCCTGGTTGCTCAAGAAAAGCCTGAAGCTATTGCCAAAACGGTAGATTTCAGTACGCGCCAGCTCCATACGATAGAACAAAAAGATGCGGACTTAGTGCTGCAAGGGCAGACGGCACCTGTACAAGCAGAGAAGACGATGCTGTCCTTGACGGCGGAAACCTTTACGACAGAGCTGAAGGAAAACGCCTTGCCTATGTCGGATGCCTTACCCTTTACGAAAGAAGAAACAGGGCTATCTGTGCCTGCTGGAGTAGGCGAACAGCCACGGCCTTGGTACAGCAGTAGTCATACGAAGAATCCCCGTCATAATTATAGTCCTTCTTTTGCTGGTGGAAATGCAAGTATTCCGGCCTTTCAGCAGGCTCTATCGCAGCCAGCGATAACAGCAGCGCAGGGAGAAACGCCGAGTATTACCTTTGACGGTGATGAAAACGTCTTTATTCCTTTAGGTGAAGTAGGGGACTGCTTTATTATTGCCAAAAAAGGGCAAGACTTATACATCATTGACCAACATGCAGCGCACGAACGGATTCGTTACGACCGCTTTTGCCAGCGCGTAGAAGCTATGCCGAGTCAGCAGCTCTTAGTACCTTTGTTTTTAGAAATGGACACGATGGATATGCCTCTTTTGATGGAACGACAAGATGTCTTTACGGATTTAGGGTATGTGTACTCTGAAGCAGGACCGACGACGCTCCGTGTCGAAGCGGCTCCTGCTGATTTGCCCACAAGTGCTATCAAAGAAGGAATCGAAGATATTTGCCGTGCCCTCCATGAAGATAAAAATCTGGATAAAGCGACGATTCGTCATCGCGCATTGGCTTATTTGTCGTGCCGCGGTGCCATTAAGGCTGGCGATGTCCTCAACATGCGGCAAATGAAACAGCTCTTAGAAGATTTATTTAAAACAGAGAAGCCCTATGTGTGCCCTCATGGCAGGCCGACGATTGTGCGGTTTACGCCAGAAGAATTGGCACGCCTCTTTAAACGGTCATGAGGGAGCTCATCCACGTCGTCTCGTCCTTGAAAGCCAAAGGTGAAGCCTTTGTAGAAGCAAAATCCTGGGCTGACTCGATTGGTGCAGTCTATGAAGAACGGCGCAGGCGGACGACAGCACAATTACGCCGTGACTATGGTGACAATTTCCTCGTTTATACGACGCAAGGACCGAAACTATTTCGCCCGGACGGGATGCATATTTTTTCGTTAAACATGGCGGAACTGCGCATTCAGCATATACGACAAGGCCAACGGGACCATCTCATAGAAGCTATCGGGGCGACTGAGCCGGTCTCCGTCCTCGATTGTACGTGCGGCTTTGGTGCAGACTCGACGGTCTTATCCTTTGCCTTGCCACTAGGGTCGACTGTGACAGCTCTTGAAGCATCACCCCTCATGGCGGCGGTGACGGGCTGGGGCTTTCGCCAGTTTGTCCATGAAAAGGATGATGTCACAGCTGCTTTGCGGCGCATTACGCTGCACCAGACAAAGTATCAAGACGTTTTGCGTAACCTGCCTGATCAGGCTTATGATGTCATTTACTTTGATCCTATGTTTGACCGGCCCATTACGGCGAGCTGTCAATTTCAGCCTGTTCGCGACATCCTCGATGATGAGTCCTTAGGGAACGACGAAATCTTCTTAGCCTTGCAAAAAGCAAAGCAAAAAGTCATCATTAAAGGGCGATACTTCAAACGATTACAAGCAGAATTTCCACATCTTACCATCTACGGCGGCAAGTACAGCCGCGTCCATTTTGCCGTGTTGGAGGTGAATCCCCATGGATAAGGTCATTGCCATCGTCGGCCCGACGGCTGTTGGGAAGACGGCATTGAGTTTTACCTTAGCCGACCATTTCAAGACGTCTCTCATTTCTGGTGATGCTTACCAGATTTATAAAGATATGAATATTGGCACAGCCAAACCGACGGCGGCAGAACTCGCGCAATATCGCCACTATCTCATTGATATTGAAGAGCCAACGGATACGTATTCAGCGGCGAAGTTTTGTGATATGGCAGGAGCGGCTATTCATGACCTCAATGAAGCCGGGAAGATTCCCATCCTCGTCGGCGGCACAGGCCTCTATGTGCAGTCTCTTTTAGAAGGCTACGAATTTGGCGCATCAAAAATGGATGAAACCTTGCGGCAACAGGCGCAAGCCACTATTGATGGTCTTGCACCAGACGCGTTGCAGGCCTATATTACGCGGGCAACAGACTGGGAACCTGCTGATTGGCATGAACTCTTTGCCAATCGCCACCGCCTCGTGCGCCTCGTTGCGGCTATCGAAGCGGGCGAGGGGAAGACCTTTGTCCGCACTGGCAAAGCAGACGGCCTCGTCTATGATGCGTATGTCATCGGCCTGCGGCTGCCGCGAGATGTGCTTTATACGCGTATTGAACAGCGCATTGACCAAATGGTACAAGCTGGCTGGATAGAGGAAGTTAAGGCACTCTTAGTTCGTGGTATTACACCAGAGGTGCAGGCCATGAAAGCCATTGGCTACACAGAACTGGTACAATATATCGAAGGCCACCGTTCCTTAGCTAGTGTCGTCGAAGAAATTAAAAAGAAAACCCGTCATTTTGCCAAACGGCAGTTGACGTGGTATAAACGTATGCCTTATATTCATTGGTATGATAAAGACCAGTTTGCATCCGAAGAGGACTTAGCGCAAGCGGTCATTACCGATATTACCCTATAAGAGAAAGGATTCTTACTGTTGAAAGATATAGAAACGATTCGTAAAGAAGCCTTGGCTGCGTGCCAAGTACAATTTGAACGCATTGATACGATTTGCCTGCACAATACGGCGAAAGTCTTGGCTGCGTATAAAGCCGAAGAAATTTCGTCGTACCAATTTGCCGGCTCTACTGGATATGGCTATAGCGATATAGGCCGAGAAAAATTAGATGCCGTCTTTGCGCGCGTCTTTAAAGCAGAAAAAGCCTTGGTACGGCCTCACTTCGTCTCGGGAACCCATGCCCTCGCTACAGTTCTCTGTGCGCTCTTACAAAAAGATGACCTCATGATGGCCCTCGTTGGCGCACCGTACGATACGATGCAAAGCGTTATTGGCTATGTTCATGATACGCCTCATTCGCTGAAAGAAAAGGGCGTTCGCTACGAAGAAGTGCCGCTCAAAGATAATGACGTAGACCTCGACGGCATTCGTACGGCTGTAGGGGAAAAACAGCCGAAACTCGTCCTCGTTCAGCGTTCGCGCGGCTATAGCACACGCGCTTCCTTGAGTATCGACAAGATTCGCGCCATTATTGCTATCGTCAAAGAAGTCAGTCCGCAGACGATTTGCTTTGTCGACAACTGCTACGGCGAATTTGCAGCTGAAGAAGAACCGATTGAAGCCGGTGCGGACATCATTGCAGGCTCACTCATTAAGAATCCCGGCGGTGGTCTTGCGCCCACTGGCGGCTACATTGCTGGCCGAGAAGATTTGGTCAACGCAGCAGCCGATTACTTGACTGCTCCGGGCCTTGGCGATGAATTAGGCTCTTATGCAGCTGGGTATCGCTTGTTCTTCCAAGGATTTTTCATGGCACCGCACGTGACGGCGCAAGCTATTAAAGGCGCTGTCTTTGCAGCCGCTGTGTTTAAACAGATTGGCTTTGCTGTGTCGCCGCAGCCTGAAGATACACGGTACGATTTAATCCAAACCATTTACCTTGAAAATGAACAGAATATGTGCCTTTTCTGCCAAGGGATTCAATCGTTCTCGCCAGTAGATGCACACGTTACGCCGATTCCGGACGATATGCCGGGGTATGCCGATAAAATCATCATGGCTGCTGGCGATTTCGTCCAAGGCTCGTCGATTGAACTTTCAGCCGACGGCCCTATTCGCGAACCATACATGATTTATCTCCAAGGCGGTATTATTTTTGAACACAATGTCTTGGCTATTTTAAGTGCAGCGAAATACATTTTGGAACACCAAGAAGGAGACGCTCATGCTTAAAGAAGTACTCATTGTCGAAGGACGGTCGGATGTGGCTCGTATTCAAGCCAGTCACATCGAAGCCGACATGATTACGACAGACGGCTTTAATCTGCGCCCAAAGACGATTGAACAAATCCGTGTAGCCTATGAAAAACGGGGCATTATCATCTTGACCGACCCGGATCGAGCAGGGGAACAAATCCGTAAATTCTTAACAGACCGTTTCCCTAATGCGAAACATGCCTTTATTCCGCGGAAAGATGCCATTGCCAATAACGACCTGGGCGTAGAACAAGCATCGCCCGAAGTCATTCGCGAAGCTTTGGCTAAGACGCGGTGTGCAACCTTTACGCCGCAACAAGAATTTACCATGACCGACTTAACGGCTTATGCATTAAACGGTAGTGCCGATGCAGCCGAACGCCGTGCCGCTGTAGGTGCTATCTTAGGGATTGGCTACGGCAATGCTAAACAATTTCTCAAACGGCTCAACCATTACGGCGTCACTCGTGACGAATGGAACCGAGCTGTGCAAACCGTAGAGGAGGGATAAGCCATGAAAGAAGTGGATTTAGCCAATATTGATGTCGTCCGCTATGTCGTCAATCGCTTTGGCTTGCGCATGAATAAAAAACTCGGACAAAATTTCCTCATTCGACACGATGTCGTCGCCGACATTGCCGATGCAGCAGAGCTTGACGAAACTACACCAGTCCTTGAAATCGGCCCCGGTATTGGTACGCTGACCCAATCCTTAGCTGAAACGGGAGCCCCTGTAACGGCTGTGGAATTAGACGATAAGTTACTGCCTGTCCTCGATAAGACTCTCGAACACTATGAAAACGTCCGCATCGTCCATGGTGATATTCTCCGCGTCGACATCGAAGAAATCATGGGACATAAGCCTTTTACGGTCTGTGCAAACTTGCCGTACTACATTACGACGCCCATTATTATGAAGCTTCTCGAAAAGAAGCTGCCTATTGAACGCATCGTCGTCATGGTCCAAAAAGAAGTAGCTGAACGGATGGTAGCTGTACCGGGCCATAAGATTTACGGAGCCTTGTCCGTCGCTGTCCAGTACTATACAGAACCGGAAATACTCTTTGATATTCCGCCACGGGCCTTTATGCCGGCACCGGAAGTCACGTCTGCTGTCGTTGCCATGAAAGTCCGCCAAAAGCCGCCTGTCGACGTAGACGAAAAGAAATTCTTTGCTGTCGTTAAATCGGCCTTTCAGCAGCGGCGTAAGACTTTCCAGAATACGCTGAAACTGACAGGTATGACAAAAGACCAAATTGAACAAGTCCTCACGATCAGCCAAATCGATGGAAAACGACGGGGCGAAACGTTGTCACTCGATGAATTTGCTGCGGTCTCCAACGCGTGGAGCAGCTTAACAAAATAATACAGAAAAGCATGAAGGGATACAGCCTTCATGTTTTTTATATTGCAGAATTAGCATGTCTATTTTGATAACCTTTCTTTTTTTGTAACATCCTTGATGACTTACCCAAGAGAGTAGTATACTACATACAACGAACAGGAAAGGAGGGAACAAGGTGTTACAAAAAGTTTCTTACAAAGAACAGATTTACCAATACTTGAAGGAAGCCATTATCAAAGGCGACCTCAAGCCTGGTGAAATCTATTCGGAACAGCAATTTGCAGACAAGCTCAACGTGTCGCGCACGCCTGTACGGGAAGCGATTCTCCAACTGAAGAGCGAAGACCTCGTAGAAATTTACAATAACCGCGGTCTTGGCATTAAGCCTCTGACAGAAGCCGACTTAGAGCAAATCATTCAAGCCCGCATTGCCATTGAAAACTACGGTGTCCACCGCTTAGCCCGCCATTATCAGGAAGAAGAAGCGCAAAAGACTTTAAAAGCCTTGAATCGATGTCAGGTGGAGAGTTATGAGTTTGTCAAAGATGAGGCCCATCATTATGAATTCACGAAGAAAGACATGGAATTTCATTTACTCATCTTAAATTACACGCATAATCAATACTTGATTCGCTGGTATGAACAGTTACGCGTCCATGTCGAACGGGCGACGATTCATTCGCTCTTGTCGGCAAAACGCAATGCCAGAGCCTATGCAGAACATCAACGTATTTTAGATGCTCTCAATGGAGGCGATCCGGATGATGCGGTAAAAGCGATGATGTACCACATGAAGCAGACTACAAAAGTCCTGGAAGTACGGAGTTCTGGTGCAAACTAGAGGTTACCTAAACAAAAGCAAGTGAGTGTTCATTTGTTTTTGTTTAGGTAACCTCTAGTATGTAACATGCAATTATTTTTTCAGACAAACTAGTATACTACATACAACATACTATTATTTTAGGAGGAATGTAACATGAAAAAAATTGGCTTTATTGGATTAGGGATTATGGGCAAACCGATGGTACGGAATTTGTTGAAAAAGGCTTTGCCGTTACAGTCTATGATATTGTCGAAGCACCGGTCAAAGAATTAGCTGGCGAAGGGGCCATTGCCTATTATGATTGGTGGTGAACAAGCCGTAGTCGACAGCGTTCGCGATGTCTTTGATGCTATGGGCTCGTCTGTGACCGTTGTTGGCCCGAACGGCAGTGGATCTGTAACGAAACTGGCCAACCAAGTTATTGTAAATTTAAATATCGCTGCTGTGTCGGAAGCCTTAATCTTAGCGACTAAAGCCGGGGCAGACCCGAAAAAAGTCTACGAAGCTATTCGCGGCGGCCTCGCTGGCAGTGCTGTCTTAGATGCGAAAGCACCGATGATGTACAGCCGCAACTTCAAACCAGGCGGACCGTTGAAAATTAATTTAAAAGATATTACGAACGTCATGGATACGGCGAAAGGCTTAGAATTACCGCTCCTCATAACCGGTGTCTTACAGCAGATTATGCACAGCTTAAAAGCAACGGGCCATATTATGGATGACCACAGCGGTATCGTTCAATTTTACGAACAAATCCTGATGTAGATACGAAAAAAGTAGAGTCCCTGTTAGCTGTAGAACGGCAAGGGTTTAACAAAAAAATCATTGTCCTCGATGATGACCCTACAGGTGTACAGACCGTCAACGGCATCCACGTCTATACGGACTGGTCCGAAGAAACGATTGCTGCTGGATTTGCTGAAGAAAATGCAATGTTCTTTATTCTTATGAATTCCCGCGCCTTCTCGACAGCCTATACAGAAGAAGTCCATCGGACTATTGCCCAGCGCGTCATGGCAGAAGCGAAGAAAATGGGTAAAGAATTTATTACTATTTCCCTCGATGACTTACGGGCGATTAACGTCGATAAAATTACGCAGCAGCTCATGGCTGTAACGGGATTTAATAAAGTCATCGTCAATGCTGTCGATTATGTAGACGTACAAGTTTTTGCCATTGATTGCTATGATTCGGGCTATGAAACAAGGGAAAAACTTTATGTTCCGCACGGCTACAGCGTGGACGAAGGTCATTGGAAACGTACCGGATAAGCCGCTCCTGACGAAAGATGAACTCGTCGTCAAAGGTAATACGAATGGCGGCCTCATCATCATTGGTTCGCACGTCAAAAAGACGACAGACCAACTCAATGAATTAAAGACTTGCGATTTCATTAAATTTATTGAATTTAACCATATGCTCGTCTTAGAACCGGAAAAACTGGAAGCTGAATTACAGCGTATCGTCGCCGAAGTGGAAGGAGCTATTACGAAAGGCCTTGCTGTCAAACGAGCTCTCGTCTTAGGACAAGTCGCACCGGGCATTCCTGTTTGGAAAACAGGGGTAGAAAGTAAATTCCCGAATATGGCCTATATTATTTTCCCAGGCAACGTCAGCGTCGAAGGTGAACTAGGCTATATGAATGAAGAAGATGGCACTGGGGAAGCTGGGACTGCCGATACGTACACCCACGTCGCCGATGCCAAAGCCTTCGCCGAAGAAACAGGTGCCGATGCCTTGGCCATTGCTATTGGAAATTCCCACGGCATTTATAAAGGGACGCCGAAATTAGATTTTCAGTGTCTTGAAGATATTACTAAAGCCGTTTCTATACCGCTCGTCTTGCATGGTAGTTCCGGTATTCCTAAGGAGACCATTCAACAGGCGATTCGCTTAGGCATCCGTAAAATTAATATCAATACGGAAGTGTCGACTACAGGAATTCGCATGGCACGGGAATTTTTAGTAAGTCATACAGATGCGAATACGCGGTTTGAAACGATGACGAAAGCAGCAGAAAAGGACATGTTTGCCGTGGTCAAAGAGTATGTCGATTGGTTTGATTTGAAGTAAGGAGGAAACACGGTTGGAAACAGCTTTTTTAGTAGGAACATTACTTACGGCCATTGCCCTAGTCGTATTTTTAATCATGAAACTTCATATTCAAGCCTTTGTAAGCCTCATTATTGCTTGCTTTTACGTTGGCTTTGTCACGAATATGCCGTTAATACAGATTTGTAAATCTATTGAAGCTGGTATGGGCGGTACCCTAGGGTTTTTAGCGACAGTCTTAGGGTTTGGTACGATTTTAGGTAAAATGTTAGAAACGTCTGGTGGAGCAGAACGCTTAGCCCGGACGTTGATTGCTAAATTTGGGCAAAAACGAGCTAACTGGGCCATGATGTTTGTCGGCCTCATTACGGGGATTCCCGTCCTTTTCCAAGTAGGGGTCGTACTCTTGATTCCTTTAGTTATTAGTGTAGCGAAAGCGACAGGCTTATCTATTGTCGCCATTGGTGTGCCTATTGGTATTTCCTTGCAAGTTGTCCATTGCATGCTGCCACCGCATCCAGCTGCTATGGCGATTACGGCTACGCTCGGCGCAGATGTAGGGAAAGTTATCTTACTGGGCTTAGTAGTCTGCACGATTTGCGCAGCCGTTGGCGGCCCGATTTGGACAAAATTCATTTCTAGAGGCATCAAATCCGACTTAGAAACGGCACGGCATAATACAGGTACCGTTGCTGATGAAGATTTACCCCATTTCGGTATTACCTTACTGACGATTTTACTGCCTATGTTGATTATGGCTTCCAAAACTATTTTTGACTTATCTTCCTTAAAAGGGTCTCCTGTAGGGTTGTGGGTAGATTTCATTGGTAATCCGATTACGGCCTTGTTGATTTCTGCTTTCTTTGCATACTGGTCTTTAGGGCTCCATCGTGGCAAAACGATGAAAGACTTACTGAAATTTACAGAACAGTCCTTTGCACCTGTAGCCGGTATTTTGCTCGTCATCGGTGCTGGTGGTGCCTTTAATAAAATCCTCTTAGATAGTGGCTTAGGCACACAATTAGGTGCGATTTTAACGTCCTTTGATATGAACCCCTTGTTGTTAGCGTGGTTCGTCGCAGCAGTCATGCGTTTTTCTATCGGTTCAGCGACCGTTGCCATGATGACTTCAGCCGGTATTGTCTTACCGATGCTGGGACAGTATCCTAATTTAGATCCAGCCGTTGTTTGCTTAGCCGTTGGGTCTGGGGCTATTTGCTTCTCTCATGTTACCGATTCGGGTTTCTGGATTGTCAAAGAATACTTCGGCCTTACTGTAGAAGGGGCTTTGAAATCGTATACGGCTGCAACATGTTTAGCTTCTGTTACAGCTATTGGCGATTCTGTACTGTCTTTTATTAAAGTCCGCGGTAGTATCATTATTTTTGACAAAGATGTGCCGTATGCATATGAAAATATGGTCGTCTCTCACACGAAAGGCACGTTGAAAGAAGATATTGTTCCTGGAGACAAACTCATTTAGCAGACTGGGAATATGCCGTAACAGACGTAGGCGCAGAAGCGAATAAGACCTTACGTGAACACGGTCATTGCACGCTCGTCTTTGGAGAACATCAAAAAGCAGAAATGCCGGGACAAATTACCTTAGAAGGGCCGGCACCGCGCTTGATGGTTGGCGATAGTATTATCTTCATGTAACACAATAAGCATACAAAAAAGCTGTCATCTACATAGTAGGTGACAGCTTTTATTATTATAGTATATTATTGTAAATAGAACGTTAAATCAACCGTTTCATTTAACGTATTCGTGCCAGCTTCAATAGGCGCGAAATCGGCTGCTTTCGCATTTGCACGCATTAGGGATACGCCGCTATAGCGAGCTACTTCGTACGACGGTGACGTGCCGTTAATGTTGATTTCTTTGACTTTACCGAGCTGAGAACCGGCGGCAAGGGCAGCGGCTTCAGCAGCTTGTCGACCGTTACGAATAGCTTCTTTGATTAAGTTTGCTCGAATCTGGTCGGCATGTTCTGTCGTAAAGCGCAGATTCTGAATTTTATTGGCATTCAACGTGCCTGCTTTAGCAATGATGCGGGGAATCATATCGAAGTCCGTAACTTTGACTTGGAGTGAATTGGTCACTGTATACGAGACGATTTTACGGCTTTTGGAATCGTAATTAGGGGACATGTAGAAATTTGTAGTCCGCAAGTTTTCTTTGGGAATGCCCATCGATTCCATAGCGTTACGAATATTCGTCATAGTCGTGTTATTTTCACTGCGCGCAGCGTCGGCATCGGTACTCGTGCTTTCCATGCCAATGGTCAAATACGCTGTGTCCGGTGCGACTTCTTGTTGCGCCTGCCCGGTGACGTGAATCACGGACGCGTCATCAGCCGCAAAGGCTGGCGTACCAAAAAAGGTTGCCCCAGCAACGAGCAACGTTGCCGCTAAGAGAGAAAGGGAACGATGTTTCATGTGGAATACCTCCTTACAGTAACTACACTTGGTACTGTAAGTATACCACGTGACGAAAGTCAATCTCAACTCTAAGGGCAAGATGTTCGTAAACTGTGACAACCGTAACGGAAAGGATATACAGTTAGAATAGGTCTTTCCGCCAGAGCGCAAAGATAGCGCAAACCGTGCAAAGAATGGCAATGATGACGACGTAATAAAAGCCCATGGGATTGTCCTGGAAAGGCACAGGCACGTTGATGCCCCAGAAGCTAAAGATAATCGTCGGCACAGCCAAGAGAATCGTAATAGAAGCTAAAAATTTCATGACTAAGTTCAGGTTATTGGAAATGATGGACGCAAATGTATCAGACATGCTCATTAAAATATTCGAATACATTTCAACCATTTCAATAGCCTGCTTGTTTTCGATGATGACGTCTTCTAGGAGGTCTTCGTCTTCTTCGTACATTTTTAAGAGATGGTGGAGGGACATGTTACGCCGCAGGCGCATGAGCCGCTCCATAACGATACCGTTACTGCGGAGGGCTGACGTGAAGTACGTCAACGATTTCTGTAATTCTAAGAGTAAGAAGAATTCTTTATTCCGCATGGAATGGCGCAGGATTTCTTCAATATCGTCTGTACGGTGGTTAATCTGCATTAAGTACCGTAAAAATAACGTCGCTGACCGGTAGAGAATTTGGAAGAGGAAGCGCGTCTTTTTAAAGGTATAAAATAGAGGATATTTGTTATGTGTAAAAGCCCGCATGACTTCAGTATCCTGAATGCAGACCGTAATGATGAAGTCTGGCGTAATGAAGATGCCCAGCGGCAACGTATCATAGCTGTCTGTTTCAAGGATAATCGGAATGTTGATGACGACGAAGATGTAATTGTCCTCCAGCTCCACGTGGGACCGTTCTTCCGTATCGAGGGCTGTCTTTAATACATCTGTCGGGATTTCCGTGACCATAGAGACGAGCTGTAAGTCTTCTGCGTCTGGATTGACGACGTTAATCCAGGAGCCTTTTTCCGCAGAGGCTAAGGAGATGTTATCATCTAAATGGCCGTTGTTGTGTTTGTAAACTTGAATCATGCTGTTTCTCCTTTCCTCGTAAAGTGTACAGGTCATCATACCCTAAATTCTAATATAATCATAAAATGGCCATGCGTCAAGTAAAGTTTTTGGGAAGATGGAAATTTCTGTCAAATCGTTGACGAAGAGCCGCTCTCTATAGTATAATGTATCTCGTCGTACGGGTACTCAGTGACGCGAAGACTCCGACGTTCACTTAGTACTTTGCTAATTATATTTTTTACAAATGGAGGAATTACACATGTTATCAGTAGAAGAAAAGAAACAAATCGTTGCTAAATTTGGTGCTAACGAAAACGACACAGGATCTCCGGAAGTACAAATCGCTCTCTTGACGAGCCGTATCCTTTACTTAACGGAACATCTCCGCAGCAACAAAAAAGACCATGCATCCCGTCGCGGCCTCTTGAAATTAGTCGGCCAGCGCCGTAACTTGCTTGCATATCTTCAGAAACACGACCTCGACCGGTACCGTGCTATTCTCGAAAAATTGAACTTACGTAAATAATTGTAGTGCATCATGAGGCTGGTGGAGACATCAGCCTCTATTTTTAAGGTAATACAGGGTGGTAGGTTGTAGTCTGTTGGCTTAGTAAAGCCTGCATACTAGTGCCTATCACCTGTAGATATAAGGAGGAACTGGAATGGAAGAACAGAAATTCCAAATGGATTTTGCTGGCCGCCCCCTCGTCATCGAAGTTGGTAAGCTCGCAAAACAAGCCAGCGGTGCAGTACTCGTCCGCTATGGTGATACGGCTGTGTTCGTCACAGCTACAGGCTCGAAAGAAGCACGGGAAGACGCAGACTTTTTCCCACTTACTGTAGACTATGAAGAAAAAATGTATTCTGTCGGGAAAATTCCTGGCGGTTTCATTAAACGTGAAGGCAAACCGCCTGAATCGGCAACTTTATTTGCCCGTTTAATTGACCGGCCTATTCGCCCGTTATTCCCGAAAACATATCGTCACGACGTCCATGTCGTAGCCTATGATTTCTGCGTAGACCATGATAATGCGCCGGAAATCGCCGCTATGATTGGTGCGTCTGTATCCCTTTGCATGTCCCATATTCCTTTTGCTGGCCCGATTGCCGGTGTCCGCGTAGGCCGTGTCGATGGACAGCTCATCATCAACCCGACTGTTGCCCAGAGCGAACAGAGCGATATGGACATCGTTGTTGCCGGCACGAAAGACGCTATCCTCATGGTTGAAGGCGGCGCTAAACAAGTACCGGAAGCAGACATTCTTGATGCCATCATGTTTGCTCATGAAGAAATCAAAAAAGTCGTTGAATTCCAGCTGTCTTTCCTCGATAAAATCAGCGTACCGAAACAAGAATTTGTCGAAAAAGAACCGCCTGCTGACATCGTCGAAGCCGTTCATGCTTACAGTGAAGAAAAGATGAAAGCAGCTGTTTTTACGGCTGATAAAATCGAACGAGAAGAAAAAATGGATGCTGTCGAAGCAGACATTTACGCTCATTTCGATGAAATCTATCCTGATGACCGCGCTATTATCACGGAAATCGTTCAGAAAATGATTAAAGAAATCGTTCGTCATATGATTGCTGTCGACAAGATTCGCCCAGACGGCCGTCGTGTTGACGAAGTCCGCCCGGTAAGCTGCGAAGTTGGCTTATTCAAACGGACTCATGGCACGGGCTTATTCACTCGTGGCCAGACACAGATTTTGAGCTTTGCAACGCTTGCTCCGCTTTCGGAAGCACAGCATATTGACGGCGTAGGTATCGAAACAGACCGCCGTTACATGCATCATTACAATTTCCCGTCCTTCTGCGTTGGCGAAACGAAATCGTCTCGTGGTCCTGGACGTCGTGAAATCGGTCACGGCAAATTAGCAGAACGAGCACTCACGCAGGTTATGCCGAGTGAAGAAGACTTCCCGTATGCTATCCGCGTCGTGTCGGAAGTTCTCGAATCGAACGGCTCTAGCTCCATGGGCAGTGTTTGCGGCAGTACTCTTGCTTTGATGGATGCTGGCGTACCGATTGAAGCTCCTGTTGCTGGGGTGGCTATGGGCCTCGTTACAAAAGGCAATGACTTCACGATTTTAACGGATATTCAGGGCATGGAAGATGCGCTTGGCGATATGGACTTCAAAGTAGCTGGTACCATGAAAGGTGTCACAGCTATTCAGATGGATATTAAGATTAAAGGCTTGTCCCGTGAAATCTTATCGCAAGCATTGAAACAGGCTCACGAAGGCCGTATCCATATTATGGGTAAAATGCTTGCGTGCCTCAGCGAACCGCGGAAAGAATTGTCTCCGTACGCACCGCGTATTATTTCCATGCACATTCATCCGGACAAAATCCGTGACGTCATCGGGCCGGGCGGCAAGATGATTAAGCAGATTACGGAAGAAACGGGTGCTAAAATCGATATCGATGATTCCGGCCTCGTCTACATCGCTGCTGTCGATGGTGAAGGCGGCGAAAAAGCGAAGAAATGGATTGAACAGCTCACAGAAGACGTAGAAGTCGGCAAAACGTACGTCGGTAAAGTTACGCGTCTCATGAACTTCGGTGCCTTTGTTGAAGTCTTACCGGGTAAAGAAGGGCTCGTTCATATTTCCCAGCTTGCAAAAGAACGAGTAGAAAAAGTGGAAGACGTTGTTGCTGTTGGCGATGAAATCATGGTTAAATGCGTCGAAATCGATGCCCAAGGCCGTGTCAATTTGTCCCGCAAAGCCGTTTTAGGCGGTGGCGACAGTGCACCGCGCAGCCGTGGCCCTCGTACACGCGGCCCACGCGACGGTCAGAGAAAGTAAGAGGAACTTATCATGACAGGCAGAGGATTTGAAATCGTCTCAACCTATATGAATACAGGTATTGTCCTTCCGGAACGGAAGACCGCCAAAAGTGCCGGCTATGATTTAGCGGCTGCCGAAACGGTCGTCTTAGCACCGCACGCCGTTACGGTCGTGCCCACAGGGCTGAAAGCGTTCATGGAAGATGATGAATACTTATCTATCTTTATTCGCTCTAGCTTAGCCTTTAAAAAGGGTCTTATGCTGGCGAATAGCACGGGTATTGTCGATAGCGATTACTATAACAATAGTGATAACGAAGGGCATATTATGATTGCCTACTACAATACGAATAGTGCGCCCTATACCATCGAAAAAGGTGAACGTATTGGGCAAGGTATATTTATGAAATATTTGACTACTAATGACGACGCTGCGGCAGGAGTCCGCACCGGCGGCATTGGCAGTACAGGCAGATAATCGTAGGACGCTCGATGGGCTTAGCCCGGACGGCGTCCTTTCGACTATCGTGTAAAGGATGGTGTAATCATGAGTATTAGTACAGAAAAATTAGTGTCTCGTAAAGAAATTATGCAAGGGAAAATCTTGCATGTCACTGTTGATACTGTAGAAATCGACGACGGTGTCGCTGGCGACCAGAAGACGACAGCTACGCGCGAAGCCGTTTGGCATTTTGGGGCTTGCGCTATTTTACCGCTCACAAATGACGGCAAAATTATTATGGTGCGCCAGTATCGCTACGCAGCTGCACAGCCTATGCTGGAAGTCCCGGCTGGTAAGCTCGAACACGACGGCGAATCTGTCGATGAATGCGCTGCTAGAGAATTAGAAGAAGAAGCTGGCGTAACAGCTGGTGAAATCATTCCCCTTGGCTACATTTACACGTCGCCAGGCTTTTGCAATGAAAAAATCCATCTTTATTTAGCACGGGATTTACATGCTGGGAAACAGCATTTAGACCCTGACGAATTCATGAATTTAGAGTATTATACACCTCAAGAAGTAGAAAAAATGATTGAAAATAACGTCATTATTGACGCCAAGACGATTGCTAATTTTGAACGGGCACGGAAATATTTGCCTGGACTTTAAAGGAGGGATTACGTATGAAATGGAATCGCATTATTGTCATTGTTATGGATAGTGTAGGCCGCGGCGATGCGCCGGATGCTGCTAAATTTGGTGATGCCGGAGCTGATACACTCGGTCATATTGATAGTCATATTGCTGGCGGCTTAAAAGTTCCGAATTTACGGCGTTTAGGCTTAGGGAATATTGCTCACATCCACGCTGTACCGACTGATGTCGTTGGGGCTTATGGCCGCATGCAGGAAATTTCGGCTGGGAAAGATACGACGAGCGGCCACTGGGAATTTATGGGAAATCCTGTAGAAAATCCATTTCCTACGTTCCCCGATGCGTTCCCGCAAGACTTGCTTGATGCCTTTACGGCAAAAACAGGGCACGGTTATATTGGCAATGAAGTCGCTTCGGGCACAGAAATTATTGAACGCTTAGGGCCTCTTCATTTCCAGACAAAGAAACCCATTGTCTATACATCGGCTGATAGTGTCTTCCAGATTGCAGCCCATACAGATGTCATTCCGCTCGATGAACTCTATCGGATGTGCGATATTACGCGCCGTGAAGTGTGCGTTGGCAAATATGAAGTAGGCCGCATCATTGCGCGCCCCTTTATTGGTGAACAAGGTCATTTCGTACGGACTGGCGACCGCCGCGACTATAGTCGTATGCCGAAGCGGAAGATGGTCTTTGAATATTTATCTGAAGCCGGTTTCTGCGTCGTCGGTGTCGGCAAAATCGGTGATATTTACGCTCACGTTGGCCTTACGGAATCGCATCATACGGCGAATAATACAGAAGATATGCAAGAACTGACGAAACAGCTCTTAGCACATCGTAATGAAAAAGGCCTCTTAATGGCAAACTTTGTCGATTTTGACAGCCAGTATGGTCATCGTCGTAATGTCCAAGGGTACGGCCAATGTATTGAAGATTTTGATGTCATGCTTGGTGACTTTTTGCCGAAGCTGCAAGATGATGAATTACTCTTTATTACGGCCGATCATGGTAACGACCCGACGTGGACGGGCACGGACCATACGCGCGAACAAGTGCCTTTATTAGCGTATAGTCCGGCTTTTACGAAGGCTGCTGATTTGGGGTTGCGCCAGACCTATGCTGATTTAGGGCAGACGATTATGGATAATTTTGGACTTAAGGGATTGCAGTTTGGAACGAGTTTTTTAAATCAATTAGTGTAGTCTTTTTTATATGAGAGAGAAGGAGGCGAGTGGTATGTGGCCTATGGAGTGTATTGAAGCAAAGCGTGATGGACAGGTCTTGAGCCGGGAAATGATTGAGCGGTTTATCCGTGAGTATACGGCTGGGGAGATTGCCGATTATCAGGCGGCGGCGTGGCTCATGGCGGTGTATCTTAAGGGGATGACGGCGCAGGAGACGACGGATTTGACTATGGCCATGGCTCATTCTGGGGATATTGTCGATTTATCATCTATTCCCGGTATTAAAGTGGATAAGCATAGTACTGGCGGTATTGCCGATACGACGACACTCATTGTGGCCCCTTTAGTGGCTGCTGCCGGTGTGCCTGTGGCGAAGATGAGCGGCCGCGGTCTTGGCTTTACTGGTGGTACGGCCGATAAACTAGAGGCTATTCCGGGGTTTCATGTTGTCTTACCGGAAGAGACGTTTTTAGAGCAAGTACGGCATATTGGTATTTCCTTGATCACCCAGTCTGGCGAAATTGCACCGGCTGATAAGCTTTTATATAGTCTCCGCGATGCGACGGCAACAGTTGAAAGTATTCCCCTCATTGCGAGCTCCATTATGAGCAAGAAAATCGCTTCTGGTGCTGATGCTATCGTCCTTGATGTAAAATACGGCGACGGTGCCTTTATGAAGACGAAAGAAAAGGCTCGTGAACTGGCTCAGACTATGGTCGATATTGGCAAGCTTGCCGGTAAACCGACACGAGCGGTCGTTACATCCATGAATGCGCCTTTAGGCACGGCCATTGGCAACAGCCTCGAAGTGGATGAAGCTGTCGAAGCACTCCAAGGTAAGGGCGGACGACGGCTCATGGAAGTCGTCGAAGCGATTGGTGCGCAAATGCTCATCCTCGGCGGCAAAGGGACGAACGAAGTACAGGCTCGTGATAAAATCCGCTATCTTGTCTCATCCGGCAAAGGTCTAGCAAAATGGAAAGAACTCGTTGCAGCCCAAGGGGGCGACACGTCATGGATTGGAAAACGGCCCTTAACGCAGGCTGGTAAGGTATATACGGCTGTCTGCACCGATACGGGGTACGTGGCGGCTATTCATGGACGTGCCCTTGGAGATATTGCCATGTCCATGGGAGCTGGACGGGCACGGAAAGAAGATGCCATCGACCCAATGGTCGGTATTCGTCTCTTTAAAGAAGTGTATGACCCGGTTCAACGTGGCGATGTGCTCTTTACGCTATACGGCAAAGCCGATGCTCCCTTAGAAGAAATTGCCCAGCGTGTGGCTGACCAGATTATCGTTACGCCTACGCAGGCGGAGCAAATCGAGCCGGTAGTCAGTGAAATTATACAGTAACGTGTGGATGAAGGGACTGCGCTGGCAGTCCTTTCGTATCTTATGAAGAAAAGGAAGAAGTATATGAAAGAACAGAGAACGATTCCCGTCACGAAAGGGAAGTCCTATACCATAGATGTGCTGCGCCTCGGTACGAGTGGGGAAGGCGTAGGACGGTATGAGAATTTTACGATTTTTGTGCCTGGTGCCCTGCCTGGTGAAACTGTAGAAGGGCGGATTACACTCCTTAAAAAGCAGTATGCTGTAGCGCAGTTAGTGAAAATCAGTAAGGAATCACCGGACCGCGTCAAACCAGTCTGTCCCGTCTATGACCAGTGCGGCGGCTGTCAGCTCCAGCACCTCAGTTATGAAGGAGAACTAAAAGAAAAACGCCAGCAAGTGCAAGATGCATTAGAACGGATTGGTCATTTACAAGGTATTAACGTTTTGCCCACGATTGGCGCAGACACGCCGTGGCATTACCGCAATAAAATGCAAGTTCCTGTCGCTTTTGCTAGTAAAGGCAAACTGGCTATGGGCTGTTTTGCTGCCGCGACCCATCGAGTTATCGATATTGAGACCTGTGCCATTCAAAAGGAACAGAACAATGCTATCGCTTCTGTCGTCCGTAAGTGGATGATACAGTATAAAATCCCAGCCTATCACGAAGATAAACAAACCGGCATTGTCCGTCACGTCATGGGCCGGGTCGGTGTCCATACTGGCGAGATTATGGTCTGTCTTGTCACAGCTCAAGACATGGTGCCTCATATGAAAGACTTAGTGAAAATGCTGCGCACGGCCTTGCCGAACGTAAAAAGCATTGTCCAAAACGTCAACACGCGCCATACGAACGTCATTTTAGGACCTAAAACGCGGGGCATCTACGGCGCACCGACGATTCACGATTCCATTGGCTCCTTGACCTTCCATATTTCAGCCCAATCGTTCTTCCAGGTCAACAGCGAACAAGCCCAAAAGCTTTACGAAACGGCCTTGCAATTTGCCGATTTAAAAGGGAATGAAATAGTTGCCGATGTCTATTGCGGTACTGGCACGATTACTCTCTTTTTGGCACAAAAGGCAAAGCAAGTCTATGGTATTGAAATCGTTGCGCCAGCCATTAAAGATGCCGTACAAAACGCCAAGGATAACAACATTAAAAATGCCCAATTTATCTTAGGCGACGCAGTTTATAAATTGCCGGAACTGATTAAGAACGGTGTCCATCCTGATGTCATCGTCCTCGACCCGCCTCGTGCCGGTTGTGGCGAGCCCGTCCTAGCAGCTATTGCACGGACGAAACCAAAACGCGTCGTCTACGTGTCGTGTAATCCGGCTACGCTGGCGCGGGATTTGGCCTATCTCAATGACCACGGCTATGCACCACAAAAAGTGCAGCCTGTAGATATGTTTAGCCGCACCCATCATGTTGAGACGGTATGTTTGCTGTCAAGGAAAGATAAATAAAGGCTAAAAAGTGGCGTATTTCCGGACTTTTTGTAAGGTTGGTATCATTGTAAGAAGCCTTGCGGAAAGCTCGGTTTTCTTGTATGGAAACATATCTACTTTTTAGCTTGACCGGAGAAAAAGTGGATGACCGAAAAAATGCGGTAGGGTTTAGGCTGTGGATTAGATGTCATAGGTTGTGGCACTGGGATTGTTGTCAGAAACGACCGCAGTTTAAGCCACTCGATATTAAGAGACAAACTTGGCAGTGGAATAGATGTTATGGATTGGAGAATTAGAATGAATGCTGAAAATTTGATTTTGAAAAGAAGCCTTGTACTTCAATCATTTGCGCCATTATTCATATTGTTGGCAATAAAGCATATTAAACTCGATACATTTTGGCATCTGATGGTATCTTTTATTAAATTATTTTCGGATAAAGGATTGGTAGCAGTATCTATAGCCGTTAAGAATGAAAACTTTGGTAGTTTTGTAATCTTTATAATAAGCCTTATGTGGTTATTAGCCACTTTTATCATTGCGATTGGATTTAGAGGAATGCAAAAATCAGGATTTAAATCAGCTGGCGAGCAGATTTTGATTGAGGATTCTCCTAATGACAGTGGAGCTACATTTCTTGTAACTTATGTGCTACCATTACTAACAGACGATGTTTCATCTATTAGAGGATTAATAGTTTTTTTGGTTTTGTTGTTAATGGTGATTGCTTTACTGATTAACTCGAACACATTTTATCAAAACCCCGTGTTATCAGCTATGAAATATCGAACATTTACATTTAAGTTTGTCAATCCGGCATCAGATATAAATCATTCAAATAGAGTTTATGTTGGAATTACTCATGGTGTTCCTATTGTAGAAGATGCAGTGATAAAAAGAAAGTATATTTCAGATGGGGTTTTTCTCATCTATAACGATTAAGAGATATAAAGATGGAGGAATACGAAATGGCAGAAACTGTATTTGGCGAAAATTACATTAAGTCAACTTTTAAAGAATTTTGTGAAAATACCAATTTGTGTGGATTTGAAGCTTATATTGTAACAAAAGAATCCCCGAAGCTGAGACGAATGTCATTGGATGAGCAAATAAATGAGAATGGAGATAATTTTAGAACTGTATTAAAAAACTTATTTATAGATATTATTAAAGAACACTATTTGTGCGTTGAAGCCCAATATACAGATGGACATCAATTGGCTGATAATCAGAATAAATATTTATATTTTGAACAAGGTGAGAGTTTTTATCCGTTTAAATATCTTAATGATACAGAAGAAATAGCGGAATTTGAAGAGGATGATTTGTCGAGTGCTTCTGGTCTTGCGTTTGAGATTAGAAAGGGCAATAAATCACTTTGGATATATCAACATCTTTGGGGGATTATGGTTCCCAATAAGAAAAAAACGAATCTTATGACTAGAGTAATGCGATTTGAAAATAAGGTTGTATTTTCGGAACAAAAAGAAAGTCTTTTAACTATAGCTCACAAGATTGATATTATAATATTTGATGGTTATTTGATAACTAGGAATACGACATTGTTGCAGAAGTATTTTGGCTTTCATGATTATATCTATCAGGCTGCTCATCAGACTGCGAAAAGTATTGCGTCAAAGGATCTTGTAGAAAATATAGATAAATTGAATGAATATATAAGCAGAGGAAAATCAAAATATGCAAAGAAAATGATGCGAATCGGAACATCCAGAGTGTTTAATTTAACAAAAGAGCAATTAATTGAAAAAATAAATACCTTACCACGATGGCATGGTAAATTTACTGTAAATACAGACACAAATCAAATAATATTAAACACTTATGGAGAAGTAGAAAGTTTAATTGATTTATTTGATGAACGATACACTAGGTCCGATGTTACAGACACAGAGTATGATACTGATGTAAAGACAGTTGCACAACCTATGAAGGAATAAAAATAGGCTCCCCATTACCGGATATATTCCAGTGGTGAGGAGCCTTTGCGCGTTATAAAATTATGCATCAACATCGATGCTGACACCGGATTTCAGTTCAACCGTGATGCGGTCATTCCAGATGGTTATCTGCTTGACCCAGCGTCGCACCAGTGACTCATCAAAGTCGGTGAGGTGGGTGGTCTGCTGTGAGATGTAATCTTGCAGGTCGTTGATTCGCTTTATCTGCTCATCTCTTGCAGCCGTGTCAACGGTGGTCTGCTGTCGGAGCTCTCGGAGTCTGAAAATCTCATCGGCAATCTCGTCGTAGACTTCTTTGCTCTGAGCTTTCTGGATGAGCTCCTGCTGTAGGGCCATCAGCTTCTCATCGATGTTTTCAACGGAAGTGGCCTGTGAAGCTCGGATAACCGAGGCTATATTAAGCTGCAGCTGTGCCTGATAGCTACTTTTGTCTCCAAGCATCTGGTTGATTGCTTTGACGACGGCATCCTGAAGGACCAGCTCATTGATGGTTCGGGCGTGGCATTCCAGTCCGGTTGATTCCAGTCTGCTGATGCAGCACCAGACGATGGACTTGACACCTCGATTGTTCCAGTGGAGCCTACGGAACATTTCACCGCATTCGCCGCAGATGACGATTTGCGAGAAGCAGTGGTTGTAGCTGTAGCTGCGCTTCTTACCATTGGCACTGGTCTTGACCACTCGTCTGCGGACCAGTTCTTCCTGAACCTGCAGGTAGATTTCCTTCGGAATAATGGCTTCGTGGTTACCTTCCACATAGTACTGAGGCATGAGGCCGTTGTTCTTGACTCTGGTTTTATTCAAGAAATCGGTGGTGTAAGTCTTCTGGAGAAGAGCATCACCGATGTATTTCTCATTTCGGAGAATCTTGTTGATGGTGCTGGTATGCCACTTAGCTTTGCCTGCTCCGGTGAGAATGCCGTCACGCTCCAGACCGGCTGCAATCTTATCCATACTGAGACCTTCCAAGTATTCTCGATAAATGCGTTTTACAATTTCTGCTTGTTCCGGGTCAATGACAAGGTTGCCTTTGGCATCCTTTGTGTAACCGAGGAAGCGGTTGTGGTTGATTTGCACTTTGCCTTGCTGATAGCGATATTGTAAGCCCATCTTGACATTCTGACTTAAGGACTGCGATTCCTGCTGGGCCAGCGATGCCATGATGGTGATTAGGATTTCTCCTTTGGCATCCATCGTGTTTATGGACTCCTTTTCAAATATGACCGGAATATTCATGTCCTTGAGTTCTCTGATGTATTTCAGACAGTCCAGTGTGTTTCTGGCAAATCGGCTGATGGACTTGGTAATAATCATATCGATTTTACCGGCCTTGCAGTCATCAATCATGCGGTTGAATTCTTCACGCTTTTTTGTGTTGGTGCCGGATATACCGTCATCGGCATAGATTCCGGTGAATTCCCAATCCAGGTTCTTCTGAATATATTCTGTATAGTGTTCTACCTGAGCTTCATAGCTGGTAGCCTGCTATGAAGCTGTCTGTACTGACACGGCAGTACGCTGCGACCCGGAGCTTCGGTTTTTCTTCTTCCTTCTTGCGAGCGTTACTTCCAACTTGGCGTCTCGCAGGAATCAGCATTACATTTCCCATTATTGACTCTCACTTTCTATGAGGCTGTACAGGTATTCCGCTTGTCTGACGGGGTTATCATGCAAGGCAACACCGTCTTTCATATAAAAGTGGGTAGGTATCTGTACTTCCCTCATTTGTGTTTTCTTATTATTCCGTCCGAGCTTAGTGGCCCGGCGTATACGCTCTTCTTGCGCTTTCTGGTAAGTATCCTTATCAATGATAGCTGGGTAGAAGTCATCACCAAGATAATGGGCTGTTTCCATCAATCGCTTAGCGGTTCCATGATAGGTTGGAATTCCGGCTTTTGCAGCTGCTTTCGATAAGGACATACCACTCAAATAATTCTTATAGAGCTGTCGGAGCTTAGCGGTAGCAGGCTCGTCAATGACGGCAGTGCCATTTTCAATCCGATAGCCAAATGGTGTGTGACCCATTTAATCACCAATCCTTTCTGTGAATGTCAGTCCACATTTCATAACAAATCGAATTTCATGTCGGCTTGCTACTTCGATGTGGTCTGCGTAGCTTTCAAAAAGCTCCTCACTGTAGGCCGTAAGCATATCGGCATGAGACACAAAGTGGAGCAATAGGTTTGTTTCCGTAACCTTTGCCGAGTCACCGGTCATGCAGATGGTGATAGCTTCAATATCTGAACGATAAGTCTCTGCCTGCAGGAGGAGTGCATTTGTCTCCTGATTGTATAAAATCTGGTCGATGTAACCCTGCGCCATCAGCTTTGTTAAGGTTTCTCGCTGTTCGCTATTCTGGGACAGAAGAAGCTCCAAGTGCTGAATGCGTTGGATAGCTTCGTCGCCAGAGGAATTTTCAAGGGCTTTCAGATAAGGAGCAAGTACTAGGCGATGTCCGTAGATTAGCTTGTTCAGCATCGTTACGAAAGCGGCCTTTATCTCATCATCTCGGATGTACTTCATGCTACAGGCACTTGTGTTCTTCAAATGTGTATTGCAGGTCCAGGCTACATATTTATAGGTAGTGCAAGGATGAATCCTGCGCTTGAAGGTGTCGCCACATTCTCCGCAGATGATTTTTCCTGAGAATGCGTAGCGTTGCTGGTATTTACCATTGCCTTTTTCGATACCTTTCTCAGAAGCTCTTTGTGCGACCAGTGCATTGGCAGCGTCAAAATCTTCATGGCTGATAATCGCTTCATGGTGGTCTGGAGCCATGTATTGGTCAACCTCACCGTAATTGATGTGACGATTGAAGTTCTCATCGGTATAGGTCTTTTGAAAAATAACATCACCGGTATATTTCTCGTTGGCAAGGATGGCTCGAATGGTAGTAGCGGTCCATTTGCTGTTTTTCTTGGACGCAATACCATCTGCATTTAGCTCATCAGCAATAGCCTGAGTCCCTTTGCCGGAAAGGACATCAGCAAATATCTTTTTTACAATTTCGGCCTGCTCTGGATTGACGACTATGTTCTCGCCATCCCAATCGTAGCCGTAGGGCGTATAGCTCAGCTTGAAGGTTCCGTTCTGGAAGCGGCGCTTAATGGACCACTTGGCATTTTCGGAAATGGAAGTGGATTCACCTTCAGCCATACTACTGAGAATGGCAAGGAAGAGCTCACTTTCCATTGAGCCGGTGTTTATTTTTTCCTTCTCAAAGAAAAGCGGAATATCCAAGCTCTGCAGTTTTCTTACGAGTGCCAAGCAGTCAGTCGTGTTTCGAGAAAAGCGGCTGATGGATTTGGTGATAACAAAGTCGATTTTCTTTGATTCACAATCCGAAATCAGGCGAAGTAGCTCCGGACGCTTCTCAGCTTTTGTGCCTGTGATACCTTCATCGAAGTAGAGACCGGCGAACTGCCAATCCTCACGGGAATTGATGTATCGCTCATAATGGGTTTTCTGTGCTTCCAGACTTTCCAGCTGAGCATCACTGCCTGTTGAAACACGGCAGTAGGCAGCGACTCTGAGTTTCTTCTTTTGGGTGCTATTATTTTGTACACCTTCGATTTTTGTTACCTTCTTCACGGTAGTTCACCTCCCTTCGTTAGTGTCACATATTAGCTCTGAAAGCCTTATATATCAACGGATTTCGGGCATAATCTCCACCAAAAATGGAGAGAATGTCTCACGATTTTTCAGCGATAATTTGTTGAACTCTGACAAGGAAATAAGTCCAAGCTCAAACATGTTTTCAGCCACTTTCTGCGCCTGAAAGAAGTTATAATCCTGCTCGATATCGGCCTGCTGGATGGACTTAGGAGCAGCAGAAACCGGAATTGATGTTGTGATATTCTCTTGCATAATTGCCTCCAATCTGAGGAAGTTCCTCACTACTAAATGGAGGCGAGATAGCGGTTTGGCCGAAAAAATATAAAAAAGTTTTTGAAAAGATAGATTGTAAAATAAAGTGCGACAACTAAAAAACTCACAGTAGATTTCGTGTA